>NZ_JAGGOO010000156.1 GCF_018614415.1 Streptomyces sp. ISL-12
CCCCTGCCCCCGCCGGGTGCTGAGACGGCCCGGCGCCACCCCCGCCCCGCCCCGTAGGCTGACCTGTCATGACCACCAGCAACACCGGTAACAGTGGAGCCGACCCCGCCGTCCGCGAGGAGCTCGCCCGGCTGCGCGACAGCATCGACAACATCGACGCCGCCGTCGTCCACATGCTCGCCGAGCGCTTCAAATGCACCCAGCAGGTCGGCCACCTCAAGGCCCGCCACCAGCTGCCGCCCGCCGACCCGGCCCGCGAGGCCGAACAGATCACCCGGCTGCGGACCCTGGCCGAGAACGCCAAACTCGACCCGGCCTTCGCCGAGAAGTTCCTGAACTTCATCATCGCCGAGGTCATCCACCACCACGAGCGCATCGCCGAGGACGCCGGCACCGAGTCCGCCTGACCCGCCCGGCCCGCCCGACCCTCCCGAGGCCGTACCGGGGGGAGTGACACGGGGACGTGCACGGGGCATGCTGCGCTGTGCACCCCCCTCGCCGTACAGCCGTGCGCCCCGTGCCGCACAGCCGTGCACCCCTTGCCGCACAAGGGAGGACGTCGGGCCATGCCGTCGGATGCCGGAACACCGCCGGGCGCCGGAGCACCCTCGGACGCCGGAATACTGATCGTCGACGACCACGAGGACACGCTGTACGCCCTGGAGGCCGCCCTCGCCCCGCTCGGCTACGGCCTGCGGCGGGCCACCAGCGGCGACCAGGCGCTCAAACAGGTCCTGCGCGGCCAGGTCGCCCTGCTCCTCCTCGACGTACGGATACCCGGCGTCGACGGCCTCGACGTGGTCCGCTACATGCGCCGCGTGGAACAGACCCAGCACATCCCGGTCGTCCTCCTCACCGGCTTCGGCTTCGACCCCGAGCTGAGCGCCACCGCCTTCCGCCTGGGCGTCGCCGACCTGGTCCTCAAACCCGTGGACCCCTGGGCCCTGCGCACCAAGGTCCGCCACCTCTACGAGACCCACCGGCGCCACCTCGCCCTCCAACGGGAGGTGCGCGACCTGCGCGCCCGCCTGCGGGAGCACACCGGAAACGGCCCCACTCCTCCCGGCCGCCCCCACCCCGACGCCCCCGCCCCGCGCTCCCGGCCCCGGGGGGCGCGCGAGGGGGAGCGCGACAGCCTCCAGAAAGACCGGACATAGGCCGCGTACCGAACCGCCTCTGTGCCCTCCGACCGGCATCGGGCAGCATGTCGTCCATGTCCGTACTGACGCGCGACGAAGCGCAGACCCGTGCCCGGCTCCTCGACGTCCACCACTACACGATCGCCCTCGATCTGACCGGCGGGGAAGAGACCTTCGACTCCCTCACCACCATCCGCTTCACCGTCCGCGGCGACACGGAGCCCGCAGCCGGCACGGACACCTTCGTCGACGTCAGGCCCGCCCGGCTGCACAGCGTCACCCTCGACGGACACCCCCTCGACCCGGCGGACCTGGACGACAACCGCCTGCCCCTGCGGAACCTCACCCCCGGCGAACACGAACTGCGCGTCGACGCCGCCATGGCCTACTCCCGCACCGGCGAGGGCATGCACCGCTTCACCGACCCCGCCGACGGCGAGACGTACCTCTACACCCAGCTCTTCATGGACGACGTCCAGCGCGTCTTCGCCGCCTTCGACCAGCCCGACCTCAAGGCCCGCTTCGACCTCACCGTCCGCGCCCCCGAAGGCTGGACCGTCCTCGCCAACGGCGTCACCGAACGCACCGACGACGGCCGCTGGACCGCCGCCACCACCCCGCCCGTCTCCACCTACCTCGTCGCCGTCGCCGCCGGCCCCTGGCACTCCGTCACCACCGAACACCGCGGCCTGCCCTTCGGCATCCACTGCCGCCGCTCCCTCGCCCGGTACCTCGACGCGGACGCCGACGAGATCCTCGACATCACCCGCGCCTGCTTCGACCGCTACCACGAGAAGTTCGACGAGCCCTACCCCTTCGACTCCTACGACCAGGCGTTCGTCCCCGAGTTCAACGCCGGCGCCATGGAGAACCCCGGCCTGGTCACCTTCCGCGACGAGTTCGTCCACCGCTCCGCCGTCACCGACACCGAACGCCAGACCCGCGCCATGGTCATCGCCCACGAGATGGCCCACATGTGGTTCGGCGACCTCGTCACCCTGCGCTGGTGGGACGACATCTGGCTCAACGAGTCCTTCGCCGAGTACATGGGCTACCAGACCACCGCCGAGGCCACCCGCTTCTCCGGCCCCTGGACCGAGTTCGGCGTCACCCGCAAGTCCTGGGGCTACGACGCCGACCAGCGCCCCTCCACCCACCCCGTCGCCCCCGAGGACGTCCCCGACACCGCCTCCGCCCTCCTCAACTTCGACGGCATCTCCTACGCCAAGGGCGCCTCCGCCCTGCGCCAGCTCGTCACCTGGCTCGGCGAGAAGGACTTCCTGGCCGGCATCAACACCCACTTCGCCCGGCACAAGTTCGCCAACGCCTCCCTCGCCGACTTCATCGACTCCCTCGCCACCGCCACCGACCGCGACGTCCACGCCTGGGCCGACACCTGGCTGCGCACCACCGGCGTCGACACCCTCACCGCCGGCGTCGACGCCCGCCCCGGCGCCTGGACGCTCGCCCTGCACCGCGACGGCAGCCGCCCGCACCGCGCCACCATCGGCGTCTACGACCGCGACCTCAACGACGGCCGCACCCTCGTCCTGCGCGAGCGCTACGAGACCGACGTCCCCCAGACCGCCCCCGAGCCCCGCCCCGGCACCCGCCCCGCCCTCGTCGTCCCCAACGACCTCGACCACACCTACGCCAAGATCCGCCTCGACGCGCACTCCCTGGAGACCGCCCTGCGCGGCCTGTCCGAGATCCCCGACGCCCTCACCCGCACCGTGGTGTGGAACACCCTGCGCGACATGGTCCGCGACGGCGAACTCGCCCCCGGCGACTACCTGGCCACCGCCGCCGCCCACCTTCCCGAGGAGACCGACCTCGCCCTCGTCCAGGGCGTCCTGGCCTTCGCCCACACCCACATCGCCGACCGCTACCTCACCCCCGGGCAGCGGCCCGCCGCCCTGGCCACCCTCACCGCCCTGTGCCGCGACCTCATCCGCCGCACCGAGGACGGCGACCACCCCGGGCGCCGCCTGATCGCCGTACGCCACCGCATCGCCACCGCCGCCCACCCCGAGACCATCACCGCCTGGCTCGCCGACGGCACCGTCCCCGGCGGCCCCGAACTCGACCCCGAACTGCGCTGGCGCATCCTCACCCGGCTCGCCGTCCTCGGCGCCACCGACGAGGAGACCATCGCCGCCGAACTCGACCGCGACCCCAGCGCCACCGGCCGGGAAGGCGCCGCCCGCTGCCGCGCCGCCCTGCCCGACCCCGAGGCCAAGGCCCGCGCCTGGGACGCCATGTTCGGCTCCGACGACCTTTCCAACTACCTGTTCACCGCCACCGCCCAGGGCTTCTGGCAGCCCGAACAGGCCGACCTGGTACGGGAGTACGTGCCCCGCTACTTCCCCGACGCGGTCGCCGTCGCCGCCCGCCGCGGCCCCGCCATCGCCGCCGCCGCGGGCCGCTGGGCCTTCCCCGTCCACGCCGTCACCCCCGACACCCTCCGCCTCGGCGAGGAGTGCCTGCGCGACGCCGGACCCGTGCCGTCCCTGCGCCGCCGGCTCGTCGACGAACTGGACGACCTCGCACGGGCGCTCCGGGTCCGCGAGGCCCACGGCGCCTGACCCCACGCGGCGGCACCCGCCGCCGGCCTCCTCCGGGCCGGCGGCGCCGCACGATACCCCACCTCCGACCCGTTCTCCCCGTACGGCAGTACCTCCATCGGGTGCTGTTCACCGAACCCCCGGACGCGACCACCTCCCGCGTACACGCTGGAGGCCACCCCGCCGCGCCCCGGAGGACACCGATGAGCACCCCACCGCCCCATGCTTCGGGTTCCGACGGTTCCGACGTGCCGGGGCTGTTGCCTGCTTGGGGGCCCGGCGGTTCCTGTGGCCTGCAGCCGCTGTTCGTTTCGGGTTCTGACGGTTCCGACGTGCCGGGGCCGTCGCCCGCTTCGGATTCCGACGGCTCCCTTGCTCCGGGCTCGGACGACGGTCCCTACGCCCTGCGACCGCCCCACGCTTCAGATCCCGATGGCTCCCGTGCCTCGCGACCGCCCCTCGTTTCCGGTTCCGATGGCTCCCAAGCCTCGCGACCGCCCCTCGCCTCGGGCCCCGACGGCCCCCACGCCCTCCGCCCCCTGCTCGACACCGTCCTGGACGCCCTCCACACCGGAACCCGGGCCCGCGGCGGGCCGCTCCCCGCCGGCGGACCCGACGCCGTCGCCGCCCGCACCCGTGCCGCCCTCGGCGACGTCCTGCCCGAACACGGCGACCCCGGCGCCCTGCACACCCTCGTCACCGCCCTCGCCGCCGGATCCGCCGACCCCGCCGACCCCCTGTGCGCCGCCCACCTGCACGGCCCGCCGCTCGCCGTCAGCGCCGCCGCCGAACTCGCCGTCAGCGTCCTCAACCCCTCCCTCGACTCCTGGGACCAGGCCCCCGCCGCCTCCGCCCTCGAAGCCCTCGTCACCCACGCGCTGGCCAGGGAGGCCGGTCACGCCGACGCCCTCGTCACCACCGGCGCCACCGAGTCCAACCACCTCGCCCTGCTCCTCGCCCGCGAAACCCAGGGACCGGCGACCCGCCTCGTCCACGGCGCCAACGCCCACCACTCACTGCCCCGCGCCGCCTGGCTCCTCGGCCTGCCCGACCCCGTCCCCGTACCCACCCCCGCGGGCACCCTCGACCCCGCCGTCCTCGACAACATCCTCGCCCGGCTCCCCGGCCCCGGCAGCCCCGTCGTCGTGGCCGCCACCGCCGGCACCACCGACGCCGGCCTCATCGACCCCCTCCCCGACATCGCCGACGTCTGCGCCCGCCACGGCGCCCGCCTCCACATCGACGCCGCCTACGGAGGCGGCCTCCTCTTCAGCGACCGCCACCGAACCCAGCTCGCCGGCCTCGACCGCGCCCACACCATCGCCCTCGACCTGCACAAACTCGGCTGGCAACCGATCGCCGCCGGCCTCCTCACCGTCCGCTACCCCACCGACCTCACCGCCCTGCGCCAACGCGCCGACTACCTCAACGCCGACGACGACACCGACGCCGGCCTCCCCGACCTCCTCGGCCGCTCCCTGCGCACCACCCGGCGCCCCGACATCCTCAAGATCGCCGTCACCCTCAAGACCCTCGGCCGCACCGGCCTCGGCACCCTCGTCGACCACGTCCACGCCCGCGCCCAGGACCTCGCCCGCCTCGTCGGCGCCCGCCCCGCCCTGGACCTCTACGCCCCACCGCCCCTCAGCACCGTCCTGTTCCGCCCCGCCGGCGCCCCCGACCCCGCCGTCGCCGCCGTCCGCCGCACCCTCCTCGCCGAAGGCCGCGCCGTCCTCGGCCGAGCCCGCCCCGACGGACGGCTGTGGCTCAAGGCCACCCTCCTCAACCCCCACGCCGGCCCCGACGACCTCACCGCCCTGCTCGACCTCGTGGAAGGACACACCCCCCGATGAACCCCACCACCGAGCCCCACGACCTCGTCGGCGTCGGCATCGGCCCCTTCAACCTCTCCCTCGCCGCCCTCGCCCACCCCCTGACCGGCCTCGACACCGTCTTCTACGACCAGCGCCCCGCCTTCCACTGGCACCCCGGCCTCCTCATCGACGAGGCCCGCCTCCAGGTCCCCTTCCTCGCCGACCTCGTCACCCTCGCCGACCCCACCAGCCACTTCAGCTTCCTCAACTACCTCCGCACCCGCGAACGCCTCTACCCCTTCTACTTCTCCGAGCACTTCCACATCCACCGCACCGCCTACGACGCCTACTGCCGCTGGGTCTGCGAGAACCTCCCCTCCCTCCGCTTCGGCCACCAGGTCGACGCCGTCCGCTTCAACCCCGAACACGGTTGCTTCGAAGTCGACTACGCCCACCTCGACGCCGACGGAGAGGCCCACGCCCTCGGCCGCACCCACACCAAGAACCTCGTCGTCGGCATCGGCACCGAACCCCACGTCCCCGAACCGCTCAAACCCCTCGCCGACGCCCCCGGCGTCCCCGTCCTGCACGCCGCCGACTACCTCGACCACCGCACCGCCCTGCTCACCGCCGGCCACGTCACCGTCGTCGGCACCGGCCAGTCCGGCGCCGAGATCTTCCTCGACCTGCTCCGCAACCGCCCCACCGGCCGCGAACGCCTGCACTGGGTCGGCCGCACCGAGGCCATCACCCCGATGGAGTACTCCAAACTCGGCCTCGAACACTTCACCCCCGACTACACCCACTACTTCCACGCCCTGCCCGAGAACGTCCGCGACCGCCTCGTCCCCGCCCAGTGGCACCTCCACAAAGGCGTCGACGCCGGCACCCTCGCCGCCCTCCACGACGAGCTCTACCGCCGCTCCCTCACCGACGGCTGGCCCGACGCCGTCCTCACCCCCGGCGTCCGCGTCCGCACCGCCGGCCGCGTCGCCACCACCCAGATCGAACTCCACCTCGAACACGTCGAACAGAAAACCCGCTCCCGCCTCACCACCGACGCCGTCGTCCTCGCCACCGGCTACCGCGAACGCCCCCTCGACCAACTCCTCGCCGGCCTCGACCCCTACCTGCGCCGCGACAACGCCAACCGCCCCCGCGTCGACGAACGCTTCCGGCTCCTCCTCGACCCCACCGTCACCACCGCCGGCTGCCACGTCTACGTACAGAACGCCGAGACCCACACCCACGGCGTCGGCGCCCCCGACCTCGGACTCGCCGCCTGGCGCAGCGCCACCATCCTCAACACCCTCACCGGCACCGACCCATACCCCCTCCCGCGCCGCACCGCCTTCACCACCTTCGGCCTGGAACGACAACGGCCCCAGATCCCCTCCGCACGCGAGGCGAAAGTACTCACCCCGCTCACCGACGGCATCTGAGGCCACCCACCGGAAACAGATCAGAACACCGGCGTACCGTCCCGCGTCAGCCGCCAGTCCACCGACGCGAAGCCGGCCGGGTCCAGCACACCCTTCGCCGTCACCCACTCGGCGATCCGCGTACGGATCTCCGTCGACTCCGACCACACCTCCTGCGCCGACGCCACATGCGGGAACGCCCCACCGCCATTGGCCCGGTAGTTGTTCACCGCCAGCACGAACCGCTGCGCGTCGTCCAGCGCCGCACCCCCGTACGTCAAGTTCTTGATCCGCGAACCCGCCGGCCGCGCGATGTCGATCTCGTACGCCAGCCCCGACACGTAGTCGTAGTTGTAGTCCGGACGGCCGCCCGCGTTCGTCAGCTTCTCCACGTCCACCGCCGCACCCGCCGCGGTCTGGACGTAGTACTCCGCCGAGTACTCCAGGTACGCCCGTACCTGAGCGCCCGTCATCACCTTCGCCACCAGCGTGTTGTCGTACACGTACAGACTCGACAGATCCCGGATCGTCACCTCGCCCGCCGGGATCTCCGACGTCCGCGAGAACGGCGACGCCTGCGCCAGCACCGGCAACGACGCGTACTCCGTCCCCGCCAGCGCCGCCTTGACCACGTCCTCCTGCACCTTGGTGATCAGATCGATGATCGGCGCGTCCTTGTACCGCGCCTCCACCGTCGTCAACGTCTGCGTCGCCGTCCCCACCACCTGGTTGACGTACGCCACCACCAGCGCGTGCTCGTCCTTCAGCAACCGCGTGATCTTCGGATCGTCCGCCACCGTGCGGGAATCCCGCAGCGACGCCTTGACCGACTCCACCCGCCAACGGCCCTTCTCGTGCACCAGCTCGAAGTCGAACAGCGTCAGCCGCTCCGCGTAGCACAGCGGCTCCGACAGCACGACCTCGTCGCCGGTCTTCTCGTTGACGACCCGCTGCTCAGCGATCTCCGTGTGCGCGTGCCCGACCAGGATCGCGTCGATCCCCGGCACCTGCCGGGCCACATTCGCCGCCGCGTTCTCCACGTACGGCAACTGGTCACCGTACGACGACGTCCCCGAAGCCCCCGAGTGCGCCGAGACCACCACCACGTCCGCACCCATCGACCGCAGCTTGGGCACCCACTTCGCCGCCTGCTCCTCCAGGCCCGGGAACGCCAGCTTCCCCTGCACGTACGCCTTGTCCCAGATCGCGATCCCCGGGTTGGTCAGCCCCAGCACCGCCACCTTCACCGGCGGCGCGCCCTTCACCCGGAACGTCTTCATGAAATACGGGGGAAAAGCAGGCTTCAGCGTCTTCGCGTCCACCGCGTTCGCACCCAGCAGCGGAAAATCACACTGCTCCTCGAACTTGCGCAGCGTCTCGATACCGTAGTTGAACTCGTGATTGCCCAGCGCCACCGCGTCATAACCGATCGCGTTCATCGCCTGAGCCATCGGATGCACCGGACCGCCCTCGGCGGTGATCGGATCCACCTTCGCGTAGTAATACGTCAGCGGAGTCCCCTGAATCGTGTCACCCGCGTCCAACAGCAGCGTATTGCCGCGGCCCTTCTCCTCGCGCACCTGGTCGATCAGCGTCGAGACCCGCGCCAGCCCCTGCGCGTTGCCCGCCGAGTCCGTGTACTCCGCGTCCTTGAAGTAGTCCCAGTTGAAGACGTGCCCGTGCAGGTCGGTCGTCCCCATCACCGTCAGCGAGTACCGCTTGCCCTGCGGCTTGTGCCCGTGGCCGGCGGGCGCCGCCTCGGCCGCCGGAGCCGCTGCCGCACCGGCCAGCGCCACCCCCGCTCCTGTCACGGCGGACCTCTTCAGAAACTTCCGGCGGTTCAACGGCATGCTGATCTCCTGGATGACGGGTCCCACGACCCACGTGGACAACGCGCGTAGATTGTGGCTGCTCAACGCGACCGGCAACACCCCTCGCAGGTTTCGATCCGGTGACTCACCGGGGGCCGCCCGGTCCGAAGCGGCGACAGAGCGGGACGTACGGCCCCGACCGGCGTCCCCGTGGGCGCCCGCGACCGCAACGCCGCCGACCCTGTGAGCGACCGTCGAAAAGACACCCGAAAAGGCTGAGGAAAACCCCGCCGAATGCTCATCAGAGCACCCCGCCGCACAATTCACCACTTGTCAAAAGGGCTTCACTCAAAGGTCGTTGAGCAGTCATGCACCGCCAATTCTCTACCCGCCGGTAAGTCATAGGCTCGCCCCATGCGCCGAGCGAAAATCGTCTGCACCCTGGGACCCGCCACCGACTCCTACGACCAGATCGAAGCACTGGTCGAGGCCGGCATGGACATCGCCCGCTTCAACCTCAGCCACGGCGGACACGCCGAACACGAGGAGCGGTACCGACGGGTCCGCAAGGCATCCGACACGACCGGCCGCAGCGTCGGACTCCTCGCCGACCTCCAGGGCCCGAAGATCCGCCTCGGCACCTTCACCGAAGGCCCCGTACTGCTCGAACGCGACGACACCTTCACCATCACCGTCGAGGACGGCGCCGAAGGCGACCGCACCGGCTGCGGCACCACCTACGCCGGACTCGCCGACGACGTCACCCCCGGCGAACGCGTCCTCGTCGACGACGGCAAGGTCTGCCTCGAAGTCACCGCCGTCGACGGCCCCCGCGTCCGCACCCGCGTCGTCGAGGGCGGCATGGTCTCCGACCACAAGGGCCTCAACCTCCCCGGCGTCGCCGTCTCCGTCCCCGCCCTCTCCAAGAAGGACGAGGACGACCTGCGCTGGGCGCTGCGCACCGGCTTCGACGTCATCGCCCTCTCCTTCGTCCGCAGCGGACGCGACATCCACGACGTCCACCGCATCATGGACGAGGAGGGCCGCCGCCTCCCCGTCATCGCCAAGGTCGAGAAGCCCCAGGCCGTCGAGGACCTCGACGGCATCGTCGCCGCCTTCGACGGCATCATGGTCGCCCGCGGCGACCTCGGCGTCGAAATGCCGCTGGAACAGGTCCCGATCGTCCAGAAACGCGCCGTCAAACTCGCCAAGCGCAACGCCAAACCGGTCATCGTCGCCACGCAGATGCTCGACTCGATGATCGACAACGCCCGGCCCACCCGCGCCGAGGCCTCCGACGTCGCCAACGCGGTCCTCGACGGCACGGACGCGGTGATGCTCTCCGGCGAGACCAGCGTCGGCAAGCACGCGATCGACACGGTCCGCACGATGGCCCGCATCGTCGAGGCGGCGGAGGAAGGCCTCCTCGCCGGGGGTCTCCCCCCGCTCACCGGCCACACCAAGCCCCGCACCCAGGGCGGCGCGGTCGCCCGCGCGGCAGCCGAGATCGGCGACTTCCTCGGCGCCCGCTTCCTGGTCGCCTTCACCCAGTCCGGCGACACGGCCCGCCGCCTCTCCCGCTACCGCTCACCCATCCCCCTCCTCGCCTTCACCCCCGAACCGTCCACCCGCTCCCAGCTCAACCTGACCTGGGGCGTGGAGACCTTCCTCGGCCCCCACGTCGACTCCACGGACGCGATGGTCGCCCAGGTGGACGAACTGCTCCTCCAGTACGGGCGGTGCCAGAAGGGCGACGTGGTGATCATCACGGCGGGCTCGCCACCGGGGGTGTCGGGTACGACGAACATGGTGCGGGTGCACCGCATCGGCGAGGACTAGTCAGTACTGAGGACCAGTCAGTACTTCGGACCCACGTGAGCGTCCATCAGAGCCACGGAGGCTCTGCGGGCCACGGAGATGTTGTACGGGTTCCCGTGACGGGTGCAGTGGGTCCACTCGACGCCGAGTCCGTCGAGGGTGTCGGTGCAGAGGCGGCGGATGTCGTCCGACACGTTGGTGAAGAAGTACCGCGGATACTCGTACCGCTTCCGCTCTCCGCCGACGAGCCGGGTCGTCCAGTTGGTGATCCGGCAGCCGTCGGAATGGATGAGCCCGCGGACGAACTCCCAAGGGTGCGCGTCGACGACCGCCTGCTGCCAGGCTTCGAGGGTGATCCGCCGCTCGTGCTTCTTGCCGGGACCGTGCTGCGGGAACAAGCACACCCAGTGCGCCGTGTAAGACTTCACCTCAACACAGCCCGCCCGGTGCCGGCCCTTCACGCTGGCAAGTGGCATCACCCGGCGCATGGCCTCCTCGGCGGCGGCGACGAGGCCAGTCTGGGCCGCGTTGCAGGAGATCGACAAGTGGTGCTGCCTGGGCTTCGAGATGATGTGGCCGTCCCCGAGATACAGACCGAGCAGATAGGCATAGGCGACCTCGTCGAGCGGTCGGTCGGTACACGCGGGGCAGTCGGACGCCCGCTGGTACACCTCGCCGCGTGTTCTGCGGTCTTCGCTGCGCCACCAGCCGACAGTGCCTCTCGGGACGCCGAGCTGCTCCGCGACCACGCGGTTCGGCAGTCCTTGTCGCATGAGGGCGACAGCGTGCGCGCGGATCGAAGACGTGTGCTGGTCCATGCGGCCACTCTGAGTCGCTGATCGCCACCATGTGCAGCAAAAAGCGGAAGACCACGCGAACGTGATCTTCCGCTTTGTGAGTGCCCGGTGTGGGATTCGAACCCACATGCCCGAAGGCACGGTGGTTTGAGCACCGCGAGTCTGACCAGATTCCTCCAACCGGGCAGGTCGTGACCTGGAGGGAAGTGTACCGGCTCAACGTCGCCCGCCGCAGCTAGGTAGGCTCTTGGACAGCAGCATCACCTGCCCCGGAACAAGGAGCGCCCACGTGACCGCCCCCGAGTCGCCCCAGCCCGCCGACGTGACCGATGACGACAAGTCGCACGTGCCTCCGCTGACGACCCGTGTCGTCATCGCCGAGGACGAGGCGCTCATCCGGCTGGATCTCAAAGAGATGCTGGAGGAGGAGGGGTACTCCGTCGTCGGCGAGGCCGGTGATGGTGAGCAGGCCGTCGAGCTGGCCCGTGAGCACCGCCCCGACCTGGTGATCCTGGACGTGAAGATGCCCAAGCTGGACGGCATCTCCGCGGCCGAGAAGATCGCCGGCGAGAGCATCGCCCCGGTGCTGATGCTGACCGCGTTCTCGCAGCGCGACCTGGTGGAGCGGGCGCGGGACGCGGGTGCGATGGCGTACCTGGTGAAGCCGTTCTCCAAGAGCGACGTCGTTCCGGCGATCGAGATGGCCGTCTCGCGGTTCACGGAGCTGAAGGAGCTGGAGAAGGAGGTCGCGGACCTCTCCCAGCGGCTGGAGACGCGCAAGCTGGTGGACCGCGCGAAGTCGGTGCTGCAGACGGAGTACGGGCTGACCGAGCCGGCCGCGTTCCGGTGGATCCAGAAGACGTCGATGGACCGGCGGATGTCGATGCAGCAGGTGGCCCAGGCGGTCATCGAGGACGCCGCGGAGAAGAAGGCGCCCAAGGACAAGGGCTGAGCATTCGAGCGCGTACGGCTGAGGCCCGCGTCCCGGACGGGGACGCGGGCCTCTGTCATGCCGCGGGGTCAGTCCTCGCCGAGGTACGCCTTGCGGACCGACTCGTCGTGCAGGAGGTCCTGCCCGGTGCCGGACAGGACGATGCTGCCGACCTCCATGACGTGTCCCTGGTCCGCGAGGGAGAGCGCGGCCTGGGCGTTCTGCTCGACGAGCAGGATGGTCGTGCCCTGGGCCTTCAGCTCGGCGATGGTCGCCATGATCTTCTGCATCATGATCGGGGAGAGGCCCATGGAGGGCTCGTCGAGCATGAGGAGTTTCGGCTGGGACATCAGGGCCCGGCCCATGGCGAGCATCTGCTGTTCGCCGCCGGAGAGGGTGCCCGCGGCCTGCTTGCGGCGTTCGCCCAGGATGGGGAAGAGGTCGTAGGCGCGCTGGATGTCCTTCTCGATGCCCGTCCTGTCGCTCCGCAGGAACGCGCCGAGGCGCAGGTTGTCCTCGATGGTCATGCGGGGGAAGATGTGCCGGCCCTCGGGGGAGTGGGCGAGTCCGAGGGAGACGATCTGGTGGGCGGGGACCTTCTTCAGCGACCGGCCGTCGAATTTTATCTGTCCGCCGACCGGCTTGAGGAGGCCGGAGAGCGTCCGCAGCGTCGTGGTCTTGCCGGCGCCGTTGGTGCCGATGAGGGTGACGACCTCGCCGGCGTCGACGGTGAAGGAGATGCCCTTGACGGCTTCGATCTTGCCGTAGGCGACGCGGAGGTCCTCGACCTCCAGGAGTGCGGTCATCGGTCGGTCTCCTTGGGGGCGTGGGCCTCGGCGGCCTCCACCTCGGCCGCTTCGGCCGCGCCGGGGTCGTTCTCCAGGGGTTCGCCGAGGTAGGCGGCGATGACGCGTTCGTCGCCCTGGACGGTGGCGCTGTCGCCCTCGACGAGTTTCTCGCCCTGGACGAGGACGGCGACGCGGTCGCAGAGGTTGAAGATGAACCGCATGTCGTGCTCGATGACGAGGACGGCGATGCCCTGGTCGCGGATGGCGAAGACGAGTTCCTCGGTGGCGCGGGTCTCCTGGGGGTTCATGCCGGCGGTCGGCTCGTCCAGGAGCAGCAGGCCCGGTTCGCTGGCCAGCGCGCGGGCGATCTCCAGCTTGCGCTGTTCGCCGTAGGGGAGGTTGCGGGCGAGGTGGCCGGCCTTGGCGGCGAGGCCGACGAACTCCAGGAGTTCGGTGGCGCGGGCCCGGGAGGCGGCCTCCGCCTTGTGGAAGCCGGGGCCGCGCAGGACGGCGGACCAGAAGCCTTCCTTGGTGCGGGTGTGGCGGCCGACGAGGACGTTCTCCAGGACGGTCATGTTGGCGAAGAGGCGGATGTTCTGGAAGGTGCGGGCGATGCCGGCGGCGGTGACCTTGAAGGATTTCGGCGGCAGGACCTGGTCCTTGTAGCGGACTTCGCCCTCGGTGGGGATGTAGAGGCCGGTGAGGCAGTTGAAGAAGGTGGTCTTGCCGGCGCCGTTGGGGCCGATGAGGCCGACGATCTCGCCGCTGCGGACGGTGAGGTCGACGCCGCGTACGGCGGTGAGTCCGCCGAAGCGCATGGTGACGCCGCGGGCGTCGAGGACGGTCCGGCCGGGGGCGGTGGTGTCCTCGGGCATGGTGTCGGTGGTGGTCATGGTGGTCAGGCCCCTGTCTTGCCGAGGGCCGCGGGCGCTACGGCCTCTTCGTGGAATTCGAGCTGCCGGCGGCGGTTGGGGATGAGTCCCTCGGGGCGGAAGCGCATCAGCAGGACGAGCGCGAGTCCGAAGGCGAAGAGCTGGTAGTCGCCGAGGAACTGGAGCTTGTTGGGGATGAGGAAGAGCAGTGCGGCGCCGAGCAGGGGGCCGCCGATGGTCCCCATGCCGCCGAGGACGACGGCGGCGAGCAGGAAGGCGGAGTTGGGCGGTGTGGTGCCGGCGAAGAGGTACTGCTCGGGGGTGACGGTGTAGGTGACGTGGGCCTGGACGGTGCCGGCGAGTCCGGCGAGGGAGGCGCCGACGGCGAAGGCGATGAGTTTGACGCGGAAGCCGTTGATGCCCATGGCGAGGGCGGCGGTCTCGTCCTCGCGGATGGCGACCCAGGCGCGGCCGATGCGGGAGTCGCCGCTGCGCCGGAAGACGAGGACGACGACGGCCGTGATGAGCAGCATCAGGAAGAAGTAGTTGGCGAAGCGTCCGATGGTGAAGCCGGCGATGTCGTGCTGGGCGCCGAGGTCCCAGCCGAGGATCTTGAGGTCGGGGATGCCGGCGATGCCGTTGGCGCCGTTGGTGACGTCGGGTCCTGAGGTGCCGTCGAGGTTGTTGGCGGTGATGCGGAAGATCTCGCCGAAGCCGAGGGTGACGATGGCGAGGTAGTCGCCGCGCAGTCGCAGGGTGGGGGCGCCGATGAGGACGCCGAAGACCAGGGAGGCGGCGGCGCCGACGAGGACGGCGGCCCAGAAGGGGAAGTGGACGTCGATGGGGCTGGTGGGGGAGCCGGAGACGAGGGAGGCGGCGTAGGCGCCGACGCCGAGGAAGGCGACGTAGCCGAGGTCGAGGAGTCCGGCGAGGCCGACGACGATGTTCAGGCCGAGGGCGACGGTGGCGAAGATGAGGATGTAGACGCCGATGGTGGCGTACTGGTCGTCGGTCTGGGTGAAGGGGAAGAGGGCGGCGGCGATGAAGGCGCCGAAGACGGTGATGTTCTGGTGCCGGGCGGTGATCTGGGAGATCTGGGCGATCAGGCCGGTGCGGTGCAGGGCGCTGAAGCCGAAGCCGGCGGTGATGAGGAAGCCGACGAAGAGTTCGTCGTACTCGGTGCCGATGCCGTAGGTGAAGACGGTGAGGGCGACGGCGAGGACGGCGACGATGATGAGGATCTCGGCGGAGGAGGGCAGGGCGGGCGCGGGGCGGTGGGCGCCGCCGGCGAAGGCGGCCTTGACGGTCCCCCAGCTCTGCGAGGCGCGGTGCCGGAACTGTTCCCAGCCGGTGTCGTCGGGGTCGAAGGGGTCGGGCGCGGGGCGTTCGAAGGGGAGGGCGAGGGCACCGAGGAAGGCGACGAGGGTGACGGCGGCGGCGATGTAGCCGCCGGGTTCGAGGTTGACGACGCCGCCGAGCTGGGCGCTGATGGCGATGACGGTGTACCAGGTGGTGGCGAACGCGGCGAGGGCGGCGAACTTGACGGCCGCGTCGGCGCCGGCGGGGGTGAGCCATCGCAGGCCCTTGACGCCGTAGGAGGCGGTGCCGAGGAGGGCGGTGAGGGCGCCGGCGATGAGGGTGAGGACCTGGAGGCCGCCGGGGTAGCCGTAGACGGTGAGGTCGCCGGGGAAGGCGTCGGTCCAGGTCCAGGCCAGGAAAGTGGAGGCGACGGTGAGGAGGCCGCCGCCGGTGGCGAGGGCGCGTCCGAGGTGCGGGGGGATGCCGATGAGGCCGGTGGGGGTGCCCGGGGCGGGGGTGTCCGGGGTCTTCGGGGTGGTGGTC
>NZ_JAGGOO010000157.1 GCF_018614415.1 Streptomyces sp. ISL-12
CGCAGGAGCCACCGGAGGCACAGGAGCCGCAGGAGCCACCGGAGGCACAGGAGCCGCAGGAGTCCCCGAAGCCGCAGGAGTCCCCGAAGTCCCCGAAGTCCCCGAAGCCGCAGGAGTCCCCGAAGCCGCAGAAGGCACCGCCGGCACCGGAAGCACCGGATCCGCCGGATGCGGCGCCAGCAGCGGCAGCCGCGAGGCCAGCCGCTCCTCGCACAGCTCGGCCAGCCGGTCGTAGCCCGCCTTGCCCATCAGCTCGATCAGCTCCGGCCGGTAGGACACGTACACCGGCTCGCCGGCCCCGTGCGCCGAGGTGGCCGACGTGCACCACCAGTGCAGGTCATGGCCGCCCGGACCCCAGCCCCGCCGGTCGTACTCACCGATCGACACCTGGAGGACGCGCGTGTCGTCGGGCCGGTCGATCCACTCGTACGTCCGCCGCACCGGCAGCTGCCAGCACACGTCCGGCTTGGTCTCCAGCGGCTCGCGCCCCTCCCGCAGCGCCAGGATGTGCAGCGAGCAGCCCGCGCCCCCGGCGAAACCGGGCCGGTTCTGGAAGATGCACGACCCCTGGAAGGGACGGGTCTGCCGGGACCCCTCCTCGTCCTCGGACACCCAGCCGTTCGCCGTGCCCTCGGCGTGGTGCTGCCAGATGTCCGGCGTGAGCCGGGCCACATGCCCGGCGACCCGGGCCTCGTCGTCCTCGTCGGAGAAGTGGGCACCCAGCGAGCAGCACCCGTCGTCCGCGCGACCCGCCTGGATGCCCTGGCAACCACTGCCGAAGACGCAGTTCCAACGAGAGGTCAGCCATGTCAGATCGCAGCGGAAGACCTGCTCGTCGTCGGCCGGATCCGGAAACTCCACCCACGCGCGCGCGAAGTCGAGCCCCTTCTCGTCACCCGCCGGCGCTGCCACGGCCCGCACGTCCGTCTTCTTCCGCTTGCCCTTCTTGGGCAGTTTCGCGTCCTTCGCCTGCTTCGTCTTTGGCACCCGTCCAGGGTAAGTCGCCCGCCCCCGGTACCCGCACCACCGCCGATCGTCCTGGCAGTAGCGTTCCGTACATGAGACTCGGTGTCCTCGACGTGGGATCCAACACGGTCCACCTGCTGGTGGTGGACGCGCACCCGGGCGCACGCCCGCTGCCCGCACACTCGCACAAGGCCGAACTGCGCCTCGCCCAACTCCTCGACGCGGACGGCGCGATCGGCACCGACGGCGTCGACCGCCTGACAGCCGTCGTCCGACGGGCACTCCAGGCCGCCGAGGACAAGGGCGTGGAGGACCTGCTGCCGTTCGCCACCTCCGCCGTGCGGGAGGCGCACAACGCCGACGAGGTCCTCACCCGTGTCCGCGCCGAGACCGGCGTCGAGCTGACCGTCCTGACCGGCGCGGACGAGGCCCGGCTCACCTTCCTCGCCGCCCGCCGCTGGTTCGGCTGGTCCGCGGGCAAGCTGCTGGTCCTCGACATCGGCGGCGGCTCCCTGGAGATCGCGTACGGCATCGACGAGGAACCCGACGCCGCCGTCTCCCTGCCGCTCGGCGCGGGCCGCCTGACCGCCGGCCGGCTCCCCGGCGACCCGCCCGACCCGGACGACGTCCGCGCCCTGCGCCGGCACGTCCGTACGGAGATAGCCCGGACGGTCGGCGAGTTCAGCCGCTTCGGCGCCCCCGACCACGTCGTCGCCACCTCCAAGACCTTCAAGCAACTGGCCCGCCTCACCGGCGCCGCCCGCTCCGCCGAGGGCCTCTACGTCCAGCGCGAACTGAAACGTTCCTCCCTGGAGAGCTGGGTCCCCCGCCTGGCCGCCATGACCACCGCGGAACGCGCCGAACTCCCCGGCGTCTCGGAGGGCCGGGCCAGCCAACTGGTCGCCGGCGCCCTGGTCGCCGAGGCCGCGATGGACCTCTTCGCCGTGGAAACACTGGAAATCTGCC
Source organism: Streptomyces sp. ISL-12 (assembly GCF_018614415.1). GTDB lineage: Bacteria > Actinomycetota > Actinomycetes > Streptomycetales > Streptomycetaceae > Streptomyces. The sequence continues at coordinate 1,933 of NZ_JAGGOO010000157.1, forward strand.
CGTGGGCGCTGAGGGAGGGCGTCATCCTACGGCGCCTTGATCACATGGTGCACGGTTGAAGCCGATAAGGGGCGCGGGGCTGTATCGATGTGCGCTCCGCCGCGTGGGCGCGCCGAGCCACACCGCACCCGCACCCGCAACCGCGCCCGCACCCGCACCCGCACCCGCACCCGCACCCCGCACCCGCACCCCGCACCCGCACCCGCGCCCGCACCCGCGCCCGCACCCGCCTATGGCGCTGACCACAACGGCGAACAGGCGCGCCAACCCACCCAACCGCACCCCGTAACCTGAACCCCATGGCGCAGCCCCTACGCATCCCGGATGCGAAGGTCGCCCTGTCGACGGCCTCCGTCTACCCGGAGTCGACGGCGACGGCCTTCGAGATCGCCGCGCGCCTCGGATACGACGGCGTCGAGGTCATGGTGTGGACCGACCCGGTCAGCCAGGACATCGAGGCGCTGCGCAGACTCAGCGACTACCACCAGGTCCCGATCCTGGCCGTGCACGCCCCGTGCCTGCTCATCACCCAGCGCGTCTGGTCCACCGACCCCTGGGTCAAGCTCCAGCGCGCCCGCGCCGCCGCCGAGAAGCTCGGCGCGAGCACGGTCGTCGTCCACCCGCCCTTCCGCTGGCAGCGCCAGTACGCGCGTGACTTCGTCGACGGCGTGTGGCGCATGGCCGACGAGACGGACGTGCGGTTCGCCGTCGAGAACATGTACCCCTGGCGCTACCGCGACCGCGAGATGCTCGCCTACGCCCCCGACTGGGACGTCACCAAGGACGACTACCGGCACTTCACGATCGACCTCAGTCACACCGCCACCGCCCGCACCGACGCCCTCGGCATGATCGACCGCATGGGGGAGAGGCTCGGCCACGTCCACCTGGCCGACGGCCGGGGCTCCGCCAAGGACGAGCACCTCGTCCCCGGCCGCGGCACCCAGCCCTGCGCCGAGCTGCTGGAGCGCCTGGCGCTGACCGGCTTCGACGGCCATGTCGTCATCGAGGTCAACACCCGCCGGGCGATGTCCAGCGCCGAACGGGAGGCCGACCTGGCCGAGGCCCTGGCCTTCACCCGCCGCCACCTGGCCTCCGCGGCGAGAACCTCCCGCGGGTGAGCGACGGCGGCCCGCGGAGCACCCCCGGCCGACGAGATACGCGTCCCGTCATCCGGACACCGTGTCCCGGACCCTGGATGACCGGCGTACGCTCGACGTCAGTCAGAACCCTGTCAGTGCTCTGAGTGACACTGGCAGAACTCTCCGAAGGAGCGAGCGACGATGCCCGAGCTGAGGTCCCGCACAGTCACCCACGGCCGCAACATGGCGGGCGCCCGCGCCCTGATGCGTGCCTCCGGTGTACCCGGTGCGGACATCGGCCGGAAGCCGATCATCGCGATCGCCAACAGCTTCACGGAGTTCGTGCCCGGCCACACCCACCTGGCCCCCGTCGGCCGGATCGTCAGCGAGGCGGTCAAGGAGGCCGGCGGCATCCCGCGCGAGTTCAACACGATCGCCGTCGACGACGGCATCGCCATGGGCCACGGCGGCATGCTCTACTCCCTGCCCTCCCGCGACCTGATCGCGGACAGCGTGGAGTACATGGTCGAGGCCCACTGCGCCGACGCCCTGATCTGCATCTCCAACTGCGACAAGATCACCCCGGGCATGCTCAACGCGGCGCTCCGCCTGAACATCCCGACGGTCTTCGTCTCCGGCGGCCCGATGGAGTCCGGCCGCGCCACCCTGGTCGACGGCACGGTCCGCACGCTCGACCTGGTCGACGCGATGTCCGAGGCGGTGAACGAGAAGGTCTCGGACGAGGACATGCTCCGCATCGAGGAGAGCGCCTGTCCGACCTGCGGCTCCTGCTCCGGCATGTTCACCGCCAACTCCATGAACTGCCTCACCGAGGCGATCGGCCTCTCCCTCCCCGGCAACGGCTCGGTCCTGGCCACCCACACGGCCCGCAAACAGCTCTACGTGCGCGCCGCCGAGACGGTCATGGACCTCACCCGCCGCTACTACGAGCAGGACGACGCCTCGGCGCTGCCCCGCTCCATCGCCACGTTCCAGGCGTTCGAGAACGCCATGGCCCTCGACATCGCGATGGGCGGCTCCACCAACACGATCCTGCACCTGCTGGCCGCCGCCCAGGAGGCGGACGTGCCCTTCGGCCTGGAGCAGATCGACGCCGTCTCCCGCCGCGTGCCGTGCCTGGCCAAGGTGGCGCCGAACGTCGCCAAGGACCGCACGTACTACATGGAGGACGTGCACCGCGCCGGCGGCATCCCCGCCCTGCTGGGCGAGCTGCACCGCGCGGGCCTGCTCAACGAGGACGTGCACTCCGTCCACAGCCCGTCCCTCGCCGACTGGCTGAAGACCTGGGACGTCCGCGGCGGCTCCCCGTCCCCCGAGGCCGTGGAGCTGTGGCACGCGGCCCCCGGCTGCGTCCGCTCCGCCGAGGCGTTCTCCCAGTCCGAGCGCTGGGACACCCTCGACACGGACGCCGAGGGCGGCTGCATCCGCTCCGCCGAGCACGCCTACTCCAAGGACGGCGGCCTGGCGGTCCTCAAGGGCAACCTCGCCGTGGACGGCTGCGTGGTGAAGACCGCCGGCGTCGACGAGTCGATCTGGACCTTCGAGGGCCCGGCTGTCGTCTGCGAGTCGCAGGAGGAGGCCGTGCAGAAGATCCTCACCCAGCAGGTCAAGGAGGGCGACGTCGTCGTCATCCGCTACGAGGGCCCCAAGGGCGGCCCCGGCATGCAGGAGATGCTCTACCCGACCTCGTACCTCAAGGGGCGCGGCCTGGGCAAGGCGTGCGCGCTGGTCACCGACGGCCGTTTCTCCGGCGGCACCTCGGGCCTGTCCATCGGCCACGCCAGCCCCGAGGCGGCCTCCGGCGGCACCATCGCCCTGGTCGAGGACGGCGACCGCATCCGCATCGACATCCCGGGCCGCTCCATCGAGCTGCTGGTCGACGACGCCGAGCTGACCCGTCGCGAGCAGGCGCTGAACGGCACGTACGCCCCGAAGAACCGCGACCGCAAGGTGTCGGCCGCCCTGCGCGCCTACGCCGCGATGGCGACCAGCGCGGACAAGGGCGCCGTCCGGGACGTCAGCAAGCTCGGCTGACCGGCACCCGCGCCTCCGCCCACTGCTCGACGGCCTCACGAGGCGGGCCCGCCCACCACGGCACGGCCCGCCTCGCGCCGCAGCCCTCTGCCGGGCGGCTCT
>NZ_JAGGOO010000158.1 GCF_018614415.1 Streptomyces sp. ISL-12
ACGGTTTCCTCTCGGGTCTGGTGGGCTCGGAGTTGTGTATAAGAGCCGGGGGGGGGGGGGGGCGGGGGCTGCTGGGGGGGGCTGCGCGCCGGGGGGGTGGGGGGGCCGGGGGGCGGCTGGGGCCTCCGGTGCCGCGGGGTCCGGTGTGCCGCCGGGGGCGGCGGGGCCGTGCCCACGCGTGCCGTCCTGCTCCGTGCCGCCGCCGTGACCGTCCCGGCCCTGTGCTGCCGGGGCCCCCGCGTCGGAGGCGGGGCCGGGGGGAAGGGGAGCGGGGGCATCGGCGTGGTCGGTGCCGCCGTCCTGGGGCCGGCCGGGGCGTGCGGAGCCGGGGGCCGGGGCCGTAGACCCCGTGTGGTGCTCGGCCGGCTCGCCGTTGCCGGACCGCGGCTGCCCGCTCCCGCCGCTCACGTCCACGGTTTCCCCTCGTTCGAAGCGTCTTCCGCTCCTGCCGGGCGGAAGGGTCTCATGTCGATGGTATGCGGCCCGCTCGCCCCCTTCCGCCCCGGCACCCCTGTGCTCCCCCTGCTCTCCCCGCTCCCCCCGTTCTCCTTGCTCCCTCTGCTCTCCCCGCTCTCCCACGTCACGGGCGTCACCGCCGTGGCTGGGTCACTGTCAGTGGCGGGCCGTAGGGTCTGTCGCATGGAGACGAGCATCGAGGGTGTGGTGGGAGACCCCGCCGGTCCGGGCGCACCGGTGGACCCGCCGGTGCCAGCCGGTACGGCGGCATCGGCGGCAACAGCGACGCCGGGGGCGGACGAGGGCGCGGCGGCCTCAGTGGGCACGGCGACCGGGGTGGCCGCCGTGACGGACGTGGCCGCCGTGAATCCCGTGGTGGAGCCCGCCGCCCCCGCCGCCAGGCCCGTCGCCATCCCTCCCGCCTCGCTCTCGCCCTCGCGGGCCGGCGACTTCATGCAGTGCCCGCTGCTGTACCGGTTCCGGGTGATCGACCGGCTCCCGGAGAAGCCGAGCGAGGCGGCGACCCGGGGCACCCTGGTGCACGCGGTGCTGGAGCGGCTCTTCGACGCCCCGGCGGCCGAGCGCACCCCGCCGCGCGCGAAGGCCCTGGTGCCCGGCCAGTGGGACCGGCTGCGCGAGACCCGGCCCGAGGTGGTGGAGCTGTTCGCCGACGACCCGGAGGGCGAGCGGCTGGCGCGCTGGCTGGCCGAGGCGGAGCGGCTCGTGGAGCGCTGGTTCACGCTGGAGGACCCGAGCCGGCTGGAGCCGGCCGAGCGGGAGCTGTTCGTCGAGACGGAGCTGGAGTCCGGGCTGCGGCTGCGCGGCATCATCGACCGGGTCGACGTGGCGCCCACCGGCGAGGTGCGGATCGTCGACTACAAGACGGGCAAGGCGCCCCGGCCGGAGTACTCCGAGAGCGCGCTGTTCCAGATGAAGTTCTACGCGCTGGTGGTGTGGCGGCTGAAGAAGGTCGTCCCCCGCCGGCTGCAACTGGTCTACCTGGGCAGCGGTGACGTGCTGACGTACGACCCGGTCGTCGCCGATCTGGAGCGGGTCGAGCGCAAGCTGCTGGCGCTGTGGGACGCGATCCGGCGGGCGACCGAGACGGGCGAGTGGCGGCCGCGGCCCACCAAGTTGTGCGGCTGGTGCGACCACCAGGCGCACTGTCCGGAGTTCGGCGGCACTCCCCCGCCGTATCCGCTGCCGGTGGTGGCGGCCGGGCCGGGAGGGAGCGGCCAGGGGTAGCGCCCCGGCCGCGTCCGGTGCCACGGGCGCAGGGCAGAATGGGGCCGGACTAGCGAAGGAGACTTACGTGGCCATCCGTGTCCTACTGGTCGACGACCAGCCGCTGCTGCGTACGGGCTTCCGGATGATTCTGGAAGCGGAGCAGGACATCGCGGTCGTCGGCGAGGCCGGTGACGGCCTCCAGGCGCTGGACCAGGTGCGGGCGTTGCAGCCCGATGTGGTCCTGATGGACATCCGTATGCCGCGGATGGACGGCGTGGAGGCGACCCGGCAGATCACCGGGCCCGGGCGGGACGGCCCGGCGAAGGTGCTGGTGCTGACCACCTTCGACCTCGACGAATATGTGGTGGAGGCGCTGCGGGCGGGGGCCAGCGGCTTCCTGCTGAAGGACGCCCCGGCCAACGAACTGGTGCAGGCGATCCGGGTGGTGGCGGACGGTGAGGCGATGCTAGCGCCGAGCATCACCAAGCGGCTGCTCGACAAGTACGCGACCCATCTGCCCTCGGGCGAGGAGCCGGTGCCGGACACCCTGCACACGCTCACCGAGCGTGAGGTGGAGGTGCTGAAGCTGGTGGCGCGCGGTCTGTCCAACGCGGAGATCGCCGCCGATCTGTTCGTCAGCGAGACGACCGTCAAGACGCATGTCGGGCACGTCCTGACCAAGCTGGGACTGCGCGACCGGGTGCAGGCCGCGGTGTACGCGTACGAGAGCGGACTGGTGCGCCCCGGCGCGCAGTAGGCCGGTCGCGGCACGGCAACGTGAAGGGCGCCCCTCTCCGGAAGAAGAGGGGCGCCCTTTCGGTGTGCGGCCGGTGTGTCCGGCGTGCGGTGCGGGCGGGCTCAGTCGCTGACGCCGCGGCCCAGCTCCCAGAGCTGGAGCGAGGAGGCGGAGTTGAGCAGGTAGGCGGTGCCGGTGATGTCGTCGCGGGTGGCGACGTACTGCTTGCCCTGCCACAGCGGCAGCAGCGGTACGTCCTCGGCGACGATGTCCTGGATCTCCGTCAGGCTGTCGGCGGCGGACAGCCGGTCGGCCTCGCGGCGGGACTCCGGGATCAGCGTGTTGATTATCTTGCTGTTGGCGTACGGCGAGTACAGGGTGTTGTTCTTGTCGAGGAACGGCGCGATGAAGCTGTCGGCGTCCGGGAAGTCGGGGAACCAGCCCATGCCGAAGACGTCGTACTCGTGCTTCTTCTGCCCCTCCCGGTACTTGTCCCAGATGGTGCCCTTGATGTCGACGTCGAAGAGACCGCTGTCGTTGAGCTGCTTCTGCAGCTCCTCGAACTCCGTCTTGGCGGCCGCGCCGTAGTGGTCGGTGGTGTAGTTCAGCGTCAGCTTCACCGGCGTGGTGATGTTGGCCTGTTGCAGCAGCGCCCTCGCCTTGTCGACGCTCGGGTCGCCGTACTCGTTGAAGAACGAGTTGGAGTGGCCGGTGATGGTGGCCGGGACCATCGAGTACAGCGGCTCGGCCTGGGAGCCGTAGACCTTGGAGACCAGTTCGCTGCGGTTGATCAGCTGGGCCATCGCCTGACGGACGGCCTTGTTCTTGACGGTCGCGGCCTCGGTGTTGAACGCGAGGTAGCGGATCTCCAGGCCGGACACCTCGACCAGGTCGACGGCGCCGCCGGAGGCCTTGGACAGCTCGTCGATCTGGTCGGGCGTCATCGCGCGCGTCATCACGTCGATGTCGCCGTTCTCGATGTCGGCGCCCATCGTCTCGGCGTCGGCGTACGAGACCATCTCGACCTTGTCGTTGTTCACCGTCAGAGTCCCCTTGTAGTTGGGGTTCTTGGTGAACACGGCCTTGGTCAGCTCGTCGCCCTCGGTCTCCGCCTTGAAGGTGTAGGGGCCGGAGCCGGAGAGCTCGAAGCCCTCGCGCAGCTTGTCCTTCGCGTAGTCGTCGGAGTCGACGATGCCGGCGACGGGGGTCGACAGCTTGTACGGGAAGGTGGCGTCGGCGGTGTTGAGGTGGAAGATCACCTCGCGGTCGCCCTGTGTCTCGACGGTGTCGATGGTGGACAGCAGCGAGGAGACGCCGGTGTCGGCCTGGATGGCGATGGCCCGCTCGATGGAGTACTTCACGTCGGCGGCGGTGATGGCGTCACCGTTGGCGAACTTCAGACCGTCCCGCAGGGTGCAGGAGTAGCGCTCGTTGCCCGTGTCGGTGAAGCCGCACTGCTCGGCGGCCTCGGGCACCGGCTCGCCGTCGCCGCGCGGCTGGATCATCAGCGTCTGCTGGGTCTGGCGCAGGATGTTCCAGAGGCCCACGTCGTACGCCCACGCCGGGTCGAGGGGCGCGGGGGCCTCTTTCGTGGCGGTGAACCGGTCCGTGGTGCCGACGACGATCGCGTCTCCGCCGCCACTGCCACCGTCGGAGCCGCCGCACGCGGCGAGCACCGGCGCGAGCAGGCCGACCACGGCCGGCAGCACCAAAGTCTTGCGGTTCATGCTCGGGATTCTCCAGGGCTGTCGATTCCGTGTATCCGGCTTGCAGGGGTGTCGCGGCCGATCACGGGGGTAAGGGCTGAGGTTCTCGCGACGAGATTAGTCCGCGTCCGCACGACAGTTCGCAGCCGCTGGAGTTGAGCCCCCATCACGCAGTGAAACCGGGCGTGGACACACCGAAAACCCGACAGTGGAAGGATTCGTGCAGGGTTTCACCAATCAGGACACATGGGCACTGCGCCGCCCCCGGCAGTACGACGAACAGCACAGGCACAGCTTTCTGTCGACCCCCGGGAGCGTGGGGAACGTCACATGGCCAAGCAGGTGTGTGAGGCACTCAATTCGGCCGTCCCGGGACGGGGAATTACCCTTCGAAACCCCTTCGCCACGCATCTCGGCAACTCACCGGTAGGTTTCCGCGAATTACCCTTCTTTACCGGTGCACGCTGGGTGAACGCCTAGCGCGTGTGCGTCATCAACCCGCGTAGAAATGCCAGGTCCACCTGTTCCAGCGAGGGCACGACGGTGCGTCTGAGGGCCGGTGCGATGGGGGCGACGGACGGAACCGCGACGACGTGGCAGCCCGCGGCCTCGGCGGCGGCGACGCCGGTCGCGGTGTCCTCGACGACGGCGCATCGGTGGGGATCCGCGCCGAGTCCGGCGGCGGCGGTCAGGTACGGGTCCGGGTACGGCTTGGTGCGCGGGACCTCGTCGCCCGCGACCGTCAGGGCGAAGTGGTGGGCGCCGAGCGAGGTGAGCACCCGGTCGATGATGCGCCGGTGGGAGGCGGAGACCAGAGCGGTGGGGATCTCGTGCTCGGACAGCTCGGCCAGCAGCCGCTCGGCCCCGGGCATGAGGGGCAGGGCCCGGCCGATGCGCTCCTCGAAGCCGTCGTTGAGCAGCACGGTGAGTTCGGCCAGTGAGATGTCGGCGCCGGTGGCCTCGATCAGGAAGCCGGCGCTGCGGGTCATGGGGCCGCCGACCACGACATGGCGCCAGGAGTCGTCCAGGGTGTACCCGAGCCCGGCGAAGACCTCCGCCTCCACGTCCCACCAGAAGCCCTCGGTGTCCACCAGGGTTCCGTCCATGTCCAGGAGCACGGCCTGGAGGGCGGAGCCTTCGGCCGTACGGGTACCGAGCGCGGGGACCGTACTGGTCATCCACTTACCTCCTTGAGGGACGATCAGGCCGGTTCCCTGAGCGGGAACCGGCCTGCGGTGGACCGACCAGTGTACGTCGCCCGCGGACGAAGCGCCCGGCGGTGTGCCGGCGGGCGGTGACGTACGGCCCGCCGGGCGCTGACCCGGGGCCCGGCCGACGGTGACGTACGGCTCAGCGGGCGTTGAAGTACTTCGCCTCGGGGTGGTGGATCACGATGGCGTCGGTGGACTGTTCGGGGTGGAGCTGGAACTCCTCCGACAGGTGGACGCCGATCCGCTCCGGCTCCAGCAGGGCGGCGATCTTCGCCCGGTCCTCCAGGTCGGGGCAGGCGCCGTAGCCCAGCGAGAAGCGGGCGCCCCGGTACTTCAGCTCGAACATGCCCTGCATCTCGTCGGGGTCCTCCCCGGCGAAGCCCAGTTCGGAGCGGACGCGGGCGTGCCAGTACTCGGCGAGGGCCTCGGCGAGCTGGACGGACAGGCCGTGCAGTTCGAGGTAGTCGCGGTAGGCGTTGGCCTCGAACATCCGGGCGGTCTCCTCGCCGATGCGGGAGCCGACGGTGACGACCTGGAAGCCGACGACGTCCCGCTCGCCGGACTCCTCCGGGCGGAAGAAGTCGGCCAGGCACAGGCGCCGGCCGCGCCGCTGGCGGGGGAAGGTGAAGCGGGTGCGCTCGTTGCCGTCGTCGTCGAGGACGATGAGGTCGTCGTCCTTGGAGACGCACGGGAAGTAGCCGTAGACCACGGCCGCTTCCAGCAGGTTCTCCGTCTGGAGCCGGTCGAGCAGACCGCGCAGCCGGGGCCGTCCCTCGCTCTCGACCAGTTCCTCGTACGACGGTCCGTCGCCGGTGCGGGCCTGCTTCAGGCCCCACTGGCCCTTGAACAGGGCGCCTTCGTCCAGCCAGGAGGCGTACTCCTTGAGCTGGATGCCCTTGATGACGCGGGTGCCCCAGAAGGGGGGCTCGGGGACCGGGTTGTCGACGGCGACGTCGGAGCGGACGTGGCCGGCCTCCGGGCGCTCCTCGACCTCGACGGTCGCGGCCCGGACCCGGCGCTGGCGCAGCTCGGGGAGCTTGGCGCCGGGCACGCCGCGCTTGATGCCGATGAGCGCGTCCATCAGCCGCAGTCCCTCGAACGCGTCCCGCGCGTAGCGGACTTCGCCCTCGTAGATCTCGTGGAGGTCCTGCTCGACGTAGGCGCGGGTGAGGGCGGCGCCGCCGAGGATGACGGGGAAGTCGGCGGCCATGCCCCGCTGGTTGAGCTCCTCCAGGTTCTCCTTCATGATCACCGTGGACTTCACCAGCAGCCCGGACATGCCGATCACGTCGGCCTTGTGCTCCTCGGCCGCCTCCAGGATCGCGGAGACCGGCTGCTTGATGCCGAGGTTGACGACGTTGTAGCCGTTGTTGGACAGGATGATGTCGACCAGGTTCTTGCCGATGTCGTGCACGTCCCCGCGCACCGTGGCCAGCACGATCGTGCCCTTGCCCGCCTCGTCCGTCTTCTCCATGTGCGGTTCCAGGTACGCGACCGCGGTCTTCATCACCTCCGCGGACTGGAGGACGAACGGCAGCTGCATCTGGCCGGAACCGAACAGCTCGCCGACCACCTTCATGCCCTCGAGCAGCACCTCGTTGACGATCTCCAGGGCTGGACGGGCCTCCAGCGCCGCCTCCAGGTCCGCCTCCAGGCCGTTGCGCTCGCCGTCGATGATCCGCCGCTGCAGGCGCTCCTCCAGCGGCAGCGCGGCCAGTTCCTCGGCCTTGGACGCCCTCAGCGACTTGGCCGTGGCGCCCTCGAACAGCTGCATGAGCTTCTGCAGCGGGTCGTAGCCCTCGCGGCGCCGGTCGTAGATCAGGTCGAGGGCGGTGGTGACCTGCTCCTCGTCGAAGCGCGCGATCGGCAGGATCTTCGACGCGTGCACGATCGCCGAGTCCAGGCCCGCCTTCACGCACTCGTCCAGGAAGACCGAGTTCAGCAGGATCCGGGCGGCCGGGTTGAGACCGAAGGAGATGTTCGACAGGCCGAGGGTGGTCTGCACGCGCGGGTGACGGCGCTTCAGCTCGCGGATGCCCTCGATGGTGGCGACCCCGTCCCGGCGGGACTCCTCCTGGCCGGTGCAGATGGTGAAGGTCAGGCAGTCCACCAGGATGTCCTCCTCGCGGACGCCCCAGTTCCCGGTCAGGTCCGCGATCAGCCGTTCGGCGATCTCGACCTTCTTCTCCGCGGTGCGGGCCTGGCCCTCCTCGTCGATGGTCAGCGCGATCAGCGCCGCGCCGTGCTCCCGGGCGAGCGCGGTCACCTTCGCGAATCGGGACTCCGGACCGTCGCCGTCCTCGTAGTTCACCGAGTTGATCACCGCGCGGCCGCCGAGCTTCTCCAGCCCGGCGCGGATGACGGGAACCTCGGTGGAGTCCAGCACGATGGGGAGGGTGGAGGCGGTGGCGAAGCGGCCGGCCAGCTCCTCCATGTCGGCGACGCCGTCCCGGCCGACGTAGTCCACGCACAGGTCCAGCATGTGCGCGCCCTCGCGGATCTGGTCCCGGGCCATCTCCACGCAGTCGTCCCAGCGGCCCTCCAGCATGGCCTCACGGAACTTCTTCGACCCGTTGGCGTTCGTCCGCTCACCGATCGCCAGGTAGGAGGTGTCCTGGCGGAACGGCACCGACTGGTACAGGGAGGCGGCGCCCGGCTCGGGGCGCGGCTCGCGCTCGGCCGGGGCGAGCCCTTCGACCCGCTGCACGACCTGCCGCAGGTGCTCCGGCGTGGTTCCGCAGCAGCCGCCGACCAGCGACAGGCCGTACTCGCGGACGAACGTCTCCTGCGCGTCCGCCAGCTCGGGGGCGCCCAGCGGGTAGTGGGCGCCGTCCTTGCCGAGGACCGGCAGGCCGGCGTTGGGCATGCAGGACAGCGGGATCCGGGAGTGCCGGGCCAGGAAGCGCAGGTGCTCGCTCATCTCGGCCGGGCCGGTGGCGCAGTTCAGGCCGATCATGTCGATGCCCAGCGGCTCCAGCGCGGTCAGCGCCGCGCCGATCTCCGAGCCGAGCAGCATGGTGCCGGTGGTCTCGACGGTCACGGACACGATCACCGGCATGTCGATGCCGAGCGCGTCCAGGGCGCGGCGGGCGCCGAGCACGGCGGACTTGGTCTGGAGCAGGTCCTGCGTGGTCTCCACCAGCAGGGCGTCGGCGCCTCCGGCGACCAGGCCCTCGGCGTTGCGCTGATAGGCGTCGCGCAGTACTCCGTACGGGGCGTGCCCGAGGGTGGGGAGCTTGGTGCCGGGGCCCATGGAGCCCAGGACCCAGCGCTGCCGGCCGTCGCGCGCGGCGAACTCGTCGGCCACCTCGCGGGCCACCCGGGCGCCGGCCTCGGACAGCTCGTGGACCCGGTGCGCGATGTCGTACTCGCCGAGGGCGGAGTGGTTGGCGCCGAAGGTGTTGGTCTCCACGCAGTCCACGCCGACCGCGAAGTACTCCTCGTGGACCGAACGGACGATGTCCGGCCGGGTCAGGTTCAGGACCTCGTTGCAGCCCTCCAGCTGCTGGAAGTCGTCCAGCGTGGGGTTCTGCGCCTGCAGCATGGTGCCCATCGCACCGTCGGCGACCACCACGCGGGTGGCGAGCGCCTCGCGCAGGGCGGTGACACGGGTCCGGGTGTCGGCGGACGGGGTGGACGGCGACGAGGCCATGGACGGGCTCCCTAGGATGCGACGGCTGTCGGCTTTGCGGCTTCCCGGGGACATCGGTACACAACACACCGGGAGGGCGCACGCCGCCAGGGTAGCCGGGAGGCGGGGCCCGCGGTCAGGGCGTCCACGGGACGGACGAGGATGGGACGCGGTGCCGAGGTGTCCCGGGGGTGTCCTGGGGGTGTCACGGTGTGCGGGGCGCGGTGGCCGAGGGTGCCCTGAGCGCCGTAAGCGCCGTAAGCGCCGAGGGTGCCTCGCCGTGCGGTCGCCGTGGCCGAGGAGTGCCACAGTTGCGCACCGACCATTGGCGAGAGGTCGGCATGGACCGGTAGTGTTCGGCATTGCCGAACAGTGGAAGTGACGTCGCACGTCGACGGTAGGACGGGACGGAGGCGGGACGGCGATGGCACGGAACATCCAGTCGCTCGAACGGGCGGCCGCGATGCTGCGGCTGCTCGCGGGCGGCGAGCGACGGCTCGGCCTGTCGGACATCGCCTCGTCGCTGGGCCTGGCCAAGGGCACCGCCCACGGCATCCTGCGCACCCTCCAGCAGGAGGGCTTCGTCGAGCAGGACACCGCCTCCGGTCGCTACCAGCTCGGGGCGGAGCTGCTGCGCCTGGGCACCACCTACCTGGACGTGCACGAACTGCGGGCCCGCGCCCTGGTGTGGGCGGACGACCTGGCCCGCTCCAGCGGCGAGAGCGTCCACCTGGGCGTGCTGCACCAGCAGGGCGTGCTGATCGTGCACCACGTCTTCCGGCCCGACGACAGCCGGCAGGTGCTGGAGATCGGCGCCATGCAGCCGCTGCACTCCACCGCCCTGGGCAAGGTGCTCTCCGCCTACGACCCGGTCGCGCACAGCGAGGCGCTGGAGACCGAGCGCCGGGCGTTCACCGACCGGACGATCTGCGAGCCGGACGCCTTCGAGCACGTACTGGACCTCACGCGCGCGCGTGGCTACGCGGCGGACATCGAGGAGACCTGGGAGGGCGTCGCCTCGATCGCCGCGCCCATCCACGACCGGCGGCGCATGCCGGTCGGCTCGGTCGGCATCACGGGGGCCGTGGAGCGGGTCTGCCAGGAGGGCGAGCTGCGCCCGGAGCTGATCGCGGCGGTGCGGGACTGCGCCCGCGCGGTCTCCCGGGACCTGGGCGCCGGACGCTTCTGACGCCTGCCGGAACAGGCGGTACCGGGGCGCCGGGGGCGGCGCTCCGGTCGTTCGCCTACCCCGGAGATCTGGCTAAATCTGCCAAACTGCCCATACGACAACACACCCGACCGGAAGGCCGGCGACACGAATCGATCAATAACGATCGTGTTTTCGATAACAGGACTCTTGACGGGTGTGCGATGTCGGGATGAGACTCCGTCCATCGGTCGGCATTGTCGAACACCTACCGGCAATAAGCGCTAGAGTGGACGACGCCAAGGGCCGGCAACGCTCTCATTCCCATGAGGGCGCCAGAACACCCGGACGAATCCGGGGGTTCGGCTTCCCTGGACGAAGGACAAAGGAGTCGCGGGTGTCCAGCTCCGACATCTTCATCGGCGAGACCATCGGTACCGCCATACTCATCCTGCTCGGCGGCGGCGTCTGCGCCGCCGTCACGCTCAAGGCCTCCAAGGCGCGCAACGCCGGATGGGTGGCCATCTCCCTCGGGTGGGGCTTCGCCGTCATGGTCGGCGCCTACATCTCCACGCCGCTCTCCGGCGCCCACCTGAACCCGGCGGTCACGCTGGCCCTGGCGATCAAGGACGGCAACTGGGGCGATGTCCCGGTCTACTGGGGCGGTCAGATCCTCGGCGCCATGATCGGCGCGACCCTGGTCTGGATCGCCTACTACGGCCAGTTCCACGCCCACCTCACCGACAAGGAGATCGTCGGCGGCCCGGGCGCCCAGAACACCACCGCCAAGTCGGTGGAAGCCCAGGAGAAGGGCGCCGGCCCGGTCCTCGGCATCTTCTCCACCGGCCCGGAGATCCGCAACGCCGCGCAGAACCTGGCCACCGAGATCATCGGCACCTTCGTGCTGATCCTCGCCATCATGACCCAGGGGCTGAACCAGGACGGTGACGGCCTCGGCGCGCTCGGCGTCCTGATCACCTCGTTCGTGGTGGTCGGCATCGGACTGTCGCTGGGCGGCCCGACCGGTTACGCGATCAACCCGGCCCGCGACCTCGGCCCCCGCATCGTGCACGCCCTCCTGCCGCTGCCCAACAAAGGCGGCTCCGACTGGAGCTACGCCTGGGTCCCGGTGGCCGGACCGCTGATCGGCGCCGCGATCGCCGCGGGCGTCTACAACGTCGCCTTCGCGTGAACCACGCCGGACCCCACCGCCACCACCACGGACCCCAGGAGCACACAGTGACCGACACCCACACCGCCGGCCCCTTCATCGCCGCGATCGACCAGGGCACCACCTCCTCGCGCTGCATCGTCTTCGACCGCGACGGACGCATCGTCTCCGTCGACCAGAAGGAGCACGAGCAGATCTTCCCCAAGCCGGGCTGGGTCGAGCACGACGCCACCGAGATCTGGACCAACGTCCAGCAGGTCGTCGCCTCGGCCGTCGAGAAGGCCGGCATCACCCGCGACGACATCAAGGCCATCGGCATCACCAACCAGCGCGAGACCACGCTGATCTGGGACAAGAACACCGGTGAGCCCGTCCACAACGCCATCGTCTGGCAGGACACCCGCACCGACGCCCTCTGCCGGGAGCTGGGCCGCAACGTCGGCCAGGACCGCTTCCGCCGCGAGACCGGCCTGCCGCTGGCCTCCTACTTCGCCGGCCCCAAGGCCCGCTGGCTGCTGGACAACGTCGAGGGCCTGCGCGAGCGCGCCGAGGCCGGCGACCTGCTCTTCGGCACCATGGACAGCTGGGTCATCTGGAACCTGACCGGCGGCGTGGACGGCGGCCGGCACGTCACCGACGTCACCAACGCCTCCCGCACCCTGCTGATGAGCCTGCGCACCCTGCGGTGGGACGAGAAGATCTGCGAGTCCATCGGCGTGCCGACGCAGATGCTCCCCGAGATCCGCTCCTCCGCCGAGGTGTACGGCGAGATCAAGGGCGGCGCGCTGGGCGAGCTGCTCGGCGGCATCCCGGTCGCCTCCGCGCTCGGCGACCAGCAGGCGGCCCTGTTCGGCCAGACCTGCTTCGACGAGGGCGAGACCAAGTCGACGTACGGCACCGGCACCTTCATGCTGATGAACACCGGTGACAAGGTCATCAACTCCTACAGCGGCCTGGTGACCACCGTCGGCTACCAGATCGGCGACCAGACGCCGGTCTACGCCCTGGAGGGCTCGATCGCCGTCACCGGTTCGCTGGTGCAGTGGATGCGCGACCAGATGGGCCTGATCTCCACCGCCGCCGAGATCGAGACCCTGGCGATGCAGGTCGAGGACAACGGCGGCGCCTACTTCGTACCGGCCTTCTCCGGCCTGTTCGCCCCGTACTGGCGCTCCGACGCCCGCGGTGTGATCGCCGGCCTGACCCGGTACGTCACCAAGGCGCACCTCGCGCGCGCCGTGCTGGAGGCCACCGCCTGGCAGACGCGGGAGATCGCGGACGCCATGACGAAGGACTCCGGTGTGGAGCTGACCACCCTCAAGGTCGACGGTGGCATGACCTCCAACAACCTGCTGATGCAGACCCTCGCCGACTTCCTGGACGCGCCGGTGGTGCGTCCGATGGTCGCCGAGACCACCTGCCTCGGCGCCGCCTACGCCGCCGGCCTGGCCGTCGGCTTCTGGAACAGCACCGACGACCTGCGCGCCAACTGGCGCCGGGCCGCCGAGTGGACCCCCCGCATGGACGCGGACACCCGCGACCGCGAGTACAAGAGCTGGCTCAAGGCCGTCGAGCGGACCATGGGCTGGCTTGAGGACGAGGAGTAAGAACCACCATGACCACCCAGTCCACCCTGCAGTCCGTACCTGCCCTGGGCACGCACCCGGCCTCCGGCTCGAACCCGAGCCGAGCCGAGACCCGGGAGCAGCTCTCCCAGGCGTCGTACGACCTTCTCGTCATCGGCGGCGGCATCCTCGGCATCTCCACCGCCTGGCACGCCGCGCAGTCCGGCCTCAGGGTGGCTCTGGTCGACGCCGGTGACTTCGCCGGCGCCACCTCCTCCGCCTCCTCCAAGCTGCTCCACGGCGGTCTGCGCTACCTGCAGACCGGCGCGGTGAAGCTGGTGGCGGAGAACCACTTCGAGCGCCGCGCGGTCTCCCGCCAGGTCGCCCCGCACCTGGCCAACCCGCTCACCTTCTACCTCCCCGTGTACAAGGGCGGGCCGCACGGCGCGGCGAAGCTCGGGGCCGGTGTCTTCGCGTACTCGGCGCTCTCCGCGTTCGGCGACGGCGTCGGCCACCTGCTCTCGCCCGCCAAGGCCCAGCAGGACGTGCCCGAGCTGCGCACCGAGAACCTCAAGGCCGTGGCCGTCTACGGCGACGACCAGATGAACGACGCGCGCATGGCGCTGATGACGGTCCGCGCGGCCGTCGACGCCGGCGCCGTGGTCCTCAACCACGCCGAGGTCTCCGGGCTGCGCTTCACCAAGGGCCGGGTCACCGGCGCCGAGCTGAAGGACCGGCTGACCGGCGAGGAGTTCGGCGTCAACGCCCGCCTGGTGCTCAACGCGACCGGCCCCTGGGTCGACCACCTGCGCAAGATGGAGGACCCGAACGCGGCCCCCTCCATCCGGCTGTCCAAGGGCGCGCACCTGGTCCTGAAGCGCACCTCGCACTGGAAGGCCGCGCTGGCCACCCCGATCGACAAGTACCGCATCACCTTCGCCCTCCCCTGGGAGGACATGCTGCTGCTCGGCACCACCGACGAGGAGTACGAGGGCGACCCGGCGGACGTCGCCGTCAACGACAAGGACATAGCCCAGATCCTGGACGAGGCCGCGTTCTCCGTCCGGGACCAGCAGCTCGACCGCGACCTCATCACGTACGCCTTCGCGGGTCTGCGCGTCCTGCCGGGCGGGCCCGGGAACACGGCGAAGGCCAAGCGCGAGACGGTCGTCACCGAGGGCCGGGGCGGCATGCTGTCCGTCGCGGGCGGCAAGTGGACCACCTTCCGCCACATCGGCCGCACCGTGATGCAGAAGCTGGAAGCGCTGCCGGGCCACCCCCTCGGCGACGACTTCGAGCCCGTCTCCTCCCTGCCGAAGAAGCTGCCGCTGCCCGGCGTCGCCAACCCCCGGGCCATCGCCCACCGGCTGCTGGTGGACCGTCCGGCACCCGGCCCGCGGATGGCGGCCGACACCGCCAAGCACCTGGCGACGCACTACGGTTCGCTGGCCCTGGACATCGCCCGGCTCGCCAACGAGTGCCCGGAGCTGGCCGAGCGGGTCCACCCCGACGCGCCGGAGATCTGGGCGCAGGTCGTCTGGGCCCGTGACCACGAGTGGGCCGAGACCCCGGACGACGTGCTGCGCCGCCGGACCACGCTGACCATCCGCGGCCTGGCCACGGACGAGGTGCGCGGCAAGGTGCAGGACCTGCTCGACAAGAAGTAGGCACACGGCGGGAGGCGGCGGCCCCAGGCTTCGGGCGGGGTCGCCGCCTCCCGCGTGGGTGCCCCCATAATGGCCTGATACATCGGATGTCTGAGCGGCATCCGGCCGAAGGCAGCAGGAGGCCGAGCGTGGCAGTCACCGACGAGGCGATCGAGAAGATCAAGGACATGATCGTCTCCGGCGCGCTGCGCCCCGGCGACCGGCTGCCCAAGGAGAGCCGGCTCGCCGACGAACTGGGCCTGTCCCGCAACTCGCTGCGCGAGGCCGTCCGCGCCCTGTCCCTGATCCGCATCCTGGACGTACGGCAGGGCGACGGCACCTACGTCACCAGCCTGGACCCGCAACTCCTGCTGGAGGCGCTGAGCTTCGTCGTCGACTTCCACCGCGACGACACGGTGCTGGAGTTCCTCGCCGTACGCCGCATCCTGGAGCCGGCCGCGACCGCGCTGGCGGCGGCCTCGATCAGCGACGCGGAACTGGACGCGCTGGACGCCCAGTTGGACGCGCTCGGCGACGACCCCTCGGTGGAGCGGCTGGTCGCGAGCGATCTGGAGTTCCACCGGGGCATCGTGCGGGGCTCCGGCAACTCAGTGCTGTGTTCGCTGCTCGACGGACTGTCCGGGCCCACCACCCGGGCCCGGATCTGGCGCGGTCTGACCCAGGAGGACGCGGTCGGCCGCACCCTGCGCGAACACCGCGCGATCCTGGCCGCGCTGCGCGACCGGGACGCGGAGGCGGCCCGTTCCTGGGCGACCGTGCACATCGCGTCGGTGGAGCAGTGGCTGCGCTCCACCCTGTGATCCGGGCCGGGTGTTCGACCGTGGGGAACGGGGCAGTGATCCGTTCACTCCCCCGTGCAAGGGGGCTGCGGACGCCCCCGCCGCACGCCGTAAGGTTGGGTCGTTAAGCGAGGGCACGTCGGAAGGAGGCGCTGGGTGATCGAGCTCGAGGGGGTTCCCGAGCTGATCGACCCGGTCATGGTGGCCGCGTTCGAGGGCTGGAACGACGCCGGCGACGCCGCCTCCACCGCGGTCGCGCACCTGGACCGGGAATGGAAGGGCGAGGTCTTCGCGGCACTGGACGCCGAGGACTACTACGACTTCCAGGTGAACCGGCCCACGGTGTTCCTGGAGGCCGGGGTGCGCAAGATCACCTGGCCGACGACGAGACTGTCCGTGGTCCGGGTCGGCGGTGACAAGCCGCGTGACCTGGTTCTGGTCCGCGGCATCGAACCGTCCATGCGCTGGCGCTCGTTCTGCAACGAGCTGCTGGGCTTCGCCCATGAGCTGGGCGTCGAACTGGTGGTCATCCTGGGCGCCCTGCTGGGTGACACCCCGCACACCCGTCCGGTCCCGATCAGCGGCACCACGTCCGACGCCGACCTGGCCCGCCGCATGGACCTGGAGGAGACCAAGTACGAGGGGCCCACGGGCATCGTCGGCATCCTCCAGGAGGCGTGCACGCACGCGGGCGTGCCGGCCGTCTCGCTGTGGGCGGCGGTGCCGCACTACGTGTCGCAGCCGCCCAACCCGAAGGCCACACTGGCTCTCCTGAACCGTCTGGAGGACCTGATCGGCGTACGCATCCCGCTGGGCGAGCTGGCCGAGGACGCGCGGGCCTGGCAGGTGGGCGTGGACCAGCTGGCCGCCGAGGACAGCGAGGTTGCGGAGTACGTCCAGACGCTGGAGGAGGCCCGGGACACCGCGGAGCTGCCGGAGGCGTCGGGCGAGGCGATCGCCCGCGAGTTCGAGCGGTACCTGCGGCGCCGGGACGGCGGCGGACCGGGCGGCCACGCGACGGCGGACGGCGGCGAGGCACCGCCCGGCCCGCCGTTCCTGCGGGACGGGCGGGACGGCCCCGGCGGGCGTCCGCGGCCGCCGAAGCCGCCGAAGGCCGGCGGCGAGGACGAGGATTCCTCGGAGGAGTGACAGGAGTGACAGGGAGCGGTGCTCCCCGGATCTCAGACCTGGTCCGCTCCCCCCTGGATCTCAGACCTGGTCCACCACCACCGCGTCGTACTCGGTGTCGGGCCGCGGCGGGTCGACGTCGAAGCGCGCGTTGGGCAGGTAGAGGCGGTCGCCCCAGGCGGCGACGGTCGTCGGGATGCGGAACCGCGGGTCGGTGACGCGGGTGACCGCGGTGCCCCGGGTCCCGGCCGCGTCCAGCCGGAACACGTCGACGGCGTTCTGCCACTGCTGGACGGCGTAGAGGGTCCGGCCGAGCAGCAGCAGGCCGTCTCCGTTCGGGAGCCGGGCGGGGCCGAGGCCGACGGCGCGGGCGAGGCCGGTGCCCGGGTCGACCCGCATCAGGCCACCGCCGTTGGCGAAGGCGTTGACCAGCAGCAGCGCGCTGCCGTCGGGGGTGCGCTCGATGCCGTTGGCGGTGAAGTCCGGACCCTGCTCCCAGTCCCCGCCGAGGGTGACGGTCCGCAGCGCGCCGGGCCGGCCGTGCCGGTCGAGGGCGACCCGGTGGAGCACCGGCGCGAAGGAGTCGGTGAACCAGGCGGCGTCCGGGGTCAGGACCACGTCGTTCACGAAGGTGGTGCCGGTCGCGTACACCTGTTCCGTCTCGCCGGTACGGGCGTCGACGACGCGTATCTCGCCGCTCTCCCCGCCGGCGACGAAGAGTCTGCCGCGCCGGCCGACGCGCAGCCCGACGCTGGGGTGGCCGGCGCCCAGCCCCCGGGCGACGACCGCGCCGCGTCCGGTGGCCAGGCTCGCCCGGTAGACGTCGCCGTTGGCGAGGGAGCCGAAGTAGGCGTACGGAGCGCGGCCGATGGCGATGCCTTCGGGGCGGAAGCCGTCGGGCAGCGGGAACCGCCGGGGCCAGGGGGCCGCGCCGGCCGCGTGGGCGGTGCCGGCCGGCAGGGCCGTGCCGGTGAGGGCGGCGGCGCCGATGAGCAGGGTGCGACGTGCGAAGGAGCGTTCGGTGGGTGCCACGGTGCGTCCTTCCGCGAGAGGGCCGGCCGTCGTGCGGCCGGCCACGGGCAGAGGAGCACAGCCCAGCACATGGCGGAGGGCTTCCGCAGCGGGTGGCCGCGGAAGCCCTCCTGTCACTTCACCGGAAGCGCTACAGGGCGACGCCCAGCAACGCGTCCACCACGCGGGAGACGACGCCGGGGGCGCCGGTGTCCGTGCCGCCCGACTCCTGCTGGAGCGCGGCCCAGCGGTCGACCGCGGCGAGCGCGGCCGGGGCGTCCAGGTCGTTCGCGAGGGCCTCGCGGATCTCCTCGACCAGCGCCTCGGCGGGCGGGCCGTCGGGCCGGGAGACGGCGGCCCGCCAGCGCTCCAGGCGGTCCTGGGCGTCCCGCAGCACCTGGTCGGTCCACTCCCAGTCGGAGCGGTAGTGGTGCGCGAGCAGCGTGAGGCGGATGGCGGCCGGGTCGACGCCGTCGCGGCGCAGCTGGGAGACGAAGACCAGGTTGCCCTTGGACTTGGACATCTTCTCGCCGTCCAGGCCGACCATGCCGGCGTGGACGTACGCCTTGGCCATCGGGAACTCGCCGGTGAGCACCTGGGCGTGCGAGGCGCCCATCTCGTGGTGCGGGAAGGCGAGGTCGGAGCCGCCGCCCTGGACGTCGAAGCCCATGCCGAGGTGGTCCAGGGCGATGGCGACGCACTCGATGTGCCAGCCGGGCCGGCCGCGGCCGAGCGACCCGCCGTCCCAGCTGGGCTCGCCCTCGCGGGCCGCCATCCACAGCATCGGGTCGAGGGGGTTCTTCTTGCCCGGCCGGTCCGGGTCGCCGCCGCGCTCGGCGGAGAGCAGCCGCATCGCCTCGGCGTCCAGGTTCGACACCTGGCCGAAATGAGGGTCGGACTCGACGGAGAAGTAGACGTCGCCTTCGAGCTCATAGGCGGCGCCCGCGTCGCGGAGCCGCTCGACGAGCGGGACGATGCCCGGTATGGCCTCCACGGCGCCTATGTAGTGCTTCGGCGGGAGCATCCGCAGCGCCGTCATGTCCTCGCGGAACAGGGCGGTCTCCTGCTCGGCGAGGGCGGCCCAGTCGACGCCGTCCCGGACGGCCCGCTCCAGGAGGGGGTCGTCCACGTCGGTGACGTTCTGGACGTAGTGGACCTGGCGCTTGGTGTCGAGCCACACGCGCTGTACGAGGTCGAACGCGTTGTACGTCGCCGCGTGCCCCATGTGGGTCGCGTCGTACGGCGTGATGCCGCAGACGTAGATACGGGCGACGGGACCGGGGTCGAGGGAGACCGGGCCGCCGGTCGCGGTGTCGTGAATCCTCAGGTCGCGGCCCTGACCAGGCAGGGCGGGGACCTCGGAAGCGGGCCAGGCATGCATGACACGAGCGTAACCGGACGGATGTTCCGTACACGAACCGGACGGCGGCAGGATGACCGGTTAGGCGTTCTTGCCGATCTTTCCGAAGTGTGCTGATCAGACCGGCGGCCAGGGGATGGCCGGCCACTCGCCGCCCGGCTCAGGATGGGTCCCGGAGGCCAGCAGCGCGTCGACACGCGCGCGCGTGGCCTGGGTCTCGGCCGGTGTGATCAGCTCGCCCAGTCGGGTGGCCAGGCTCCCGCCGTCCTTCAGCGCCTCCCGCAGCGACCTGAGCACCTCCAGGGCCTCCGCGGTGAGCGGTTCCCCCGCCCAGCCCCACAGCAGCGTGCGCAGCTTGTCCTCGGCGTGGAAGGTGACGCCGTGGTCGATGCCGTAGAGCCGGCCGTCGGCGGGCAGCAGGTGGCCGCCCTTGCGGTCGGCGTTGTTGATCACCGCGTCGAGTACGGCGAGGCGCCGCAGCCGTGCGTCGTCGGCGTGCACCAGGAGCGCGGTCCTCCCCTCCCCGACCTCGGCGAAGCCGATCGCCTTCCAGCCGGGCTCCGGCTCCTCGCCGTCGACCAGGGCGAGGAGGTCGGCCTCCGGGGTGACCTCGATCCACTGCTGGACCATGCCCTCGCCGTACGGTCCGTCGCGCAGCACGGTCACCGGCACCAGGCCCCAGCCGGTCGCCTCGGAGACCTCGTACGCGGCGACCTCCCGCTGGGCGAGGGTCCCGTCGGGGAAGTCCCACAGCGGCCGTTCACCGGCCACCGGCTTGTACACGCAGGCGGCCTCGCGGCCCTGGTGCGAGACCGTGCAGTACAGCGCCGCGTTGGAGGCGTCGCGGATCCTGCCGCGGACGGTCAGCTCGCCCTGGGTGAGCAGGGCGGCGAGGGACCCGTCGGCGAGGGGCGCGTGCGGCGTCACGCCCCGCGGCGGTATCCGTTCTGGCGCGGACATACGTGTCCTTCCGGGTCGAGCGGGAGGCTGCACAGCGGGCACGGCGGCCGGCCCGCGTTGACGACGTCGAGGGCGCGCTTGGCGAAGGCCCTGGCCTGCGCGCCGGTGAGCCGGACCCGCAGCATCGGGGGGCCGTTCTCCTCGTCCTGGAGGAGCCGCTCCTCGGCCTCGGCGAGGTCCTCCTCGGAGTCGGCGTCCAGCTCCACCAGGGCCTGCGCCTCGACGATCATGCGCTGTTCGTCGCCGTCCCAGGCCAGCGCCATGGTGCCGACCCGGAACTCCTCCTCCACGGGGGCGTCCAGCGGGGCGGTGTCGGCGGGCTCGGTGGGGGCCATCGCGGGGACGGCGGCGCTGCCGCCGCTGCGGCGGACGACCTCGTCGAGCAGCTCGTCCATCCGTTCGGCGAGCGCGGCGACCTGTGTCTTCTCCAGGGCCACGCTGGTCACCCGGGGGCCGGCGGTGGCCTGGAGGAAGAACGTACGGCGCCCGGGCAGTCCGACCGTGCCGGCCACGAAGCGGTCCGGCTGGTCGTAGAGGAACACCTGACGGGACACGTCCTGTCTCCATGGGAAGTCGGGGGTGGCTACTGCTGGGACCGCTTCACCCTACTGCGGCCGACGATCACGGTGCGCCCGCGCCGCCCCCGACCGTGGCGTCGTCGCCCTGCGGCTGCTCGGGGGGCGCGAGCGAGGTCAGGTCGCCGGTGTCGCCGAGGCGGACCAGGAAGGGCCGCAGCCGGGTGTAGCGGATCGCCGTGACGGAGCACGGGTCGACGTGGATGCGCTGGAAGAGGTCGAGGTGGAGGCCGAGCGCGTCCGCGACGAGCGACTTGATGATGTCGCCGTGGGAGCACATGAGGTAGACGGCTTCCGGGCCGTGGTCGCGCTCCACGCGCGCGTTCCACTCGCGTACCGCCTCGGCGGCGCGGGTCTGCATGGCCCGCATGGACTCGCCGCCGGGGAAGGCCGCCGCGGAGGGGTGCGCCTGCACGACCTCCATCAGCGGCTCGTCCTTCAGCTCGGCGAGCTTGCGGCCGGACCAGTCGCCGTAGTGGCACTCCCCGATCCGCTCGTCGGTGTGGGCGCGCAGTTCGGGCCGGGCGTCCAGCAGCGGCCGGATCGTCTCCTGGCAGCGTTGCAGGGGGCTGGCGACGACCTCGGCGATCGGCAGTGCGGCGAGCCGCGCGGGCAGGGCGGCGGCCTGGGCGGCACCGCGTTCGTCGAGGGCGACGCCGGGCGTCCAGCCGGCGAGCAGCCCCTCGGTGTTGGCGGTGGAACGTCCGTGCCTGACGAGGATCAGCGTGGGCATGCGCCAAGGGTAGGCGTACAGCACCGGGCACCGGCGTCCGGGCGAGGGGAGAATGGGTTCGGTGATCGTCGACTGTGCCATCTACCGGGACGGACACCGCACCGAGGGCCCGGAGGACTTCTCCGACGCGCTGGATCAGGCGCGGTCCGCGGGCGGTTTCGTGTGGATCGGGCTGCACGAGCCGACCGAGGAGGAGTTCGAGCACGTCACCCAGGAGTTCGGGCTGCACCCGCTGGCTGTGGAGGACGCCCTGAAGGCGCACCAGCGGCCCAAGCTGGAGGTGTACGACGACTCGCTCTTCGTGGTCGTCAAACCGGTGGTCTACGAGCCGGAGAGCGACACCGTCTCCTCCGGCGAGGTCATGATCTTCCTCGGGGACGCCTTCGTGGTGGTCGTCCGGCACGGCGAGGGCGCCGCGCTCAAGGCGGTGCGGCAGCGGCTGGAACACGAGCCGGAACTGCTCGGCAAGGGCCCGACCTCGGTGCTGTACGCGATCACCGACGCCGCCGTCGACCACTACCTGGAGGTGGCCACCGAGCTCCAGACCGACCTGGAGGAGCTGGAGGCGGACGTGTTCTCCCCGGACGGCGGCTCGCGGAACACGGCCTCGCGGATCTACACCTTCAAGCGGCAGGTCCTGGAGTTCCGCCGGGCGACCGGACCGCTGGTGCCGCCGCTGGCCCGGCTGGCCGGCACCGGCGCGTTCGGCGGGGCCGTGCCCTTCGTGAACGACCACGCGCGCCCGTTCTTCCGGGACGTGCACGACCACATCACGCGCGTGAACGACTCCGTGGAGGGCCTGGACCGGCTGGTCTCGGACATCCTGTCGGCGCACCTGGCGCAGATGAGCGTCCGGCAGAACGACGACATGCGGAAGATTTCCGCGTGGGCGGCCATGGCGGCGGTCCCCACCATGATCGCCGGGGTCTACGGCATGAACTTCGAGCACATGCCCGAGCTGCACTGGGTGTGGGCGTATCCGGCCGTGATCGTCCTGATGGCCGCCCTGGAGGTGCTGCTGTACCGGATGTTCAAACGCAGGGGCTGGCTGTAGCCTTCCGTCCCGGTCAGGCGGGTTCGGGGGCCGCAGGGGTCGCCGGACCGCCGAGGGCGTCGCGGCGTTCGGGCATCCTGAGGGTCACCATGCGACGCCAGCCGCCGAGCCGCTCGTAGGCGTACACCGCGCGGATGCCCGCCGCGAGCGCCGCCGACTTGGCGCGGGGCCAGCCGAGGACGCGGCCCATGTGCGCCATCACCGCGAGGCTGACGTCCCGGTAGACGGCGATCTCGGCGAGCGCGCACTCGCGCAGGGTGCGCTGGATCAGCCGGCCGTGTCCGGCGGCGGCGAAGCGGAGCAGTTCCTCGTGGGAGTAGGCGAGGTGGTTGTCCTCGTCGCCCGAGATCATGCGGACCGCGTTGCCGATGTCCGGGTGGGAGGCGAAGTACTTGCGGAGCATGAGCATCTGGTCGGCGGCCCGCTGCTCGGTGACCCTGCTGTGCGCCAGGTACGTGATGATGTCGTGCACGGTGAGCGGCTGGTCGGCCTTGAGCTTCTCGTGGGCGAGACCGATGCCGCGCTTCTCCAGGAGCGCGGTGTAGTCGGTCTCCGGAGGAACGGGTACGGGCTCCAGGCCGCGCTTCTTCAGCAGCGCGTCGAAGATGCGGCCGTGCTTGTCCTCGTCCGCCCCGTGCCGGGTGATCTTGGGGGCGAGGGCGCGCTCGCTCTCCGGTACCAGCGCGGCGATCCGCGCGTTCTCCCAGCCGCCCTGCGCCTCACCGCTGGCCGCGATGGAGCAGAACAACCGGAACGACTCGTCGTTGTCGAGGGTCTCCTGGAACAGACTCCTGGCCGACAGCATCACCGGTCACCTCTCCGCCTCTGCAAGGATCCGCGCACCTGTCGAGTCAAGTGCGGGACATGAGGGACGGCAACAGGTGTGTCGGACAAGTCAGCCGAACGAAGGACAGGCGGGCCCATGAGCGGGCGTAACCACGCGCGCGTGGCGGCGTTGTTCCCCGTGACGGCCGTGGCGGGGAAGACCCCCGAGCCCCCACCACGGCCGTGAGACTTCCCCTCAGGCGAGCCCGGCGCGTTCGAGTGCCTCCGTGCCGGCCCGCAGCGAGGCGAGCCGCTCCTCCAGGGTGAAGCCCGCCGGGGCCAGGGTCAGGGTGGTGACGCCGGCCGCCGCGTAGGCGCGCATCCGGTCGGCGATCCGGTCGACGGAGCCCAGCAGGGTGGTCTGGTCGATCAGGTCGTGCGGTACGGCGGCCGCGGCGCCCTGCTTGTCGCCGTCCAGGTACTTGTCCTGGATCTCGGCGGCCTCCTTCTCGTACCCCATGCGCCGGGCGAGCTGGTTGTAGAAGTTCTGCTTGCGGCTGCCCATGCCGCCGACGTACAGCGCGGTGTACGGGCGGAAGGTGTCGGCGAGCGCGGTGACGTCCTTGTCGTCGCCGACGGCGAGCGGGACGGTCGGGCAGACGTCGAAGCCGTCGAGGGACTTGCCCGCCTTCTCGCGTCCGGCGCGCAGGTGCCGGATCGCGGTCTCCTCCAGGTGCTCGGCGGACGGGAAGATCAGCAGGGCGCCGTCGGCGATCTCGCCGGTCTGCTCCAGGTTCTTCGGGCCGATCGCGGCGATGTAGAGCGGGATGTGCTCGCGCTGGGGGTGGACCGTGAGCTTGATGGGCTTGCCGGGGCCGCCGGGCAGGGGGAGGGTCCAGTGTTCGCCGTCGTGGGTCAGGCGTTCGCGGGACATGGCCTTGCGGACGATCTCGACGTACTCGCGGGTCCGGGCCAGCGGCTTGTCGAACTTCACGCCGTACCAGCCCTCGGAGACCTGCGGGCCGGAGACCCCGAGGCCCAGGCGGAAACGGCCGCCGGAGAGGGAGTCGAGGGTGGCGGCGGTCATCGCGGTCATCGCCGGCTGGCGGGCCGGGATTTGGAAGATGGCCGAGCCGACGTCGATGCGCTCGGTCTGCGCGGCGACCCAGGTGAGCACCGTGGCGGCGTCGGAGCCGTAGGCCTCGGCGGCCCAGCAGACGGCGTACCCGAGGCGGTCTGCCTCCTGGGCCACGGCCAGATTGTCCCCGTCCATTCCGGCGCCCCAGTAACCGAGGTTGATCCCGAGCTGCATGGCCGATTCCCCTTACCGATCAGTAACGTCCCTGGTGCACCGACCTTAGCGGGCGGATCCGGTTGTCCACAGGCCCCCACAGGCGAAGCCGTGGCCAGTAATCTCGGCGTTCATGGAGCAGAGGCATCTCGGCCGCACCGGCCTGCGCGTGTCCCGCATCGGACTGGGGACCCTGACCTGGGGCCGGGACACGGACGAGCACGACGCGGCGGAGTGCCTGAAAACGTTCTGGGAAGCGGGCGGGACACTGGTCGACACCGCCGACGTCTACGGGGACGGCGACGCCGAGTACCTGCTGGGCCGGCTGATGGAGGGCCTGGTGCCGCGCCGGGACCTGGTGATCTCGACCAAGGCGGGCAGCGTTCCCGATCCCGACCGCCGCTTCGACGGCTCGCGCGGGCACCTGCTCTCCGCGCTGGACGCCTCGCTCTCCCGGCTCGGCACCGACCACGTGGACGTGTGGCACGTGCACGCCTACGACCCGTACACCCCGCTGGAGGAGACGCTGCACGCCCTCGACCTGGCGGTGAGCAGCGGACGCGCCCGCTACGCCGGGGTCGCCAACTTCTGCGGCTGGCAGCTGGCGAAGGCGGCGACCTGGCAGCTGGCGGCGCCGGGCGTGCGCAACCGGCTGGCCAGTACGCAGCTGGAGTACTCGCTGGTCCAGCGCGGCATCGAGCGGGAAGTGCTGCCTGCCGCCCTCGACCTGGGGATCGGGCTGCTGCCCTCCTCGCCGCTCGGGCGCGGGGTGCTCACCGGGAAGTACCGGGGCGGCACGACGCCGGGCGACTCGCGCGGCGCCTCGGAGCACATGGCGCCGTTCGTCGCGCCCTACCTCGACGACACGGCCGCGCGGATCGTGGACGCGGTGGCCACGGCGGCGGACGGGCTCGCGGTGACGCCGCTCCAGGTGGCCCTGGCCTGGGTGCGGGACCGGCCGGGGGTGGCCGCGCCGATCGTGGGCGCGCGCACCGCGCAGCAGCTCACGGCGGCGTTGTCAGTGGAGGCGCTTAGTCTTCCTGACGAGATCTGCCGGGCGCTCGACGACGTGTCGGAGCCTGTGCACCGCTATCCCGATCACGACTGGAGCACGCTGTGAGCACGGAGCCCGAGCCGGCCGAGAACACCGGGGACGCCGTGGACGACGCCGCGCCGACGGCGCCGGGCGCCGTGGAGGAGGACGACGCCACCTCGGCGGCGGAGGGCGACTCCGACGGGGGTGGGGGTGCTCCGTCCGACGGGGGCGGGGACGCTCCGTCCGACGGGGGCGGGGACGCTCCGGAGGTGCCGGGCGGGGACGCTGAGGGTGCTGAGGAGGGCGCTGGGCCGGCGGAGGCCGGGGACGAGGCACCGACCGGAGCCGAGGGCGGCGCGACCGAGGGCGGCGGCGCTGCGGGCGCGGCCAAGGAGTTGTCCGAGGCCGAGGCCGAGCTGGCCGCCCAGCGGATCGAGCGGGAGCGGATCGAGCGGCGGAAGGCGGAGCGGAAGGCACCGGTGGCCGCCGGGGCCAAGCTCAGCGGCACGGCGGCCGACCTGCTCGCCGCCGTCCGGGCCGTGGAGAGCGGCGCGAAGCCGGTGGCGACGGTCTTCGCCGACCCGGAGCCCGCACCGCGCCGCCCGGCGCCCGAGGCCGAGCCGGTACGCCGTCCCCAGCCGGTGCCGGACCGGGCACCCGGCGCGGTCCCGCCGCCCGCGCCGGAGACGGTCCAGGCCGTGCGCCAGGTACTGGCCCGGGGCGGCGCCCCCGAGACGCTCGCCGCGCCGGCCGCCACACTCCTCGGCGAGGGGGCGGACGACGCCCTGCGCGCGGACCCCTGGCAGTTGCTGCGGATCGCCGGGGTGCGGCCGGAGCAGGCCGACGGCTTCGCGCGGGCGCTGCTCGGTGCCGAGTGCCGCCCGGACGACGAGCGGCGCGGGCGGGCGGTCACCGTCTGGCTCCTGGAGCAGGCGGCGCTCGCCGGGCACACGGCACTGGAGCTGCCCAGGCTGACCGCGGCGCTCGCCCAGCGGGGCGTGCCGGACCCGGACGCCGCCGTACAGAGCACGCTCGCCGAGGGCGAGGCCCTGGCCTTCCAGGACGCCTTGGAGGAGACCGGTGCCCCGGCTCCCGCACCAGCCGAGGGCGAGGAAGGCGGGGACGAGGAGCGTCCCGTCCGGGTGCTGATCGGCCTGGAGCGGTACGCGCTCGCCGAGGAGAGCCTCGCCGACGGTCTGGCCCGGCTGGCCGGCTCGGTCCCCAAGGAGGGCGCATCCCCGGAGGACTGGGAGCGGGCCGCCGCCGCGGCGCAGGGCGCGGCGGCCGAGCTGATCCGCGCGACCGGGAGCCACGGGCTGGTTCTGCACACCGGCGGCGAGGCCTCCCTGGCCGAACCGGCGGCCCTGCTGCGCGCGGCGCACGGACTCGGCCTGCGCGCCTGGGCCGCCACGCCCAGCGCGTCCGGCCGCGACCGCTTCGTCTCCCTGCTCGCGGCGGACGGCGCCCCACCGGTCACGACCGTCGCCGGTCTGCTGGCCGGGACCGAGGGGCCCGGCCGGGACGCGGAAGGCGCCCTCGACCTGGACCTGCTGGTCGTGTTCGACGCCCCGCAGGTGGACGTGGAGTCGGCCGCCCTGCTCACCGAGTCCCTGCCGGACGGGGCGCGGCTGGTGCTGGCCGGTGACCCCGCCGTGCTGTGGTCCGTGGGCCCGGGGCGGGTCTTCGCCGATCTGCTGGCGGCACGGATCTGCCCGCAGATCGCCTCCCGGCGGCCGGACCCCGGACCGCTGGGCGAACTGGTCTCCGGCATCGGCATCGGTGAGCTGCAGCAGGTCCGGGCGCCGGGCAAGGAAGTCGTGATCGTGCCGGTGCGGGACCCGGGCGAGGCCGTGCACCGCACCGTGCAGCTGGTCTCGGACTCCGTGCCGCGGGCGATCGGCGTGCCCGCCGAGGAGACCCAGGTGATCACCCCGGGGCACGGCGGACCGGCCGGCACCCGTGCGCTCAACGCGGCGCTGAAAGAGCGGCTCAACCCGGGCCCGGGCCGTTTCGGCGGCTTCGACCCGGGTGACCGGGTCGCCTACACGCCCGTGCCCGGCCGTACGCTGCCGGGCCGTGTGGTCGACGCCGACGCCGACGGACTGCGCCTGTCCTGCGCGGGCGAGACCGTGGTCGTACCGAGGGAGTGGGTGGAGAGCCGGGTACGGCACGGGTGGGCGCTGACCGCGCACCAGGCGGCGGGCGGGCGGTGGCCCGCGGTGGTGGTGGTCCTGCCCGGTGACGCCGCGCAGGCGCTCAGCCGGCCCTGGGTGTACACGGCGTTCGGCCGGGCCGGGCGTCATCTGTCCGTCGTCCACGGAGTGGACCAGGCACTCCCCCGGGCCGTGGCCGAGGTCCCGGCGGCGCCCCGGACGACCCGGCTGCCGGTGCTGCTCCCTCCGCGGGAGCCGGCGGCGGACTGACCGCCCGGCGGGGACGGCAGCCGCACGGCGAGGGCGGTAACGGCGGTGGCCCCGGGACGGCAGCTCCCGGGGCCACCGCCGTACGGCCCGCTCAGCGACGATCCGCGTCCAGCGGCTCCACGTCCTGGTCGTCCTCGTCGTCCAGCTCCTCGTCGGCGGCGTCACCGGCGTCGATGTCCGCGTCGACGCTCTCGTCGCTCTCGTCGCCGTCCTCGTCCAGTTCCTCCGGGTCGAAGTCGTCGTCGAGATCGTCATCGGGCTCGTCGTCGAAGACCGAGCTGACGTCGAACCGGCACACCACCCGCTGTGGATCGACGTGTTCGAACGGCGCCTCCAGCCACTCGCCGGCCTCGGCGGGTTCGTCCGCGGCTGTGACCCAGAGCGTGGAGTCGCCCTCCTCCAGACCGAACTCCTTGTGCCGGGAGGCGACCTCGTCGGGTTCGAACTCGCCGAAGAGCAGCCCCAGCGCCCCGTGCACCGTGCTGGAGGCGCCGTTGCCCGGACCGCGTTCGCCGTCCGCCTCCTCGACCCGCCGGGCCTGTGCCAGCAACCGCTGCGGTTCCGCCACGGCGTAGTCACGGCGGATCAGCACGCTCACCGCGTTCGGTTCCTCGGGGCCCGTGTACGGCGGCAGCGCGTCCTCCGCCGCGGGGATCTCGAAGGGAGTGACCTCGTCGTACCGGTCGTAGAGCAGCTCGTCATAGGCCTCGGCGGCGGCTGCCACCTGGTTGAACGCCTCGTAGACGGCCGGGTCGTCGTCACCCGACCGTCGTTCGACCGCGGCCAGGTGACGATCGAGCGCGGTCTTGACCGCCTCGGCGGCGGCGCGTACCTCGGCAGCGGTGGGCTGCACAGCATCAGACATACAGCAGACGCTATCCGTACCGGGCCCCAGCCCGCACAATAGATGCGATGCCGGAATACGAATTTGTCGACGTGTACGTACCGCGCGGGGTCTCCCGCAAGGAGACGGCACGTCTGCTGACGGACCACGCCGAGTACGGACACTGGGAGTTGTACCGCCTGAGCCTGCTGCGCGACGGCAGCCGCAGGGTGCGGCTGCGCCGTCGGATCATCCGACAGATGCGCGCCACTTGGTGAGACGCGGCAGGGCGGTGGCGGTGGAGACGGAGCGGGCCCCGCCGCTGCGGCGGGGCCCGCTCCGTCTCCACCGTGGGGAGCGTCACACCGAGGCGCGCGCCTTGCGGTACAGCACCGCGCCCGTGAGCAGTACGCCCGCGCCCATCGGCAGGGCGAGGCCCAGCGGCAGGTCGCTGCCGGTGGCCGCGAGCTGCGCCTCGGGGGCGGGCTGGGTGACCGACGGGCCGTCCGGCGTCCCGCCGCTCCGGACGGGCGGGGCGCTCGGCTCACCCGGGTCGCCGGGATCACCGGGCCGGCCCGGGTCACCGGGTTCACCGGGGTTGCCCGGCTCCTCGGGGCTGCCGGGGTCGCCCGGGTCACCCGGCTTCCCGGGAGGCGTCTCCGTGCCGCCGCCCGGCGGGTCGGTGGGGTGACCGCCGCCTTCCTGGCCGCAGCCGTTGCCGGTGGCCGGGTTGGCGACGCCGATGACGCTCACGCTGTTGCCGCAGACGTTCACCGGCACGTGGACCGGCGCCTGGACATGGTTGCCGGAGCCGACGCCGGGCGAGTCGGTGGCGTGACCGCCGGCGTCCGCGCCGCCGCCGTGCGACCCGTGGCCGCCGGACGACCCGCCGGAGTGCTCACCGGAGTGCCCGCCGGAGTCCCCGTTGGCGCACGCGTTGCCCACCGCCGCGTTGAGGCCGCCGATGACGGTGACCGTGTTGCCGCAGATGTTCACCGGCGCGTGCACCGGCGCCTGCACCAAGTTGCCGCTGAGTACTCCCGGCGATCCCGAGGCGGCGCCCTGGGCGCCGGAGCCCGTCGCGTGGGCGGTGCCGCCCGCGGCGGCGAGCACGCCGGTGGCCGCCGCCATCGTCATCAGGCCCTTGCGGGTGACCTGTCGCATGTGCTGAATTCCCTGCCTTCGACCTTGTGCCGACGTTCCACGTTGTTACACGTTCCGCGGTCCACATTCCGCGTCCTGCGGTTCACGTTCCGCGGGTCGCGATTCACGTTCTGCGATTCGCGTTCCGCGTTCTGCGGTTCACGGTCTGCGGTTCACGGTCCGCGTTCCGAAAGGCCGGTCGGCCCCGGAGCACACGGCATGCGCTCCGGGGCCGACGGGCTCAAGCCCTCACCGGGCGAGGCACAACGTCACTTGTTGACGCAGGTGTTGCCGAAGGCGGGGTTCAGCAGGCCGATCACGTTGATCGTGTTGCCGCAGACGTTCACGGGGACGTGGATCGGCGCCTGGACGACGTTGCCGGAGAGCACACCCGGGGAGTGGACGGCGGCACCCTGGGCACCGGAGTCGGCGACGGCCAGACCCGCACCCGCCATAACCAGTCCACCGGTGGCAGCGGCAGCGGCGACGACCTTCTTGATCATTATTCCTCCTAGTTGGCAAGCGCGATCCAAATTGCGGATCACATGACCAGTAACGAGGAGGGAGTAATCGGGCTACGAGCTTATGGTCGCATTCACCCTTCCCGGTCGGGCTCCGCACACCCGCCCGATTAACAGAGTGTCGTTTCAGCAGCCCAATTCAGGACGCATCACCCCCAGACCCTCAAGAGGCGTCACCTTCAGGACGCGTCGATGAAGCGGTCCAGCACCCGCACCCCGAACCGCAGGCCGTCCACCGGCACCCGCTCGTCGACGCCGTGGAACATCCCGGCGAAGTCCAGCTCCGGCGGCAGCTTCAGCGGGGCGAAGCCGAAGCCCCGGATGCCGAGGTCGTCGAAGGACTTGGCGTCCGTGCCGCCGGAGAGCATGTAGGGGATGGCCTTCGCGGCCGGGTCCTCCGCGACCAGCGCGGACTGCATCGCGGCCACCAACGTCCCGTCGAAGGTGGTCTCGACGGCCTTGTCGGAGTGGACGTCCTCGCGCCGCACCTTCGGGCCGAGGATGCGGTCGAGGTCGGCGAGGAACTCCTCCTCGTGCCCGGGCAGGAACCGCCCGTCGACGTGCGCGGTGGCCTCGCCGGGGATGACGTTCACCTTGTAACCGGCCCCCAGCTGGGTGGGGTTGGCGGTGTTGCGGAGGGTGGCGCCGATGAGCTTGGCGATGCCGCCGAGCTTGGCGAGGGTGCCCTCCATGTCCTCCGCGTCGAGTTCGACGCCCATCGCGTCGCCGAGTTCGTCGAGGAAGGCCCGGGTCGTCTTGGTGACCCGGATGGGGAACTGGTGCCGCCCCAGGCGCGCGACGGCCTCGGACAGCTCGGTGATGGCGTTGTCCCGGTGGATCATCGAGCCGTGCCCGGCGGTGCCGGCCACCGTCAGCTTCATCCAGTGCATGCCCTTCTCGGCCGTCTGGATCAGGTAGAGCCGGCGCTGCTCGCTCACCGTGAAGGAGAAGCCACCGACCTCGCTGATGGCCTCGGTGACGCCCTCGAAGAGGTCCGGGTGGTGGTCGACGAGGTACCGGGCGCCGTACGTGCCGCCCGCCTCCTCGTCGGCGAGGAAGGCCAGGACGATGTCGCGCGGCGGCTTGCGCCCGCTGCGCAGCCGGTCGCGGACGACCGCCAGGGTCATCGCGTCCATGTCCTTCATGTCGACGGCGCCGCGGCCCCACACGCACCCGTCCGCGATCTCGCCGGAGAAGGGGCCGTGGGTCCAGTCGTCGGCGTTGGCCGGGACGACGTCGGTGTGGCCGTGGATGAGCAGCGCGGGCCTGGACGGGTCCTCGCCCTCGATCCGGGCCACGGTGGAGGCGCGTCCCGGGTGCGACTCGAAGATCTTCGGTTCGAGTCCCACTTCGGCGAGCTTCTCCGCGACGTACTCGGCCGCCTTGCGCTCGCCCGGCCCCGAGTGGTCGCCGTAGTTGCTGGTGTCGATCCGGATCAGGTCGCGGCAGAGGTCGACGACCTCGTCCTCGCCGGTGACGCTTCCGGTCGTGCCCGAGTCGCTCACGTGCTTCCTCCCGCTGTCACTGCTGGTGGGTCCCCCTCATCCTCCTCCCCCCGGCGGGTGACGCCCAAGACCGGTCCCGGCCCGTCACACGCCGTTCACGCGGGAGCGGGGGTGATCGGGCACCCCGGGAAGCCTGGTAATGTTTACGTCGTCGCCGCGGGAAACACCCCGCACGACAGACACCTTGTCCGGGTGGCGGAATGGCAGACGCGCTAGCTTGAGGTGCTAGTGCCCTTTATCGGGCGTGGGGGTTCAAGTCCCCCCTCGGACACCAGATGAGACCCCTGCTCGCCAGGGGTCTTCTGCTTTTCCCCGTTCTCCGGCGGAGAGCGGGGACGTTCTCCGGCCCTGAACGGCGACCCGGCACAATGGCCGTCATGACCACCCGCACCTGCCCCTGTGGACTGCCCGAGGCGTACGAGAAGTGCTGCGGCCGGTTCCACGCGGGCGCCGCCGCCGCGCCGACCGCCGAGGCCCTGATGCGCTCGCGCTACAGCGCCTTCACGCGGCTGGACGCGGGCTATCTGCTGCGCACCTGGCACCCGCGCACCCGCCCCGCCCGGCTCGACCTCGATCCGGGGATGCGGTGGACCGGGCTGGAGATCCTGGAGACCACGGACGGTTCCGCCTTCCACTCCACCGGCACGGTGACGTTCCGGGCGTCCTACCGGGGCGGCTCGCTGCACGAGCGCAGCCGCTTCCAGCGGGTCGACGGGGAGTGGGTGTACGTCGACGGGGAGTTCCTCGACTGAGGGCCGCGTTACGGCGCCAGGATGTCCAGTTCCTGGAGGGCGCCGACCGTGATCTCGCGGGTGAGCGCCTCCGCGCGCTCGGCGTCGCGCTCGCGCACGGCCTCCGCGAGGCGGACGTGGAGGGTGACGGCGGCCGGGTCGGGGTCCTCGAACATCACGGCGTGGTGGGTGCGGCCGGAGAGGACCTCGGCGACGACATCGCCGAGGCGGGCGAACATCTCGTTGCCCGAGGCGTTGAGGATCACGCGGTGGAAGGCCACGTCGTGGAAGAGGTACTGCTCCAGCCGGTGGCCGCTGGAGTTGGCGACCATGCCGAGGGCGCACTCGGTGAGTTCCGCGCACTGGGCCGTCGTGGCGTTGCGCGCGGCGAGGCCCGCCGCCACCGGCTCCACCGCCGAGCGCAGGACGGTGAGCGAGCGCAGCTGCCGGGGCCGGTCGGCGCCCGCCAGGCGCCAGCGGATGACCTGGGGGTCGTAGACGTTCCACTCGCGCTCGGGCAGGACGGTCACGCCGACGCGGCGGCGGGACTCCACGAGGTGCATGGACTCCAGGACCCGTACCGCCTCGCGCATCACGGAGCGTGAGACGTCGAAGCGCTGCGCCAGTTCGTCGGTGCGCAGGACACTGCCCGGAGGGTATTCGCCGGCGGTGATGGCGGGGCCGAGGGTGTCCAGTACATGGCCGTGCAGACCCCGGCCCGGTGTGCTCATGCACTCAGCGTACGTGCCGGATCACACCGATAAAAAGTCAGACTTATATGTCACAGGCTCTTGAATTCGTCGTACCTAATGGGTTTCAGTTGCGTCGACATCACGTGTCGACGAAGACAGCAGACAGCGAGAGCACGATGCAGCAGCCGCAGATCCCCCATGTCGTCGTGGTCATGGGGGTGGCGGGCACCGGGAAGACCACCATCGGTCCCCTGCTCGCCGCCCGCCTCGGCGTTCCCTACGCCGAGGGCGACGACTTCCACCCGCCGGCCAACATCGCCAAGATGACGGCCGGCACCCCGCTCGACGACGACGACCGGTGGCCCTGGCTGGACGCCATCGGCGCCTGGGCGCACGAGCGGGCCGGGTTCGGCGGGGCGGTCAGCTGCTCGGCGCTGAAGCGGTCGTACCGCGACCGGCTGCGGGCCGCCGCGCCCGGTCTCGTCTTCGTCCACCTCACGGGCAGCCGCGAGCTGATCGAGGACCGGATGTCGCACCGCGAGGGGCACTTCATGCCGACGGCGCTGCTCGACTCCCAGTTCGCCACGCTCCAGCCGCTCCAGCCGGACGAGGCCGGGGTCGCCGTGGACGTCTCCGGCAGCCCCGAGGAGATCGCCGAACGGGCCGTCACCGCCCTCCGGGCGCTTCCCGAACCCGCGTAGCCCCCCCTCCCCCTCCCCACCCCGCATTTCCATCACCGCAAGGGAAACACCGTGACCAGACTCAGCGTCGAGATGCTGGCAGCGGACACCGTCGAGCCGATCACCTCGGCCGGTCACGCCCAGCTGGGCATCGCCGTGCTGCTGGGCATCGCCGTCATCGTCCTGCTCATCACCAAGTTCAAGCTGCACGCCTTCCTGGCGTTGACCATCGGTTCGCTGGCGCTCGGCGCGTTCGCCGGGGCGCCGCTGGACAAGGTCATCACCAGCTTCACCAGCGGGCTCGGCTCCACCGTCGCCGGCGTGGGCGTGCTGATCGCCCTCGGCGCGATCCTCGGCAAGATGCTCGCCGACTCCGGGGGCGCCGACCAGATCGTGGACACGATCCTCGGCAGGGCGAGCGCGCGCTCGATGCCGTGGACGATGGTGCTGATCGCGTCCGTGATCGGCCTGCCGCTCTTCTTCGAGGTCGGCATCGTCCTGCTGATCCCGGTCGTCCTGATGGTCGCCAAGCGCGGCAACTACTCGCTGATGCGCATCGGCATCCCGGCCCTGGCCGGCCTGTCCGTGATGCACGGTCTGGTGCCGCCGCACCCCGGTCCGCTGGTCGCGATCGACGCGCTCGGCGCCAACCTCGGCGTGACCCTGGCGCTGGGCGTCCTGATCGCCGTCCCCACGGTGATCATCGCCGGGCCGGTCTTCTCGAAGTTCGCGGCCCGCTGGGTGGACGTCCCGGCGCCCGAGCGGATGATCCCGCAGCGCGCCTCCGAGGACCTGGAGAAGCGCCCCGGCTTCGGCGCGACCCTGGCCACGATCCTGCTGCCGGTCGTGCTGATGCTCGCCAAGGCACTCGTCGACATCATCGTCGACGACCCGGACGCGCTGGTGCAGCGGACCTTCGACGTCATCGGCAACCCGCTGATCGCCCTGCTGGCCGCCGTGATCGTGGGCATCTTCACGCTGCTGCGGCCCGCCGGGTTCGCCAAGGACCGCGTCTCCGGGCTGGTCGAGAAGGGCCTCGCGCCCATCGCCGGCATCCTGCTGATCGTCGGCGCGGGCGGCGGCTTCAAGCAGACGCTGATCGATTCCGGCGTCGGCCAGATGGTTCTGGAGATCTCCGAGGACTGGTCGATCCCGGCGCTGCTGCTGGCCTGGCTGATCGCGGTGGCGATCCGGCTGGCGACCGGTTCGGCGACCGTGGCGACCGTCTCGGCGGCCGGCCTGGTCGCGCCGCTGGCGGCCGACATGTCGACGACGCACGCGGCTCTGCTGGTGCTGGCCATCGGCGCCGGTTCGCTGTTCTTCAGCCATGTCAACGACGCCGGCTTCTGGCTGGTCAAGGAGTACTTCGGACTCGACGTCGGCCAGACGATCAAGACCTGGTCGATCATGGAGACGATCATCTCGGTGGTCGCCGGCGCGCTGGTCCTGCTGGTCTCCCTGATCCTGTAGGTACCGCACGGCCGACGGACGGCCCGAGGCCCCGGTGTCCGCCGGGGCCTCGGGCCGTCCTGCTTGGATGGTTCCATGAGCGCTGCAGACGAAATCCTCGACGTCGTCGACGAGCACGACCGGGTGGTCGGCCGGTCCCCGCGCGGTGAGGTGTACGCCGAGGGGCTGCGCCACCGCTGCGTGTTCGTCCAGGCCCGGGACGCGCGGGGACGGATCTTCGTCCACCGGCGCACCCCCCAGAAGCTGGTCTTCCCCTCCCTCTACGACATGTTCGTCGGCGGAGTGGTCGGCGCGGGCGAGTCCTACGACGACGCGGCGCTGCGCGAGGCGGAGGAGGAACTGGGGGTGAGCGGGCTGCCGCGCCCCCGGTTCCTGTTCAAGTTCCTGTACGACGACGGGGGCGGGCGCAGTTGGTGGTCGGCGGTGTACGAGGTGCGCTGCGAGTCGGCCGTACGGCCGCAGGTGGAGGAGGTCGCCTGGTACGACTTCCTGCCGGAGGAGGAGGTCGAGCGGCGGCTGGCCGAGTGGGAGTGGGTGCCCGACGGCCTGGCGGCGTACCGGCGGCTCACCGGGCGGGAAGGGTGACCGGCACCGGCCCGATAGGGTCCCGCTCGTGATCGACTTCGCACGGAACGTCCGCCTGTGGTTCGCGCCCGACGCGGTCCGGCGGGAGGGCGGCACCCCGGACTACCGTTTCTCGCTGGCGAACGAGCGCACCTTCCTGGCCTGGCTGCGCACCGCGCTCGCCCTGATCGGCGGCGGGTTCGCGGTGGACCAGTTCCTCCCCGACCTGCGCTGGGGCTGGCGCGTCGGGCTGGCGCTCGCGCTGCTGGCGTCGGGGGTGCTGTGCTCCTTGCGCGCCGTCAACCACTGGGTCCGCTGCGAGCGGGCGATGCGGCGCGGCGAGGACCTCCCGGTCTCCCGCTTCCCCGCGCTGCTCGGCGTCGTCGTCGCCGTGGTGGCCGTCGCCATGGTCGTGGTGGTCCTGGTCGGGTGGGAGGGGTGAGCGGCGCCCCTCCCCCGCACCACGAGCCGGAGGTCCCCGGCCCGGCCCCGGACCCGGACCGTGATCCCGACCGTGATCCGGGGCTTCAGCCCGAGCGCACCCGGCTCGCCTGGCGCCGCACCACCCTGGCGGGGGCCGTCGCCGCGGTGCTCGGCGCGAAGACCGCGCTGCACGGCGACGCCTCCGCCGTCTCCGTCACCGCCGGCGCGCTGGCCTGCTTCCTGTGGCTGGGCGTGCTGTTCCTCGCCCACCGCCGCATCGCCGCCGTCGCGTCCTCGAACCGGCCCCCGGCGCTCGCTCCGCCGCACGCCGCCGCGGTCGCCCTGTGCACGGTGGCGATCGCGGTGTGCGGGGCCGTCCTGATCGTGGCCTAGCGGACGAGCGCCCGGATCCACTCCGGGTCGGCCGTGAGTACGTCCGTCCAGGCTCTCCCGGCGGGCGTCCGCCGCGCGTCCCAGGAGGTGCGTCCACGCCCCGCGCGGCCGGGCCGCCGTACCGCGCGCGGCTGATCGTCTCCATGGCTCCGGCCCTCGGGGGTACCCGGGCGCCACGCAACCCGGAATGTACCGATACGCACCATCGGCGTGGCAGCCTGACCGACGGCGGCCCGCCCGCACCGGCCGGCCGCCCCGAGCCAGTCGCCGTCGTCCTTCCCGAAGGTGAGCACCATGAGCACCCTGCACCAGGAACACCCCGCCCACGCGCACGCCCACGGTCCGGCCTGCGGGCACACCGAGGTGCCGCACGGCGACCACGTCGACTACGCGCACGACGGGCACCTGCACCGCGAGCACTCCGGCCACTGGGACGAGTGCGAGACCACCGGGCACACCGCGCATGAAGGACACGAGCACCAGCACGGCGAGACGTGCGGGCACGCGCGCGTGCGCCACGGCGACCACGTCGACTACCTCCACGACGGCCACCGGCACGCGGCGCACGACGGCCACTGGGACGACCACTGACGGCACTCCCCGCGGCCGGCCGGCGGCTCCTCGCGCACCCGCGCGGGGAGCCGCCGGCGCGTGGTGGCGCGGATCACGTTCCGGTCCGCCCTCTGGACGGCATACCGACCGGTCGGCATCATGATCCCGGTACGGTCCACCCCTCGTCCACCCCGCCGGAGGAGCGCCGATGAGCCCCGACCACCCGCCCGGACTCGATCCCGACCGGCTGCGCGGCCTGCTCGACCGGGAGCGGCCCGGCCTGGTGCGCGGCCCGCTGACGGGCCGGCTGATCGAGGGCGGACGGTCCAACCTCACCTACGCGGTCACCGACGGCGTCTCCCGCTGGGTGGTGCGGCGCCCGCCGCTCGGTCATGTGCTGGCCACCGCGCACGACATGCGGCGCGAGCACCGGGTGATCAGCGCCCTGCACCCGACCGGCGTGCCGGTCCCCGGCACGGTGCTGCTGTGCGAGGACGAGGAGGTGCTCGGGGCGCCGTTCTACGTGATGGAGTTCGTCGAGGGCACGCCGTACCGCACGGCGGACCAGCTCGCCCCGCTGGGCCCCGAGCGCACCCGGGGTGCCGTACTGAACCTGGTGGACACCCTCGTCGAGCTGCACGCGGTGGACCCCGGCGCGGTGGGACTCGCCGGCTTCGGGCGGCCCGAGGGGTTCCTCGACCGCCAGCTGCGCCGCTGGGCCAAGCAGCTCGACGCCTCCCGCAACCGCGACCTGCCCGGCATCGACGAACTGCACGCCACGCTCGGCCGGGAGCTGCCCCGCTCGCCCGCCTCCGCCGTGGTGCACGGCGACTACCGGCTGGACAACGTCCTGATCGGCGACGACGACCGGATCACGGCGGTGCTCGACTGGGAGATGTCCACGCTCGGTGATCCGCTGACCGACCTCGGGCTGCTGGTGATGTACAGCCGGCCGCTCGGGATGCCCGGCTCGCCCGTCTCCACCACCGCCGAGGCCCCCGGGCACCCCAGCCCCCGGGAGCTGGTCGAGCGGTACGCCGCGCGCTCGGGGCGCGACGTGTCGGGGATCTCCTGGTACACGGCGTTCGCCTGGTTCAAGCTGGCCGTGATCCTGGAGGGCATCCACTACCGCTACACGCTGGGGCAGACGGTCGGGCGCGGCTTCGACCGCATCGGTGACCTGGTGCCCGTCTTCATCGAGCACGGACTGACCACCCTTCAGGAAGGCTGACCGGCATGGACTTCGCGTTCGACGCCCGTACCGAGGAACTCCGCGCCAGGCTGCTCGCCTTCATGGACGAGTACGTCTACCCGGCCGAGGCGGTGGCCCACGAGCAACGCGCCCGGCTGGCGTCGCCCTGGGAGACCCCGCAGGTCGTGGAGGACCTCAAGGCCGAGGCCCGGCGCCAGGGCCTGTGGGACCTGTTCCTGCCCGACGCCGAGCACGGCGCGGGCCTGACCAACCTCCAGTACGCGCCGCTCGCCGAGATCACCGGCCGCAGTCCGCAGCTGGCACCGACGGCCACCAACTGCGCGGCGCCGGACACGGGGAACATGGAGGTGCTGGCCCAGTTCGGGGACGAGGCGCAGAAGAAGCAGTGGCTGGAGCCGCTGCTCGCCGGGGAGATCCGCTCCGCGTTCGCGATGACCGAGCCGGAGGTGGCCTCGTCGGACGCCACCAACATCACCACGCACATCCGGCGCGAGGGCGACGAGTACGTCATCACGGGCCGCAAGTGGTACATCTCCGGGGCGATGAACCCGGACTGCAAGATCTTCATCGTGATGGGCAAGACCGACCCGGACGGCGACGACATCCGCCGGCAGCAGTCGATGGTGCTGGTGCCGCGCGACACCCCGGGGGTCACCGTCGTACGCGGGATGCGGGTCTTCGGTTACGAGGACCACTGGCACGGCGGGCACGCGGAGGTCGTCTTCGACCACGCGCGCGTGCCGGTGTCGAACCTGGTCGGCGAGGAGGGCGGCGGGTTCGCGATCGCCCAGGCGCGGCTCGGGCCCGGCCGTATCCACCACTGCATGCGGCTGATCGGCATGGCGGAGCGGGCGATCGAGCTGATGTGCCGGCGGGCCGTCTCCCGGACCGCGTTCGGCAAGGCGCTGGCCCAGCAGGGCGTGGTGCAGAACTGGATCGCGGACGCGCGGGTGGCCGTCGAGCAACTGCGGCTGCTGGTGCTGAAGACGGCCTGGATGATGGACACCGTGGGCAACCGGGGCGCGCACACCGAGATCCAGGCCATCAAGATCGCGACCCCGCGCACGGTCGTCGGCATCCTCGACCGGGCGATCCAGCTGCACGGCGCGGGCGGGGTGAGCCAGGACTTCCCGCTGGCCGAGCTGTACGCGGGCGCCCGGACCCTGATGCTGGCCGACGGTCCGGACGAGGTGCACCAGCGGTCGCTGGCGCGGCGGGAGCTGAAGAAGTACCTGTAGGGCGCGGGGGCGGGCATGGACGGTGCCCGCCCTCGCCTGCCCAGGTCACTCCTCCGGCGCCTCCTGGACGGTGCCGGACGGCTTCGCGGCGCCCACGGTGGTGCCGAAGCCGGAGAAGACGCCCTCCGGCATGTCGTCGCGGGTGCTGTCCTGCCGTACGAGGAGCGGCTCACCGGTGGTCGCCGCGTACCAGGTGACCGACTCGCCGTTCGCCGTCGTGACGAGCGGGACCGCCTGCCGCCCGTCGACCGTGGTGACCTTGCCCTCGGTCACCTCGCTGTCGGTCCCGCCGAGGGTGTCGGGCTCGGTGAACTGCTCCCGGTGGCACCAGGAGGCGAGGCTCTTCATCAGGGCGTTGTCCTCCGTCCCGTGCGGCCATGCGTCGGCAAAGAGCCTGTCGCTGCCGATCTCGGCGTCGAACCCGTCGGCGAGTCCGGAGTCGAGGGCCCAGACGTCGTCGCCCTTGATGACGGTCTCCAGGGAGCCCTTGTCCTTCGTCTGCACGGTGCCGACGCACTCCGTGGCGGAGACCTTGAGGTCGGACGAGGCGCCGGAGCAGGTCATCCCCTCCCGGAAGGACTTGGCGGCGGCGTTGGCCGCGTGACCGGCGTCGTAGATCTCCTTGGCGGTCTTCTTCTCGATGCCGTTGGGCTCGGCGGCCGGGCCGGACTCGGCGGCCTGCGACGCCTCGGCGTCAGAGTCCTTGGCGTCGGAGGCCTTGGCGCTCGAATGATCATGATCAGTCAGCAGATGCTGACCGCGAGGGTTCGGCCGGCCTCGGAGCGTTACGGTCGCAGCGCCCGCAGCAGCAGGTCGGCGAGGTGGTCGGCGAGTTGCTGGGGGCTGAGCGGGCCGTCGGGGCGGTACCAGGTGGACAGGTGGTGGATGGAACCGAAGTGGTAGTCCACCACCAGGTCCGCCGGGGTCTCCTTGGAGAAGACCCCGGACTGCTGGCCCTCCTCGACCAGGGCGCGGAACCGTTCGTGGTAGCGGCGGCGCTCGGCGCGTACCTGCCGGTTCTTCTCCGGGCTCAGGTGGTGCATGGAGCGGAAGAAGATCGACGCGTCGTCCAGGTTGTCGATGGTGGTGACGACCACGTCGGCCGCCGCGTCCCGCAGCCGCTTCTCGACCGGTTCGTCGGCGTCCGCGAAGGTGTCCAGGCGTTCCTGCTGGAGGCGCAGCACGC
This sequence comes from Streptomyces sp. ISL-12, assembly GCF_018614415.1. Classification (GTDB taxonomy): domain Bacteria; phylum Actinomycetota; class Actinomycetes; order Streptomycetales; family Streptomycetaceae; genus Streptomyces. The sequence continues at coordinate 40,767 of NZ_JAGGOO010000158.1, forward strand.
GTGCGTACACCTCGTGCAGCAGGTCGTCCTTGGATCCGAAGTAGTGGTAGAGCGCGCCCTTGGTGACGCCGGCCGCCTCGACGATCTCCTGCACCGAGGTGCGGTCGTAGCCACGCTCCGCGAAGAGCCGGGTGGCGGCGGCCAGGAGCCGCTGCGGCACCGGGGTGCCGTCCCCGTCCGTCGTCCTGGGCACTGCCGCCACCTGCCTTTCCGTGACACTGTTCTAGTCGTTGCGGGAACGCAGTTCCCGACGGAGGATCTTGCCACTCGCCGTTTTCGGCAGCTCGGGCAGGATCTCCACCTGGCGCGGGTACTTGTAGGCGGCCAGTCTCTCGCCGCAGTACGCGGCCAGCTCGCCGGGGTCGGTCCGGGCGCCCGGGCGGAGGCTGATGTACGCCTTGACGGTCTCGCCGCGGTAGCCGTCGGGCACCCCGACGACGGCCGCCTCGCGCACCGCCGGGTGGGTGTAGAGGACGTCCTCGACCTCGCGCGGCCAGACCTTGAAGCCGGAGGCGTTGATCATGTCCTTCTTGCGGTCGACGACGTAGAGCCAGCCGCGCTCGTCCATGAAGCCGATGTCGCCGGTGCGCAGTTCGCCGCCGGGGAAGGTCTCGGCGGTGGCGTCGGGGCGGCGCCAGTAGCCGGGGACGACCTGGGGGCCGCTGACGACGATCTCGCCCTGCTCGCCGAAGGGCACCTCCTCGCCCTGGTCGTCGAGGACGCGGACGACGGTCTGCGGGCCGGGCACGCCCACCGCGAGGGTCCCGGAGACCGGGTCGACGGGTGCCTCCAGGTGGGGCGGTACGGAGGCGCAGGGGGCGGTGCACTCGGTGAGGCCGTAGCCGTTGCGGATGTACGGCCCGAAGCCGGCCCGGAACCGCTCCACCAGGGCGGGCGGCAGTGGGGCGCCGCCGGAGGAGATCACCGTGAAGGAGGCGAAGTGGTCGCGGGTGACGCCGGGGTGGGCGGCCAGGGCCATGAAGGCGGTGGACGGGCCGACGGTGTAGTGCGGGCGGTGCTCGGCGAACGCGTCGAGGACGACGCCCGCCTCGAAGCGGTAGGCGAGGACGAGCGTGCCGCCGCTGGTCAGACAGGCGCCGAACTCGCAGACCAGGCCGGTGATGTGGAACAGCGGCGCCAGCGCGAAGTAGACCGGTGCCTCGGGCAGGCCGAGCCCGGTGCGCTGCCGTTCGGCGTTGTACATGATGTTGCGGTGGGTGTTGGTGGCGCCCTTGGGGGTGCCGCTGGTGCCCGAGGTGTAGCTGATCAGCGCGGTGTCGTCGGCGGCCGGGGCGCGGTCCGGCGGGGCCGGGTGGCCGGCGCGGGCCGTTTCCGTGAGGTCGTCGGCGTCGGTCACGGGCTGCCGTGCGAAGGCCAGTACGCGCGCGTCCCCGCGGGTCTGGAAGTCCAGCTCGCAGGCGGTGAGCACGATCCGCACCGGGGAGTCGGCGGCCGTGTCGCGCAGATACGCCTCCCAGGCCCGGTCGGAGCAGATCAGCGCACTCGCCTCGGCGTCCCGCAGGACGTGCCCGGTCTCCCCCGACTTGTACATGGGGTTGACGGGGACCACGATCCCGCCCGCCTTCCAGGCGCCGAGGACGGCGAGGACGAAGTGCGGGGAGTTCTGGAGGACGACGGCGACGCGGTCGCCGCGCTCCAGGCCGCGGGCGGCGAGCCGGCCGGCGACGGAGTCGCTCAGCTCGTCCGCCTCGCGGTAGGTCAGGCGGCCGTCGAAGTAGGCGAGGAAGGTGCGGTCGGGAGTCTCGGCGACCACCCGGCGCAGGGCGTGCACCAGGGAGGCGTCGGGGTGCAGCGGGGCCTTCTGGGCGTCGGTGAGCAGGTCCAGCCAGGGCTTGGCCGCGTACCGGGAGCCGGTGGAGGTCATCGGGCGGCCCCCTCCTCCCACTGGCGCTGGAGGCGGTTCATGCCGCGCAGCCAGCGGTCCGGTTCGGCGGCGCGGGCCTGGTAGTACGCGGCGACCTCGGGGTGCGGGAGGATCAGGAAGCGGTCCTCCTCGATGCCCCGGAACAGGGCGTCCGCCACGTCCTCCGGCTCGATCGCGGTCGGCGCGAGCACCAGGTCGCCCGCGCTGCCGCTGGCGGTGAGCATGTCGGTGCGCACGCCCTGCGGGCAGATGGCGTGCACCTTGATCCCGCGGTGGCGGTACGTCAGCGACAGCCACTCGGCGAAGGCGTAGGCGCCGTGCTTGGTGACGCTGTAGGGGGCGGCGCCGATCATGGTGAGCAGGCCGGCGGCGGACACGGTGGAGACGAACCGGCCCCGGCCGCGCTCCAGCCAGTCGGGCAGCAGGGCGTGGGCGGCGCGGACATGGGCCATGACGTTGACGTCCCAGGCCAGCGCCCAGACGGCCTCGTCGGCGGCCTCGGTGCCGCCGGAGCCGACGCCCGCGTTGGCGCAGTAGACGTCGACCGTGCCGCCGAGCGCCTCGCGGGCCTCGTCGACGACGGCCGAGGCGTCGCCGGGTATCGCGATGCCGCCGATCTCCTCGGCGACCGCCTTCGCCTTGCCGGGGTCCAGGTCGTTGACGACGACGCGGGCGCCCCCGGCGGCGAAGCGGCGGGCCAGCGCGGCTCCGATGCCGCCTCCCGCTCCGGTGACGACGACACCCGCGTCCTGCACGGCTTCCACCAAAGGTCTCCTTCGACGCGACGCCAACTGGCGGTGACAGACTAACCAGTCGGTATGTGCTGCGGAAGGGTGTTTCGCGGTTCGCCTCGTTCCGCCGGGCCGGGCCGCGCACTAGCGTGCGTGGGCATGACACTGTCCAGACGGACCTTGCTCACCACGACGACGGCGGCGGCGACCGCGACGGCGGCGACCACCGGGACCGCGCGGGCGCCCGCCGGTACCGGCCGGGCGTCCGGCGGGCGCCGGGCGCGGACCGGCTTCGAGCGGCTGGCCGCCGACGGGTACGCCCTGCTCGACGGCGACCGGGTCGGCGTCGTCACCAATCCGACCGGCGTCACACGGGACGTGCGGCACATCGTCGACGTCATGCACGCCGACGACCGGGTGGACCTCACCGCCGTCTTCGGCCCCGAGCACGGCTTCCGCGGCACCGCCCAGGCGGGCGGCTCGGAGGGCCGGTACGACGACCCGGCGACCGGGCTGCCGGTCTACGACACGTACCTCAAGAGCGGGCAGCCGCTCGCGGACGTCTTCACCGCGTCCGGCGTGGACACCGTCGTCTTCGACATCCAGGACGTGGGGGCGCGCTTCTACACGTACATCTGGACGCTGTACGACTGCATGGAGGCCGCAGCGCTCGCGGGCAAGCGGTTCGTGGTCCTGGACCGGCCCAACCCGGTGACGGGGCGGGCCGCGCTGGGCCCGGTGCTGCACCCGGAGTTCGCCACCTTCGTCGGCCGGCGGCCGATCGCGCAGGCGCACGGCATGACCGTCGTGGAGCTGGCGCGGCTGTTCGACGGGGAGTTCCTGACGACGCCCGTAGCCCTGGAGACCGTGCCGATGACCGGCTGGCGGCGGTCCGACTTCTACGACGCCTCCGGCCTGCCCTGGGTGCCGCCGAGCCCCAACATGCCGACGCCTCAGACCGCGCTGGTGTACTCGGGGACCTGTCTGTTCGAGGGCACCAACCTGTCCGAGGGGCGCGGCACCACCCGCCCGTTCGAACTGCTGGGCGCGGAAGGGATCGACGGGGCGTGGGCCGCCGCCGCGAACGGACTGGGGCTGCCGGGGGTGCGGTTCAGGGAGGCGTACTTCGCGCCCGTCTTCTCCAAGTTCCAGGGCAGGACGGTCGGTGGTGTGCAGCTCCATGTGCACGACCGCGCGGCGTTCGATCCCGTGCGTACGGGGATCGCGCTGCTGGTGACCGCCAAGCGGACCTGGGACGGGTTCGCGTGGCGGTCCGACCAGTGGATCGACAAGCTGACCGGTTCCGCGCGGGTGCGCACGATGATCGACGCCGGCGCGGACACCGACGAGGTGGTGGCGGGCTGGCGGGCGGAGCTGGAGGCGTTCCGCCGGGTGCGGGAGCGGTATCTCGTCCACCACTGACCGCCCGCCGCCCGCCCGTACTCACCTGTGGGACGTGAACTCCACCACCTGCTGGTAGGTGGGGCGGTTCTGCCAGCTGACCGGGCCGTGCCTGATGCCGCCCAGGGTGCGGTGGATGATCGCGTCGGCGCACCACTGGTCGCCCGCGGCGCAACTGTCGTCGCCGGGGTAGACCTGCGCGGGCGTCTTCGCCGCCGCCTCCTTCAGGGTGGCGATCAGCGTGTCCCGGCAGGCCGCCGGGTCGCCGCCGCCGCAGTAGGTCCGGGCGAGGGGGCCGCGTACGGACTCGCCGAGCACCGCCCTCAGATCCTTGTCGACAAAGCTCCACCAGCCGTACTGGAAGGCGCTGCCGGCGTGTCCGCCGGTCGGGCCGTGGGCGGCCGACGGGGACTCGTCGACGGGGAGGTTGGCGGTGAAGGCGTCGTACAGGCCGCTGCCGAGGCCGGGTTCGAACGCGGCCCGCACCAGCAGCGGCCACCAGGCGTCCATGGTGCGGACGGCGTCGGCGTGGGCGTACGTCTTCGAACCGGCCGAAGTCTCGGTGCGCTTGCCGCCCGCCGCCAGCCAGGCCCGGAGCCGGTCGACGGCCGCCTTGGCCGCGGGGTCGGTCACCGGGGCGGTGTCGATCACCCTCAGCAGGTCCGGCAGGACGTCCTCGGCCCGCAGGTCGGTGAGGCCCGCGTCGGCCATCGCCCGGACGAGCGAGGCGCGCGTGACTCCGCCCTGCTCGACCAGTTTCCGCACCCGGTCGTCGAGCAGGTTCCCGCGGTGGACCGAACCGTTGCCCCAGGAGGCGACCGAGTAGCCCTCGGCCACCTTGTTGTTCCAGGAGACGTAGTAGTCCTGGTCGGTCGAGCGGGGGTGGGCGGAGGCGGGGGTGTAGTCGGCGGTGTTGGCCGCCGGGTCCCAGCCCTGCCACTCCCCCGCCGGGCGGGCCCAGACGGGGAAGTCGGCGTCCACGCCGTCGGCCCGCACCGGGTTGTCGCCGCTGTTGTAGTACGCGGTGTGCTCGGCGTCGGCGTAGAACCAGTTGAAGGTGTAGTTGATGTGCTGGACCGCGCGCTGGAAGTCCTGCGGGCCCTTGACGTAGTCGGGGTCGTTGAGCATCTGGAAGCCGATGATCGAGTCGGCCTCGTGCAGGAAGGACGAGCGCAGGGAGACGTAGGCGACCTTCGTGCCGCCGACGGTCGCGCGGTGCTCCACCGGGCCGTACTTCGTGCGCCAGACCCGCAGGGTGTAGGAGCCGGCGGCGGTGGAGTCGGCCACGGTCGGGGTCCAGGCGTTCTTGCGCTCGACCTTCTCCATGGGGGTGCAGGTGCCGCGGTAGAGGTAGTGGAAGTCGTCCTGGCACAGCTCGACGGCGTACGTGTCGATGATGTCCTGGCCGGACGTGGTCGCGCTCCACGCGTAGTCCTGGCCCCGGCCCAGTTCGACGTACATGCTCAGGCCCGCGAAGGAGGCGCCGCGGGCGCTGAGGCCGGGGCCCTGGATCTCCTGGAGCATCAGGAGCTGGGGCGCGAAGTAGCCGGTCTGCGGTCCGAAGACGGCGACGGGGTGTCCGCTCGCGGTGTGGTCACCGCTGACGACGAGGGCGTTGGACATGCCGCGCCGGGCGGAGGAGAGGGTGCCGGTGGCGGCGGTGGCCTGCTCCGCCGCGCTGCCCGTGCGGTCGTACACGAGGGGTTCGGCCGTCACCGAGCCGGCGTCGGGCAGGGCCCGGCCCTGCGGGTCGGCGGGCGGGGTGAGGTACGGGAAGGTGCCGTCCTGGACGGTGAGGGCGGCCTCGGGGTCGTCGCGCTGGCGGAAGGACTCCCAGACCTGCGTGCCCTCGGTCACGCCGTACTTCTCCTGGGCGGCGAGCAGGGACAGGGCGTTGTTCACCTCGCCTCCGCCGCCGGAGCCGAACAGGGCGCCTATGACGGAGGCGAGGGCGACCAGGTCGGCGGGTTCGAAGTGCTCGATGGTGCCGGCGTTGGTGATCGCGTCCTTGTGGCCGGTCAGGACGTACTCGCCGGGGAAGGTGCGAGCCTGGTCGGAGGCGTCGATGTAGGCGTTGACACCGGCGACGTAGGCCTCGACGTCGGCCAGGGCCTGCGCGCCGCGTTCGCCGGCCTTCGCGGCGGCGCTGTCGATCTGGGCCTCCAGCTCGGCCTCGGTGTACGGGGCGGCGCGCCAGAACTGCTGCTCCAGGCCCTGGTTGGCGGGGGCGCCGCCCGCGAAGGAGGTCAGCTCGCCGCGGCCGACGTGGCGGAACAGGTCCATCAGCCAGAGGCGGTCCTGGGCGGCGGCGTAACCGGCGCCGAACTCGGTGCCGTAGCGGGTGGTGCCCGTGATGTGCGGCACACCGGTCTTCTTGTCGCGGACGATCGTCACGTCGGTGCGGCCGGCCGGGCGGACGGTGGAGGCGACCTGGTCGGCGGGGACGCCGAACGAGGCGTCGTTGAAGAAGGTGTCGATCGTGTCGTTGGTGAGGGTGCGGTGGCCGGTGGCGAGGTTCGCGTAGGGGCCGAGCTGGTCCTCGGCGTGCGCGGGCTGGGTGCCGAAGGCCTGGTTGAGCAGGATCTGGGCGAGGGTGGCGTTGCCGTTCTGGCCGGGCGGCAGGATGTCGGAACACTGTCCGCCGCAGTGGTCGTCGGCCGCCGCGGTGACGGCCGGCGCCCCGGCGGGGGCGGTGCCGGCCGGGGCGGCCGAGGCGGTCCCGGCCGTGCCGGCCGGGGAAAGCGGTGACAAAAGACCGGCAATGAGGGCGCATAGCGATGCGCTCTTCAGGAACCCGTGGATTCCGCGGGGAGTTCTCAGTCTGTCGAGGGCCGTGCGTGGGGTGCGCCGTGACATGGGGCAGCTCCTCCCGACGGGGACGCGCCGGATGTTACCGGCGGTATCCCCGGGATTGAAGGTGAACATGCGTCACTTTCAGCGGCAGCACAGCGGAACGACACAGCGGACACACAGGTCACGGGAGTCGACTCAGGAGGCGGTCCAGCCGGGTTATGGGGGCCATCGGAAATCGGATGGAGCCGAATCGTGTGTCGATACGTCTATTCGGCGACGTCCGTACGACGACGCCGAAGTGACCGGAATACAGGTGCAGGTGTGACGGAGGTGCAGGGCGATGGCCGGTTTCCGGAGTCTGGCGAGACAGGTCCGCGATCCGCGGTCCGACCTGGCGCTGCGGCGCTACTCGCTGCGCAAGTGCCTTGAGCGGTTCGCCCCTTACGGACACAGGGCGACCTGGGACCACCTGTGCTCCCGTTGGGGGTTCGGGCCGGAGGACAGGTCCCCGGACCCGGCGCGGCTGGTGGCCGCGCTGGAGGAGCTGGAACAGGCGCGGTCGGTGTGGCTCGCCTACGAGGTGGAGTTCGCCGAGCGCCGTAGGAAGGAGAAGCACGACGGGCTGCGCCGGCCCGGCAGCGTGGACGACTGGCACCGGCTGACCTGGGGCGGGTTCGGTGTGGCGTGGTGCGACGACCCGCGGGTGCATCCCCGTGAGCCGCTGGCCGAGGTACTGCGCCGGCTGATAGCCGCGCTGGAGCGCGAGCCGGGGACGGCGTGCCCGGTGTGCGCGGGTGAGCGGCTCGTCTGGAGGTACGACCTGGACCACGAGCCGTCGGCCGGTCCGGTCTGCGCGGACTGCGGGATCCTGGTACCGCGGCCCGTACTGACGCCGGAGGCCCTGTCGGCCACCCGGCGGGAACGGTTGCTGGTGTCGGTCTGAACCGACGTGAGGTACGGCGCGACGACGTGCGGTTGGGGTACGGGGGGGGTGGTGCGGCACGGCCCGGGAGCGCCGGGGCCGCACCGCCTGGGCCTCCGCTCTGGGCCACTTGGTGCGTGCGCGGGGTGGCGTGCGGTCGTTGACGTGGTGTCACCGCGGGTGGCCGGGGCCGCTCGCGTCCGCGCCCGCGCCCGTATCCCGAGGGCAGGAGCTTCCACCGCCGCCGGGCGGGCAGCCGCCACCTGGGTCCCGCGCCGGCTGTCGCCTTGCCGACAGCACGGGCGCAGCACAGCCGAGACCCACGTCGGCCGCAGTCCCGCGGACAGAAGCGTGCCGAGCCCCGCCGGCAGACGCCCGCCAGACCCGCCGGCAGACGACCGCCAGACCACACAGGCAGACACCCGCCAGACCCGCCGCCAGACACCCGCCAGACCGCACAGGCAGACACCCGCCAGCCCCGCCGCCAGACACCCGCCAGACCGCACAGGCAGACACCCGCCAGCCCCGCCGCCAGACACCCGCTAGGCCCCGCGCCGGCCGCCGCCCCGTTCCACCATCAGCCGGGACCCGGCCCGGCTCTCGCCGAAGACGTCGTCCGGGTTGGACAGCACGCAGGTGTCCAGGGACAGACACCCGCAGCCGATGCAGTCGGTGAGGTGGTCCCGCAGCCGGTCGAGTTGCCTGATGCGCTCGTCCAGCTCGGAGCGCCAGGCCTCGGAGAGACGGGCCCAGTCGTCCCGCGTGGGCGTGCGCTCCTCGGGCAGTTCGGCGAGCGCCTCACGGATCGTGGCGAGCGGGATGCCGACCCGCTGGGCGGCCCGGATGAAGGCGACCCGGCGCAGGGTGTCCCGGCTGTAGCGGCGCTGGTTGCCCGAGGTGCGGCGGCTGCTGATCAGACCCTTGGACTCGTAGAAGTGAAGGGCGGAGACGGCGGCGCCGCTGCGCGCGGCGACCTGGCCGACCGTGAGTTCGTGGATCTTCTCTGGAATCTGGGGCACCCCTCGAAGACTACCCATCCCGCACTCCGCCCGGTCCGTTGACAGGGGCCGCGCGGCCGACCATGCTAAGCAGTTGCTTAGTAGAGATGACATGGCACACGCGGGAGGCCGGGACATGGCAGAGCCGAGGATCTTCACCTCCGCCGACGAACTGAAGGCGGCGGTGGGCGAGCGACTGGGGTACACCGACTGGCTGGAGATCGACCAGAAGCGGATCGACCTGTTCGCGGAGGCGACCGGCGACCACCAGTGGATCCACGTCGACCCGGAGAAGGCCGCCGCCGGACCGTTCGGCACCACGATCGCGCACGGCTATCTGACCCTGTCGCTGCTGCCCCTGTTCGGGCCGCAGCTCCTCGCCGTCGAGGGCGTGAAGATGGGGGTCAACTACGGCACCAACAAGGTCCGTTTCCCCTCCCCCGTACCGGTCGGCTCGCGGCTGCGCGCCACCGCGACCATCACGAACGCCGAGGACGTCACCGGCGGCGTCCAGGTCACCGTCGCCTTCACCGTGGAGCGCGAGGGCGGGGACAAGCCGGTGTGCGCCGCGGAGTCGGTCTCGCGGTACTACTTCTGATACGTCACGCCGCTACTGGTCCCGACCGGCGGCCGGGGTCTTCGCGCCCACCATCCGCAGCACGAGGTCGGCGTAGAGCGCGCCGACCTCGTCGGGCGTCCGGGTGCCGTTGACGTTGAACCAGCGGGCCACGTCGATGCAGAGCGAGAGCACGGCCAGCGTGGTCCCCTTGAGGTCGAGCACCTCGAACTCGCCGGTGGCCACGCCGTCCTCGATGATGCCGCGCACCTCGGCGTCGCACTGGCGGCGCAGCGCGACGATCTCCGCGCGGGCGTCCGGGCCCAGCGCGTCCAGTTCGTACTGGACCACCCGCGCGGTGGTGCGCCGTCCCGCGTGCCAGCGGACGAAGGAGCTGACGGCGTCGGCGAGCCGCTCGGTGGCGCCGCCCTCGCCCCGGGCCGCCGTGCGCAGGATGTCCAGCGCCCGGTCGTGGCCGATCCGGCTGATGCGGTGGAGCAGCTCTTCCTTGGTCTTGTAGTGGATGTACAGCGCGGCCGGGCTCATGCCCGCCCGCCCCGCGATGTCCCGGGTGGTGGTGGCGTGGTAGCCGCGCTCGGCGAAGGCCTCCACGGCGGCGACCAGCAGTCGCCGGGCCGCGTCAGGGGTGACCTCGCTCCAGGGCTCGGTGTCGCCGCCCCTGGTCTCCTCCGCCGTACTCATCGCCTTCTCGCCCCTCTCGGTGACAGGAGGACCACCATACCGCCGAAGCTGAGCGGGCGCTTAGATCAGTCGGCTCACAGCTTCTGGAAGGGGTCGTGCGCGGCGAGCAGCTGCTCCACCCGTGCCTGGTCGACTCGGCTGACGATCTGCCCGGCCTCCTGCCGGTCGCGGATGATCTTCGCCAGGGTGAAGGACGAGGTGACGAGGTACAGGACGGCGATCCCGAGGAAGGCGCGCACCCAGGCGTCGGCCTCCAGGTTGACGATGCCGATGGCGGTCGCGGCCATGGCGACCGCGAAGGACGCGACGGCCTGTCCGTAGAAGGCGGCCGTGCTCTGCTGCTTGACCGGTGTGTCACTCATGGGGACAAGCGTCGGCGGATGTGGCCGCGACCACATCCGCCCGCCTACTCAGACCTCGTACTCAGACCGCCTGCTCAGACCGCCTGCTCAGACCGCCTGCTCAGACCGCCTGCTCAGACCGCCTGCTCAGACCGCCTGCTCAAAGCACGTACTCAGAGCGCGCCCTCAGAGCGCGCCCTCAGAACGCCGATACGCCCGTCAGCGCCCGCCCGATGACCAGCTTCTGGATCTGGCTGGTGCCCTCGTAGAGGGTCATCACGCGGGCGTCGCGCAGCAGCCTGCCGGCCGGGTACTCGTCGATGTAGCCGTAGCCGCCGAAGACCTGGAGGGCGTTGTTGGCGGCGCGGACGGCGGCCTCGGAGGCGAACAGCTTGGCCTTGGAGGACTCGACGGCGAAGGGCTGCCCGCGGTCGATCAGGTCGGCGACCCGCCAGGTCAGCAGGCGGGCGGCGTCCACGTCGACGGCGATGTCGCTGATCAGTTCCTGGACGAGCTGGTGGCCGGCGATGGGCTTGCCGAACTGCTCGCGCTCCCCGGCGTACTTCACGGCCGCGTCCAGCGCGGCCTGGGCTATGCCGACGCAGCCGGCCGCGACCGACATCCGGCCCTTGGCCAGGGCCGACATGGCGACCGAGAAGCCCTTGCCCTCGGGGGCCAGCATCGCGGAGGCGGGCACGCGGACGTCCTCCAGCACCAGTTCGGCGGTGGCCTGGCCGCGCAGGCCGAGCTTGCCGTGGAGGGTGCGGCGGGTCAGGCCGGGGGTGTCGGTGGGGACCAGGAAGGCGGAGACGCCCTTGTGGCCGGGGGCGTCCGTGGAGCGGGCGAAGAGCAGCACGACGTCGGCCCAGGTGCCGTTGGTGATGAACATCTTGGTGCCGTTGATCACATAGTCCCCGCCGTCGCGGACCGCCCGCGTGGTGAGGTTCCCCGCGTCCGACCCCGTACCGGGCTCGGTGAGGCCGAAGCAGCCGACGTACTCGCCGGAGGTCAGGCCCGGCAGCCAGCGGCGCTTGTGCTCCTCGTCGCCCCAGGCGGCGATCGTCTTGGCGACCAGGCCGAGGGAGACCGACACGATGCCGCGCACGGAGGAGTCGCCGCGGCCCAGCTCCTCCGTGACCAGGCAGTACGCGAGGTGGTCGCCGCCCGAGCCGCCGTACTCCTCGTCGATCGTCAGCCCGAGGAAGCCGACCTCGCCGAGCTTCTTGACGACGGCGCGGTCCACGTCCTCCGCGCGGTCCCAGGCGACGACGTGCGGGGCGATCTCGCGGTCGACGAAGTCCCGGGCCAGCTGCCGGACGGCACTCTGTTCCTCGCCGAGCTCCAGGTTCATGCCGCGCCACCTCACAGACGAACGAACATTAATTAGCACTGCTAGTTTCTTGTCGCAGCCCTACTATGTGCGCCATGGCCCGACCGCGCAAGCCCCTGCTCAGCACCGAACGGATCGTCACGACGGCCCGCGCGCTGGTGGACGCTGAGGGCCTCGCGGCCGTCTCCACCCGTCGGCTCGCCGCCGAACTGGGCGTCAGCGGGCCCTCGCTCTACAACCACTTCCGCACCAAGGACGAGATCCTGGAGGCGGTCGCCGACTCGGTGAGCGGACAGGTCGACCTGTCGATGTTCGAGGACGGCCGGCCCTGGCGGACCGCCCTGCACGACTGGGCCGTCTCCTACCGGGCCGCCCTGCGCGACCACCCCAACATCGTCCCGGTCCTCGCCCACGGCCCCGGCCACCGCCCGGCCGCGCTGCGGCTGGCGGACGCCGTCTACGGCGCGATGGTCGAGGCCGGCTGGCCCCCGGCGCAGGCCACCTCGATCGGTGCGCTGATGCGGTACTTCGTGATGGGCTCCGCGCTGGGCTCGTTCGCCGCCGGCTTCCCCGCCGAGCCCGGTGCCTACGACCCCGCCGACTATCCCCACCTCCAGCAGGCCCACCGGCTCGCCGAGCAGCAGGAGAAGATCGACGAGCGGGCCTTCGAGACGGGGCTCGCGGCGCTGCTGGACGGACTGGCCCTCCAGTACGAGCAGGTCGCGCGGGGCGACTGAGAGGCTTCGGCGCCCGCCGAAGTGTCCGTGCCGCATGCTGGTGCCATGACCTCCAAGGACCCCGGTGCGGCCGGGCTCGCGCGGCTGGCCGGGCTGATCGCCGACGAGACGCGGGCCGCCTGTCTGCTGGCGCTGCTCGACGGGCGGGCGTGGACCGCCGGTGAGCTGGCCCGGCACGCGGGGGTCGCGCCGTCCACGGTCAGCGAGCACCTGGGCAAGCTGGTCGCGGGCGGTCTGCTGACCGAGGAGCGGCAGGGGCGGCACCGGTACGTACGGCTGGCCGACGACCGGGTGGCGCAGCTCGTGGAGGACCTGACCGCGCAGGTGGCGCCCGAGGCCGTGGCGCGGCGTCCGCGTTCGCTGGCCGCGGCGGGCGCCGGGTCGGCGATGGCCCGGGGGCGCACCTGTTACGACCACCTCGCCGGGCGGCTCGGGATCGCGGTGACCGACGCGCTGACCGCCCGGGGGCTGCTGCGCCAGGACACCGGGTTCGCGCTCACGGACGCGGGCCTCGCCTGGTTCGACGCGACCGGCATCGGGCTCGCCCGCACCGGGCGCCGGCCGCTGGCCCGGGCCTGCCTCGACTGGACCGAACGCCGCCCCCATCTCGCCGGTGTCGCGGGCGCCGCGCTGTGCCGGCACGCCCTGGACGCGGGCTGGTGCGTGCGCATCGGCAGCGGGCGGGCGGTGAAGGTGACGGCGGCGGGGGCGCGGGCGCTGTCGGAACTGCTGGGCGTGACGGCGGACGCCTTGCGCTGAGCGCCGACGCCCTTCTCCGGCGACCGCCGGTTTCCACCGCCCTTCTTCCCAGCCTTCTCCCCAGCCTTCTTCCCAGCCTTCTTCCCAGCGTCCTTCCCAGCCTCTGGAGCATGATGTCCCCCTCCCGGTCGGCGGCCGGTGCCGCCGCGGTCACCGTCGTCCTGTGGGCCTCCGCCTTCGTCTCGATCCGCAGTGCGGGCGACGCCTACTCGCCGGGCGCGCTGGCGCTCGGCCGCCTGCTGTCCGGGGCCCTGGTGCTGGGGCTGATCTGCCTGGTGCGGCGGGAGGGGCCCCCGCCCCGGCCGGCCTGGCGGGGCATCGCGATATCCGGCGTGCTGTGGTTCGGCTTCTACATGGTCGCCCTCAACTGGGGCGAACAGCAGGTGGACGCCGGTACGGCCGCCCTGGTCGTCAACGTCGGTCCGATCCTCATCGCGCTGCTCGGCGCGCGGCTGCTCGGGGACGTCGTACCGCCCAGGCTGCTGGCCGGAATGGCGGTGTCGTTCGCCGGGGCGGTGACCGTGGGATTGTCGATGTCGGGCGAGGGCTCCGCCTCGGTGCTCGGGGTGGCACTGTGCCTGCTGGCCGCCGTGGCGTACGCGGGCGGGGTCGTCGCCCAGAAGCCGGCTCTGGACCGGGCGAGCGCGCTCCAGGTGACGACGTGGGGGTGCCTGGTCGGGGCCGTGGTCTGTCTGCCGTTCGCGGGGCAGTTGGCGCACGAGGCGGCCGACGCGCCCCTGTCCGCGACCCTCAACATGGTCTACCTGGGTGTCTTCCCGACCGCGCTGGCGTTCACGACGTGGGCGTACGCGCTGGCCCGCACGACCGCCGGCCGGATGGGCGCGACCACCTACGCGGTTCCCGCGCTGGTCGTCCTGCTGTCCTGGCTGGCGCTGGACGAGGTGCCGGGGCCGCTCACCCTGGTGGGTGGGGCGCTGTGTCTGGCGGGTGTGGCGGTGTCGCGGTCCCGGGCCCGGTCCGCCACCGCCGGGGGCGATGCGGAACGGCGGCCCGGGAGCAGCGCGTCGCGGGTCTAGTGGCCCGGACGCTCACCGTGTCTGCCGTCTAGTGGCCCGGACGCTCACCGTGTCTGCCGGGTGATCGGCGGGGCGCCCGGCGGTCAGCGGGCCGCCGACGTGTCCGTGTGCGTCAGTGTCAGTGTCCCCGTACGTCCCAGTTCGCCAGCACGGCGTCGGCCGCGGCGTGCAGATGGCGGGCCGGCGTGCCGTCGCACACCTGCGTCGAAATGCCGAGCAGGAAGCTGTGGATCATGGACGTGACGCCGTCCACGTCGGTGTCCTCGGCGAGTTCTCCCGAGGCGATGCCGCGTACGACGCACGCCCTGATGCGCGCCCTGTCCGCCGCGCGGCGTGCCGCCACGACCTTTCGCACCCCGGCCTCCCCCGGCTCCGGTGCCCGGACCGTCCCCGAGAGGGCGACGAGGCAGCCACGGGGGTGGGACGTGTCGGTCTGCATGTCGATCGACCCGTGGAGGAGGCGGGCGACGGCCTCCCGGGGGCTCACCGCCTCGTCGGCCACGACCTCGGTGACGCTGCCCGGTCCGGCGATGTAGTGCTCCACGGCCTTCTCGAACAGTCCCTCCTTCGAGCCGAAGGCGCCGTACAGGCTCGCGGAGGACAGTCCCGTGGCCTCGCGGAGCCGGGCCAGCGATGTCGCTTCGTAGCCCTGTTCCCAGAACAGCAGCATCGCGGCCTCCAGGACGGCCTCCATGTCGAAGGTGCGGGGACGGCCGACGGGGGGCACGGCAAACCTCCTCTATTACAGACTGACTGATCCAGTTTTACACCCGACAGCGCCGCGGTCAATATCGGATCGTTCAACCCATAACTAGGGAGGAACCCGCCCGATGACCACAACGTGCCCCACGCCGATCCGCGAGCAAGCACACGAGCCGTTCCCCGTCCCGGCGCTGGTGGTGATGGCGTGCACCGGATTCATCGTGATCATGACCGAGACGCTGCCGGCGGGGCTGCTCCCGCAGCTCGCCGCCGGACTCGACGTCTCCGAAGGCGGCGCCGGCCAGCTCGTGAGCGCCTACGCGATCGGAACGGTCCTCGCGGCGATACCCGCGATCACGCTGACGCGCGGGGCCCGGCGGAAGCCGCTCCTCCTCGCGGGCCTGCTCGGGTTCCTCGTCGCGAACGCCGTCACCGCGGCGTCACCGTCGTTCACCGTCGCTCTGGTCGCCCGGTTCGTCGGAGGAGCCTTCTCCGGTCTGCTGTGGGGCATGCTCGCCGGGTATGCCCGGCGTATCGCCGCGCCCGAGCACGCCGGGCGTGCACTTGCCGTCGCCATGACCGGAACCCCGGTCGCGCTCTCCGTCGGAACGCCCCTCGGTGCCTGGCTGGGCTCGACGGTCGGTTGGCGCTGGTCCTTCGCCGCGATGTCACTGCTCAGCGTCATCGTCATGGTCTTCGCGAAGTTCCTCGTACCCGACGCCCCGGGGCAGTCGGCGCGGACCCGCGCTCCGCTCGGCCGAGTGCTGGGCATTCCCGGCGTGGCGACCATCCTCGCCGTCGTGTTCGTCTGGATGCTCGCGCACAACCTGCTCTACACCTACATCGCTTCCTACCTGCAGCAGCTGCGGCTCGCGCTCCGGCCCGACCTCACACTTCTCGTCTTCGGCGTCGCCGCGCTCGGCGGGATCTGGATCACCGGCGTGTTCATCGACCGCGCACTGCGCGGGCTCACCCTGGCGAGCGTGACCCTGTTCGTCGTCGCCGGCGCGCTGCTGGCCGCCGCGCAGCAGTCCATCCTGCTCGTGCTGCTCGCGACCGTCCTGTGGGGCCTCGCGTTCGGCGGCTCGGCGACGCAGTTGCAGACGGCCATGGGGGAGGCCGCGGGCGAGAACGCCGATGCGGCGAACGCGGTGCTGACGACCTCCTTCAACCTGGCGATCTTCGCCGGCGGTGCTCTGGGGGCTGTGATCGTCGACGGTGTGGGCGCACGGGTTCTTCCGGCCGGGATGATCGCTCTCACGCTCATCGCCCTCGTCGCGGTCGGCTTCGGCCGGCGCGCGGCCTTCCCCGCAGGGCGTTGAGCGAGAAGTGACCGGATCTCGGAGTCAGCCGGCCGGGCAACCACCCGGGCCGAGCCGCTAGAAGACCACCAGCGCCCGTCCGCCCTTGCCCGCCAGCATGTTGTCGAAGGCGGCCGGGATGCCGTCCAGGGCGATGCGTTCGGTCACCAGGGCGCCGAGGTCCAGGCGGCCGGCGCGGACGTGTCCGGCGAGGACCGGGAGGTCGCGGGCCGGGTCGCTGTTGCCGTAGACGCAGCCGGTCAGGGTGCGGCCCCAGTGGAAGATCTCCAGGGCGTTGAAGGTGACCTGCTGGTCCTTGCCTCCGATGCCGACGACCGTGGTCCGTCCACCGCGCCGGGTCGATTCCCAGGCGGTGCGGATGGTGACCGCCCGGCCCACGCACTCCACGGCCACGTCGACGCCCTGCTTGCCGGTGAGGGCGCGGATCTCGCGGGCGGTGGTGTCGGAGGCGAGGACGTAGTCGGTGGCGCCGGCGGCGCGGGCCAGTTCCTCCTTCTCCGGGGACACGTCCACGGCGACGATCTTCGAGGCGCCCGCGATCCGGGCCGCCTGGAGAGTGGCGAGGCCCACTCCCCCGACGCCGAAGACGGCGACCGTCTCGCCCTCCCGGACCTTCGCCGAGTGGTGGACGGCGCCGTAGCCGGTGAGGACGGCGCAGCCGAGCAGGGCGGCGTCGGTGAGCGGGACGCCGTCGGGGGCGGGCAGGACGCAGGACGCGTCGACGACCGTCTCCTCGGCGAACGCGGCGACGTTCAGCCCGGGGTGCAGTCCGGTGCCGTCGTCGGCACGGCGGGCGTGCGTGTTCGCGGCGCCGGACAGGGCGTTCGCGCACAGCCAGACCTCGCCGAGCGAGCAGGCGTGGCAGGTGCCGCAGGACGGCGCCCAGTTGAGGACGACGGCGTCGCCGGGGGCGAGGCGCTCCACACCCTCACCGACACTGACGACCGTTCCGGCGCCCTCGTGGCCGAGGACGGCGGGCAGCGGCACCCGCATGGTGCCGTTGGACAGGGACAGGTCGGAGTGGCAGACGCCGGCGGCGGTGAGCCGGATCCGGACCTGACCGGGACCGGGGTCGGGCAGTTCTATCCCGGTGATCTCCAGCGGAGAACCGACGGCGGGTACTACGGCGGCACGGACAGCCATGACGGGCGGACTCCCCTGGGACTCGGAACGAACTCGGAGAAACGGGTGCGAAGCAGGCTCAGGACGGCTCAGAACGGGCTCAGAACTGGAGGGACTTGGTCTGGAGGTACTCGGTGAGGCCGTGCCGGCCCAGTTCGCGGCCCACGCCGGACTGCTTGTAACCGCCGAACGGGGCGAGCGGGTTGAACCGGCCGCCGTTGATGTCGACCTGCCCGGTCTCCATCCGCCGGGCGAAGGCGACCGCCTCCGCCTCGTCCCCGGCCCAGACGGCACCGGCCAGCCCGTAGACCGTGCCGTTGGCGATCCGCAGGGCGTCGTCCTCGTCCTCGTACTTCAAGAGGCACAGGACCGGGCCGAAGATCTCCTCCTGGGCGATGGTCATGTCCTCGGTGACGTCGGCGAAGACGGTGGGCCGGACGTAGTAGCCGCGCTCGCGCGGGTCGTCGGGGCCGCCCGCGACCAGCCGGGCGCCCTCGGCGACGCCCTTCTCGATGTAGCCGCGCACCCGCCGGCGCTGCCCGTCGTTGACGACCGGGCCGATCCGCTCGCCGTACTTGGCGGCGGCGGCCGAGGCCAGCTCGACGGCCTCGTCGTACTGGTCGCGGTGGACCAGCATCCGGGTCCAGGCGCTGCAGGTCTGGCCGGAGTTGGACATGACGTTGGCGACGCCGACGTTGACCGCCTTGGCCAGGTCGGCTGTGGGCAGGATGACGTTGGCGGACTTGCCGCCGAGTTCGAGGGCGACGCGCTTGACTGCGGCGCCGGCCGTCGCGCCGATCCGGCGGCCGACGGCGGTGGAGCCGGTGAAGGAGACCAGGTCGACGCCGGGGTGCTCGGCGAGGGCCTGGCCGGCGACCGGGCCGAGCCCGGTGACCAGGTTGAAGACACCGGCCGGGACGCCCGCCTCGTGCACCGCCTCCGCGAAGAGCTGGGCGACCAGCGGGGTGTCCTCGGCGGGCTTGAGCACGACGGTGCAGCCCGCCGCGAGCGCCGGAGCGACCTTGGCGACGATCTGGTGCAGCGGGTAGTTCCAGGGGGTGATGGCGCCCACGACGCCGACCGGCTCCTGGTAGACCGTGGAGTTGCCGACCTTCTCCTCGAAGGCGTACGTCGTCGCCAGCTCGGCGTAGGAGCCGGCCACGGCGATCGGGGCGCCCGCGTGCACGGCCTGGGAGAACTTCAGCGGGGAGCCCAGCTCCGCGGTGACCGTCTCGGCGATCTCGTCCTTGCGGGCCAGCAGGACGTCCCTGAGCGCGGCCAGCCGGGCGCCGCGCTCGGCCGGCGGGGTGGCGGCCCAGTCCGGTAGGGCGGCGCGGGCGGCCCGCACGGCGGTGTCGACGTCCTGCGCGTCCCCGGCCGGGACCCGGCCGATCACCTGCTCGTCGGCCGGGTTCACGACGGCGATCGTGTCCCGGCTCGCGGCGGGTCGCCAGGCGCCGTCGATGTACATGCCGTCTTGTGCCTTCATCGCGTTCGCGTTCCTTCCGGCCGGGCGGTCTCCGTCGTCCGGACCCCAAACTAGCGCCGTTAGTTTTCTGGCACCAGGGTCCGCCCGAATGGCACGGCTCACCTTGCCCGGGGAACGGGGAACGGGGAACGGGGAACGGGGAACGGGGAACGGGGAACGGGAAGCGGGCCGGAGCGACGGACGGGGCCGACGGCTCAGAAGTCGGCGCTGCCCCGCAGATCGACGCGGCCCACGGACTCCTGGCCGAAGGCCTTCTCGTACGCCCTGCGGATCTCCTCGATCCTGCGGTCGCTCGGGCCCGCCTCGGCGACCGGATACAGCAGGACCAGCTCGTACGACCGCTCCTTCGCGATGGTCCCGGTCGCGTCCCGCCACTGCCCGTGTCCGCTCTGCACGGTCAGCCCGTCGGGGAAGTCGGGGGTGACCTCGTCGTCGACGAAGTCCATGAACTGCCGCTCGGTGACGGCGGGTCCGCCGTCGGGCCGCTCGGTGCCGAAGAAGAGCTGGGTCTCCACGTACGGGGTTCCGCGGCCCGGTGCCGGGGAGGCCGCGGCGGAGGTGTCCTCGCCGTCCAGGGCGGCGTAGGCCGCGGGCGCGGCGACGGCCAGCAGGAGTCCGGCCGTGGCGAGGGCCGTCCGGCCCCGCAGGGGAGACCTGTCACGAGTACGAGTACGAGTACGGGGGCGGGGTCGGGGCCGGGGTCGGGGGAAGTCCGTGAGGCGCATGGCCCCTTTTCCTACCGGGTCTCACTCCTCCTGGTCCGGCAGCCGCGCCGGGGCGGACGCACTCGCCTCGCCGGCCGGGTCGGCGGGGCGTGGCGGGGGCACGGCGGCCGGGCGGGGGGCGCGCAGGGCCACGCCCGAGGAGAGCAGGAGCAGGGCGCCGAGCATGACGAAGGGGGCGGCCACGCCCGCGACCCCGGCGATCAGTCCGGCCGCGGCGGGGGCGGCGACCTGGCCGAGGCGGTTGCCGGTCAGGCGCAGGGCGAGGGCGGTGGAACGGGCCTCGGCGGGGGCCGCCTGGACGACGGTCGTCATGGACAGCGGCTGGCCGACGCCCAGGCAGAAGCCGAGGACGACGAGGAGCAGCGCCAGCGCCCAGACCGGCAGGGGCAGTGCGACGCCCGCGCAGAGCAGGGCGGCGAGCAGGCAGGTGACGGTGAGCAGCGCGGTGCGGCCCAGCAGCCGCAGCAGCGGCGTCAGCACCAGCCGGCAGGCGATGGTGGCCGCCGCGCGCAGGCTGAGCAGGACGCCGATCACCGAGGGGGCGATGCCCCGGTGTTCGCCGACCACCGGCAGATAGGCGGTGAGGATGTCGGTCGCGGACAGCACGGACAGGCTGATCAGCATGCCCGCGGGCACGCCCCGCGCGCGCAGGATGCGGCCCACGGGGACGCGCGCGCCCGGCGCCGCGGCGGACTTCGCGGCTGTACGGTGCTCTATGCGCCACAGCGACGTCAGCGCGACCGCACCGCCCGCGCCCGCCGCCACCAGGGCCACCGCGCTGCTGTGCGCCATGTCGGAGCCGCCGATGACCGTGCCGGCCGCGATCGGGCCGACGAGCTGGCCCAGCGAGGCACCGATGGTGAAGTGGCCGAAGTTGCGGTCCTGTTCGTGCGGCGCCGACTGGCGGGCCACCAGTGACTGCGCCCCGATCACGAAGCACAGGTGCCCCAGGCCCATGACGCCGCTCCACAGCGCCATCGCCCACAGGGACCCGGCGGCGCCGCTGAGCGCGCAGCCGCCGGAGATCAGGACGACCCCGACGGGCAGCAGCGGGGCGCAGCGGCCGTGGTCGGTGCGGCGGCCCAGCGGAACGGCGGCGAACAGCGGCAGCAGCGCGTAGACGCCCGCGATCACACCGACCGCCCGCTCGTCCGCGCCCAGCGCCAGCGCCCGGTACGAGACGGCGGGCCGGGCCATCGACACCGCCCCCTGCGCGAACGAGAAGGCGATGACGAGGCGGAGCAGCCAGCCACGGTTCCCACCGGGCCTCATGAGCGAATCCTCCACTGCGGGGTCGGCTCGGACGACCGTTTCGGAAACCGGATCAGACGACCTGGTTCGGACGACCGGATCAGACGACCGGATCAGACGATGCCGAACAGGATGCCCGCCGCGAGGACGGCCAGGCAGGTGAGGGCCGCCCACTTCACGACGAACCGGGTGTGGTCGCCGAACTCCACCTTCGCCATGCCGACGAGCACGTACACCGCGGGGACGAGCGGGCTGGACATGTGCAGCGGCTGGCCGACGATCGAGGCACGGGCGATCTCCAGGGTGGACACGCCGTGGGCCTGGCCCGCCTCGGCGAGGACCGGCAGGACACCGAAGTAGAAGCCGTCGTTGGACATGAAGTAGGTGAGCGGCAGGCTCAGCAGGCCGGTGACCAGGGCCATGTGCGGGCCCATGCCCTCGGGGATGGCGTTCACCAGCCAGTCGGCCATGTGGTCGACCATGCCGGTGCCGGTGAGGACACCGGTGAAGACGGCGGCGGCGAAGACCATGCCGGAGACGTTGAGGACGTTGTCGGCGTGGGCGGCGATCCGGGCCTTCTGGTCGGGCATGTGGGGGAAGTTGACGGTGAGCGCGAGCGCGGCGCCGAGCAGGAACAGCACCGGGATCGGCAGCAGCTCCATGATCATGGCGGTGAGCAGGGTGACGGTGAGCAGCGCGTTGAACCAGTAGAGCTTGGGGCGCAGGGTGGGGCGGTGCGGGTCCAGGCCCTGAAAGCCGTCGTCGTCGGTCCGGTCGGCGCCGCCGCCGCTCGGCACCTCCGTGGTGCCGCCGCCTGCGGCACCCGCGCCGACCAGCACGGTCTCCTTCTCCTCCGCCTTCTCCTCCACCAGCACCTCGTCCAGGATGAGCGTTCCGACCCGCTTGCGCTCGCGCAGGCCGAGGACGTAGGAGAGGACCAGGACGAACAGGAGACCGACCGCGAGGGCCGGGATCATCGGGACGAAGATGTCGGTGGCGTCCACCTTGAGCGCGGTGGCGGCGCGGGCGGTGGGGCCGCCCCAGGGCAGCGTGTTCATCACGCCGTTGGCCATCGCGGCGACGCCGGTCATCACCACCAGGCTCATCTTCAGCCGTTTGTACAGCGGGTACATGGCCGAGACGGTGATCATGAAGGTGGTCGAGCCGTCGCCGTCCAGGGAGACGATCGCGGCGAGCAGCGCGGTGCCGACGACGATCCGCATCGGGTCGGCCTTGCAGAACCTCAGGATCGCCCGGACGATCGGGTCGAAGAGCCCGACGTCGATCATCACGCCGAAGTAGACGATCGCGAACATGAGCATCGCCGCCGTGGGGGCGAGGCTGGAGACGCCGTCGATGACGTAGTCACCGAGGTG
This sequence comes from Streptomyces sp. ISL-12, assembly GCF_018614415.1. Taxonomy (GTDB): domain Bacteria; phylum Actinomycetota; class Actinomycetes; order Streptomycetales; family Streptomycetaceae; genus Streptomyces. The sequence goes on from NZ_JAGGOO010000158.1 coordinate 62,946, forward strand.
GGCGCCCTTACCGACGATGACGCAGAACAGTGCGGGGATCAGCACGAGCGCCGCGATCGGCGACATCTTCTTCATCATGATCAGGACCAGGAAGGTCGCGATCATGGCGAAGCCGAGGATGGTCAGCATGAGTGAGTACCTAACGTTCGCCCTTGAACATCCCACCTGGGACCGGCGGTGCGATGACGTTAGGTGCCGTCGGACGGCGTTAACAAGATGTTGACACGCGAGCAATAAGCGCAAAACTCCAGGTCACGGCGCGAGAGTGAGGGTGACGGGGACGCCGTTGAGCACGGCGTTGCCGGACAGCGGGTCGAGCAGGCTGCCGTCGAGGAGCTGGTTGACGTTGACGCCGGGGTCGGTGGCGGCGTGGCGCAGGCGGGTGCCGGGGCGGTCGTGGCCCCAGCCGTGCGGCAGGCTCACCACACCCGGCCGCACGCTGTCGGTGACCTCGGCGGGGACGGTCACCTCTCCCCCGGCGCCCTTGACCCGCACCGCCGCGCCGTCCCGTACGCCGAGCCGTGCGGCGTCCTCGGGGTGGAGGTGCAGGGTGCAGCGGTTGGAACCGCCGGTCAGGGCGGGGATGTTGTGCAGCCAGCTGTTGTTGGACCGCAGGTGACGGCGGCCGACCAGGACCAGTCCGGCGGGACGGTCGGCCAGGGCCCGCCGCAGCCGGGGCAGGTCGGCGGCGATCGGGCCGGGCAGCAGCTCGACCTTGCCGCTGCGGGTCTTCAGCGGCTGCGGCAGGCGCGGGCGCAGGGGGCCCAGGTCGATGCCGTGCGGGTGGGCGAGCAGCCGCTCCAGGGTCAGCCCGTCGGGCCGGGCGCCGAAGCCGTCGCCGTAGGGGCCCAGGCGCAGCATGAGGTCGAGGCGGCGCTCGGGGCCGTCGGCGCCGGTGAGCAGCGCGGTCAGCTCGCCGGGGTCCCGGCCGTGGACCGGCGAGTGCGGTTCGCGGACCGCGCGCCGGAGGGTCTGGCCGATCACCATGTCGTCCACGGCGGCCGGATCGGTGCCACCCGGGCCGGTACCGGTGCCGGTGACGGCGAGGATCAGCCGGGCCATGATCTCGGTCTCGGCCATGCGGCCGGGCTCCAGGGGGACGGCGGGGCGGGTGTAGCGGACCTGGTTGCGGACGGCGAGGGTGTTGAAGGCGAAGTCGTGGTGGGGGCTCTGCGCGGGCGGGGGCGGGGGCAGGACGACGTGGGCGTGGCGCGAGGTCTCGTTGAGGTAGGGATCGACGCTGACCATGAAGTCGAGGGAGGCCAGGGCCTTGTCGAGACGGTCGCCGTCGGGGGCGGAGAGGACGGGGTTGGCGGCTACGGCGACGAGGGCGCGGAGCGGTTGGCCTTCGGCGGTGTCGCTCCCGGCGACGGCGGTGCCCGCCCCAGCGACGGCGGTGCCCGCCCCGGCCGCAGCGGTATCGCCCCCGGCAACGACCGTGCCCGCCCCGGCCGCAGCGGTATCGC
>NZ_JAGGOO010000015.1 GCF_018614415.1 Streptomyces sp. ISL-12
CCCCCGGCGCCACCCGCCCGCTGGCCTACCCTGAGGAGGTCACCCCCGCAACCGGAGTCCGAGAAGTCGGAGAAGGTCGAGAAGGTCGGAGAAGTCGCAGGTCATGAGCGAACTGGCATATCCATACGAAGCACCGGCCTCGCAGGCGCTGTTCGACCGTGCCGCGGCCGTCACGCCCGGCGGGGTGAACTCCCCGGTGCGGGCCTTCGGCGCGGTGGGCGGCACCCCGCGGTTCATGGTGTCCGGCACCGGGCCGTACCTGACCGACGCCGACGGCCGGGAGTACGTGGACCTCGTCTGCTCCTGGGGCCCGATGATCCTCGGGCACGCGCACCCCGAGGTGGTCGCCGCCGTACAGGAGGCGGTCGCGCGCGGGACGTCGTTCGGCACGCCCGCCGAGGGCGAGGTCGCGCTCGCCGAGGCCATGGTCGAGCGGGTCGCGCCGCTGGAGCAGGTGCGGCTGGTGTCCAGCGGGACCGAGGCGACCATGTCGGCGATCCGGCTGGCGCGCGGGTTCACCCAGCGCACCAAGGTCGTCAAGTTCGCCGGGTGCTACCACGGCCACGTCGACTCGCTGCTCGCCGCGGCCGGCAGCGGGGTCGCCACCTTCGCGCTGCCCGACACCCCCGGCGTCACCGGCGCCCAGGCGAGCGACACGATCGTGCTGCCGTACAACGACCTCGACGCCGTGCACGCCGCCTTCGCCGCCCACCCCGGTGAGATCGCCTGCGTCATCACCGAGGCGTCGCCGGGCAACATGGGCGTCGTACCGCCGCTGCCCGGCTTCAACCAGGGACTGAAGGACGCCTGCGCCGCCAACGGCGCGCTGTTCGTCTCCGACGAGGTGATGACCGGCTTCCGGACCAGCCGTGCCGGTTGGTACGGGGTGGAAGGCGTCGTCCCCGACCTGATGACCTTCGGCAAGGTGATGGGGGGCGGGTTCCCCGCCGCCGCCTTCGGGGGGCGCGCGGACGTCATGGCGTACCTCGCCCCGGCCGGCCCCGTCTACCAGGCCGGCACCCTCTCCGGGAACCCGGTCGCCACCGCCGCCGGTCTGGCCCAGCTCCGGCTGCTCGACGAGGCGGTGTACGACAAGATCAACGCCACCTCCGCCCAGATCCAGGGCCTGGTCGGCGAGGCGCTCGGCAAGGAGGGGGTGGCGCACACCATCCAGACCGCCTCCAACATGTTCTCCGTCTTCTTCACCGACGGCCCGGTGCGCAACTACGCGGACGCCAAGGCGCAGGAGTCCTTCCGCTTCACCGCCTTCTTCCACTCCCTCCTCGCGAACGGCGTCTACCTGCCGCCGTCCTCCTTCGAGTCCTGGTTCGTGTCCGCCGCGCACGACGAGCGGGCCGTGCAGCGGATCGCCGACGCCCTGCCGGCGGCGGCCCGGGCGGCGGCGGAGGCGACCGCATGAGCAGCGCCGACCGCGACCGCGACATCACCGTCGTCCACCTGATGCGGCACGGCGAGGTGGAGAACCCCGGCGGCGTGCTGTACGGCCGGCTGCCCGGCTACCACCTCTCCGAGCTGGGCCGGCGGATGGCCGACCGGGTCGCCGAGCACCTCGCCCCGCGCGACGTGACGTACGTCGTCGCCTCGCCGCTGGAGCGGGCGCAGGAGACGGCGACCCCGATCGCCAAGGAGCACGGGCTCGACCTGGACACCGACGAGCGGCTCATCGAGGCCGCCAACGTCTTCCAGGGCAAGACCTTCGGCATCGGCGACGGCGCGCTGCGCCGCCCCGCCAACTGGCGGCACGTGGTCAACCCGTTCAGGCCGTCCTGGGGCGAGCCGTACGTCGACCAGGTGGTGCGGATGAAGGCGGCGCTGGACACGGCGAAGGACCGGGCCCGCGGGCACGAGGCCGTCGTCGTCAGCCACCAGCTGCCGATCTGGATCGTGCGGTCCTACATCGAGCGGCGCCGCCTGTGGCACGACCCGCGCAAGCGGCAGTGCACGCTCGCGTCCCTGACGACGTTCACGTACCAGGGCGACCGGATCGTGTCGGTCGGGTACTCCGAGCCCGCCCGTGACCTCGTCCCCGCCCACCTCCTCGCCGGCGCCAAGCCGGTGAAGGGGAAGGGCAAGGCGTTCGGGGCCTGAGGGTCCGGGTTCCGGGTTCCGGGTTCCGGGTTCCGGGTTCCGGGTTCCGGGGCGCGGCCCAGCAGCCCAGCACTGCCCGCGGCGCGCACGTCACGAAATCCGCACGCATTTCCGGAACCCGCCCGTTCGTCGCGTCCTCTGACTGGGTGACCAGCACAGGACGTGACGAACGGGGACACCATGCCCACCACCACCCGCCGGATCCTCAGCCGCCGGAGCGCGCTCGGCCTCGGCGCGGGCGCCGCGGCGGCCGTCGGACTGACGGGCTGCGGCGGCTCCGGCACCTCGGACGGCCTGAAGCCGGAGGCGGCCGGTTCCCCCACCCGGCGGGCGCCGAGCCCGACCGTGACCGCCCGCCCCCTCGGCGACGGCTCCACGGAGTTCACCGGCAAGCAGCCCCACCAGCCCGCCGCGGCCGAGCCGCTGGAGCCGGGCCAGGCGCCGCCGCAGTTCGTGGTCTTCTCCTGGGACGGCGCCGGCGAGGTCGGCAACGGCCTCTTCCCGCGCTTCCTGGAACTCGCCGAGGAACACGACGCGCACATGACCTTCTTCCTCTCCGGGCTCTACCTCCTGCCCGAGTCGAAGAAGCGCCTGTACGAACCGCCGAACAACCCGCGCGGCGCCTCCGACATCGGCTACCTCACCGACGCCCACATCAAGGAGACGCTGAAGAACGTCCGCCGGGCGTGGCTGGACGGGCACGAGATCGGCACCCACTTCAACGGGCACTTCTGCGCCGGTTCCGGCTCCGTCGCCCACTGGACCCCCGCGCAGTGGCGCGACGAGATCGACCAGGCGAAGAAGTTCGTGACCGAGTGGCGGACCAACACCGGCTGGACCGACCTGCCCGCCCTCCCCTTCGACTACGACAAGGAACTGGCCGGCGGCCGCACCCCCTGTCTGCTCGGCCAGGAGAACCTGCTGCCCACCGCCCGCGAGCTGGGCTGGCGCTACGACGCCTCCTCGCCCGGCGGCCGGCAGGTGTGGCCGGTGAAGCGGGACGGGATCTGGGACCTGCCGTTGCAGCAGATACCTTTCCCCGGACATTCCTTCGAGGTCCTGTCGATGGACTACAACATGCTGGCCAACCAGTCCGTCAACTCGACCAAGGCGCCGCCCGCCAACTACCCGGGCTGGCGCGAGCAGGCCGCCCAGTCGTACATATCCGGCTTCCGGCGGGCCTACGAGACGAACCGCGCCCCCTTCTTCGTCGGCAACCACTTCGAGGAGTGGAACGGCGGCATATACATGGACGCCGTGGAAGAGGCGCTCCGGCACATCGCGCGCGAGAAGGAGAAGGGCGGCGACATCCGGCTGGTCTCCTTCCGGCAGTTCACCGACTGGCTGGACGCCCAGCGTCCCGAGGTGCTCGGCAAGCTGCGCACGCTGGAGGTCGGCACCGCGCCGGCCGGCGGCTGGAAGACCTTCCTGAAAGCGGCCCCCACCAGCGCCTGAGGTGCGGGTTCGCGGTCGCGAGGGGGGTGCGCAAGATCCTCGGAACGGACATGCGAAACTTTTCACATGAGTGCCGCCAGCCGTTCCCCCCTGGGTCCCTCGGGTTCCCGGGGCCCCCTGGGTTCGAACCGCACCACCGCCCGCGCCCGCCGCGCCGCCCTGGCCGCCGGTGCCGTCGCCGGCGCGCTGCTCGTGTCCGCGTGCGGCTCCGGCGGGACGTCGGGCGGTGGCGGCGACACCAACTACATCACCGGCGCGGACGGCGTCGCCACGGTGGACCAGGGCGACCGCACCGCCATCCCCGACCTCTCCGGCGAGACCGTCGACGGCGAGCAGCTCGACGTCGACGACTACCAGGGCAAGGTCGTCGTCCTCAACGTATGGGGCTCCTGGTGCCCGCCCTGCCGCGCCGAGGCCAAGAACTTCGAGAAGGTCTACCAGGACGTCAAGGACCAGGGCGTCCAGTTCGTCGGCATCAACACCCGCGACACCTCCACCGGCCCCGCCAAGGCCTTCGAGAAGGAGTACGGGATCAGCTACCCGAGCCTGTACGACCCGGCCGGCAAGCTGATGCTCCGCTTCGAGAAGGGCACCCTCAACCCCCAGGCCATCCCCTCCACGCTGGTCATCGACCGCGAGGGCAGGATCGCCGCGCGCACCCTCCAGGCCCTCAGCGAGGAGAAGCTGCGCAAGATGCTCAAGCCGGTCCTGGCGGAGAAGTGAGCGGGGAAGTGACGTGACCGCCGCCCTGTCCACCCTCGCCGCCGACCCCGGCGAGACCGTACGCAGCGGCGCGCTGCTGCTCGCCCTGCCGATCGCGCTCCTCGGCGGCCTCGTCTCCTTCTTCTCGCCCTGCGTCCTGCCCCTGGTCCCCGGCTACCTCTCCTACGTGACCGGGGTCACCGGCACCGACCTCGCCGACGCCCGCCGCGGCCGCATGGCGATCGGCGCGTCCCTCTTCGTCCTGGGCTTCACGGCGGTGTTCGTCTCCGGCGGCGCGCTGTTCGGGTTCTTCGGGCAGACCCTCCAGGAGGAGCGCTCCGTCCTGACCAAGGTGCTCGGCGTCCTCATGGTCGTCCTGGGTGTCTTCTTCATGGGCCTGATGCCCTGGCTCACCCAGCGCGAGTTCCGCTTCCACAAGCGGCCCGCGACCGGGCTGGTCGGCGCCCCGCTGCTCGGCGCCCTGTTCGGCATCGGCTGGACCCCGTGCATCGGCCCCACCCTCGCCTCGGTCCTGGCGCTCTCCTCCGACCAGGCCAGCGCCGGGCGCGGCGCCATACTGACCGTGGCCTACTGCCTCGGCCTCGGCGTGCCCTTCGTGCTCGCCGCGGTCGCCTTCCGCAAGGCGCTGGGCGCCTTCGACTGGGTCAAGCGCCACTACGTCTGGGTGATGCGGATCGGCGGCATCATGATGATCGCCACCGGACTGCTGCTGCTGACCGGCGCGTGGGACAGCATCGTGCAGCAGATGCAGACCTGGTCCAACGGCTTCACTGTAGGGATCTGACGCGATGAGCAAGACGACGACGGACGACTCGCGGAAGGCCGGTGACGACCAGGAACTGGGCGCCGCCGGCTCCCAGCTGTCCACCGCCCCCAAGGAGGAGGCGCCGACCCTGCCCGCCATGGGCGTCATCGGCTGGGCGCGCTGGTTCTGGCGGCAGCTCACCTCGATGCGGGTGGCGCTGCTGCTGCTCCTGCTGCTGTCGCTGGGTGCCATCCCCGGCTCGCTGATCCCGCAGGACGGCACCGACCCCACCAAGGTCGACCAGTTCTACCAGGACCACGAGACCCTCGCGCCCGTCTACGAGAAGCTCGGGCTCTTCCACGTCTACAGCTCGGTGTGGTTCTCGGCGATCTACATCCTGCTCTTCGTCTCCCTCATCGGCTGCATCGTCCCGCGCACCTGGCAGTTCGTCGGCCAGCTCCGCGGCCGGCCGCCCCGCGCCCCCCGCCGCCTGACCCGGCTGCCCGCCTACACCACCTGGCGCACCGGCACCGCGCCCGAGGAGGTCCGCGAGGCCGCGCTGAAGCTGCTGAAGCAGCGCCGCTTCCGCGCCCACCTGGACGGCGACGCCGTCGCCGCCGAGAAGGGCTACCTGCGCGAGGTCGGCAACCTCGCCTTCCACATCGCGCTGATCGTGATGCTGATCGCCTTCGCCTGGGGCCAGCTCTTCAAGTACGAGGGCAACAAACTGGTCCTGGAGGGCGACGGCTTCTCCAACACGCTCACCCAGTACGACGACTTCAAGTCCGGCAACCTGTGGTCGCAGGACGACCTGGACCCGTTCAGCTTCACCCTGAAGGACTTCAAGGGCACCTACGAGACCTCCGGCCCCAACAAGGGCACCCCGCGCACGTTCGAAGCGAGGATCACGTACAGCGAGGGCGCCTACGGCAAGGAGAAGTCGACCACCGTCAAGGTCAACGAGCCGCTGGAGATCGACGGCTCCAAGGTCTACCTCGTCAGCCACGGCTACGCCCCGATCGTCACCGTCAAGGACGCCGACGGCAACGTCGTCGTCGACCACGAGGCGTACGCCCTGCTGCCGCTGGACGCCAACGTCACCTCCTCCGGCGCCATCAAGGTGATGGACGGCTACCGCAACGCCAAGGGAGAGAAGGAGCAGCTCGGCTTCAACGCGTTCTTCCTGCCGACCTACGGCGGCGCGGGCTCGACGATGCTCTCCACCTTCCCGGCGCTGCTCAACCCGATGCTCGCGCTCTCCGCCTACCACGGCGACCTCGGCGTGGACTCGGGCATCCCGCAGAGCGTGTACCAGCTCGACGACAAGAACCTGAAGGAGTTCAAGGACTCCGACGGCGAGCTGTACAAGAAGCAGCTCAAGGTCGGCCAGACCATGCAGCTCCCGGGCGGCAACGGCTCGGTCACCTTCGAGGGCATCCAGGAGTGGGCCGGCTTCCAGGTCACCGCGCAGCCCGGCAGCGGCTGGGCGCTCGGCGGCGCGCTCGTCGCCATCTTCGGCCTGGCCGGCTCCCTGTTCATCCAGCGCCGCCGGGTGTGGGTGCGGGCCGTCGAGGGCCCCGACGGCGTCACCGTCGTCGAGATGGCCGGCCTCGGCCGCAGCGAGTCCGCGAAGCTCCCCGAGGAACTCGGCGACCTCGCCGGTGTCCTCTACGACCGGGCGCCCGGCGCCCCCGACACCGACACCGATCCCGAAACCGAACCTTCCGCACCTGCCGAGAGGGCTGAGAAGAAGTGACTCTCGCCGACGCGACCCAACTGGCCGCAGCGACCAACGAGAACCTCGCGAACATCAGCAACACGCTGATCTACTCGTCGATGGCGGTCTACACCCTGGCCTTCTTCGCCTACATCGCCGAGTGGATCTTCGGCAGCCGCAGCAAGGTCGGACGGACGGCCGCCGCGCTCACCGCGCAGGAGAGCGCGGGCGCGAAGGCCGGCCCCGCCGTCACCGTGCAGAAGGCCGGCGGCACCGCCGTACTGGAACGCCCCAAGGTCGTCGTCCGGTCGGCGGCGAGCGCCCGCGACGTGCCGGACGGCCCCGGCGCGGCCGGCGGCACGGAGCAGGGCGACCTCTACGGCCGTATCGCCATCTCCCTCACCGTGCTCGCCTTCCTGATCGAGTTCGGCGGCGTGCTCACCCGGGCGCTGTCCGTGCGGCGGGCGCCGTGGGGCAACATGTACGAGTTCTCCATCACGTTCTCGACGGTCGCCGTCGGCGTGTACGTGGTGCTGCTGCTCCTGAAGAAGAACATCCGCTGGCTCGGCCTGCCCCTGATCACGACGGTCCTGCTCGACCTCGGCCTCGCCGTCACCGTCCTCTACACGGCCAGCGACCAGCTCGTCCCCGCCCTGCACTCGTACTGGCTGTACATCCACGTCTCCACGGCGATCCTGTGCGGCGCGGTCTTCTACGTCGGCGCGGTCTCGACGGTGCTGTACCTGTTCAAGGACTCCTACGAGAACAAGCTCGCCTCCGGCGGCACCCCCGGCCGCTTCGCCGACTCCGTCCTGGACCGGCTGCCCTCGGCCGCCTCCCTCGACAAGTTCGGCTACCGCGTCAACGCCGCGGTCTTCCCGCTGTGGACGTTCACGATCATCGCGGGCGCCATCTGGGCGGGCGACGCCTGGGGCCGCTACTGGGGCTGGGACCCCAAGGAGACCTGGTCCTTCATCACCTGGGTCGCCTACGCCGGCTACCTGCACGCCCGCGCCACCGCCGGCTGGAAGGGCCGCAAGGCCGCCTACCTGGCCCTGGCCGCCTTCGCCTGCTGGCTGTTCAACTACTACGGCGTCAACATCTTCGTCTCAGGCAAGCACTCCTACGCGGGAGTCTGACCCCCTCCGCACACCGAAGGCCGGCCCATGACGCGCGTCACGGGAACCGGCCTTCGGCGTACGGACGGGGACCCGTCACTCGGTCTCACCGATGTCCTCGTGCCACAGTCCGGGGTTCCGTGCGATGAAGTCACGCATCATCGCCGTACAGCCGGCGTCGTCCAGCAGCACGATCTCCACACCGTGGCCGGCCAGCCAGTCGTGCCCGCCCTGGAAGGTGGCCGCCTCGCCGATCACCACCCGGGAGATCCCGAACTGCCGGACCAGCCCCGAGCAGTACCAGCACGGGGACAGCGTCGTCACCATCGTCGTCCCCCGGTACGACCGCTGCCGTCCCGCCGCGCGGAAGGCGGCGGTCTCCGCGTGCAGGGAGGGGTCGCCGTCCTGGACGCGCCGGTTGTGTCCGCGCCCGAGCAGCGTGCCGTCTGCCCCGTAGAGGGCGGCCCCGATGGGAATGCCGCCCTCCGCGAGCCCGGCGCGGGCCTCTTCGACGGCGGTGGTGAGCCAGGAGCGTGCGTTTTCTCGGTCCATGCCGTCAACTGTGCCGTGTTCGCTCCCCTGATGCCGGTCCAGGAGCACGTCGGCGTCGGTCACGGCGCTGGCGTCCCCGACCGCCCGCGCGTGGTCGCGCCGCTCGGCCAGGTCGGCGCAGGGGGCGCAGCCGGGGACCGGGACCGGTGGCCGGTCCCGGTCCCGCGCCGTGCCGACGCCGGAACGGCCGTTGGCGGCCCGGACGCCGGCGAGCATCCGCTCCTCCTGCGTGGCCGGACGCACCGCCGCCGGGTCGGCCTGCCACTCGCGGCCACCGCCGACGGGGCGGAGCATCACGTGGGGACCGAGGCGGTCCCGGTACTCGCCGACCTGACCTCGCTGCGGGTCGTAGACCAACGCTCCTACTTCCATGCCGTTCCCTCTCATTACTGTGCGTGTAACGAGCGTTGCGCAGGGGAATCATCGGGAGCAATGCTGTGCACGTGACACTGGTCCACTGTCACGGCGGGGGGAGGGGCTGGGGTGAGTCGGCGTAATGCGGAGGGGGCGGCCTCGGGTGCCACCACGGCGGCTGTCTTCGGTGAGGTGCTCCGGCATTTCCGGGAGGCTGCGGGCCTGACGCAGGCCGAACTGGCGAGACGCGTCCACTGCGACCGGTCGCACGTCGCGCGGGTGGAGGCGGGGACGCGGGTGCCCCAGGACACGTTCGCCAAGGCGTGCGACGAGTTGCTGGGCACGGGCGGGGTGCTGCTGCGGCTTTGGCGGCGGATCGACTGGTATCCGCAGGTGGAGCATCCGGATTGGTTCGAGCGCAGGGCGCGCATGGACGCGGAGGCGGTGGTTGTCCGGGCGTATCAGACGCAGGTGATTCCCGGGTTGTTGCAGACGCCTGAATACGCGACAGCGCTCTTCGGCCGACGGCTCGCGCAACCGGACGATGTGGAAGACCGGGTGAGCGCTCGACTGAGCCGACAGCGGCGATTCCTTGAGAAGGGCGGCCCGTTCTACCTTGCTGTCCTGGACGAAAGTTGCCTTCGGCACGTGGTGGGTGGCCCGGACGTCATGCGGGGGCAGTGTGAGCATCTGCTCGCCGTCGGGCGCCTGCCCAACATCCGTATTCAAATCGCGCCGTTGGGCTGGGCGGACATCGACCGCCCCGACACCTCCCTGTCGCTGATCGAACTCCCCGGTGGGCAGCGGTGGGTGTACTCGGAGTCGTTGGACCGGGGCCACTTCAGCGATGATCCGGCCGTCTTCATGCACCACACCCGGACATATGATGTGCTCAGGGCGGACGTGCTGTCGGCGCCCGAGTCCGCGAGTCTGATCCGTGACGTGTTGGAAGGATACGAGGCCGATGACCAGCCATCAGCTCCGCACCGTGACGTGGATCAAGAGCAGCTACAGCGGCGCCAACGGCGGCGACTGCGTCGAGGTGGCCCCCGGATTTATGGGCGCCGTCCCCGTCCGTGACAGCAAGAAGCCGGACGGCCCCGTCCTCCTGCTGAACCGTTCCGCCTGGGCGGCGTTCACCGCGTCGCTGCGCTGACGTACCGGGACGCGGATTTCCGCGTTGCGGTGTCGCGGGCGATTACCCATCCAAGTACTTCGGGGAAAAAGAACCCCACCAAGCCCCACCCCTCCCGCCCGTGAGGCGGTCTCACTCGGGTGGGTGAATGTCGGCGGTCTGGCTGGATTTCCGGCCCTCAACTCCCGCACGCTCAGGGCGACAAGACCGCAGACATGCGTCGGCCCCCGCCGGGACTCACGATCCCACTGCGAGGGCCTGACCACCGAGGAAGTGAGCGCTTCCTGATGGGTACCACCGACCTTACCGCGCCGCCGCACACCGGGGGCGTAATCCACGACAATGTCCGCCACACCGCCAACTTCACGGTGGTCGGCAACCACCTCGCCCAGCACCCGGAGTTGTCGCTGCTGGCGATCGGTCTGGGCCTGCACATCCAGTCGCTGCCCACGGGGCGGAACGTCGACATCAAGAGCCTCACCGCCCGCTTCAAGGAGGGCGCGACCCGGATCGCCGGCGCCCTGCGTGAGCTGGAGGCCCACGGCTACCTGCGTCGCGAGCGCGAACGCACCCCGACGGGCCGGATCGTCACCCGGACCGTCTCCTGCAACCACCCCGCCGCAGCCGCCGCCCGTCGGCACCGCCGCCCGGCGCCGTCTCCGGCCCCGGAACGGCGACACGCGCCCCGGACGCCGAAGAAGCGCGCCCTGCCCGCCGTACCGCAGCCGAGCCGCAAGGCCCCGGCGCTGCTCCAGCAGGCCACCGACCTCCTCGCCGGCCTGCGCCACCACGACTCCCGCCTCCTGCTGTCCGCCTGCGACACGGCCCACCTGGCCCCCGCCGTCGCCGCCTGGCTGGAACGGGACGTCACCCCCACCGCCGTACGCCACGCCCTGACCGACGGCCTCCCACCCGAGGGCGTACGCCGCCCGGCCGCCCTCCTGGCCCACCGCCTGACGGCGCTGCTGCCACCCCCACCACCGTTCCGCACCCCGGCCGCACCACCGCCGGTCGTCCACCCCCTGCGCAACTGCGACGGCTGCGACCGCAGCATCCGAGCCGCAGAACCCGGCACTCGCTGCCGCGACTGCCGAACGACAGCCCAGCACTGAACCCGTAAAGGAACCTCATGGTCAGCCCGCCTCACGAGGCGATGCACCGCATCTTCCAGCACGACCCGGGGCTGTTCAGCCGGGTCTCGCGGTACCTGGGCGTGGAGATCCCCACGCCCGTCAGCGCGACAGCCCTGCCGACCGACCTCACCGAGACCAGCCCCGTCGAACGCCGCGTCGACACGCTGCTGCGCTTCGAGACGGCCGAACAGGGCCCCTTCCTCCTGGCCGTGGAGGCACAGGGCAAGAAGGACCCGGACAAGCCCGCGAGCTGGGCCTACTACGTCTCGTACCTGTGGACGAAGTACCGGGTGCCGACGGCTCTGCTGGTCGTGTGCCAGGACCATGCCACGGCGAAATGGGCTCAGCAGCCGGTGCACAGCGGGCCGCCCGAGCTACCCACTCTCAGACTCCAGCCCTTGGTCGTCGGCCCGCACAACATGCCCGTGATCGTCGACCCGGAAGAAGCCCGCGCCGACCTCTTTCTGGCCAGCCTGGCGGCCATCACACACGCCGCAGACACGTCCGTGAATGCGATACTGAAGGCCCTTGCCACAGCGCTGCGGGACGTGCCCGAAGGCATCCTGGACCCAATCGTCGAATTCACCGCGCAGGGCCTGGGCAACCGCCCGGTCAAGCACCTCTGGAGGAACCTGGTGGCCGTGGACCTCTCCTTCTACAAGTCCTACATCTTCGAAGAAGTGCGCGCTCAGAGCCGAGCCGAGGACGTTCTGCTCGTCCTGGAGCAGCGCGGGCTGACCATCTCCGATGGCGTCCGCAGCCGTGTCACGGAGTGCGACGACCCCGAGGTTCTCCGCCGCTGGCTCACCCGCGCCGTCACCGCCCCCACAGCCGAAGCGATCTTCGAAGGCGAGTAGGTCAGTCGGATGTTCGACCGACCTCTATGCTGGGCCTCCCGCTCAGAGGTCGGTCGTACGCCGGGAGGCACGTGTGTCAGCGCTGGAGCCGGACGATCCGCGCTCTGTCGGGGAGTACCGGCTGCTGGGGCGGCTGGGTGCGGGCGGTATGGGCCGGGTGTACCTCGGCCGGTCGCCGGGCGGACGGCTCGTCGCGGTCAAGGTGGTGCACGAGGGGCTGGTGCGGCGGCCGGAGTTCCGGGACCGGTTCCGGCGTGAGGTGCAGGCGGCCCGGATGGTCAGCGGCGCGTTCACCGCGCCGGTCATCGACGCCGATCCGGACGCGCCCCTGCCGTACCTGGTGACCAGTTACATCGCCGGGCCGTCGCTGGAGCAGGCGGTCGCCGAGCGGGGGCCGTTCGACAGCAGGGCGGTGACCGCGCTCGCCGCCGGGCTGGCCGAGGCGCTGATGTCGATCCACGCCGCCCACCTCGTCCACCGCGACCTCAAGCCCTCCAACGTGCTCCTCGCCGAGGACGGCCCCCGCGTCATCGACTTCGGCATCGTCCGCAGCGTCGAGGCCGAGTCCATCACCACGACCGGGCAACTGGCCGGCTCCCCGGGGTTCATGTCCCCCGAGCAGATCAACGGCGGCGAGGTGACCCCCGCCAGCGACGTCTTCTGTCTCGGCGCGGTGCTGGCCTTCGCGGCGACCGGCCAGAACCCCTTCGGCGGCGGACCGACCCCCGCCCTCCTCTACCGCGTCGTGCACAACGCCCCCGACGTCGGTGCCGTCACCGACCCGGCCCTGCGCGCCCTCGTCGCCGACTGCCTCGCCAAGGACCCGGCCGCCCGCCCGACCCCGCGCGTGATCCTCACCCGGATCGGCCCGCAGGGCGGAGAGGGGGCGACGGTCCTGTCCTACGGCGGCCAGTGGGCGCCGGAGGCGGAGGCGGGCGCCTGGGAGACCGGGCACGCGCGGCCGGCCCCGGCCGGGCCGATGCCGCAGGTCCGGCACGCCGATCACCAGCCCACCCTCGTCGCCCCGGCGCCCGCCGCGACCCGCGTCCAGGCCGCGCCGCCCCCACCGCCACCGCCCCCGCCCGCGAGCCGCAGCAGACGGGCCCTGCTGTTCTCCGGCGCCGGAGCGCTCGCCGCGATCGGTGTCGGCACCGGGTTCTGGCTCAACCGGTCGGCCACGCCCGGCCGCAGCGCCGCCGCCGCGTCACCGACGCCCAGTCCCTCCGCCTCCGCGTCCGCCTCCGCCGGGAGCGGCGTACGGCCCGTCGGGCACTGGCTCCTCGACGAGACCTCGGGGACCGTCGCCCACGACACCCAGGGCGGCCACGACGGCACCACGACCGGCGTCACCTGGCAGACCGGCGACGGCGGCGGCGCGACGTTCGACGGGAGCACCGGACAGATCGTCACCGACGGGCCGGTGCTGGAGACCGGGACGGGCCGTAGTTTCACGGTCGCGGCCTGGGTCCGCCTCACCGCCGTGCCCGGCACCTTCGCCACCGCCGTCAGCCAGGACGCCGACAGCGCCAGCGGCTTCTACCTCCAGTACTCCGGCACGGACCAGAGATGGGCCTTCTCCCGCCCCGGCCTGCGGGCCGTCGGCCGCACCGCGCCCACCGGGGGCGTCTGGACCCATCTGACCGGCGTCTGCGACGGCACGAACCGCAGGCTGCGGCTGTATGTCGACGGGGTGGAGGAAGCGGTCGTCGAGGACACCGCGCCGACCCCGTCGAACGGCGCGTTCGTGATCGGCCGGGCCTGGTACGACGGGAAGCCCACGGACTTCTTCCCGGGCACCGTCAGAGACGTACGGGTCTTCGACCGGGCTCTCGCGCCCGCCCGCGTCACGGCCCTCATGTGACCGGAGCGGTCAGTCCCCCTTGGGGTCCTCGTCCCGGTCCCCGCCCCCGTCCCTGCCCTTGTCCTCGTCGAGGGACTTGAGGAAGTCCGGGTTGTCGTCGGGGGCGACCCACTGGCCCCGGCCCCCGCCGCCGCCCTGGAACCGTCCCGGTCCGCCGGCCGGCTGCCGCTTCTTCCCCGCGATGATCCACGAGATCGAGCCGGCCAGCGGGAAGAGGAGCACGAGGATCGCCCACAGCGGCTTGGGCATGTGACGGACGTCCTCGTCCTTGGTGCTGATGCAGTCGATGAACGCGTAGACGCTCAACGCCAGTGGCACGAGGAACATCAGCACCCGCAGCATGGGGCCTCTCCAGCGAAAGCGGTGGGCGGTACGGGTTCAGCGTAGCCGCTCGGGGATACTGGACGGCATGGCTTACGACGATCTTCGCTCCCTGCTCAGGGCACTGGAACGCGAGGGCGACCTCAAGCGTGTCAAGGCCGAGGTCGACCCCTACCTGGAGGTCGGGGAGATCGTCGACCGGGTGAACAAGGCCGGCGGCCCCGCCCTGCTCTTCGAGAACGTCAAGGGCTCCGACATGCCCCTGGCGATGAACGTCTTCGGTACCGACCGACGCCTGCTGAAGGCGCTCGGTCTCACGTCGTACGAGGACATCTCCGACAAGATCGGCGGGTTGCTGAAGCCCGAGCTGCCGCACGGGTTCGTCGGGGTGCGCGAGGCGTTCGGCAAGCTCGGCGCGATGGCGCACGTACCGCCGAAGAAGGTGAAGGAGGCGCCGGTCCAGGAGACCGTGCTCACCGGCGACGACGTCGACCTCGACCGCCTCCCCGCGCTCTTCACCTGGCCCAAGGACGGCGGTTCCTTCTTCAACCTGGGCCTCACCCACACCAAGGACCCCGAGACCGGCATCCGCAACCTCGGCCTCTACCGCCTCCAGCGCCACGACAAGCGCACCATCGGCATGCACTGGCAGATCCACAAGGACAGCCGGAACCACTACCAGGTGGCGGCGAGGCGGGGCGAGCGGCTGCCGGTCGCGATCGCCTTCGGCTGCCCGCCGGCCGTGACGTACGCCTCGACCGCCCCGCTCCCCGGGGGCATCGACGAGTACCTGTTCGCCGGGTTCGTGCAGGGCAAGCGGATCGAGATGGTCGACTGCAAGACGGTCCCGCTCCAGGTCCCGGCGGGCGCCGAGGTCGTACTGGAAGGCTGGCTGGAACCCGGCGAGATGCTCCCCGAGGGGCCCTTCGGCGACCACACCGGCTTCTACACCCCGCAGGAACCCTTCCCCGCCCTGACCATCGACTGTGTGACGATGCGCAAGCGTCCGCTGCTCCAGTCGATCGTCGTCGGCCGCCCCCCGACCGAGGACGGCCCGCTGGGACGGGCGACGGAACGCTTCTTCCTCCCGCTCCTCAAGATCATCGTGCCGGACATCGTGGACTACCACCTCCCGGAGGCGGGCGGCTTCCACAACTGTGCGATCGTGTCCATCGACAAGAAGTACCCCAAACACGCCCAGAAGGTGATGCACGCCATCTGGGGCGCGCACATGATGTCGCTGACCAAGCTGATCGTGGTCGTCGACTCCGACTGCGACGTCCACGACCTGCACGAGGTCGCCTGGCGGGCGCTCGGCAACACGGACTACGCCCGTGACCTGACCGTCGCGGAAGGCCCGGTCGACCATCTCGACCACGCCTCCTACCAGCAGTTCTGGGGCGGCAAGGCGGGCATCGACGCGACGAAGAAGCTTCCCGAGGAGGGGTACACCCGGGACGGGGGCTGGCCGGACATGGTGCTGCCCGACCCGGAGACGGCGGCGAAGGTCGACCGCCGCTGGAAGGAGTACGGACTGTGACGTCGGCTTCCGCCGCGCTGCCCCGGCAGCCGGGGCGTACCAAGGCGTTCCTGCGCCTGGTGATGATCGAGCACTCGGTGTTCGCGCTGCCCTTCGCCTACATCGCCTCGCTCACCGCGATGTACCAGTGGGACGAGAACATCCACTGGGGCCGGCTGCTGCTGGTGACCATCTGCATGGTGGGCCTGCGCACCTTCGCGATGGCCGTCAACCGGATCATCGACCGCGAGATCGACGCCCGCAACCCGCGCACCGCCCACCGCGAACTGGTCACCGGCGCGATGTCGGTCAAGCACGCCTGGACCGGCGCGATCGTCGCGGTCGTCGTCTTCCTGGGCTCGGCGGCCCTGCTCAACCCGCTCTGCCTCGCCCTCGCGCCGGTCGCGGTGATCCCGATGGTGGTCTACCCGTACGGCAAGCGGTTCACCAACTTCCCGCAGGCCATCCTCGGTCTCGCCCAGGCGATGGGCCCCATCGGCGGCTGGCTGGCGATCACGGGTGAGTGGTCCTGGGACGCGGTGATCCTCGGCCTCGCGGTCGGCATCTGGATCGGCGGCTTCGACCTGATCTACGCCTGCCAGGACGTCGAGACCGACCGCGAGGTCGGCGTCCGCTCGGTCCCGGCCCGGTTCGGCGTCCCGGCCGCGATCTGGGGCGCGCGGGGCTGCCACACCGTGACGACGGCCCTCTTCGTCTGGTACGCCCTCGCCACCGGCGCCGGCACGTTCTTCTGGCTCGGCCTGCTGATCGTCGCGGGCGCGTTCGTCTACGAGCACACCATCGTGCGCCCGAACGACCTCTCCCGCCTCAACCGCGCCTTCTTCAGCGTCAACGGCTTCATCGGTATCGCCTTGTTCGTGTGCGCGCTGCTGGATCTGCTGGTGCGGGGGCTGACTCCCTGACGGCCGGGCCCCGGGCGGTCGGGCTCAGTTCACGGTTCTGGCGATGATGTGCACACTGACCCGTAGAGGTGTGGGCCAGTTGACCTCGCCGCGAACGATCACGGTGTCATTGTCCTGCGGCACCACGTTGTGGAGGGTCATGACCGCCTCCCCGAGGAAGGGCCTGTCCTGCGCGTCGATCTCAGCGATGGATTCCACTACTTCGCTGAAGCGGTTGACGCCTTGCGCGTTGAGGGGAGCGTGAACATCCCCTGCTTGCCGGAAAGATGGAACGCGTAAGCCACGAATTGCGTGACCGCACGGGGAGACACGGACACAGGTGCGATCAAACCTTCATTCGCCGCATCAGACATTGCGGTGGCCCTCCTGACCGGAAAAGTAAACCGGCGTCCTGTATTTACCCGTAGGGTCCAGAACGAGACAGATGATCCTCTGATCGGCCTAAGTGAGGGCCGGTCGGATGGCGGACCGCTGCGGGCAGGGCGGTGGCCGCAGACCGCGCGGACCGGATGAGGTGGCGAGCGAGCTCGTGACCCGTGACATGCGGCACGGGAGTGTCATCGATCCGCTCGGGTGAGCGGATCGATGACACTTGGCGAGCTTTTGTCAGGCGTTTCTGTGTGGACTGTCCTGTCCCGCTGACCCGTCAGGCCGCCGGTATCCGGGTCCGTCCCCGGCGCCGGAAGGCGAACGCCGCTGCCGCGCCCGCCGCCAGGCCGATCAGGTGGCCCTGCCAGCTGATGCCGGACTGGGTGGGGGCGAGGCCCGCGAGCAGGGAGCCGCCCCAGACCGCGGCCACCAGGACCCCGGCCAGGACGCCCAGCGGGCGGCGCTCGACGAAGCCGCTGACCAGCAGGAAGCCGAAGAGGCCGAAGATCAGGCCGGAGGCGCCGGCCGTGTTGGTGTCCGACGGGGAGACCAGCCAGACGCCCAGCCCGTCCGCCACCACGACGGCCGCGCAGACCGCGAGGAACCGGCGTATCCCGCCCAGCGCGGCGAGGAAGCCGAGGACCAGCAGCGGCACGCTGTTGGCGGCGACGTGGGCGAAACCGAAGTGGACGAAGGACGCCGGGACGACGTCCGCCAGCTCCGACGGGGTGCGCGGGACGATGCCGAAGCGGTCCAGGGCGTGACCGCTCGCCACGTCGGCCAGTTCCAGGAGCCACAGCAGCGCGACCCAGGCCGCCATCAGCTTGGCCGCGGCCTTCGCCCGGTCGCCGCGCGGCCATTCCGGCCTGCGCGTCCCCGATGCCCTGCCCGTCATGTCAACCCCCGCCGACTCACCCGTCCCCTCCGGACAACGCCCGGACCCCCTTGGCCGGTTCCCGCCCCACGGCTGCCGATAGGCTCGGTACCGTGAACCCAGTCAAGCCAGGAGAGACGGCGCGTACGCCTTGGATCGTAGGGGTGTCAGGTGCCTCCGGCACTCCGTATGCCGCCTCCGTGCTGCGCGCTCTGCTCGCCGCGGGCGAGAGCGTCGACCTGGTGGTCAGCCGGGCCTCGCGGCTCACCCTGCTCGACGAGACCGGCATCTCCTTCCGGGACGCCCACTGGCGTGACGACCTGCGGGAATGGCTCGCGCGCGGCGCCGACGGCAAGCCCGGTACCTTCGCCGTCGACCTCGACGCGGTGCGGTACTGGAACGCCGGGGACCTGGCCGCCGGGCCGTCCTCCGGTTCGTACCCGGCCAAGGGCATGCTCATCGTGCCCGCGTCGACGGCGTGCGTCGCCGGGGTCGCGCTCGGCCTGTCGAAGGACCTGTTGCAGCGGGCGGCGAGCGTCACCCTGAAGGAGGGGCGCAAGCTGGTCGTGGCCGTCCGGGAGACCCCGCTCAACGGGCAGACCCTCCGGCACCTGGTGGCCCTGGACGACGCGGGCGCCGCCGTGGTGCCCGCCTCGCCCGCCTTCTACGCGGGCGCCACCCACATCCAGGACCTGGTGGACTTCGTCGCCGGCCGGGTCCTCGACGCGGCGGACGTACCGCACCGGCTCTACCGCCGCTGGGCGGGCGAACTCGGCGGCGGGTCCGGGTCCGGTTCTGGTTCCGGTACCGGTACCGGTACCGGTACCGGAACCGATTCAAGTACGCCCCTCTGAGGCCCCACCCTCATCCCCCCCACATACACAACTCAGAATTCTTCGAGATCCACATATCGGAAGGCTTCGATCCATGGACGCGGTGGACAGGCAGCTCATCCAGGCCCTGCGGGAGAACGGCCGGGCCTCCTACGCCGAGCTGGGGCGCCTCGTCGGTCTGTCGGGACCCAGCGTCACCGACCGCATCAACCGCCTGGAAGCGGCCGGTGTCATCACCGGCTACCGGGCCACGGTGGACGCCGCCTCGCTCGGCCTGGGCGCCGTCGCCCTGATCGGCATCTCCCTCTCCGACGCCGCCGACCACGAGGACGTGGCCCAGCGGCTGAAGGAGCTGCGGGAGATCGAGGACTGCTGGTTCATCGCCGGCGACGACTCCTACATGCTCAAGGTGCGCGCGACCGACGTGGACGGTCTGGAGCGGATCATCCGCCGGCTGTCGGGGACCAAGGGCGTCTCCCGGACCCGTACCACCGTCGTGCTCTCCACCAAGTGGGAGAACCGGGTGGGCGAGCTGCCGGACGAGGTCTAGACAGGCGTACGGTTGGTCGAGTTGTCGGAGAAAGGTGTGGGTATGGACGTCGGGCTCAAGCGCGAGCTGGAGGAGAAGGTCCGCTCCGGTGAGCGGCTGACCCGCGAGGACGGCATCGCGCTGTACGAGTCGGACGATCTGGCCTGGCTCGGCGGCCTCGCGCACGAGGTGCGGACGCGGAAGAACGGCGACGTCGTCCACTTCAACGTCAACCGCCACCTCAACATGACCAACGTGTGCACGGCGTCCTGCGCCTACTGCTCCTTCCAGCGCAAGCCGGGGGAGAAGGACGCGTACACGATGCGCATCGAGGAGGCGGTGAAGCTCGCCAAGGAGATGGAGAGCGAGAACCTCACCGAGCTGCACATCGTCAACGGGCTGCACCCGAATCTGCCGTGGCGGTACTACCCGCGCTCGCTGCGCGAGCTGAAGGCCGCGCTGCCGAACGTATCGCTGAAGGCGTTCACCGCCACCGAGATCCACCACTTCGAGACCATCTCCGGGATGTCGGCCTCCGACATCCTCGACGAGCTGATCGACGCGGGTCTGGAGTCCCTGACCGGCGGCGGCGCCGAGATCTTCGACTGGGAGGTCCGGCAGCACATCGTGGACCACCGCACCCACTGGGAGGACTGGTCCCGCATCCACCGGCTGGCGCACGAGAAGGGGCTGAAGACCCCGTGCACCATGCTCTACGGCCACATCGAGGAACCGCGCCACCGCGTGGACCACGTGCTGCGGCTGCGCGAGCTCCAGGACGAGACGGGCGGCTTCCAGGTCTTCATCCCGCTGCGCTACCAGCACGACTTCGTGGACATGAAGGACGGGAAGGTCAGGAACCGGCTCCAGGCGCGGACGCAGATGGCGACGGGGGCCGAGGCGCTGAAGACCTTCGCCGTCTCCCGGCTGCTGTTCGACAACGTGCCGCACGTGAAGGTCTTCTGGGTGATGCACGGCGTGCAGACCGCGCAGCTCGCGCTCCAGCACGGAGCCGACGACATGGACGGGTCGGTGGTCGAGTACAAGATCACCCACGACGCGGACAACTACGGCACGCCGAACAAGCTGACCCGCGACGACCTGCTCGACCTGATCCGGGACGCCGGGTTCCGGCCGGTGGAGCGGAACACGCGGTACGAGATCATCCGGGAGTTCGACGGCCCCGACCCGGCGCGCCGGGACGCGCCGCAGCCGATGCGGGTGTGATCTCCCGTCGCCGGGTGCGGGTGGTTCGTGGCTGAGCGCGCCGTTCCCCGCGCCCCTGGAGGTACGTCCACCGCGCGTACCTCCAGGGGCGCGGGGTTGTGTCCATGTGCGGCTCCGGCGGGTACCCGGCCCCCATGCCCCCCGAGGACGACTACACGGCCCAGCCCTTCGTACCGGACCACGGTGGCCTGACCGCCCTCCGTGAAGCCGCCGCCGGCTGCCGGGGCTGCCCCCTGCACAGGGAAGCCACTCGGACGGTGTTCGGCCGGGGCGACGCCCACGCGCGCGTGATGCTCGTCGGGGAGCAGCCCGGGGACCAGGAGGACCGGCAGGGGGAACCCTTCGTCGGGCCCGCCGGCCGGCTGCTCGACCGGGCGCTGGACGAAGCCGGCCTGGACCCGGCGGACGCGTACGTCACCAATGCCGTCAAGCACTTCAAGTTCACGCGGGCGGAGCCCCGCAAGCGCCGGATCCACAAGGCGCCCACCCTGCGCGAGATGACCGCCTGCGGCCCCTGGCTCGCCGCCGAGCTGGCGCTGGTCGAACCCGAGCTGATCGTGGTGCTCGGCGCGACCGCCGGCAAGGCGCTGCTGGGCTCCTCGTTCCGGGTCACCCAGGTGCGCGGCACGGTGCTGGAGGAGGAGATCCACGGGCGCCCGGAGCGGCTGGTGCCGACCGTGCACCCCTCGGCGGTGCTGCGCGCGGACGACCGGGAGGCCGCCTACCAGGGGCTGGTCGCGGATCTGACGGTGGCGGCACACGCGCTGGGGTAATAGTTACCATTGCGCCGTGCCTCTTACTTTCACTCTCGACCCGGCCGTCACGACCGACCTGCGTGACGGCGTCCTCGACCTGTGGACGGACGTGTCCAACGCGGGCGGCTCCGTCGGCTTCGTGCCGCCGGTGACGCGGGAGACGGTCCGCCCCGAGCTGGTCAAGCACCTGGTGGCCATGGCGGAGGGCCGTACCCGGCTGCTGGTCGGGCACGACGAGGAGAGGCGGGTGGCCGCCACCGCGTTCCTCACCCGCAACACCCACCGGCTGATGACCCACTGGCTGTGGCTCTACACCGTGATGGTGCACCCCCGGTACCAGGGCCAGGGGTACGGCCGTGACCTGCTGGCCGCCGCCGCAGACGCGGCCCGCTCCCTCGACGGCATCGAGGCGATACGCCTGACCTGCCGGGGCGGTCTCGGCCTGGAGCGGTTCTACGCCTCCTGCGGCTACAAGGAGGTCGGCCGCGTCCCCGGCGCGATCCGCGTCTCCCCCGGCGACGACCGCGACGACGTGATCATGCTGCTGCCGCTGAGCTGACCCCCGTACCGCCTCCCGTACCCCCGCTGACGCGCGGGCGCCCCGGCGTGCTTCACTGGACGGTGCCTCTTTGTGCCGGAAACGGAAGTGTGGATTGAGATGCTCCGCTACACGCTGATGCGCCTCGGGATCTTCGTGGGCTGCCTCGTGGTCGTCTGGGGCCTCGTCTACGCCGGGGTCTTCCCGAGCGCCCTCGGTGACTCCAACGGCATGTGGATCGTGCTGCTCGCCCTGGTGATCTCGGCCCCGATCAGCTTCGTGGCGCTGCGCGGCGAGCGCGACCGGGCCTCCGTCCAGGTGGTGAACAAGGTGGACCGCATGAAGGCCAACCTGGAGGCCAACCGCAGTCAGGAGGACGGCGTCGACGACGCGTCCCGGGCGCAGGGCCAGACCTCGTAGCGGCAGAGCGACACGCGCGCAGCGCACGAGCGCCCCGGTGATCGCCGGGGCGCTTTGCGTTGTGCGGGAGAAGGTGGCCGGAAACCTCTCAAAGTCAGGCTATGGGCCTCTCAAAGTATTGGTGTTAAAGTCGGATGCATGAAGTCTGCAGCCGTGTCCCCTCTGCCCGTGAGCGTCCCGCTCGTGGCGCGGCTGCACGTGGACCTCTGCCGGTGCGCGTCCGCAAGCTGTCGCCCCTGACGTCCCCCGCTTCCCCCCTTCCGTGACGTCGGCTCAGCGCGTCCCGTCCCCCTTCAACGGAGCATGTCCGTGTCCTCACGCACGCAGTCCTTCAAGGTGCCCTTCTGGGCCCAGATCATCGCCGGTCTCGTCCTGGGCGTGCTGCTCGGCTGGCTCGCCCGCAGCCAGGACGTCTCCTGGCTGGTCACGACCCTGGAGAAGGTCGGCAGCATCTTCATCGGCCTGCTGAAGCTGGCCGTCGCCCCGCTGGTCTTCTTCGCGATCCTGGTCTCGATCACCAACCTCAGGAAGGTCAACAACGCGGCGCGCCTGGCGACCCGCACCCTCCTCTGGTTCATGATCACGTCGCTGATCGCGGTGGCCATCGGCCTCGTCATCGGCCTGGTCACCAACCCCGGTGCCGGCACCGGACTCACGCCCAAGGACGGCTCGGTCCCCGACCACACGGGTTCCTGGCTGGACTTCCTCACCGGCATCGTGCCGACCGACGTGATCACGCCGTTCACCGAGCTGAACGTGCTCCAGATCGTCTTCATGGCCGCCGTCGCCGGTATCGCCGCCCTCCAGCTCGGCGACAAGGCCAAGCCGATCCTCACCCTGAGCGAGTCCGTCCTCGAACTCCTCCAGAAGGCCCTGTGGTGGGTCATCCGCCTCGCCCCGCTGGGCACCGTCGGCCTGATCGGCAACGCGATCGCCACGTACGGCTGGGACCTGATCGGCAAGTACGCGACCTTCACCGCCGACATCTACGTCGGCTGCGCGATCGTCCTCTTCGTGGTCTACCCGGCGCTGCTCGCGGGCGTCGCCAAGGCCAACCCGCTGCAGTTCTTCAAGGGCGCCTGGCCCGCGATCCAGCTGGCCTTCGTCTCCCGCTCGTCGGTCGGCACCATGCCGCTGACGCAGAAGGTCACCGAGCGGCTCGGCGTGCCGAAGGAGTACGCGTCCTTCGCGGTGCCGTTCGGCGCGACGACCAAGATGGACGGCTGCGCCGCGATCTACCCGGCGATCGCCGCGATCTTCGTCGCGCAGATCTTCGACATCCAGCTGGGCGTCGGTGACTACCTGCTGATCGCCTTCGTCTCGGTGGTCGGCTCCGCCGCCACGGCCGGTCTGACCGGCGCGACGGTCATGCTGACCCTGACCCTCTCCACGCTGGGCCTGCCCATGGAGGGCGTCGGTCTGCTGCTCGCCATCGACCCGATCCTGGACATGATGCGCACGGCCACCAACGTGGCCGGCCAGGCGCTGATCCCGGTCATCGTCTCGGCCCGCGAGGGCCTGCTCGACCGCGAGGCGTACGACAAGGCGCACAGCTCCCCGATCGACGAGCCGGAGCCCGTACGGGACCGCGAGCCGGAGCAGGTGCCGGCCGCCGCGTAGCTTCGCGGCGTATCGGAGCGTATACGGATGTATCGGGCGTACGGCCCGGGCGGGAGTGCTCCGCCCGGGCCGTACGCTGATGCGTATGGGTGTGGGTGTGGGCGCGGGCGCCGGAAGAACCAAGCGGATGCCGCGGGCCGTCCGGGAGCAGCAGATGCTGGACGCCGCCGTGCGCACCTTCGCGCGGCGCGGTTACCGGGCCGCGTCGATGGACGAGATCGCCGAGCTGGCGGGCGTGTCCAAGCCGCTGGTGTACCTGTACCTCAACTCCAAGGAAGACCTCTTCACCGCCTGCATCCGCCGCGAGGCACAGGCGCTGACCGCGGCGGTGCGGGGCGGGGTGCGCCGCGGGCTGCCCGCCGACGGGCAGCTCTGGTCCGGGCTGCGGGCGTTCTTCGACCACACCGCCCGCAATCCGGACGGCTGGGCGGTGCTGCACCTCCAGGCCCGCACGCACGGCGCCCCGTTCGCCGCCGAGGTCGCCGCGATGCGCGAGGAGATCGTCGCGTTCGTGACGGAGCTGATCGCCGCGGCGGCCCGTGAGGCCCACCGTGACCCCGACCTGCCCGGCCACGAGGTCGCGGGGCTCGCCGAGGCGCTGGTCGGCGCCGCCGAGTCGCTCGCCGACTGGGCGGGTGCCACCGAGGGCGTCACCGCCAAGCAGGCGGCGGCGACCCTGATGAACTTCGCCTGGGCCGGGCTCGGCGACCTGATGGCGGACCGGCCCTGGACCGCGCCCGACGACGCCGACGAGAACGAGGGCGCGGGGGAGACGGTCGCTCAGGCCGGGTAGACGCTGCCCGTCAGGTGGACGCGGTCACGCGGGCCCCGCAGTTCGAACCGCCCGCCCCGCGCCCCGTACACCACCGTCCCCGGCAGCGGCACCGGTGCCCGGAACTCCGCCCGCACCCTGACCGCGTCCGGCGTGCCGTGCTCCGCCAGGCAGCGGGCGACGGTCCACATGCCGTGCGCGATGGCCCGCGGGAAGCCGAACAGGCGGGCGGTGAGCGGGTGGAGGTGGATCGGGTTGTGGTCGCCGGACGCGGCGGCGTAGCGGCGGCCGGTGCCGCCGGCCGGGTGCCAGGTGGCCCGGACGGGGAGCGGCTCGGGCTCCTCGCGGGCGGCTGAGCGGGCGGCCGCGGGGGCGGCCGGGTCCGTCCGGTGCCGGGCCAGGTACGTACTGGCCGACTCCCATACGACGCCTGCGCCGGCCCGCACCTCGGTGACCACCGTCGCCTCGGTGCCCCGCCGGTGCGGTGCCAGCCCGGTGACGGACACGGCGAAGTCGTACGCCGCGTCGGCCCGCAGCGGTGCCCGCCGGGTGATGTCGATCGACGTGTGGACCAGGCCGAGCAGCGGCAGCGGGAAGTCCCGGGCGCTCATCAGCCGCATGGCCAGCGGGAACCCCATGACGTGCGGATACGTGACCGGCAGGGTCTCCTCGCCGGTGGGGAAGCCGCAGACCCGCTCGTACGCCGTCAGCCGGGTCAGGTCGGCGCGCAGCCGGGGCAGCAGCAGCCGGGTGGGCGGGAAGCCGGCGTCCGGGCGGGGGCGTTTGAAGGGGGAGAGCAGGGCGCCCCGGGCCAGCAGCGGGGGCAGGGCGGGGACGGTCGACAGGGTGCTGGTCATCTCAGGCCCCCAGCAGGCTCTGGCCGCAGACCCGGACGACCTGGCCGTTGACCGCGCCCGAGGCCGGGTGGGCCAGCCAGGCGGTGGTCTCGGCGACGTCGACGGGCAGACCGCCCTGGGCGAGGGAGTTCATCCGGCGGCCCGCCTCGCGGATGAACAGGGGGACCGCCGCCGTCATCTTCGTCTCGATGAAGCCCGGCGCGACCGCGTTCACCGTCACCCCGTGCTCGGCCCGCGCGCGCGGGGCCAGGGCGCGGACCAGGCCGACGATCCCGGCCTTGCTCGCCGCGTAGTTGGTCTGGCCGGCGTTCCCGGCGAGCCCCGCGATGGACGCCGTCGCCACGATCCGGCCGCCGGTGCGCACCGCCCCGGCGGTCAGCAGCGCGTCCGTGGTGCGCAGCACGCTCGCGAGGTTGACGTCGAGGACGGAACTCCAGCGGTCGGCCGGCATGTTGACCAGCCGGCGGTCCCGGGTGATGCCCGCGTTGTGGACGAGGACGTCCAGCCCGTCGGGGACCGTCGCCGCGATCCGCCCGCCCGCGTCGGCGGCGGTGATGTCGAGGGCGAGGGCGGTGCCGCCGAGCCGTTCGGCGACGCGCCGGGCGTCGGCCTCGGCCGCGGGGACGTCCAGTACGACGACGTGGGCGCCGTCCCGGGCGAGGGTCTCGGCGACCGCCTCGCCGATGCCGCGCGCGCCGCCGGTGACCAGGGCGGTGCGTCCGGCGAGGGGGCGGGCGGGGTCGGCCGGGGCGGCGGGCCCGTCGTCACCGGGGCCGACGTCGATGACCTGGCCGCTGACGTAGGCCGACTTGGGGGAGAGCAGGAAGCGGAGCGTGGACTCGGCGGCGCGGGCGTCCGTGAGGCGGACCAGGTTGACGGTCCTGCCCCGGCCGATCTCCTTGCCGAGCGAGCGGGTGAAGCCCTCCAGCGCCTGCTGGGCGGCGGCCTGGTGGTGGTCGCCGGCGGCGGCCGGGGAGCCGAGCACGAGGACGCGCCCGCCCGCCGTGACCGACCGCACGACCGGGTGCAGGGCCGCGTGCACCTCGGCGAGCGCCGCCACGTCCCGGACCCCGGTGGCGTCCAGGACGACGGCGGCGGGGCGGTCCGAGGCGCCGGTCCGCAGGAAGGACAGGTCGTCCAGTTCGGACGTGCCCGCCGTCAGCAGCAGGACCTCGCCCTCCAGGGCCGGGCGCTCCGGCGACCAGCGGCGCAGCGGCGCGGGCTGCGGCAGGCCGAGCCGGCGGGTCAGGAAACGGCCCGGCGCGGTGCCGGTGAAGCTCAGATAGCGGTCGGCCATGCGTGACTCCCAGCGTCCGGTCTGCTTACTCTGGAGTAAGGTTACCGGAGGTAAGGAGGCGTCGCCGCGTGGCTGCGGACGTCGCCGTGTGGATGAGGAAGCAGGGTCGAGATGAGTCCCCTTGAGCCCCCGAGGGCCCGCCGGGTCGCGGTCGTCGGCGGTACGCGCATCCCGTTCGCCCGCTCGGACGGCCCGTACGCCACCGCCTCCAACCAGGAGATGCTGACCGCCGCCCTGGACGGACTGGCCGAGCGGTACGGGCTGCGGGGGCCCGGCGCGGTGGGCGAGTTCGTCGCCGGGGCGGTCCTCAAGCACAGCCGCGACTTCAACCTCGCCCGCGAGACGGTCCTCGGCTCGGTACTCGATCCCCGTACGCCCGCCTACGACGTCCAGCAGGCGTGCGGCACCGGGCTCCAGGCGGTCGTCGCCGCCGCCAACAAGATCGCCCTCGGGCAGACCGAGTCGGCGGTCGCGGGCGGTGCGGACACCGCGAGCGACGCGCCGCTCGGCGTCAACGACCGGCTCCGGCGCATCCTCCTGGAGGCCCGCCGGGCGAAGTCGGCGGGCGCCCGGCTGAGGGCCCTGGCCCGCATCCGCCCCGGCCACCTCGTCCCGGACATCCCGCGCAACGCCGAGCCGCGCACCGGACTGTCGATGGGGGAGCACGCGGCGGTCACCGCCCGCGCCTGGGGCATCACCCGAGGGGCCCAGGACGAACTGGCGGCCACCAGTCACCAGCGGCTGGCGGCGGCGTACGAGCGCGGGTTCTTCGACGACCTGGTCGTCCCGTTCCGGGGACTGTCCCGCGACCAGAACCTGCGCCCGGACTCGACGCCGGAGAGGCTGGCCGCGCTGAAGCCGGTGTTCGGCACGGACGGGCCCGCGCCGACCATGACGGCGGGCAACTCCACGCCCCTGACCGACGGCGCGGCCACCGTGCTGCTGGCGAGCGAGGAGTGGGCGGCCGAGCGCGGGCTGGAACCGCTGGCGTACCTGACCGCGTACGAGACGGCGGCCGTCGACTTCGTGGCCGGGGATGTGGCGGGCGGCGAGGACGGACTGCTGATGGCCCCGGCGTACGCGGTGCCGCGGATGCTGGAGCGGACCGGGTACGGCATCGAGGACTTCGACCTGATCGAGGTGCACGAGGCGTTCGCCTCCCAGGTGCTGGCCACACTGGCGGCCTGGGAGAAGCGGGGCCTGGCCCCCGTGGACCGGTCCCGCCTGAACGTGGCCGGCTCCTCGCTCGCCACCGGCCACCCCTTCGCGGCGACCGGCGCCCGGATCGTGGCCACCCTGGCGAAACTGCTGGCCGAACGGGAGGCGCCGGGCCGGGGGCTGATCTCGGTCTGCGCGGCGGGCGGACAGGGCGTCACGGCCGTCCTGGAACGCGCCTGACCCGCCCCGGGACGGCGTGCGAGGCCGCTGACACGTGACTCCCGAGGCTACTTACAGGTAACTCCGGAGGTTGCACAACCCCGGCCCCGGACCGACCCGGAACCCGCACGAACTCCCCACGTGGGCCCCGTACGATCCCCAAGCCGACCGGCGGGGCCGCCACCCCGCCGGTCCACCGGTCCGCCGGGCCCCACCGGTCGCACCGGTCCCACCGCTGAACGCCGGCACGCGTACGTCATGCAGCCGAGCGGAGCCGCCGCCGCCCGCCCCAGGAGCCGCCCGTGTCCACTCCGCTTCCCTCCTTCGCCGCGTCCGCCACCTACGGCGACGCGCCCGGACCCGTCCTCGTGGAGCCCGAGACACGGCGGCTGGACGGGGCCGTGCGGGAGGTGTACGTACCGCCGTTCGCCCCGCCGGTCCGGCACGGGTCGCTCGCCGACCTGCCGTTCGACAACGCGGCCGCGGCCCCCGGATCGGTGGTGCTCGGCCGCAGGGCGGCGGACGGGCGGTGGGCCGACGTGACGGCCGCCGAGTTCGCC
The DNA here is from genome assembly GCF_018614415.1 of Streptomyces sp. ISL-12. Lineage (GTDB taxonomy): Bacteria > Actinomycetota > Actinomycetes > Streptomycetales > Streptomycetaceae > Streptomyces. Next base: position 28,551 of record NZ_JAGGOO010000015.1, read on the forward strand.
GAGCAGGTGCTGGCGCTGGCCAAGGGCCTGATATCCGAGGGCCTGGCGCCGGGCGACCGGATCGCCGTCATGGCGCGGACGACCTACGAGTGGACCCTCCTCGACTTCGCCGCCTGGGCCGCCGGGCTGGTGACCGTGCCGATCTACCCGACCTCCTCCCTCTTCCAGATCCGATGGATCCTGCACGACTCCGGCGCGGTCGCCCTGGCCACCGAGACCACCGCCCAGGCCGCCGCCCTCGGCCCGGATCTCGACCGGCTGCCCGATCTCAAACGCCTGTGGATCATCGAGCAGGGCCATGTGGAGCGGCTCGCGGAGCTGGGCGCCGAGGTGCCCGACGCCGAGATCGGCGTCCGCCGCGGCATGCTCAGCCCCAGCACCCTCGCCACCCTCATCTACACCTCCGGCACCACCGGCCGGCCCAAGGGCTGCGCGCTCACCCACGGCAACTTCTTCGCCGAGGTGGACAACGCCATCGAGCTGCTCTACCCGGTGTTCAAGGCCGAGGCCAAGGACGAGGAACCCTCGATCCTCCTCTTCCTCCCCATGTCCCACGTCTTCGGCCGGATGGTCGCCGTCGCCTGTGTCCGGGCCCGGGTCCGCCTCGGCCACGCCCCCAGCCTGAAACCGGACGAGCTGCTGCCGGACCTGGCGGCGTTCCGGCCGACGTGCCTGCTGACCATCCCGTACATGCTGGAGAAGGTCTTCAACACCGCCCGCGCCAAGGCCGAGTCCGGCGGCCGGGCGACGGTCTTCGACCGCGCGGAGTCCGTGGCGGTGCGCTACGGCGAGGCGCTGGAGGCCCGCCAGACCGGGGCGGGCGGCGGCCCGGGACGCGCCCTGAGGACGGCCCGCGCCTTCTACGACCCGCTGGTCTACCGCAGGATCCGGTCCGCCATGGGCGGCCGGGTCCGGTACGCCATCTGCGGCGGCTCCCCGCTGGGCCGCCGCCTGGCCGCCTTCTACGCCGGGGCCGGAATCGAGATCTTCGAGGGGTACGGCCTGACCGAGACGACGGCGGCGGTGACGGTGACGCCGCCGCTCAAGCCGCGCCTGGGCACGGTGGGCTGGCCGCTGCCCGGCACCCGGCTGCGGATCGCCGTGGACGGCGAGATCCTCGTCTCCGGCGAGCAGGTGCTGCACGGCTACTGGGACCCGGCGGCCGGCGGTGTGGTGTCCGCCGCGCCGGACGGCTGGTTCGCGACCGGCGACCTCGGCGCCCTGGACGACGAGGGGTACCTGACCATCACCGGCCGCAAGAAGGAGATGCTCATCACGGCGGGCGGCTCCAGCGTGGCCCCGGCCCCGCTGGAGGACTGGCTGCGCTCCCACCCCCTGATCTCCCAGTGCCTGGTCGTGGGCGACCGCCGCCCCTACGTCTGCGCCCTGTTCACCCTGGACCCCGACGGCATCACCCACTGGCGCCGCATGAACGGCAAGCATCCGGTGCCGCCGGAGCTGCTCGTCGACGACGAGGACCTGCACGCCGTCCTCCAGCGGGCGGTCGACGAGGCGAACAAGCTCGTCTCCCGCCCCGAGTCGATCCGCCGCTTCGCCGTCCTGCCGCACGACTTCACGGAGTACGCGGGCCATCTGACCCCCTCGATGAAACTCCGCCGCGATGTGATCATGCGGGACTTCGCGGACGTGGTGGAGGGGCTGTACCGGACCGGCTGACGGCGGGGGCAGCGGCGGGCGATCGGCGGTGGGCAGCGGTGGCGGGCAGTGGGGGGCGGGCGATTGGCGGTGGACAGTGGTGGCGGGCGGGCGGTGGTGGCGGGCAGTGGCGGGCGATCGGTGGTGGCGGGCGGTGGCGGGTGGTCAGCGGCGGGCGATCAGGCAGGCCTGCGGGACCTTCGAGGAGGTCTCCTCCTCCTGGATCCGCACCGTCCGCGACAGCACGGTGAACCCGGCCCGCTCCAGCAGTTCCGCCACCGGCTCCGGCCGCCTGCGTTCGAATTCCAGGGTCACCGGGTGACCGAAGGGGCGGTCCAGGAGCAGCGGCTCGTCGCCGACCTGGAAGGCGAGCAGCAGATGCCCGCCCGGGGCCAGCACCCGCCGCACCTCCGCGAAGAGGTCCGGCAGCCGCTCCCAGGGCGTGTGGATCGACGAGTACCAGGAGACGGCCCCCGCGAGGGCACCGTCGGGCAGGTCCAGCGCCAGCATGGAGCCCTGTTCGAACCGCAGGTCCGGATGCTCGCGACGCGCGATCTCCAGCATGGCGGCGGAGAGGTCGAGGCCGAAGACGCGCAGGCCGAGCGAGGCGAGGTGCGCGGTGACCCGCCCGGGCCCGCAGCCCAGGTCGGCCACCTCGCCCTCCGGTCCCACCAGCTCGGCGAAGGCGCCCATCAGGGCCCGGTCGAGGGGGGTGCCGGCGCCCGCGGCGCGGAAGCGGTCGGCGTAGTCCTCGGCGATGGCGTCGTAGAAGGCGCGGGTGGCCTCGGTCGTGGTCATGACCGAGGAGAGTAGGGGCCGCCACGGACAGCGCCGGTGGTTTTTGGCCGGGAAAGGCAGGAGCCCCACGCCGGAGGGCGCGGGGCTCCTTGGGTACTGCACTCGATCCGGATCGGGAGATCAGATCAACTGATCAGATCAGACCGGGGTGACGTTCTCAGCCTGCGGACCCTTGGGGCCCTGCGTGACGTCGAAGGACACCTGCTGGTTCTCCTCCAGGGACCGGAATCCCTGAGCGTTGATCGCGGAGTAGTGGACGAAGACGTCGGGGCCGCCGCCTTCCTGGGCGATGAATCCAAAGCCCTTTTCGGCGTTGAACCACTTCACGGTTCCGGTAGCCATAAGCCCTCCTTGGGCCCAAAGGGTTGCCCTGCTCCAGAACCAGCAAGTGTGAAGATTTAATTCTGCACAACTGCATACGTCTGAGAATGACGAGAGCCCGCGGTCACATGCTCCGCAGGCTCTGTACTGCAAGGGAAACCAAACTGCAACTTGCGGCGAGCCTAGCATGCAGGCACCCGAAAGCAACAGAGCGCAAGATCACTTCACCCGAAGGTTTGAATCCCCGTGGCGTCCGGCTGACGCCCGGAGCCCTGGGGAACCGCCCGGGGGTCGGCGCCCGGTGATCCCCCGGCGAGGGCTAGCCTCGCGATGTGGACAATTCTCGCACCCGGCCGCGTGTCGGCCACATCCAGTTCCTGAACTGCCTGCCCCTCTACTGGGGGCTCGCGAGAACGGGCACGCTCCTCGACTTCGAGCTGACGAAGGACACCCCGGAGAAGCTCAGCGAGCAGCTGGTGCGGGGAGACCTCGACATCGGGCCGATCACCCTGGTCGAGTTCCTCAAGCACGCCGATCGACTGGTCGCCTTCCCGGACATCGCCGTCGGCTGCGACGGCCCGGTGATGAGCTGCGTGATCGTCTCGCAGAAACCCCTGGAGCAGCTGGACGGTGCCCGGGTCGCCCTCGGGTCGACCTCCCGCACCTCCGTCCGCCTCGCCCAGCTGCTGCTCGCCGAGCGGTTCGGCGTACAGCCCGACTACTACACCTGCCCGCCCGACCTCAGCCTGATGATGCGGGAGGCGGACGCGGCCGTCCTGATCGGCGATGCCGCGCTGCGCGCCAACATGCTCGACGGGCCCCGCTTCGGCCTGGAGGTGCACGACCTGGGCGCGCTGTGGAAGGAGTGGACCGGCCTGCCGTTCGTCTTCGCGGTCTGGGCGGCCCGCAAGGAGTACGCCGAGCGCGAGCCGGAGATCACCCGCAAGGTGCACGAGGCCTTCCTCGCCTCCCGCAACCTCTCCCTGGAGGAGGTCGACAAGGTCGCCGAGCAGGCCGCCCGCTGGGAGGACTTCGACGAGGCGACCCTCGCGCAGTACTTCACCACGCTCGACTTCCGCTTCGGGCAGCCGCAGCTCGCGGCGGTCACCGAGTTCGCCCGCCGGGTCGGGCCGACGACCGGGTTCCCGGCGGATGTGACGGTGGATCTGCTCCAGCCCTGAGCGGGCCACTACCCTGCTCGCAGGCCGCGTACCGGGGGACCGGGGGAGGGGGGACGCCATGCGCCCGCTGGAGACCGGCGAACCCACGGCCGTGGGGCCCTGCCGGATGCCCGACCGGCCGGGTCCGGTCGGCCAGGTCCGCCGCTGCCAGGTCCGCCGTTGCCCGGTTCGCTTCCGGCCCGACCGCTTCCGCCCGGACGGGAGGCCGCGGGCACGGCTGCCGCACACGGAGAACGGGCCCACGGCATGAGCGTCGAGCTGCTGGTCGTCGTCGTGGCCGCGCTGTGGGGAGCGGCGGCGGGCGCGCTGCTGCCCCGCGCGGCCTACCGCTTCTCCGTCCCTCCCGGCGAGGACTGGCGGCGCACCTGCCCGGCCGGACACCCGGTCGAGGGCTGGCTCGGGCGGGCCCGCTGCCCCCGGGACGGGACGGCGTACGGCCCCGGCGCCGCCGTCCCCGCCGCCGTCACCGCGCCGGCCTGCGCCGCCCTCGCCGCCGCCACCGGCACCCGGCCCGAGCTGGCCGTCTGGCTGCTGCTCGCGCCGGTCGCGGTGCTGCTGACCGTCGTCGACGTCCGGGTACGGCGCCTGCCCGACCCGCTCACCCTGCCGCTGGCGGGTGCCGCCCTCGCCCTGCTCGGCCTGGTCTCCCTGGTCCCGGAGCACGCCGGGTCCTGGACCACCGCCCTGCTCGGCGCCCTCGCGCTCGGCGCCGGCTACTACGCGCTGTTCCTGATCAACCCCTCCGGCATGGCCTTCGGCGACGTGAAACTCGCCCTCGGGGCGGGTGCGGTGCTCGGCTGGTACGGCTGGGCGACGCTCCTGCTGGGCGCCTTCGCCGGATTCCTGCTCGGCTCGCTGTACGGCATCGGCCTCGTCGTCGCCCGGCGGGCCGCGCGCGACACCCAGATCGCGTTCGGGCCGTTCCTGATCGGCGGGGTGTTCCTCGGCCTGCTGGTGGGGGCCTTCACGGCCTGAACACCGCCGGGACGGAGGCCGCCACGGCCTGAACCCCGCGGGGGACGGAGACGGCCACGGCCTGATGTCGGCCCTGAAGACCGCTGGCGTACGCTGGTTCGGTCCGTCCACACGGGACGATCTGTCCACAACCCTTGACGAAAGGGACGCCCGGTGACCGAGAAGGCCGACCTCCAGCCCGTCCTCGACCGCGCCGCCGCCGGTGGTCGGATCACCCCGGAAGAAGCCCTCGTCCTCTACCGTGACGCCCCGCTGCACGCGCTGGGCTCCGCCGCCGACGCGATCCGCCGGCGGAAGTACGCCGGGATCGAGCACATCGCGACGTACATCATCGAGCGGAACATCAACTACACCAACGTGTGCGTCACGGCGTGCAAGTTCTGCGCCTTCTACGCGGCCCCCAAGGACACCAAGAAGGGCTGGAGCCGCGACCTCGACGACATCCTGCGCCGCTGCGCGGAGACCGTCGAACTGGGCGGCACCCAGATCATGTTCCAGGGCGGACACCACCCGGACTACGGCGTCGAGTACTACGAGCACCACTTCTCCGCCATCAAGAAGGAGTTCCCGCAGCTCGTCATCCACAGCCTGGGGGCGAGCGAGGTCGAGCACATGGCGCGGATCTCCAAGGTGAGCGCCGAGGAGGCGATCCGGCGCATCCACGCGGCCGGGCTCGACTCCTTCGCCGGGGCCGGCGCCGAACTGCTGCCCGCGCGCCCCCGCAAGGCCATCGCGCCGCTGAAGGAGTCCGGCGAGCGCTGGCTGGAGATCATGGAGATCGCGCACAACCTGGGCGTGGAGTCCACCAGCACGATGCTCATGGGCACCGGCGAGACCAACGCCGAGCGCATCGAGCACCTGCGGATGATCCGCGACGTGCAGGACCGCACCGGCGGCTTCCGCGCCTTCATCCCGTACACCTACCAGCCCGAGAACAACCACCTGAAGGGCCGCACGCAGGCGACGCTCTTCGAGTACCTGCGGATGATCGCCATCGCGCGGATCTTCCTCGACAACGTCGCCCACATCCAGGGCTCCTGGCTGACCACCGGCAAGGAGGTCGGCCAGCTCTCCCTGCACTACGGCGCCGACGACCTCGGCTCGGTCATGCTGGAGGAGAACGTGGTGTCGTCGGCCGGCGCCAAGCACCGTTCCAACCGGCTGGAGCTGATCGACCTGATCCGGAAGGCCGGGCGGGTCCCCGCGCAGCGGGCGACGACGTACGAGCACCTGGTGGTGCACGACGACCCGGCGAACGACCCGGTCGACGAGCGCGTCGTCTCGCACATCTCGTCCACGGCGATCGAGGGCGGCACCGCGCACCCCGAGCTGAAGCTGATCGCGGCCGACTGACCCGGCCGTGCTGACCATTCACGCCGCCGAAGAGGTCCGCGCCGACTGGGACGCGTCGCCGCTGGCCGACGGCGCGGTCGCCGTCGAGGGCGGGCGGATCGTCGCGGTGGGGCCCGCCGGTGAGATCGAGGCGAGGTTCCCAGGCGCGCGGGTACGGCGCTGGCCGGGGGCGCTCGGGCCCGGGCTGCTGCACGAGGGGGCGCTGCCCGACGCGCCGAGCCCGCGCGAACGCGTGCACGCCGTGCTGAAGTCGGGGGCGGTGGCCGTGCTGGCGGAGTACGTCGACGCCGGGCTGCGGGCCGCCGCCGGGCGCAACGACGTGGCGGTGCTGCCGGCCACGCGCCGGCCGGTGCTGACCGCCGGCGGACGGGCCGACCTCGCCGTGTTCGACGCCGACGGCGCGTGCCTCGCGACGGTGTGCGCGGGGCGGCTGGTGCACCGGCGGCGGTGAGCCTGCGGGGCCCGGCACATCGGCGGGGGTGAGCCTGCGGGGCCCGGCGCATCGGCGGGGGTGCGCCCGCGGGGGTTCGGTGCACCGGTGGCCGCGGGGGTTCGGCACACCGGCGGCGATGAGCCCGGGGTTCCGTACACCGCGGCGGTGAGCCGGCGGGGTTCCGTACACCGCGGCGGTGAGCCGGCGGGGTTCCGTACACCGCGGCGGTGAGCCCGCGGGGGCCCGTACACCGCGGCGGTGAGCCCGCGGGGCCCGGTGGGGCTCAGCCCGCGAACGCCTCCCCGAAGGCGCCCGCCTCCTGGTCGACCCCGCTGCAGTCCGTCGCCGCGTCGCTGGAGTCCGTGTCGTCGTCGCACTGCTGGTCGCGGAAGGTCGACCACATCGACACCCAGGCGATCTCCTTCTCCTCGGCGAACGTCCGTACCTCCGCCGCGTCGGCGAGCGTGAACGTCTCCCCGTCGACGTCGTTGACGCCGATCATCGAGGTCAGCGCCATGCCCCGCCAGGCGTTCGCGTCGGAGAGGCCGAAGATCTCCTTCAGCTGGGTGTGCGCGGCCTTGGCGGAGGTGAGGGCGTAGTCGCCCATGTCGCCGTCGTAGGACTCGCCGTAGTTCATGGTCATCAGGTTGACCGTGGAGACCTGCACGGCGTGGTTGTTGGCGGACTCCAGCAACGCGACGCTGTCGTCGTCCAGCCCCGAGGGCATCACGGGGAGGGTGAAGGAGACCGTCAGGTCCGTGCGCTCCTCCTGGAGCAGCGCGATCGCCTCCGAACGCAGGTCGACGGAGTCGGAGTCGGTCAGCTCGTCGCCCTCGATGTCGAAGTCGGCGAGGGTGGCGCCCCCGGCCGCGTCCAGTGCCTCGCCGTACGCCTCCGCCAGCTCCTCCGCGCTGTCGCAGGTCGCCGCCAGCTCGTCGCCGGAGGCGCCGCCGAAGGAGACCCGGACCGAGGAGCCGTCCGCGGTGAGGTCCGAGATGCGGGAGGCGACCGACGAGTCGTCGATGGCGTGGCTGCCGTTCCACTCGGGGGTGCAACCGCTGCCGGAGGAGATGACGAACGCCAGGTTGTACGTCGCCGGGGAGCCCGCCGAGTCCAGGTCGTTGGCGGTGGTGGCGCTCACGTAAGGGGCGTAGCCGGTGGACGACGTGGTGCCGGACGGCGCCGACGGCGTGCTGGAGGACGGGGCCTCGGGCGCCGCGTCTGAGGAGTCGTCACCTCCCGCGGAGCAGCCCGCAGTTGCCAGGGCGAACAGACAGATCAGCCCTGCTGCGGCTTTTCGTGGACTCCTCATCGCGTACGCTCCCGCTCTCAAGATGTATGTCCCAGGACGGAAACAGAACGTGTCTCCGAACCGGAAAGGTGCCACACGCGACTGTGCCCCTCCTGGCAAAGAGCCGCGTTTTCCTGCGGTTTCTCAGCGGAATGACAGGTCCGGCCCGTTCTCATGGGCGCCTCACAAGAAAGCCAGAGTTTTGATCACATGAAGTGCTTCTAACATCTGAGGAATGCATTCCGAGCCTGCCATCGAAAGCCGCGCCGCTGCGCGCGGTCGCCGCCGCAAACGCGGTAACGGGTCCGCCGCATCGGTCGACGGTCCTGTGTTCGTTGACAACTCCGGACGCCGGGCCAAGCTGCTGCGCCGGCTCGGCATCCTCGTCGGCGTCGTCTGTATGGGGTACGCGGTCGTGCTGGGCCTGGCCTTCATGGGCATCGGCACCTCGATCAACCCGTCGTCGCTGCTGCCCTTCGGAGGCGGCGGCAACGCCTCCGCCCCCGGCGGGGGCATGCAGCCGCAGGGCGGCGTCGCCCCGACCGGGATGCCCAGCGGTGCGCCCAGCGGCGTTCCGTCCGGCGCCCCCACCGGTGTTCCGCCCACCGGAGCCGCGATCGGCTCCGCCTCCGCCACCGCCACCGCTTCCGCCCCGGCCGCCTCCGCGACCGCCGACTGACCGGAATCGCAGCCAACTCCATGACCACGACACCACCTTCCCGCGGCCGCCGCCGGGCACCGAGCCGGATGGAACGCGCCGCCGGCCGGGCCGCCGCGCTGCAGAAGCCGCGGGTCATCCTCGCTCTGCTGCTCCTGCTGGCCCTGACCTGCGTCATGCTGCTGGACGGCTACCTGCGCGCCGAGGTCGGCGGCGACCAGCGCGTCCGTACCGGCGCCAGCTCCAGCGACGTCCCCGACGACGTGCTGGAGGGCGGGCCGATCCTGTCCTTCCGCGGCGGCCAGGCCACCACCGTCTCCGTGCCGGACAAGACGATCGCGCTGACCTTCGACGACGGGCCGAACCCGACGTGGACGCCCCAGGTGCTGGAGATCCTGGAGGAGTACGACGTCCCGGGCACCTTCTTCTTGGTCGGGTCGATGGTCTCGCGCTACCCGGACATCGTCGACGACCTGGTCGACCAGGGCAACGAGGTGGGCATCCACACCTTCACCCACGTCGACCTCTCCTACCAGAGCGACGCCCGCATCACCCGGGAGATCGAGCAGACCCAGCTCGCGCTGGCGGGCGCGGCCGGGATCACGACGACGCTGTTCCGGGCGCCGTACTCCTCGGAGATGGACGCCATCGACAACTACAGCTGGCCGGTCTACGAGAAGCTCGGTGAGGACGGTTACACCAGCGTCTTCATCGACACCGACAGCGACGACTGGAAGAAGCCCGGCGTCTCGAAGATCATCAAGTGGGCGACGCCGGAGGACGGCGAGGGCGCCTCCGTGCTCTTCCACGACGCGGGCGGGGAGCGCTCGCAGACGATCAAGGCGCTGCCGAAGTACATCGAGAAGATGAAGGCGAAGGGCTACACCTTCACCACCATCAGCGGTGTCATGGCGGAGCAGGGCGCGGGCGCCCCGGCCGCGGCGGCGGCAGGAGCCGGGCAGGGCACGGCGCCGGGCGCCGAGGCCGCGCAGGGCGGTACCGGTACCGGTACCGACAACGGCACCGGTACGGGTACGGGCGCCGACAGCGGATCGCAGCTCCAGGCCGCCCACCGCGAGGCCACCGGCACGACCCTCTACGAGGGCAAGGCGCTCATCGCGGCCGTCCGCGTCGCCGAGTGGACGGTCCCGGCGCTCTCGGTCGGGCTGATGGTGGTGGGCGTCGCCGTCATGGGCCGGTTCGGGATGATGCTGATCCTCGCCCGCCGGCACTACAGACAGCGCAACAAACGCCGGTTCAGCTGGGGCCCGACCGTCACCCGCCCGGTGAGCGTGATCGTCCCGGCGTACAACGAGAAGGAGTGCATCGCCAACACCCTGAAGTCGCTGGCGCAGAGCACCCACCCGATCGAGGTCATCATCGTGGACGACGGCTCCTCGGACGGCACCTCCGAGATCGCCCGCGAGGCCGCCGACGCGCTCGGCATGACCAACGTCCGCGTCATCCGCCAGGAGAACGCGGGCAAGCCGGCCGCCCTCAACAACGGCGTGCGCAACGCCAGTCACGACATCGTCGTGATGATGGACGGCGACACCGTCTTCGAGGCGGAGACCGTACGCCACCTCGTCCAGCCGTTCGCCGACCCCCAGGTCGGCGCGGTCGCGGGCAACGCCAAGGTCGGCAACCGCAACACCATCATCGGGGCCTGGCAGCACATCGAGTACGTGATGGGCTTCAACCTCGACCGGCGCATGTACGACCTGCTGCGCTGCATGCCGACCATCCCCGGCGCGATCGGCGCGTTCCGCCGCGAGGCGGTCCTGGAGGTCGGCGGCATGAGCGAGGACACCCTCGCCGAGGACACCGACATCACCATCGCCATGCACCGCGCGGGCTGGCGGGTCGTCTACCAGGAGCACGCCCGCGCCTGGACCGAGGCGCCGGGTTCGCTGAAGCAGCTGTGGTCGCAGCGTTACCGCTGGTCCTACGGCACGATGCAGGCGCTGTGGAAGCACCGGAAGTCCCTGACCGACAAGGGCCCCTCGGGCCGCTTCGGGCGGGTCGGCATGCCGCTGGTGGTGATCTTCCAGATCATCACGCCGGTCTTCGCGCCGCTGATCGACGTCTTCACCGCGTACTCGATGATCTTCGTCGACTTCAAGGCCGCGCTGCTGGCGTGGCTGGCGGTGCTGGGCATCCAGCTGTTCTGCGCGGCGTACGCCTTCCGGCTGGACAAGGAGAAGTACCGGTACCTGCTGATGATGCCGCTCCAGCAGCTCGCCTACCGGCAGATGATGTACCTCGTCCTGATCCACTCCTGCATCACCGCCCTCACCGGCGGCCGGCTGCGCTGGCAGAAGCTGAAGCGGACGGGCGAGGTCGGCACTCCGGCGGGGGCCGGCGGATGAGCTGGGACCAGTACGGGCCCGGGCAGCGTCCCGGGCCCGGGTCTGGCCAGGGCCAGGGCCAGTACGGGCAGGGGTACGGGTACGGCGGGTACGGCGACCAGGGGCAGGCGTATGTGCCGCCCCAGCAGTACGGGTCTCCCCAGCAGTACGGGTCTCCCCAGCAGTACGGGTCTCCGCAGCCGTACGTCCCGCCGCAGCCCCAGCCGCAGCCGTACCCGCAGCAGTACGGCGAGTACGGCGAGTACGGCGCGTACGGGCAGCAGGAGGCGCCGTCGGCCGAGTCGACGGCGCAGCTGCCCCAGGTGGAGCCGGAGCCGGAACCGCAACCGCAGTCTCCGCCGGAGTCGGAACCGGCGCCGCCGCCCGCGGCCCGGTCCGGCGGCCGGGACCGGTACTTCGACACCCTGCGCGCGGTCGCCCTCGTCCGCGTCGTGACGTACCACACCTTCGGCTGGGCCTGGGCCGGGATGGTCTTCCCGTCCATGGGGATCATGTTCGGCCTGGCCGGCACCCTGATGGCGAAGTCGCTGGAACGCCCGGCCCTGAAGGTGGTCAAGAGCCGCATCCGCCGACTGCTGCCGCCCTTCTGGTTCTGGGGCCTCTTCGTCGTCGTCGCGATGCTGATCCACGGCTGGATGCCGGGCTGGCAGATCGTCTACTGGATCGTGCCGCTCGGCGACCCGCCGGGCAACGCCTGGGGCGAACAGGCCTGGGAGATCCTCTGGTACCTGCGCACCTACCTGTGGTTCGTCCTCGTCTCCCCCCTGCTGCTGAAGGTGTTCCGGCTGGCGCCGGTCCCCGTGCTGCTGGCGTCCCTCGCCCCGATCCTCGTCTTCCAGTTCGTCTGGCAGCCGCCCGACAACCGGTTCGGCACCGGGCTCCTCGACCTGGCGACGTACCTCTTCTGCTGGGTGCTCGGCTTCGCGCACCGCGACGGGGTGCTGGCCCGGCTGAAACCGGCCGCGGTCGTGGTCCTGTCGCTGGCCGCGCTCGGCTACGGCGGCTGGTACGCCCTCGCCCACCAGGCCGAGTACGGCACCTACGACCTGGACGACATCCCGCTGGCCCAGGCGTTCTGGTCGGCCGGCTTCGTGACGCTGCTGATGTACTCCAAGGCCAGGCTGAACGTCGACTTCGCGGGCCTCGCCCGCTTCCGGCGGCTGGACCGGCTGGTCAGCGTCTTCAACGCCCGGGCCGTCACGATCTACCTCTGGCACGAGCTGGCGCTGATCCTGGCCGTGCCGCTGGTCGACCAGTTCTGGAAGGTGCCCGCGTTCGAGACGTACCTGCCGCTGGAGAGCCAGTGGTTCATGTTCGGCATCGGCTGGGTGCTGATCGCGCTGTTCGTGCTGGCCTGCGGATGGGTGGAGGACGTGGCGGGGCGCAAGAGGCCGCGGCTCCTGCCGTGAGCCCGGCCGGCGCGGCCTGTAAGAATGGGCGGGTGACCCGCGCCTCCCTGAACAAGCAGCCGCACGAAGTCGCCTCGATGTTCGACCACGTGGCGGCCCGGTACGACCTCACCAACGACGTGCTGTCGCTCGGCCAGGACCGGGTGTGGCGCAAGGAGGTCGCCCGGGCCGTCGACGCCCGGCCCGCGCAGAAGGTCCTCGACCTGGCCGCGGGCACGGCGACCTCCTCGCTGCCCTTCGCCCGCACCGGCGCGTACGTCGTCCCCTGCGACTTCTCGCTCGGGATGCTCCAGGTCGGCAAGGGGCGCCACGCGTGGCTGCCGTTCACCGCGGGCGACGCGACGCGGCTGCCGTTCGCGGACGACGTCTTCGACGCGGTCACCATCTCCTTCGGGCTGCGCAACGTCCAGGACACGGACGCGGCGCTGCGCGAGCTGTACCGGGTGACCAAGCCCGGCGGCCGGGTCGTCATCTGCGAGTTCTCGCACCCGACGTGGGCGCCGTTCCGTACGGTCTACACCGAGTACCTGATGCGTGCCCTGCCGCCGGTCGCCCGCGCGGTGTCCTCCAACCCGGACGCGTACGTCTACCTCGCCGAGTCCATCCGCGACTGGCCCGACCAGCCCGCCCTGGCCGAACGGCTGCGCAAGGCCGGCTGGTCCAAGGTGGCCTGGCGGAACCTGACCGGCGGCATCGTGGCCCTGCACCGGGGCTTCAAGGAGAGCTGACCCCGAAGTTCCCGGCGGAGCCGACCTCAGGACGCGTCGAGGACCGCGTACACGCCGAGGACTGTCTGCGCGCTGAGAATCGCCTGCGCGTCGAGAACCGCCTGCGCGTCGAGAACCGTCTGCGCGCCGAGAACCGTCTGCGCGTCGAGAATCGCCTGCGCGTCGAGAACCGCCTACGTGTCGAGAACCGCCTACGTGTCGAGAACCGCCTGCGCGTCGAGAATCGCCTGCGCGTCGAGAACCGCCTGCGCGCCGAGAACCGCCTACCCGCCGAGAACCGCGTACGGGACGGCGACCGGTGCGCCCTCCGCCCCCGACACCCTTGCCGCACCCGCCGTGCCCGCCGCCGCACCCGCCCCGTCCCTGGCCGCATCCGGCGTGCCCGGCTCGTCCAGTGCCCGGCGCAGTCCGCCGCCGGGCGGCGCCGGAGTCCGGGGCTCGCGTACCCCGGCGCCCCCGCCGCCCTCACCCGCGCCGAAGTCGAACCACACGGTGACCGCGGCCCCGCGCGGCACCTCGGCCCCGGGCGGCGGGTACTGCCGTACGACGTACTCCACGACCACGCGGTGCAGTTCGGGCCGGTCGGGGGCGGCCAGCAGCACCCCGCGCGCCTCGGCCGCGCGGCGCGCGTCCACGGCCATCAGACCGACCAGACGCGGCACGCGTACCTCGGGCGTCTCGGATGTATCGGGTGTCTCGGGTGCGTTGCGCACAGAACCTCACCCCCAGCGGTACGGGCAGAGTAACCCCCGCCGCGCACCCGCCGGAAGCTTTTTGTAGCGATACGTAGTCGAATCCCCTCCCTCCGTTACTCTCCGTCACAACTCCAGGCGATAGCAGTGCCCCTGCCGCTGCGACCGAGGCGTGATGAACACCTCCGCCAGCCGCATCCCCAGCCGCCGCGTCACCGCGATGGAGCGCTCGTTGTCCGCGTCGACCATCGCGACCACCCCCGGTAGCCCCGCCGCGCGCAGCCGCCGTACCGTCTCCCGGGCCGCCGCCGTCACGTACCCCTTGCCCCAGTGCGGCCGGGCGAGCCGCCAGCCGATCTCGATCTCGCCCTTGGGGCCCCAGTCCCGCGGCCACGGCTGGGCGCCGGTGAAGCCGATGACCTCGTCCCGCTCGTCGAGGACGGTCCACAGGCAGAAGCCGTGCTCGGCGTCGTGCCGGCGCTGGCGGGCGGTGAGTTCCTCGTACACGGACAGCTCCGCCGGCCGGCCGCCGTGGAACTCCATGACCTCCGGGTCGTCGAAGGCCCGGTGCCAGGCGACGGCGTCCTCGTCGGTGGGAACACGCAACCGTACAGCGGGGAGAGCTCGTTTCACGGGGCAGCCCTTCAGCCGGGTGATCGGTGACGCTGAATAGACTGCCCATGTCCGGTGCCCGTCGGCACGCAGAATTCCGAACCCGTGGGAGACCCCGCCGTGACCGAGCCCCTCTCCGACAACACCGCCGATGTGATCGTCGTGGGCGCGGGGCCAGCCGGCTCCACCACCGCGTACCACCTGGCCAAGGCCGGACTCGACGTCCTGCTGCTGGAGAAGACCGCGTTCCCCCGCGAGAAGGTGTGCGGCGACGGGCTCACCCCCCGCGCGGTCAAGCAGCTGGTGGCGATGGGTATCGACATCTCCGAGGAGGCCGGCTGGCTGCGCAACAAGGGCCTGCGGATCATCGGCGGCGGCACCCGCCTCCAGCTCGACTGGCCCGACCTCGCCTCCTTCCCCGACTACGGTCTGGTCCGCAAACGCGACGACTTCGACGAACAGCTCGCCCGCCAGGCCCAGAAGGCCGGCGCCCGGCTGTACGAGCGCTGCAACGTCGGCGCCCCGGTCGTGGACGACCGCACCGGCCGCATCACCGGCGTCCAGGCCAAGCTCGGCGAGGAGAAGCGGGACGTCACCTTCCACGCCCCGCTGGTGGTGGCCGCCGACGGCAACTCCACCCGGCTGTCGCTGGCGATGGGTCTGCACCGTCGCGAGGACCGCCCGATGGGCGTCGCGGTCCGCACCTACTTCACCTCCCCCCGGCACGACGACGACTATCTGGAGTCCTGGCTCGAACTGTGGGACCGCCGTGGCCCCCAGGACCGCCTCCTCCCCGGCTACGGCTGGATCTTCGGCATGGGCGACGGCACCTCCAACGTCGGTCTCGGCGTCCTCAACACCTCCTCCTCCTTCAAGGACCTGGACTGGCGCGAGGTCCTCAAGGCCTGGTGCGCCTCCATGCCCGAGGACTGGGGCTACACCCCGGACAACATGACCGGCCCGATCCGCGGCGCCGCCCTCCCGATGGCCTTCAACCGCCAGCCCCACTACACCCGCGGCCTGCTGCTCGTCGGTGACGCCGGCGGCCTGGTGAACCCCTTCAACGGCGAGGGCATCGCCTACGCCATGGAGTCCGGCCAGATCGCCGCCGACGTCATCGTCCAGGCACACGCGCGGGCCACGCCCTCCCAGCGCGAGACCGCCCTCCAGCGCTACCCGCGCGTCCTGAAGGACACCTACGGCGGCTACTACAACCTCGGCCGCGCCTTCGTGAAGCTCATCGGCAACCCGAAGGTCATGCAGATCGCCGCCCAGCGCGGTCTGACCCACCCCGTGCTGATGAAGTTCACCCTGAAGATGCTCGCCAACCTGACGGACCCGACCGGTGGCGACGCGATGGACCGCATCATCAACGGACTGACCAAGGTGGCCCCGAAGGCGTGAGCCTCCCGGCCGCGGGGCACCGGGTCACCCGCTGACCCCCGGCCCGCTCACCCCGTGAACCGCGCGGCTCTGGCGGCCCGGCGTGCGAACACCTCCTCGCGCCGGTCCGCCGACTGCCGCAGCGCCGCCTTCTGTTCCCGCGCGGAGAGACGGTCCAGGTACACCCGCCCGTCCAGGTGGTCGGTCTCGTGGGCGAGGCACCGGGCGAAGTAACCGGTGCCCTCGACGAGCAGCGGTGCGCCGTCCTTGTCGAACCCGCGTACCACCGCCCGGTCCGGGCGCGGTACGTCCATGACGGCGCCCGGCACCGACAGACAGCCCTCGCCCTCGTCGAGCAGCCGCCGCCCGTCCGGACCGACGGGCTCCAGCACCGGATTGACGATGTGCCCGACATGCCGGACACCGTCGTCGTCCGGGCAGTCGTAGACGAACAGGCGCAGGCCGACGCCCACTTGGTTGGCCGCGAGTCCGGCCCCTTCGGCGACGTACATGGTCAGGAACATGTCGTCGATGAGCGCGGCGAGGTCGGGACCGAACTCGGTGACGTCCCGGCAGGGCTTGTGCAGCACCGCCTCGCCCACCTCGGTGACCCGCCGCACGCTGCCGCGCCGGGCCTCGGGCGCGAACGGCGGGTAATCGGCGGCGGGCCGCCCCTGTACGAACACACTCGGCATGGTCTCTCTCCTTCGGCTGGTGCGATCAGCTGGCCACAGACCGAGCATGGCAGGAGAGGGCGAAGGGCCGCTGCCCCTGTGGACAACGGCCCTTCGACTGTGCAGAGCTGTGGATAACTCGGATCAGAGCACGCGCACCGCACCGCTCGGCGGGTCGTAGGAGAGCGGCTTCTCGACGACGCCGGTGGACGAGTTCTGGGCGCCGACGAACATGCCGTCGCCGACGTAGATGCCCACGTGGTAGGCACTGCCGGCGCCGCCCCAGTAGAGGATGTCGCCCGGCTGGAGGCTGTCCAGCGAGACCTGGGTGCCGGCCACGGACTGGTCCTGGGAGACGCGGGGCAGGCTGACGCCCACCTGCTTGTAGGCGGCCTGGACCAGGCCGGAGCAGTCGTAGGCGGACGGTCCGGTGGCGCCGGAGACATAGGCCGCGCCCACCTGGGCCCGCACGAAGGAGACGACCGCGGCGGCGGAACCGGTGGCCGTGGACGTGCTGGTGCTCGCGGAGGAGCCGCCGGTGTCGCCGGAGCCGGTGTCGGTGTCGGCCGAGACGGTCAGGGTGGCGCGCTCGGCGTCGCGGGCGGCGCGCTCCGCCGCGTCCCTGCGGGCCTCCTGCGCGGCCTTCTTCTTGGCCGCGGCCTTCGCCTTGGCCTCCTTCAGGTCGGCCTTGGCTTCCTTGGCGGCCTTGGCCGCGGCGGCGTCACGCTCGGCCTGCAGCTGGTAGTTCGCGGCGGCCTGCTGGGTGGCGTCCGCGGACTGCGCGACCTGGGCGGCCATCTCGGCCGTCAGGGTGGGCAGCTCCAGGGTCTGCGTCACCGGCTCGGCCGCGTTCGCCGAACCCGATGCTCCGGCCACTGCCAGCGTGCTGAGGACGCCACCGGCAACTCCGGCCCGCATCGCGACGGTCGTCGACGCGCTGCGGCGGGGCTTCCGGTGGCTGCGTATGTGAGCGGTGTGGGACATGGGTACAACCGGTATCAGGAGCTCCTCCATACCTACAAGAAACGTGTGCTGCGCCACAGTTGTTCAGCCGGCGCCGCGAAAGCTCGGCACACCGCCCTTTTCTGACGCCGTAACGGACATAGCGGGCGGCTGTAACAAGCCTGTGATCACGGTCTTTGATCGTTACGCCCGAATTGCTCCCCGCTTACCACTGGTTGAGGCAGATGGCCAAGCCCGCTTCTCATGCGCCTCTCATGGATGTGGCGGAGGTCACGGAACGGTCACCCGGGTGTGCGCGTCCGCTCGTGAACGCGCGCACGCATTCACACCGGAGCCCTCGTCCGGCCCCGGGATGTGAACGCGGGCCCACTATCAAGTGATCGAGTCCAGCGCCAATTTGCATGCACGGGAACCTTCTTGATATTGAGACGACCCCGCTGAGCAGCGTCGACGAGGGAAAATGTCACCACTGGTGATCAGTCGGAAGCTTCCTGTGTGAAGATCACCGCTCATCCGACTTCATGATCCTTCGTCAGGTGGTGGAGATCACAAAGCTTGTGCGATACCCCGTGTCGCAGATCACAGAGCCACAGGCATAAGATGCGGAGCAGTTGGGCTTGTGACCTGCTTCACATGTTCGCGATCTTCGCCGGGACCAGCGGGGCTCGTGGGGCTGCTGAGGCGGCTGTGAGCCCGGGCAAAACCGCCAGCAGTCAGTGCCGACTGAGAGGAGCGAGGAGCGGTGAACGCGTATGCGCCCATCCTCGTACTGGGAGCCCTCGGGGCAGGCTTTGCGATCTTTTCCGTGGTCATGGCCACGTTGATCGGTCCGAAGCGGTACAACCGGGCCAAGCTCGAGGCCTACGAGTGCGGAATCGAGCCGACCCCCACGCCGGCCGGCGGCGGGCGCTTCCCCATCAAGTACTACCTGACGGCGATGCTCTTCATCGTCTTCGACATCGAGATCGTCTTCCTCTACCCCTGGGCCGTCACCTTCGACGCCCTGGGAGTTTTCGGGCTCGTGGAGATGCTGCTCTTCGTGCTCACCGTCTTCGTCGCGTACGCGTACGTATGGCGGCGCGGCGGCCTGGAATGGGACTGAGGGGCCTTTTAGTCATGGGACTCGAAGAAAAGCTGCCGAGCGGCTTCCTGCTGACCACCGTCGAGCAGGCCGCGGGCTGGGTGCGGAAGTCGTCGGTCTTCCCGGCCACCTTCGGCCTCGCCTGCTGCGCCATCGAGATGATGACCACCGGGGCCGGCCGCTACGACCTGGCGCGCTTCGGCATGGAGGTCTTCCGCGGCTCGCCGCGCCAGGCGGACCTGATGATCGTGGCCGGCCGGGTCAGCCAGAAGATGGCGCCGGTGCTGCGGCAGGTCTACGACCAGATGCCGAACCCCAAGTGGGTGATCTCCATGGGGGTCTGCGCCTCCTCGGGCGGCATGTTCAACAACTACGCGATCGTCCAGGGCGTCGACCACATCGTCCCGGTCGACATCTACCTCCCGGGCTGTCCGCCACGGCCCGAGATGCTGATGGACGCCATCCTCAAGCTCCACCACAAGATCCAGAACTCCAAGCTCGGCGTCAACGCCGAGGAAGCGGCCCGCGAGGCGGAGGAGGCGGCGCTCAAGGCCCTGCCCACCATCGAGATGAAGGGGCTGCTGCGATGAGCGACGCGAACGGCACCGGGGCCAACCCCGAGAAGGACCTCTCCGCCGAGAAGCTCCCCGGCCAGCGCGGCCAGGGCGGCGAGGAGATCCGCGTCCAGCGCGGCATGTTCGGCGCGAACAACGGCGGCGACACCTCCGGCTACGGCGGCCTGGTCCGCTCGGTCCGACTCCCGGGGCCGGCGAGCAGGCCGTACGGCGGCTGGTTCGACGAGGTCGCCGACGAACTGGAGGGCGCGCTGGAGGAGCAGGGACTGCTCCCCGACAATGCCATCGAGAAGACGGTCGTCGACCGCGGCGAGCTGACCTTCCACATCGAGCGCGAGCACCTGGTCCGCGTCGCCCGCACCCTGCGCGACGACCCGGCCCTGCGCTTCGAGCTGTGCACCGGCGTCAGCGGCGTCCACTACCCCGGCGACAAGGGCCGCGAACTGCACGCCGTCTACCACCTGCGCTCGATCACCCACAACCGGCTGATCCGCCTGGAAGTCAGCGCCCCCGACGCCGACCCGCACATCCCGTCGCTGTTCGAGGTCTACCCGACCAACGACTGGCACGAGCGCGAGACGTACGACTTCTTCGGCATCGTCTTCGACGGCCACCCGGCGCTGACGCGGATCATGATGCCGGACGACTGGCAGGGCTTCCCGCAGCGCAAGGACTATCCCCTCGGCGGCATCCCCGTCGAGTACAAGGGCGCCCAGATCCCGGCTCCGGACCAGCGGAGGTCGTACTCATGAGCACGTCGCACGCATCCCCCAGGGAGACCACCGAGGGCACCGTGTACACGGTCACCGGCGGCGACTGGGACGAGGTCGTCCAGTCCGCGGCCCGCGCCGACGACGAACGCCTGATCGTCAACATGGGACCGCAGCACCCGTCCACCCACGGCGTGCTCCGGCTGATCCTGGAGATCGAGGGCGAGACCGTCACCGAGGCCCGCTGCGGCATCGGCTACCTGCACACCGGCATCGAGAAGAACCTCGAGTACCGGACGTGGACCCAGGGCACGACGTTCGTGACGCGCATGGACTACCTGACGCCGTTCTTCAACGAGACGGCGTACTGCCTGGGCGTCGAGCAGCTCCTCGGTATCGAGGACCAGATCCCGGACCGCGCCTCGGTCGTCCGGGTGCTCCTGATGGAGCTGAACCGGATGTCCTCCCACCTGGTGGCCATCGCCACCGGCGGCATGGAACTCGGCGCCACCACGATCATGATCTACGGCTTCCGCGACCGGGAACTGATCCTCGACATCTACGAGCTGATCACCGGCCTGCGGATGAACCACGCGTACATCCGCCCCGGCGGCCTCGCCCAGGACCTGCCGCCCGGCTCGGTGGACCAGATCCGCGAGTTCGTGAAGAAGATGAAGAAGAACCTCCCGGAGTACGACAAGCTCGCCACCGGGAACCCCATCTTCAAGGCCCGCATGCAGGACGTCGGCTACCTCGACCTGGCCGGCTGCATGGCCCTCGGCGCCACCGGCCCGATCCTGCGCTCCACGGGCCTGCCGCACGACCTGCGCAAGTCCCAGCCGTACTGCGGCTACGAGACGTACGACTTCGACGTCCCGACCGCCGACACCTGCGACGCCTACGGCCGCTTCCTGATCCGGCTGGAGGAGATGCGGCAGTCGCTCAGGATCGTCGAGCAGTGCCTGGACCGGCTGAAGCCCGGACCGGTCATGGTGCCCGACAAGAAGATCGCCTGGCCGGCCCAGCTCGCCCTGGGACCGGACGGACTGGGCAACTCCCTCGACCACATCAAGAAGATCATGGGCACCTCCATGGAGGCCCTGATCCACCACTTCAAGCTGGTCACCGAGGGCTTCCGGGTGCCGCCGGGACAGACGTACACCGCGGTCGAGTCCCCCAAGGGCGAACTCGGGGTGCACGTCGTCTCCGACGGCGGCACCCGCCCCTACCGGGTCCACTTCCGCGACCCGTCCTTCACCAATCTCCAGGCCATGGCGGCGATGTGCGAGGGCGGCCAGGTCGCCGACGTCATCGTCGCGGTGGCGTCCATCGACCCCGTGATGGGAGGCGTCGACCGGTGACCACCAGTTCCTCTCAGCGGGGCGTCGGACTCGGCATGCCCGAGCTGCCCGCGCCCGACTACCCGGCCGACGTACGGGCCCGCCTGGAACCCGACGCGCGCGAGATCATCGCCCGTTACCCGGACTCCCGGTCGGCCCTGCTGCCGCTGCTGCACCTCGTGCAGTCCGAGGAGGGCCACGTCACGCGCACCGGGATGCGGTTCTGCGCCGAGATGCTCGGCCTGACCACCGCCGAGGTCACCGCGGTGGCGACCTTCTACACCATGTACCGGCGCCGGCCGAGCGGCGACTACCAGGTGGGCGTCTGCACCAACACGCTGTGCGCGGTCATGGGCGGCGACGCCATCTTCGAGGAGCTCCAGGAGCACCTGGGCGTCGGCAACGGCGAGACCACCGACGACGGCAAGATCACCCTGGAGCACATCGAGTGCAACGCGGCCTGCGACTACGCGCCGGTCGTGATGGTCAACTGGGAGTTCTTCGACAACCAGACCCCGGCGAGCGCCCGCCGCATGGTCGACGACCTGCGGGCCGGCCGGCCGGTCACGCCGACGCGCGGCGCGCCCCTGTGCACGTTCAAGGAGACCGCCCGCATCCTGGCGGGCTTCCCCGACGAGCGGGAAGGCGCCGTCGAGGCCGGGGGAAGCGCGGGACCCGCCTCCCTGGCCGGCCTCAAGCTGGCGAAGGGCGAGTCCGCCGCCGCGCGCGTGGTGCACCCGCGCGGCGCGGCGCCGCACGGTGAGCCCGCGCACGAGCCGCCGCACGAGCCGCCGCACGATCCTTCGCCGACCGAGCACCTCAGCTCACACGACGCGCCGCAGGACACATCGGCCTCCGACCCCTCCCACCCGGCGGGGCCCACTGCCGAGGAGGGGGAGTGATGACCTTGGCCGCCGAGATCAAGGACACCGGCCCGGAGAAGCTGCTCGCACCCGTGCTGTCGGCCTTCTGGGACGAGGACAGGTCCTGGACGCTGGACGTCTACCGAAGGCACGAGGGCTACGAGGGGCTCCGCAAGGCGCTGGCCATGTCCCCGGACGACCTCATCGCGTACGTCAAGGAAGCCGGTCTGCGAGGACGCGGCGGCGCCGGGTTCCCCACCGGGATGAAGTGGCAGTTCATCCCCCAGGGGGACGGCAAGCCGCACTATCTGGTTGTCAACGCCGACGAATCGGAGCCGGGGACGTGCAAGGACATCCCGCTCCTCTTCGCGAACCCGCACAGCCTCATCGAGGGCATCGTCATCGCGTGCTACGCCATCAGGTCGTCGCATGCCTTCATCTATCTGCGGGGTGAAGTCGTCCCCGTGCTGCGGCGGCTGCACTCAGCCGTCGCTGAGGCCTACGCGGCGGGCTTCCTCGGCGAGAACATCCTGGGCAGCGGACTCGATCTGAACCTCACCGTGCACGCGGGCGCGGGCGCGTACATCTGCGGTGAGGAGACCGCACTGCTCGACTCGCTCGAAGGCCGCCGTGGTCAGCCGCGGCTGCGTCCCCCCTTCCCCGCCGTGGCCGGCCTCTACGCCTGCCCCACTGTGGTGAACAACGTCGAGTCGATCGCGTCGGTTCCCGCGATCCTGAACAAGGGCAAGGACTGGTTCAGGTCGATGGGGAGCGAGAAGTCCCCGGGCTTCACGCTGTACTCCCTCTCCGGCCATGTCGCAGGCCCCGGCCAGTACGAGGCGCCGCTCGGCATCACGCTGCGCCAGCTCCTCGACATGAGCGGGGGCATGCGCCCCGGCCACCGCCTGAAGTTCTGGACGCCGGGCGGCTCCTCGACGCCGATGTTCACCGAAGAACACCTCGACGTCCCCCTTGATTACGAAGGAGTGGGCGCCGCCGGTTCCATGCTCGGAACGAAAGCCCTCCAGTGCTTCGACGAGACGACCTGCGTGGTCCGCGCGGTCACCCGCTGGACCGAGTTCTACGCCCACGAGTCCTGCGGCAAGTGCACGCCCTGCCGCGAAGGGACGTACTGGCTGGTGCAGCTGCTGCGCGACATCGAGGCCGGCAAGGGCCGCATGGAAGACCTCGACAAGCTGAACGACATCGCCGACAACATCAACGGCAAGTCCTTCTGCGCCCTCGGCGACGGCGCCGCCTCGCCGATCTTCTCCTCGCTGAAGTACTTCCGTGAGGAGTACGAGCAGCACATCACGGGCCGCGGCTGCCCCTTCGACCCCGCGAAGTCGACGGCCTGGGCCGACCACCGTACGGAGGTGAAGGCATGACGGTGACCACGAGCGCCCCCTCCGGCGGAGGAGAGGCCGCGGTCCCGCCCGAGGACCTGGTGTCGCTGACCATCGACGGCGTGGCGATCAGCGTGCCCAAGGGCACCCTGGTCATCCGGGCCGCCGAGCAGCTCGGCATCGAGATCCCCCGGTTCTGCGACCACCCGCTCCTCGACCCGGCCGGCGCCTGCCGGCAGTGCATCGTCGAGGTCGAGGGCCAGCGCAAGCCGATGGCGTCCTGCACCATCACCTGCACCGACGGGATGGTGGTCAGGACCCACCTCACCTCGCCGGTCGCGGAGAAGGCCCAGAAGGGTGTGATGGAGCTGCTGCTCATCAACCACCCGCTGGACTGCCCGGTCTGCGACAAGGGCGGCGAGTGCCCGCTGCAGAACCAGGCGATGTCGCACGGCAACGCCGAGTCCCGCTTCGAAGGCAAGAAGCGGACCTACGAGAAGCCCGTGCCGATCTCCACGCAGGTGCTGCTCGACCGCGAGCGGTGCGTGCTGTGCGCCCGCTGCACCCGGTTCTCCAACCAGATCGCGGGCGACCCGATGATCGAGCTGATCGAACGCGGCGCGCTCCAGCAGGTCGGCACCGGCGAGGGCGACCCCTTCGAGTCGTACTTCTCCGGGAACACCATCCAGATCTGCCCGGTCGGCGCGCTCACCTCGGCGGCGTACCGGTTCCGCTCCCGCCCCTTCGACCTGGTCTCCTCGCCGTCGGTGTGCGAGCACTGCGCCGGCGGCTGCGCGACCCGCACCGATCACCGGCGCGGCAAGGTCATGCGGCGCCTGGCGGCGCACGACCCCGAGGTCAACGAGGAGTGGATCTGCGACAAGGGGCGGTTCGGGTTCCGGTACGCGCAGCAGCGGGACCGGCTCACCACGCCCCTGGTGCGCAACGCGGAGGGCGAGCTGGAGCCCGCCTCCTGGCCGGAGGCGCTGCAGATCGCCGCGCAGGGACTGCTGGCCTCACGCGGCCGGACCGGGGTGCTGACCGGCGGACGGCTCACCATGGAGGACGCCTACGCGTACAGCAAGTTCGCGCGCGTGGCGCTCGACACCAACGACATCGACTTCCGCGCGCGCGTGCACAGCGCCGAGGAGGCCGACTTCCTGGCGGCCCGGGTGGCGGGCCGGGGCCGCGACCTCGACGGTACGGGGGTGACGTACGCGGCGCTGGAGAAGGCGCCCGCGGTGCTCCTGGTCGGGTTCGAGGCCGAGGAGGAGGCGCCCGGGGTCTTCCTGCGGCTGCGCAAGGCGTGGCGGGGGCACGGGCAGAAGGTGTTCGCCCTGGCGACGCACGCCACGCGCGGTCTGGAGAAGGCCGGCGGCACGCTGCTGCCCGCCGCGCCCGGTACCGAGACCGAGTGGCTGGACGCGCTCGCGGGCGGGGTCGGCCTGGAGGACGACGGCACCCGGGCCGCCGAGGCGCTGCGCGCCCAGGGCGCGGTCATCGTCGTCGGCGAGCGGCTGGCGGCCGTCGCCGGGGGCCTGACTGCCGCCGTGCGGACCGCGTCCGCGACCGGCGCCCGGCTGGTGTGGATTCCGCGCCGGGCCGGGGAGCGTGCCGCCATCGAGGCGGGCGCGCTGCCGACGCTGCTGCCGGGCGGGCGTCCGGCGACCGACCCGCGCGCGCGGGACGAGGTCGCCGCCGTCTGGGGCGTGGCCGCGCTGCCGCACCGCTACGGCCGGGACACCGGCCGGATCATCGAGGCCGCCGCCGACGGCGAACTCCAGGCGCTGCTGGTCGCGGGCGTGGAGGTCGCAGACCTGCCCGACCCGGAACGCGCGCGTGCCGCACTGGCCGAGGCCGGGTTCGTGGTGTCGCTGGAGTTGCGGCCCGGCGAGGTCACCGAGCTGGCCGACGTGGTCCTGCCCGTCGCGGCGGTCGCCGAGAAGGCGGGCACCTTCGTCAACTGGGAGGGCCGGGTCCGCTTCTTCGAGGCCGCGCTCAAGCCCGACCAGATGTCCCGGCGCCTGGCGCCCACCGACGCGCGGGTCCTCCAGATGCTGGCCGACGCCATGGACGTACACCTCGGGCTGCCGGACCTGCGGACGGTGCGCGCGGAGATCGACCGGATCGGGCCCTGGGAGGGGCCGTCGGCCACCGAGCCCCTGGAGCGGGCCGCCGCGCTGCCCCGGCCGGCCGCCGGGGAGGCGGTGCTCGCCGGGCACCGGCTGCTGCTGGACCAGGGCCGCCTCCAGGAGGGCGACGAGGCGCTGGCCGGCACCCGGCACGCGGCACGCGCGCGCGTGTCGGCCGCCACGGCCGCCGAGGCGGGCGTCAAGGACGGCGACGTCCTCGCGGTCACCGGCCCGGCGGGAGTCGTCGAACTTCCGCTCCAGGTCACCGAGATGCCCGACCGGGTGGTGTGGCTGCCGCTGAACTCCACCGGCGCGGGCGTCGCCTCCGACGCCGGGGTACTGCCCGGCTCCCTCGTCCGCATCGGCCCGGCGACGACCGTCGGCGCGGCCCCCGAGGAGGTGGAGGCATGAGCGCGTACCTCGCCGCTGAAGACCTCTCGATGTTCGGCCAGGACCCCTGGTGGCTGGTCGTCGTCAAGGCGGTGTTCTGCTTCGCGTTCCTGATGGTGACCGTACTGATCGCCATCGTCATGGAGCGCAAGGTCGTCGCCTGGATGCAGTTGCGCATCGGCCCCAACCGGCACGGCCCCTGGGGCATGCTCCAGTCGCTCGCCGACGGCGTGAAGCTGATGCTCAAGGAAGACGTCGTCGTCAAACGCGCCGACAAGGCGGTGTACGTCCTCGCGCCGGTCGTCGCGGCCATCCCGGCCTTCATGGCGTTCGCCGTGATCCCCTTCGGACCGGCCGGCAACGAGGTCTCGATCTTCGGTCAGCGCACCACCATGCAGCTCACCGACCTGCCGATCGCCATGCTGTACATCCTGGCGGTCGCCTCGGTCGGCATCTACGGCATCGTCCTGGCGGGCTGGAGCTCCGGCTCGACCTACCCGCTCCTCGGCGGCCTGCGCTCCTGCGCGCAGATGATCTCCTACGAGATCGCCATGGGCGCCGCGTTCGCCTCGGTGTTCCTCTACTCGGGCTCCATGTCGACCTCCGCGATCGTCGAGCAGCAGGCCGACCGCTGGTACATCCTGCTGCTGCCGGTCTCCTTCCTGCTCTACGTCGTCACGATGGTCGGCGAGACCAACCGCGCCCCCTTCGACATGCCGGAGTCCGAGGGCGACCTGGTGGGCGGCTTCAACACCGAGTACTCGTCGATCAAGTTCGCGATGTTCATGCTCGCCGAGTACGTGAACATGGTGACGGTCTCGGCGGTCACCACCACCCTCTTCCTCGGCGGCTGGCGGGCCCCCTGGCCGGTCAGCACCTTCTGGGAGGGCGCCAACCACGGCTGGTGGCCGATGCTGTGGTTCGTCGTCAAGCTCCAGCTGCTGCTGTTCTTCTTCGTCTGGCTGCGCGGCACGCTGCCCCGGGTCCGCTACGACCAGCTGATGAAGCTCGGCTGGAAGGTCCTCATCCCGGTCTCGCTGGTCTGGCTGATGCTCGTCGCGACCGTCCGGGCGCTGCGGAACGAGAACTACGACTTCGCAGACATCGCGCTCTACGTCTGCGGCGGCGTGATCGTCGTCCTGCTGCTCTCCTTCCTCTTCGACCTGTACCGCGACAAGGGGAAGCGGGCTGAGCAGCCCGCCGAGGAGTCGGCCGCGTTCGACCCGATGGCCGGGGGGTTCCCCGTGCCGCCGCTGCCGGGACAGGAGTTGCCGCCGGTGCCCAGGCGCGGTCCGCGCCGGGAGCGGGAGCTGATTGTCAGTGGTGGGGTCGATACTCACAGTGACGGACCCGTGGGCGGATCCACGGGCGGACCTACGGATGGAAAGGAGGCGTCCGATGGCTGAGGAACCGAAGGAGACCAAGCCCGGTTTCCAGAACCCCGTGGCCGGCTTCGGCGTGACCTTCAAGGCCATGTTCAAGAAGCGGCTGACCGAGCAGTACCCGGAGCAGGAGAAGACCACCGCTCCGCGATTCCACGGACGGCACCAGCTCAACCGCCATCCGGACGGCCTGGAGAAGTGCGTCGGCTGCGAGCTGTGCGCCTGGGCCTGCCCCGCCGACGCGATCTACGTCGAGGGCGCGGACAACACGGACGAGGAGCGCTACTCGCCCGGTGAGCGGTACGGCCGCGTCTACCAGATCAACTACGCCCGCTGCATCCTGTGCGGGCTGTGCATCGAGGCGTGCCCCACGCGCGCGCTGACGATGACCAACGAGTTCGAGCTGGCCGACTCCAGCCGCGCCAACCTCATCTACACCAAGGAGCAGTTGCTCGCCGGGCTCGACGACAACATGGTCGACACGCCGCACGCGATCTACCCGGGGACGGACGAGCAGGACTACTACCGGGGCCTGGTCACCGAGGCCGCCCCCGGTACCGAGCGGCAGGTCGCCGTCTCCAAGGGCGAGGTGCCGCAGGAGGCCGCCTCGACCTTCGGCGAGGAGGAACCGGCGGCGGAGAAGGTGATCCGCCGATGACCGCGCAGCTCGCCGCCTACTCCACATCCGCCGGAGAAGCCGTCCAGTTCTGGATCCTCGGCACGGTCGCGGTGATCGGCGCCCTGTGCACGGTGTTCATGAAGCGGGCCGTGCACAGCGCCCTCTGCCTGGCCGGCACCATGATCGTCCTGGCGGTGTTCTACCTGGCCAACGGCGCCTACTTCCTCGGCGTCGTGCAGATCGTCGTCTACACCGGCGCGATCATGATGCTGTTCCTGTTCGTGGTGATGCTGGTCGGCGTCACCGCGGCGGACTCCCTGAAGGAGACCATCAGGGGGCAGCGCTGGCTGGCCCTGCTGTGCGGGCTCGGCTTCGGCATCCTGCTGATCGCGGGCATCGGCAACGCCTCCCTCACGGAGTTCAGCGGCGTCGGACAGGCCAACGCGGGCGGCAACGTGGAGGGCCTGGCGGCCCTGATCTTCACCCAGTACGTCTTCGCGTTCGAGATCACCGGCGCCCTCCTCATCACGGCCGCGGTCGGCGCCATGGTGCTCACCCACCGCGAGCGCACCGAGCGGGCCAAGACCCAGCGGGAGCTGGCCGAGGAGCGGGTGCGGGAAGGCAAGTACCTCCCGCCGCTGCCCGCGCCCGGGGTGTACGCCCGGCACAACGCGGTGGACATCGCGGGGCTGCTGCCCGACGGCACCCCCTCCGAGCTGACCGTCAGCAAGACGCTGCGCGACCGGGGCCAGGTCCGGGACGTCTCGGCGGACGCGCTCGACGACCTGAAGGCCCTGGAACAGCGGGCCGAGGAGCGCCTGGAGCGCACGAGCAACGGGGAGGGGGCGCAGTGAATCCGGTCAACTACCTCTATCTCGCGGCCCTGCTGTTCACGATCGGCGCCACCGGGGTGCTGATCCGGCGCAACGCCATCGTGGTGTTCATGTGCGTGGAGCTGATGCTCAACGCCTGCAACCTGGCGTTCGTCGCCTTCTCCCGGATGCACGGCAATCTGGACGGCCAGATCATCGCCTTCTTCACGATGGTCGTCGCCGCAGCGGAGGTCGTGGTCGGGCTCGCGATCATCGTGTCCCTGTTCCGTTCCCGCCACTCGGCCTCGGTCGACGACGCCAGTCTGATGAAGCTGTGAGGGGTCGCTGAATCGTGGAATCTCTCATCGCGCTGCTGGTGGCAGCGCCCCTGCTGGGAGCGGCGGTGCTGCTGTGCGGCGGACGCCGGCTGGACGCCGTCGGACACTGGCTCGGCACGCTGCTGGCCGCCGCGTCCTTCGTGATCGGCGCCGTCCTGTTCACCGACATGCTGGGCAAGGGCGGTGAGGAACGCACCCTGACCCAGCACCTGTTCAGCTGGGTCCCGGTCGAGGGCTTCCAGGCCGACGTCGCCTTCCGCCTCGACCAGCTGTCGATGACGTTCGTGCTGCTGATCACCGGCGTCGGCTCGCTGATCCACCTGTACTCGGTCGCGTACATGGAGCACGACGAGCGCCGCCGCCGCTTCTTCGGCTACCTCAACCTGTTCCTCGCGGCGATGCTGATCCTGGTCCTCGCCGACAACTACCTGCTGCTCTACGTCGGCTGGGAGGGCGTCGGTCTCGCCTCCTACCTGCTGATCGGCTTCTGGCAGCACAAGCCCAGCGCCGCCACGGCCGCGAAGAAGGCATTCCTGGTCAACCGGGTCGGCGACATGGGCCTGTCCATCGCGATCATGCTGATGTTCCTCTGGTTCGGGACGTTCGCCTTCGGGCCGGTGCTCGGCACGGTGGCGGAGCCCGGACTCGCCGGGGAGGCCGGCGAGGGCAAGCTGACCGCGATCGCGCTGATGCTGCTGCTCGCCGCGTGCGGCAAGTCCGCCCAGGTGCCGCTGCAGTCCTGGCTCGGGGACGCGATGGAGGGCCCGACCCCGGTCTCGGCCCTCATCCACGCCGCGACCATGGTGACGGCGGGCGTGTACCTGATCGTCCGCTCGGCCGCGGTCTTCAACGGGGCGCCGGACGCGCAACTGGTCGTCACCATCGTCGGCGCGGTCACGCTGCTGTTCGGTGCGATCGTCGGTTGCGCCAAGGACGACATCAAGAAGGCGCTGGCCGGGTCGACCATGTCGCAGATCGGCTACATGGTGCTCGCCGCGGGCCTCGGCCCGATCGGCTACGTTTTCGCGATCATGCACCTGGTGACCCACGGCTTCTTCAAGGCGGGTCTCTTCCTCGGCGCCGGTTCGGTCATGCACGGCATGAACGACGAGGTCGACATGCGCCGCTACGGCGGCCTCAGGAAGTACATGCCGGTCACCTTCGTCACCTTCGGCCTCGGCTACCTCGCCATCATCGGCTTCCCGGGCCTGTCCGGCTTCTTCTCCAAGGACAAGATCATCGAGGCGGCGTTCGCCAAGGGCGGCACCGAGGGCTGGATCCTCGGCGCCTGCGCCCTGCTGGGCGCGGCCATCACGGCGTACTACATGACGCGCGTGATGCTGATGACGTTCTTCGGCGAGGAGCGCTGGCGCAAGGCGCCGACGCCGTCCCCGGCCGAGCCGGACGTGGAGCCCGCGGCCGAGACGCGCGGTGAGTACACACCTCCGCACCCGCACGAGTCCCCGAAGGCCATGACGGTCCCGATGATCGTGCTGGCCGTCGGGTCGGTCGCGGGCGGCGCGTTCTTCTCCCTCGGTGACCGGTTCCTGCACTGGCTGGAGCCGATCACCGCGCACGAACACGGGCATCCGCCGGTCAGCGCCCTGACGGTCACCCTTTCCACGGTCGCCGTGATGGTGATCGGCGTCGCGCTCGCCTGGGCGCAGTACGGGCGCCGCCCGGTCCCGGCCGTCGCCCCGCGTGGATCGCTGCTCACCCGGGCCGCCCGGCGCGACCTGCTCCAGGACGACTTCAACCACGTCGTCCTGGTCCGCGGCGGCGAGCACCTCACGCGCTCCCTGGTCTACGTCGACCACACCCTGGTCGACGGGGTCGTCAACGGCACGGCGGCCTCGGTCGGCGGCCTGTCCGGCCGGATGCGCAAGGTGCAGAACGGGTTCGCGCGCTCCTACGCGGTCTCGATGTTCGGCGGTGCGGCGGTCCTCGTCGCCGCGACCCTGCTGATGAGGGCGGTCTGATACCGAATGTCTGAATCGAGCACAGTCTTTCCCCTGCTGACAGCGACCGCGGTGCTCCCGGCCGTCGGGGCGATCGCGACGGCCGCCGTGCCGGCCGCGCGGCGCACCGCCGCCAAGTGGCTCGCGCTGCTGTTCTCGCTGGCCACGCTCGTCCTCGCGGTCGTGATCCTGATCCGCTTCGACCCGGACGGCGACCGTTACCAGCTCACCGAGTCGCACTCCTGGATCGCCGACTTCGGCGTCCGCTACGAACTGGGCGTGGACGGCATCGCGGTGGCGCTGATCGCGCTGACCGCCCTGCTGATCCCGTTCATCATCCTGGCCGGGTGGCACGACGCCGACCCGCTGGAGACCGGCAGCAGCCGGTGGCGGCCGACGCAGGGCTTCTTCGCCCTGATCCTGGCCGTCGAGGCGATGGTGATCATCTCGTTCGAGGCCACCGACGTCTTCCTCTTCTACATCTTCTTCGAAGCCATGCTCATCCCGATGTACTTCCTCATCGGCGGCTTCGGCGACCGGGCCCACGAGCACGGCGAGAAGACGGCGGCGACGCAGCGCTCGTACGCGGCGGTGAAGTTCCTCCTCTACAACCTGGCCGGCGGACTGATCATGCTGGCCGCGGTGATCGGGCTGTACGTGGTCGCCGGGAACTTCTCGCTCACCGAGATCGCCGAGGCACGGGCCAACGGCACGCTCGACATGGCGACCGACACCGAACGCTGGCTGTTCCTCGGCTTCTTCTTCGCCTTCGCGGTGAAGGCGCCACTGTGGCCGCTGCACACCTGGCTGCCCAACGCCATGCAGGAGTCCACCGCCCCGGTCGCCGTGCTGATCACGGCGGTCGTCGACAAGGTGGGCACCTTCGCGATGCTCCGCTTCTGCCTCCAGCTCTTCCCGGAGGCCAGCAAGTGGGCGACGCCGGTCGTCCTCGTCCTGGCACTGATCAGCATCATCTACGGTGCGCTGCTCGCGGTCGGCCAGCGGGACATCAAGCGGCTGGTGGCGTACGCGTCGATCTCGCACTTCGGCTTCATCATCATGGGCATCTTCGCGATGACCAGCCAGGGCCAGTCCGGCGCGACGCTCTACATGGTCAACCACGGCATCTCGACCGCCGCGCTGATGCTGGTGGCCGGCTTCCTGATCTCCCGGCGCGGCTCGCGGCTCATCGCCGACTACGGCGGTGTGCAGAAGGTCGCCCCGGTGCTCGCGGGCACCTTCCTGATCGGCGGTCTGGCCACCCTGTCGCTGCCGGGGCTGGCGCCGTTCGTGAGTGAGTTCCTGGTCCTGGTCGGGACGTTCACGCGCTACCCGGTGGTCGGCATCATCGCGACCTTCGGCATCGTGCTCGCCGCGCTCTACACCCTCGTCCTCTACCAGCGGACGATGACCGGCCCGGTCAAACCCGAGGTCGCCGCGATGCCGGATCTGCGCG
Organism: Streptomyces sp. ISL-12; assembly: GCF_018614415.1. Classification (GTDB taxonomy): domain Bacteria; phylum Actinomycetota; class Actinomycetes; order Streptomycetales; family Streptomycetaceae; genus Streptomyces. The sequence continues at coordinate 61,049 of NZ_JAGGOO010000015.1, forward strand.
TGCGTGAACTGGCGGTCGCCGTGCCGCTGGTCGCGCTGCTGATCTTCCTGGGCGTCTACCCCAAGCCCGTCACGGACATCATCGACCCGGCGGTCAAGCAGACCATGTCCGACGTACAGCAGAAGGACCCCCGGCCCGAGGTGGAGGCGGCCAAGTGAGCGCAACAGCCGTCCACAGCCTGTGGACAACGGCGGCCGATCCGATCTCCAAGATCGACGCGCCGAAAATCGAGTACGGCCAGCTGTCGCCCGTCCTGATCATCGTCGCAGCGGCGGTCGTCGGAGTCCTCGTCGAGGCGTTCGTACCGCGCAGACCGCGCTACTACGCGCAGATGTTCGTCTCCGCCGTCGCGCTCGTCGCCGCCTTCGCCGCGGTCGTCGCGCTCGCGGCCGGCGGCTACGGCACGACCAAGGCGCACATCGCCGCGATGGGTGCCATCGCCGTCGACGGACCGGCCCTGTTCCTCCAGGGCACGATCCTGCTCGCGGGCCTGGTCGGCCTGTTCACCTTCGCCGAACGGCGACTCGACCCGGCGGCGCACGGCAACCGGGTGGACTCCTTCGCCGCGCAGGCCGCGTCCGTGCCGGGCAGCGAGAGCGAGCAGAAGGCGGTGAAGGCCGGGTTCACCACCACCGAGGTGTTCCCGCTGCTGCTCTTCGCCGTCGCCGGCATGCTGGTCTTCCCGGCCGCCAACGATCTGCTGACCCTGTTCGTCGCCCTGGAGGTCTTCTCCCTCCCGCTGTACCTGATGTGCGCGCTGGCCCGCCGCAAGCGGCTGATGTCGCAGGAGGCCGCGGTCAAGTACTTCCTGCTCGGCGCGTTCGCCTCCGCGTTCACCCTGTTCGGCATCGCCCTGCTCTACGGCTACTCGGGCTCCATGTCGTACGGCACGATCGCGCAGGTCGTCGACGGGTCGATCACGGAGGTCACCCCGGCACTCGCCGACACCATGGGCAACGATGCGCTGCTGCTGGTCGGCGCCGCGCTGATCGTCATGGGCCTGCTGTTCAAGGTGGGCGCGGTGCCGTTCCACATGTGGACGCCGGACGTGTACCAGGGCGCGCCGACCCCGGTGACCGGGTTCATGGCGGCGGCCACCAAGGTGGCGGCGTTCGGCGCGCTGCTGCGCATCCTCTACGTCGTCCTGCCCGGCCTGCGCTGGGACTGGCGGCCGGTGATGTGGGGCGTGGCGATCGTCACCATGCTGGGCGGCGCGATCGTCGCGATCACCCAGACCGACATCAAGCGGCTGCTGGCGTACTCGTCGATCGCGCACGCCGGGTTCATCCTCGCGGGTGTCATCGCGACCACGCCGGACGGCGTGTCGTCCGTCCTCTTCTACCTGGCGGCCTACTCCTTCGTCACGATCGGCGCGTTCGCGGTGGTGACGCTGGTGCGGGACCCGGGCGGCGAGGCGACGCACCTGTCGCAGTGGGCGGGGCTGGGCCGCCGGTCACCGCTGGTGGCGGCCGTCTTCGCGGTGTTCCTGCTGGCCTTCGCGGGCATTCCGCTGACCTCCGGCTTCGCCGGGAAGTTCGCCGTGTTCAAGGCGGCGGCGGAGGGCGGCGCGGCCCCGCTGGTCGTGATCGGCGTGATCTCCTCGGCGATCGCGGCGTTCTTCTACATCCGCGTGATCGTGCTGATGTTCTTCAGCGAGCCCCGGCCCGAGGGCCCGACCGTCGCGGTGCCGTCGCCGCTGACGACGACGGCGATCGGGGTGGGCGTGGCGGTCACCTTGGTGCTGGGGGTGGCGCCCCAGTACTTCCTGGATCTGGCGGGACAGGCGGGAGTGTTCGTGCGCTGACCCTGCCTCCGGTCGCGCGGCGGCCCGGCACTCTCACGGGGGGTGCCGGGCCGCTGTCGTGCCGCGCTACGCGGAGCCGCGGCGCGGCTTGATGCGGGTGAGGTCGAGGTCCAGCGGGAAGGGGGCGGCCACTTTCATCCGCTCACGGAAGATGCCGACGCTGGTGTAGGCGCCGGTCGTGGGTTCCAGTTCGAAGGCGTGCACGGCGGCGAGGCCCTTCTCGTTCTCCACCCGCCAGTAGTGGCGAATGCCGGCGCGGGCGTACTTCAGGGGCTTGGTCTCGCGGTCGCGGGACACGGACTCGGCGGAGACGACCTCGATGGCCAGCAGCACGGACTGGGCGGGGTAGCGGGTCTGCTCCGGGTCCTCCACCACCTCCGCACCGACCACGATCACGTCCGGCTCGGGCCGGTTCTGCCGGTCGATGTCGATGGTGAACTCGCGGACGACCTCGTACTCCGCCGGGGCGAGTGACTGCAACTGCCATTCGAAGAAGCTCACAGCGCGTGAGTGGAAAAGGGTTTGCGGACTCACGAAGACGAGACTCCCGTCGATCAGTTCCGTGTGCGGAGGAAGATCCGGGAGGCGGTCCAGGTCGTCGGCGGTCCAGCCGCCTTCCGGCGGGGTCGGCCAGGTGGGCTTGGACGCCTTCGGTGCGACGCTCATCAGTGCTCCCATGCGACGGAGTCTCGCGGGCGCATTCAGACTATCGGCCGGAAACGGGCAGGTCTCCCGCGAACGTGTGAACGACCTTCGTGTCCTTGACGGCAGTGAGGGGCGGTGAGTGGGCGGGGTGGCCGGGGCCTGTGGATAACTCCGTGGCTGTCGGTGCGGACCCCTATCGTGGAGGCAGTGGTCGGGGCAGGACAGACGGGCCGGACAGACGGGGCAGGACGTACGGGGGACAGGACGATGGGCGGGACGAGCGTGATCGGCGAGACGGCAGGGACCAGGGCCGCGGACGGCGGGGACAGCGAGGCGGTCGCCGCGCTGCGCCGGGTCTTCGGGTACGAGGACTTCCGCGGCGAACAGGAAGCGGTCATCGAGCACGTGGTCGCGGGTGGCGACGCGGTCGTGCTCATGCCGACCGGCGGCGGCAAGTCGCTGTGCTACCAGATTCCGTCCCTGGTCAGGCCGGGCACCGGCATAGTGATCTCCCCGCTCATCGCGTTGATGCAGGACCAGGTGGACGCGTTGCGGGCGCTCGGGGTGCGCGCCGGGTTCATGAACTCGACGCAGGACTTCGACGAGCGCCGCACGGTGGAGGCCGAGTTCCTCGCCGGAGAGCTGGACCTGCTCTACCTGGCGCCCGAGCGGCTGCGGCTGGAGAGCACCCTCGGCCTGCTCTCCCGGGGCAAGATCGCGGTCTTCGCCATCGACGAGGCGCACTGCGTCTCGCAGTGGGGGCACGACTTCCGGCCGGACTACCTCGCGCTGTCCCTGCTGGGCGAGCGCTGGCCGGACGTGCCGCGTGTCGCGCTCACGGCGACGGCCACCCACGCCACCCACCGGGAGATCACCGAGCGGCTGAACATGCCGGCGGCCCGGCACTTCGTGGCCAGCTTCGACCGGCCCAACATCCAGTACCGGATCGTGCCGAAGACCGACCCCAAGAAGCAGCTTCTGACCTTCCTGCGCGAGGAGCACCCGGGAGACGCGGGCATCGTCTACTGCCTCTCCCGGAACTCGGTGGAGAAGACGGCCGAGTTCCTCTCCCGCAACGGCGTCGAGGCGGTGCCGTACCACGCGGGACTGGACGCGGGCACCCGTGCGGCGCACCAGTCGAGGTTCCTGCGGGAGGAGGGCCTGGTGGTCGTGGCGACCATCGCCTTCGGCATGGGCATCGACAAGCCGGACGTGCGGTTCGTAGCCCACCTCGACCTGCCCAAGTCGGTCGAGGGCTACTACCAGGAGACGGGCCGGGCCGGCCGGGACGGGCTGCCGTCGACGGCCTGGATGGCCTATGGCCTCAACGACGTCGTGCAGCAGCGCAAGCTGATCCAGTCCGGCGAGGGCGACGAGGCGTTCCGGCGGCGGGCCCAGTCCCACCTGGACGCCATGCTCGCCCTGTGCGAGACCGTCCAGTGCCGGCGCGGCCAGCTCCTCGCCTACTTCGGACAGGACCCGGAGGCGTCCGGCTGCGGCAACTGCGACACCTGCCTCACCCCGCCGGAGACCTGGGACGGCACGGTCGCGGCGCAGAAGGCGCTGTCGACGGTGGTGCGGCTGAAGCGGGAGCGCGGGCAGAAGTTCGGCGCCGGGCAGATCATCGACATCCTGCTGGGCAAGCGCACCGCCAAGGTCATCCAGTTCGACCACGACCAGCTCTCGGTGTTCGGCATCGGTGAGGAGCTGAGCGAGGGCGAGTGGCGTGGCGTCGTCCGGCAGCTGCTGGCCCAAGGACTGCTGGCGGTGGAGGGGGAGTACGGCACGCTGGTGCTGACCGACGACAGCGCGGCCGTGCTGCGCCGGGAGCGGGAGGTCCCGCTGCGCAAGGAGCCGAAGAAGCCGACGGCGGTGAAGGCGTCCGGCGGGGGACGCGGTGAGCGCAAGCCCAAGGCCGCGGCGGCGGAGCTGCCCCAGGCGCTGGTGCCCGCCTTCGAGGCGCTGCGCGCCTGGCGTGCCGAGCAGGCCAGGGAACAGGGCGTCCCGGCCTATGTCATCTTCCACGACGCCACGCTCCGGGAGATCGCCACGGTGTGGCCCACGTCGATCGGGCAGCTCGGCTCCATCAGCGGCGTCGGCGAGAAGAAGCTGATGACGTACGGCGAGGGCGTGCTGGAGGTACTCGCGGGGCTGGGCGGACCGGCCGGCGGCACCGAGCCGTCTTCGGCTCCCGCACCCACCGCGGGCCCCGCGTCGGACATGGGTCCGGACGACTGGCCCGAGCACGAGCCGGAGCCCGACGACTGGATATAGCCGGGCCCGGGCGGCTCAGGACAGAGCCGTGAGGCCCGGGGCGAAGGTGATCAGCAGGGGGAGGAGCGGGACCAGGGCGGCCGTCGCCGTGGTCATGGCGCGGTGGCGGCGGCCCAGGCGGGGCTGCGGCTCCAGGAGGCGGTCGACGCGTTCGCCGAGGAGGTGGTGGCTGGAGGCGCAGGACAGGACGCCCCGGTGCTGGTTCAGCTCGATCAGGGCGAGGGCCGTGGTCAGGTGGCCGCAGCGCCGGGAGGCGGTGTCGTCGGCGGCGAGTTCCACCAGACGGTGGGTCTGGTCGCAGAAGTGGGCGAAGAGCGGGACACGGGGGAAGCCGGTGGCCAGGGCAGTGGAGAGGTGCAGCAGCCAGTCGTGGCGGGCGCGGGCGTGGCCGCGCTCGTGGGTGAGGACCGCGTCGATCTGGTGGTCGGTGAGACGCTGCAGGGCGCCGGTGGTGACGATCAGCTGGGGCGGGCTGCCGGGCATCCACCAGGCGTCCGGGTATTCGTCCTCCAGCACGAGGAGAGGCCCGCGCGCGGTGGGGAGCCCGGCGGGCAGGTCGGGGGCGCGTTCGCGCAGATGCGAGCGGGCCCGGGCCCGGCGCCGGCGCGCTTCGGCCAGTTCCCGGGCGAGCATGGCGGTGGTCCAGGCGGCTCCGCAGGCCAGCAGCACGGTGAGGGCCGCCGTCCAGGGCGGGCCGGCGGAGAGGTTGTACGCCTCGGTCACCGCGGGCGGCGCCGGGGCGAAGAGCTGGGCGCGGACCGTGCCGAAGACGGCGGCGGCGCCCAGGGCCAGGGCGGTCAGACAGCACAGCAGGACCGTGGCGACCAGGCACTGCCACACCCACAGCGCGACCACCGGGTCCCGTTCCGGCCAACTGGCCCGGGTCAGCGCGCGGGGCGCCGGCACGGCGGCGGTCAGGGCGACGACGCTCAGCAGAAGCAGGCTGACGGTCATGCCACGGGCTCCGGATCCTGGTCGGAAAGGCGGCTCGGCTCTGGATCGTGCGGGGAGTGCGGAAGGGGGCTCGCGCACCGTCCGCCGACAGTATGACGGTGCGGGGCGGTGCGAGTCAGGTCCGAGGACCGTCAAGTGTCCGTCGTCTCGCTCGGCCTTCGCTTCGGCGGTCCCTTTCTCTTCGCCGTTTCCATGGCCGTTTCCTTGGCCGCTCCCTTCGCTTCTCCCTCTCCCTCGCCATTGCCGTCGCCGGCGCCCCGAGCGTTCTGGTCAGCTCGCGACGACCCGCCCCGTCACCTCGCCCAGCCCTACCCGGGTGCCGTCCGGGCCGGGGGCCCAGGCGGACAGGGTGACCTCGTCGCCGTTCTCCAGGAAGGTCCGCTTGCCGTCCGGGAGTTCGAGGGGGTCGCGGCCGTTCCAGGTCAGTTCCAGCAGCGACCCGCGTTCCCGTTCGGAAGGGCCGCTGACGGTGCCCGAGCCGTACAGGTCGCCGGTGCGCAGCGAGGCGCCGTTGACGGTCAGGTGGGCCAGTTGCTGGGCGGCCGTCCAGTACATGGTGGAGAAGGGCGGCTCGGAGACGACGTGGCCGTTGACGGCGACGGAGATCCGCAGGTCGTAGCCGCTCGGTTCCTCGTCGGCGTCGTCGAGGTACGGCAGCAGCCGGTGGGTCCGCTCCGGCGGGGCGGTCCGCGCGGCCTCCAGGGCGTCGAGAGAGGTGATCCACGCCGAGACCGACGTGGCGAAGGACTTGCCGAGGAACGGGCCGAGGGGGACGTACTCCCAGGCCTGGATGTCCCGTGCCGACCAGTCGTTCAGCAGGCACAGCCCGAACACGTGCTCGCGCCAGTCGTGGAGCGGGACCGGCCGGCCGGGTTGGCTCGGCGTCCCGACCACGAAGCCGACCTCGGCCTCGATGTCCAGGCGTACGGACGGGCCGAAGACGGGGGCCGGGTCGGTGGGGGACTTGCGCTGACCGGAGGGGCGTACGACGTCCGTGCCGGAGACCACCACCGTGCCGGAGCGCCCGTGGTAGCCGATCGGCAGGTGCTTCCAGTTCGGGGTCAGGGAGTCGGCGGCGTCGGGGCGGAAGATGCGGCCGACGTTCCGGGCGTGGTTCTCGGAGGCGTAGAAGTCGACGTAGTCGGCCACCTCGAAGGGCAGGTGCAGGGTGACCGAGGAGAGGGGGTGGAACAGCGGGGCGAGGGTCTCGCGGTGCGCGGGGACCGTCACCCAGGCGGTCAGCGCACGCCGTACGTCGGACCAGGTGGTGCGGCCGGCCGCCAGCAACGGGTTGAGGGTGGGCCGGGCGAGGAGGGAGACGTACGGCGATCCGAGGGCGCGGGCCGCCGCGCCGGCGTCGAGGACGTGGTCGCCCAGCCGGACGCCCACCGTCCGCTCCTCCTTCCCGGGGGTCGAGAACACGCCGTACGGGAGGTTGTGCGGGCCGAAGGGGTGGCCTTCGGGGACGTCGAAGAGGGGCATCTGTGGTGCCTCGCTTTCGTACTCGACGGTGGGTGCCGGTGCCGGTGCCGGTGCCGGTGCCTGCGGGTGCGGGCTGGTGCCTGCCCGTGGGTGTCGGGGCGTGTCGGTGCCGGGTGCGCACCGCCTGTGCTGGGGGTTCCGGGTGGCCGGGCCACACGTTACGGCGGTCGGGGCGCGCCGGGGCAGAGCGCGGGCCGACGGTGTGTACGGCGGGGTGAGTGACGGGTGAGGTGCCCGGTCGGGTGCCGGACGGGGTGGGCGGCGGCTAGCGCTCCGCTTCCGCTTGTGTGCGGGAAGTTGTCCACAGGCCGGTCCGCAATCTTGACGGAGCGGTGCGAACGGGGAGAGTCTGGACGGGTGCCGGAAGGCCTCGGGGAGGGGGCGTTCCGACGGCACATCAGGGGGAGCGGATGGCCATTGGGGAGGCCGGTCCGGGTTCGGTGTCGTCGCATGCCAGGCCGAAACGCCCGGCGCGCACCATGCGCGACAGACTCGGCCGGGAATGCGTGTACGTACCGTCGTGCCGGTTCGGCCTGTACGCGGCACTGCGGCACTGGTGCCCGCCGGGCGGCCGGGTGCTGATGTCGCCGGTCAACGACGACGTCATCTTCTTCGTCGTCCTGGCGGCCGGACTGCGGCCGGTGCAGGCGCCGTTGAACCCGTGGGACGCGTCCATCGACCTCGACGCCGTGCCCGAGGAGACATGGGGCTCACTCTCCGCCGTACTGACGACGAACCTGTACGGGAACCCGGACCCGGCGCCCGGACTGCGGGCGCGGTGCGACGCGTTGGGCATCCCGTTGTTCGAGGACGCGGCGCACGCCATCGGCAGCGAGGTGGGCGGCCGTCCGGTCGGGACCTGGGGCGACGCCTCCGTCTTCAGCCTGTCCAAGCACGTCGGGGCGCACGCCGGGGGAATCCTCGCGGTCGCCGATCCGGGCGTGCGGGACGTGCTGGAGAAGGCGTGCGAGGACCTGCTGGCGCCGCGCCGGATGACGGCCGAGCTCGCCTACGCCGTCCGGCCGTACGCGGAGGCGGCCGTGCGGGGGCTGCGGCTGCGGCGGGCCGCCTGGGCGACGCTGCGGGTGCTGGGCATGGCCGAGCGCGAGGAGATCCGGATGCCGCTGCGGCCCGAGGCGCTGGCCCGTGCGGTCGCCGCCGCGCCGGATCTGGACGCGCACGACCCCTGGGTCCGCGTCGACATGCACGACTACCGGCTGAGCTCCGGCCGGTTCCGGCTCGCCCGCGTCGGCCGCAAGCTCGACCGGCTGGACGAGGTGCTCGCCGACTGCCGCGCGGGGACGGAACTGTTGCTGGCGACGCGCTGGGCACACGCCGGGCGCGGGGGGCCGGACGGCGCGGTGCAGCCGTTGTTCCGGGTGCCGCTGCTCGTGGCGGACCGGGACGCGGCGGCGGCGGCTCTGGCGCGGCGGGGCATCGTCGTCGGGTACCTCTACGACCCGCCTCTGGACGACTACGCCGGCGTGGAGTTCACCGACCTCTCGCCCGCTCCCGAGGCGGCGCGCTGGTTCGCGCGGCACGCGCTGCCCGTGGACCCGCTGCGCGCGCGGGAGGCCATCGAGGTCCTGGAGGATTCCGGCGTCCGGCCTGCCGAGCCGCCCGAGGGCCTGAGCAGGCCGGGGCCCCTGCCGGAAGAACCGGGTCCGTTACCGCGAGGGCCGGGGCCGTTCCGTGACTGAGGCGCAGGTGCAGGAGACGGCGGAGGCGCGGGCGGACGACGGGGACCGGCCGTCCGACGGGGCGCACGGCTCCGACTCGCTGTTCAAGAACGCCTACTTCCTCATGCTCAGCACCGGCGTGTCCGCCGTGCTCGGGCTGGGTTTCTGGCTGGTGTCCGCCCGGTACTACACCGAGGAGGCCGTCGGCCAGGGCTCGGCCGCGATCGCGGCGATGCGGCTGCTGGCCAGCATCACGGCGACGACGATGATCGGCGCCGTGGTCCGCTTCGTGCCGCGTGCCGGACGGGCGACGGGGTCACTGGTCTGGCGTGCCTACGCGGCCAGTTCGGTGGTCGTCGCGCTGGCGGCCGGCGTCTTCCTGCTCACCCTCGACCGGTGGGGCGACTCGTACGCGCCGCTGGGCACGCCGGTGGCGGGGACGCTGTTCGTCGCCGCCTGCGTGGCCTGGGCGCTGCTCACCCTCCAGGACGGGGTGCTGACCGGGCTGCGCAAAGCCGAGTGGGTGCCGGCCGGCAACGCGGTGTTCTCGGTCGGGAAGCTGATCCTGCTCGCCGTCTTCGCCTCCGCGCTGCCGGTGCTCGGCATCTTCGTCTCGTGGGCCGTGGCGATCGCTTTCTCCACGCTGCCCCTCGGCTGGCTGATCTTCCGCAAGCTGATACCGCGACAGGCCGCCGCCGACCACGACCTCGAACCGCCCGCCTACCGTGAGATGGGCCGTTTCCTGGCAGGCGACTCGCTGGGCGCGCTGTTCAGCCTGGCCATGATCAACCTGCTGCCGGTGATGGTCGCCGTCCGCTTCACCGCCGCGGAGAACGGCTACTTCTACGTGGCGTACACCGTCGGCGGCACGATGGAGTTCATGGCCATCAACATGGCCTCCTCGCTCACCGCGCACGCCTCGCACGACCCGCGCCACCTCGCCGACGGCGTCCGCGGGGCGCTGCGCCGCATGACGCTGCTGCTGGTGCCGGTCGTAGCGTTCCTGGTGGCCTTCGCGCCGCAGATCCTCGCCCCGTTCAACGACGACTACGCCGAGCACGGCTCCGCGGTGCTGCGGCTGCTCGCCCTCGGTGCGCTGCCGCGGATCGTGGTGGAGCTGTACATAGGGGTGCTGCGTGTCCAGGGCCGGACCGGAGCGCTCGCCGCTGTCCAAGGCGCGATGTGCGCCCTCGTGCTGGGCAGCGCGACCGTGCTGTTCACACCGGCCGGGATCGCGGGCGCCGGCTGGGCGGTGCTGCTGGGGATGACGTTGGTCGCCGCCGGCTGTGTGCCGGGCCTGCGCGCGGCGCTGCGCGGCGGCGGCGCCTCCGGCCGGGATACGGGCGGTGGACCCGGCGACGGGAAGGCGACGGGAGGCCGCCGGAAGCCGACGGCACCCGGCGCACCCTCCTACGGCACCCGCTGGGCACGGCTGAACGCCACCGCCGGGTACGGCACGAGCTGGGCCCGCAAGGCCGCGTACGCGGTTGATCCGGCCGACGGGAGGCAGGGGGAGGGGCGGGAGGACACCGTCACCCTCTTCATCGGGCGGCCCGGTTATGAGCGGGAGGCGTTGGAGGCGGATCCGCTGGCCGTGATCGTCCGGTCGTCGGACGGTGCGGGGGGCGGGCCGTCCGGTGGCCCGCCCGAACTGGAGGGCGGGGACGGCGGGGGCGCCGGGGAGGAGGAATCCCCGGGGGCGCAAGGGGCTTTGGGCTCCCTGGGGTCCCCGGGAGTGCAGGGAGCCGAGCCCGTCGGATCCGGTTCGTCCACTCTGTCCGCTCCGCCCGCTGGGCCCGCTCCGCCCGCTGGGTCCGCTGGGTCCGCTGGGTCCGCTCGGTCCCTCGGGTCTGCCCGGTCCGTCGAGGAAGAGACCTGGGAAAGGCGGCTGTGGACCGGCCTCTGGGTGGTGCTCGGCGTCGCCACCGCGGTCTTCTGGACGGCGCTGCGCGGACTGCCCTGGCTGGACGGGGCCTCCCGGACGGCGGTGACCGGCCGTGAGCTGCTGGAGGAGCTGCCCTTGGCCGCGCTCGTCGCGGGCGGGGCACTGCTGGTCGTGTTCGTGGCCTCCGTGACCCTGAGCGCGCGCCTCGACTGGCGGCTCCCCGGGGCCGCCCTGGGCGCCGCCGTGATCGCTCTGTACGTGGCACCTGTCGCCCTCGGCCGGGAACCACAGCCGGTGGACGGGACGTTCTACACCAAGACGGCCGGATTCCTCGCGGACGCGGTGGGGCTCGACGGCCCCGAGCCGCTGCTGCGCTGGGCACCGCCCGTTCTGCAACTGCTGTGTCTCGTGCCGCTGTGGCTGCTGCTCGCGTACGCGGGCGACCGGCTGCCGTGGCCGGGACGCTGGGGGGTTCTGTATCTCGCCGCGGTGGGCGGCTGGGTGTGGCGGCAGGCGCTCGCGCCGGTCGCGCTGCCCCTTCTCCTGCTGCTCGCGCTGCTCGTCCTGCTCGTCCTGGTCCTGCCACCGCGCCGACCGGCCCCGACGTCCGAGCCCCCGCGCCGCTCCAGACCGAACGACAGATCCAGGGACTGATCGAGCACAGAGCCGAACCGCCAGGGGGGAACGTCGTGCGTCCGCCAGCAACTCCACGGGAGAGATCCGCACCGGAGCCCGTGCCCGCACCGGAGATCCCGGACGCGTCGTCCCGGGACACGCCGTCCCCGGACGCGTCGTCCCCGGACGGGGCGGACACGATCGGGGCGGACACGATCGGGACACCGATGGCGTCGGAGTCGATGACGCCGGAGTCAGCGACGCCGCACGGGACGAGCCCGGAGGCGGCACCGGACGCACCGCCCGAGAGCGCCGAGGCGGTGGCGATGGACGAAGCGGCCGAGAGGGGTGAAGGGGGTGGTGGGGCGGACGAAGCGGCCGAGAAGCCCGGCGGCACAGACGTCAGCGCTGCCGGCGATGTCAGCACTCTCGTAGACGCCGTAGATGCCGTAGATGCCGACGACGCCGCCGAGGCTCTCCCGGAGGCCGAAGCGGACGAGGTGACTGCGACGCCCGCCTCCCAGGAGCCGGCGGACCGCAGTGCCGAAGACGTGTCCGCCCGCCCCCCGGGAGACGTGACCGTCCGGGCCCCGGGAGACGTGACCGTCCGGGCCCCCGGAGACACGTCCGCCCGGCCCCAGGGGGCGCGGCGGCAGGGGAGCGCGCGGTTTCGTGGTGCCGTGCGGACCACCCGCCGCAGTCTCTCCACTCCCCCGGAGCCACCGGGCTCCGCCGCCGATTCCATGACGGACCTTTCCGACCTCCCGCCCGCCTGGAGGTTCCGGTACCGCGCTGCCGGGGCCTGGCCGGCCCTGCCCCTGCTGGCGGCGCTCGCCCTGTGGGCGTACGCGATCGGCCACACCGACGTCTCCCACCTCGACGACTTCGGCCTGGTCAGTGCGGTGCACCCGGCCTTCTGGGCCGGCCTGGCCGTGCTCACGGCCGGTTTCTGGTTCACCGCCCGCGACCCGAGGCGCCCGCAGGGCTGGTCGTTCGCGTACGTCGTCGGGCTGCTGCTGATGGAGCGGGCCACCCAAGCCCTGGTCTACCCGACCCCGCTGTACGCCTGGGCGTGGAAGCACGACGCCGTCATCGACCATCTGCTGACCTCCGGCGGTCTGGGGACCGAGGAGCAGCTGGGCGACATGGCCGTCTACGACCAGTGGCCGGGCTTCTTCGCCGCCCAGGCCGCGCTGGTGCGGCTGCTCGGCGTGGAGAACACCGCGATGTACATGGCGTGGTGGCCCCTGGTCTCCAGCCTGATGCTGCTGCTCCCGCTGCTGCTGATCTACCGCACCTTCACCACCGACCGCCGGCTGGTCTGGACCTCGGTCTGGCTCTTCTACGTGGCCAACTGGGTGGGCCAGGACTACTTCTCCCCGCAGTCCGTCGCCTTCGCGCTGCACGTGGGCGTGCTGGCCGTCGTCCTGCGCCGGTACGGCGGCCGGCGCGGCGGGCGCGGACGGCAGCGGCCGGCGGTCTGGACGGTGCTGCTGACCGTGCTGGTCACGACCATCGTCGTCTCGCACCAGCTGACGCCCGGCATGCTGGTCGTCTCCCTGCTGGCGCTGTGCCTCGCCCGCCGCTACCGCGACTGGGTGCCGACGGTCACCACGGTGGTCATCTTCCTGGCCTGGTGCCTCACGGCGGCGCTGCCCTTCCTGTCCGCCGCGATGCCGGACATGATCCGCTCGGTGGGTGACGTCGGCGCCAACGTCGAGACCGGGTACGGCGCCACCCCGACCGGCACCGGGGCGATCGCCACCTCCTGGGCGGCCCGTCTGCTGTCGGGCTCCGTCCTGCTGCTCGCGGCGCTCGGCGTGCTGCGCCAGCCGGTACTGCGGTACCGGGCGCTGCCCCTGCTGCTGATCGCCGCGGCCCCGCTGCCCATGTTCGTGGCCAGCAGTTACGGCAGCGAAATGATCTTCCGGGTGCTGATGTTCATGCTGCCCGGCGCGGCCTTCTTCGCCGGGGCCGCGCTGCTGCCCAAGGTGCGCACCCTGGCCGCCGACCTCGCCGCGCGCGAGTCGGCCGGGCGGCCCGCTGCCACCGCCCGGCCGAGGCGGCTGCCGCTGCCCGACCTCAGGTACGGCGTGTGGGTGCCGCTGGTCGCGCTGCTCGCCGGGACGCTCGCCTTCGTGCCGGCCTACTCCGGCAAGGATCGGATCAACTACTTCCCGCCGCAGGAAGTGGCCCTGATACGCCAGTTGTTCGACCAGGCACCGGAAGGGTCGCTCGTGGTCGCCGCGAACCGGAACTACCCGCTCGCCTACGACTCGTACTGGAGCGTCGACCACTACTGGTTCCTCGACGACGGCCGCAGCCACGTCGACCGGATCGTGCGCAGCCCGGCCGCCACCCTGGCCCGGGACATGAGCGCCGTGGAACCGCCCGCCCGCGCGTATCTCCTGCTCACCCAGGGGCAGGTGGCCAACTCGGAGATGAACGGCCAGCTCGACGGCGAGCAACTGGACCGCATACGCCGGTCGGTGGCCGCCTCACCGCGCTTCCAGCTGGTGGCGGAGAACAGCGCGGGGACGGTCTACGTCCTTCGACCGGACGAGCCGACGGGGGAGTGAGCCGATGACACCGCAGGACCTCGTGATCCGCATGCTGCCCGCGTTCGGCGGCTGGCTGGCCCTGGCCGCGCTCGCCCTGCCCGGCGGTTCACCGCCGCGCGGCGCCGCGGTGGCGCTCTTCCTGGCCGCCGGTCCGGGCGCGGCCCTGGTCCGGATCTGCGGCCCGGCGCTGCGGTCCCGCCCCGCCGAGGGCCCCGTCGACCGCCGGACCGCCGGCTTCGACCGCCACTCCGACCTGCTGGAGCGGCTGATGCTGGCCGTGCTGCTGAGCGTCGGCGTCGTCATCCTCGTCTCGACGGTGCTGATCGCCACGCACGCCTTCAGCGGGGAGCGCGTCCTGCTGATCCTCACCCTGCTGACCACGCTCGCCGCGTTCTGCCCGCGCCTGCGCGCGTCCCCGGCTCCGGCTCCGGGGACGCCACCGAGGACACGGAAGGGTTCCGCTCTGTGAACGTGCCCGGCCCGCCCCGCCAACCCGACCCGCCCCGCCGACACAGCCCGCTCCGCCCGCCCCGTCCCCTCCGGCGCGCAAGGCGCCGCCTCCTGCTCACCTCCGCCACCCTCGCGTGCGCGGCCCTGCTGGCGGTGCTCGCCCTGCGCGACACCGCCGGACCGGACGACGGCTCCGGGACGAGCCCGTCCGGCCAGGACGAGAGGTGCCGCCCGACCGAACTGCTCGAACCGCCCTGTGGCGCCTGGTTCGGCGCCTTCGTGCCGCACGACAAGTCGGACCTCGCCGAAAAGGTGCACGCCTACGAGGAGAAGGCCGGCCGCAAGCTCGACATCGTGTACACGTACCACGACATGTCGGCCGTCACGGAGACCAGGCTGGAGGGCCAGCTGCTGACCGAGCAGGAGCAGCGCGTCGGCGAGGACCGGATGCTGCTGCTGTCCTGGGAGAGCAAGTGGTGGGGCGGCACCAAGCAGCAGCAGCCGACGTGGCGGCAGCTAGCCGGAGGCGAGCTGGACGACTCCGTCATCGACGTCCAGGCGGAGCGGATCAAGGAGTACGGGGAGCGCACCGGCAAGAAGGTGTTCCTCTCCTTCGACCTGGAGATGGACACCCGTACCCCGGCCAGCGGCAGCCCGGAGGAGTACGTCCGCGCCTACCGGCACATCCACGACCGGTTCCGCGACCTCGGCGTGGACAACGTGGTGTGGACGTGGGTGATCACCGGCTACCTGAACCACGCCGACCTGTTCGAGCGGCTGTATCCCGGCGACGAGTACGTCGACTGGATCGGCTACAACCAGTACAACTACTACCTCTGCCACAAGACGGAGTGGCTGAGCTTCGCCCAGACGCAGAACGCCACGCACGACTGGATCCGGGCGCACATATCCGACGACAAGCCGCTGATGCTCTCGGAGTTCGGCAGCGCGTCCGACCCGGACCGGCCGGACCGGCAGGCCCAGTGGTACGCGCAGGTGCCCCGGGTCCTCAAGGGCCTGGACGGCGTCAAGGCCGCGCTCCAGTGGAACTACCGGGACCCGGGACCGCACTGCGACCTCTCGGTGGCCGGCGACGCGTCCTGGCGCAGTCTGCGCGAGGTGGCCGCCGACCCGTACCTCAACCAGCCGCTGGAGTGACCGGTCCCCTGTGGGACCTCACCCGGCGAACTCGGGGCCCCGCACCAGCGCGCGGCCCCGCCGGTACCACCGCCAGGCGACCGTCCTGGGGCTGTCGCGGTAGGGCGCGATCCGCGCGCCCCGCCCGGCCAGCCAGCCCTGGACGTCGGTGACGGTGTGGGTGCGCCGGACGATGAGGCGGGCGATGCGGTAGCGCTCGTCGCGGTCGGAGCTGAGCGCGTGCCGCACCGCCGTCGCCGTCTCGTAGCCGGCGCGGGCCGACAGGGACCGTACCTTGGCGCTGTTGTAGCCGTGCGGGTAGGCGAGGTGGCGGACCGGGTGGCCGAGGGCGTCCTCCAGTACGGCCTTGGAGGAGCGGAGTTCGACCGCCAGCGCCGCGGTGGACAGGGTGTCCAGCTGGGCGTGGGTGACGGTGTGGCTGCCGATCTCCATGCCGTGGTCCTCCAGGCCGGCCGCCTGGTCCAGGGTCATCATCGGGGCGGGCGGCAGCAGACTGTGGCCGCCGGGCGCGATGGCACCGGTGGTGAGGTAGGCGGTGGCGGCCAGGCCGCGCCCGGCCAGCGTCTCGGCGGTCGGCCCCGGCAGGTCGGCGAAGCCGTCGTCGAAGGTCAGCAGCACCGGGCGGGGCGGCAGCGGGGCCCGTCCGGCGAGGTGGTCGGCAAGCGCGCTGATCGTCAGGGGCGTACGGCCGCTGTCGGCGATCGCGTCCAGGTGCGCGGCGAACTGACGCGGGGTGACCGTGAACTCCGCTATCCAGGCGGGCGGGTCGTCCATCACGGCGTGATAGAGGAAGACGGGAATGGGCGCACCCCGCCCGGCACCCTCTGTTCCCCCAGTTCCCCCTGTTCCCCCCGTCCCTGCCGTGCTCTCTCCGGTGGTTCTCGCGGGCTCTCCTGTCATGATCAGCGCCTCCCCGATGTCCTCGCGCCCCGGCCCGCCGTGGCCCCGGGCGACTCCAGTCCGACCGTGCGCAGGGCGCGCCGGGCCCGCAGATAGCCGAGGGGGCCATACAGCATGCCCCGGCGCTGGAGGCGCGACAGGCGCCGTGGCCAGGGGTGGGTACGGGCGTCGTGCCCGCCCGGTACCCGGGCGCCCGCTTCCCCGGCACCGTCCTCCCCGTCCCGTACGGCCGTCAAGGCCCGGGCGTGGGCCAGCCCGCCCGGCAGCCGGGCGAGGAACGCCGGGAGCAGCCCCGGGCGGTTGACGAGGACGGCCGTGAGATACGCGGTCAGCCCCGCCCCGTAACCGAACGCCTGGGTCTCCAGGTCCCGCCAGGTCTCCCGGTGGTGGTGCCAGACCAGGGCACCCGGGACGTAGCGCAGCCGGTACCCGTGGGCGAGGACGCGGACGAAGCCGTAGAGGTCGTCGCCGCCCCGGGCGTGCGTGCCCGCGCCGGTGGCCGGATCGAAGCCGCCGACCTCGCGCAGCACCGCCGTACGGAAGGCCATGCCGGCCCCGGAGCCGAACCGTCCGGCGGTGAACGGGAAGAGCGGTTCGTCGGCGGGCGGGTCGGCGGGGTCGTACGTCCGTGGGGTGAAGCCCTTGGCGAAGCCGCCGTGGCTCTCCAGGAGCACCTGGGCGGGGGTGCGCAGCCGCGCGGGCAGGATCAGGCCGGTGGCGCAGCCGAGACCCGGGTCGGCGGCGAAGGGCGTGGTCAGCTCGGCCAGCCAGCGCGGGTCGGCGACCACGTCGTCGTCGGTGAAGGCGGTCACCTCGCCGCGTACGACGTCGAGCCCCCGGTTGTGCGCGGTCGCGAGGCCGGGCACCGGTTCGCACACGTAGCGCACCCGTTCGCCGTACTTCCGCTCGACCAGGTCGCGGGTCTCGTCGGTCACCGGCGCGTTGTCCACGACGACGATCTCGAAATCCGGGTGGTCCTGGGCGAGCAGCGAGTCGAGGGCGCGGGCCAGCTGGCCCGCCCGCTCCCGGGTGGCGACCACGACACTCGCGGACGGCGGCACGGGCGCGGTCCCCGTCGCCGCCACCGGCCCAGTCGCCGGCACCGGCCCCTTCTCCGCCACCGGCCCTTTCGCCAGATCCTGGGCGAGCCCCGCCAGCACGGACACCGCGTCGGTTCCCTCCGGCACCCGTCCGACCAGCGTGCCCACCGGCCGCCCCGCCCGCCGGACCAGGACGAACACCTCACCCGCGGCCACGGGCGGACTGCCCGGCCCCGGTCTGAGCGAGGCCCCCTCGCCGTCGTCCCCGAGCTCCAGTTCGGCCACCTGCACCGGTCCGATGCTCAGGAACTCCCGTATCTCCCGCTCCGTCTCCCGCCGCACAAGGCCCCGCCGTGCAAGGCCCTGCCGCACAAGGCCCTGCCGTGCGAGGTCTTGCCGTACGCGGCCTTGTCTCGCACGCGCTGCCCCGAACATCCGCATCCCCCCTGGATCGCTTCCGATCGTCCTCACGTGCGACGCAGCCGCGCCACACCCTTCAGCGTCCGTGCCGCCAGCGAGGCGAGCCGCGGCCGGTCGCGCACGAACCCGTGCGCCCGGCGCGCGGGCTCGCGGCCGAGCCAGTACAGCGCCGCGCCCGCCCCCCAGCGCGTCACCGCGCCCTCGTACACGGGCAGTTCGCCCGTCTTCAGTGAGTCCTTGTACTCCGCCGCGCCCCGCCCCATGTCCAGCAGGCCGATCCCCTCGGCGGCGGCGGCCTCGGCCATCCGCAGATGCAGCACCAGTCCCGGCGAGTACTTCGCCACCGCCACGTCGTACGCCGGGAACCAGCAGGCCAGGACGGTCGACGAGCGCAGCCCGAAGTGGGCGGCGACCGGCTGTCCGCCGGCGTAGAGGACGGACAGCGTGCCGGTGCACTCCGGGGTGCGGGTGGCGGCGAGCCGGCCGACGAGTCCGGTGATCCAGCGCTGCGCGAACCGGTCGCGGCGCCCGGTCCTGCGGTACTGCGCCGACTTCCACGCCATGAGCGTGCGCAGCGCGGCCGGGTCGCGCTCGTCGAAGACGAACCGCACGTCCCCGACCTGGCGGCCGAGCCGGCGTTCCTTGGCCAGGGTGGACTTGAGGAACTTCGGCGACTGGGCGCGCAGTACGTTCTCGTACGCCCCGTAGCCGTCGGCGACGTCGATGACGTGCGAGGCGTACTCCTCGGCTGCGTACGGCGTGAACAGCCCTTGTTCCGCCTCCAGGTTGTCGAAAGCGAAGCTCGACAGCGAGCAGGCACGCAGAAGTTGGCGGATATCGGGCAGCGGACCCTGGCGCAATACCGCCCCTTGGCAGTCCGACACCCCGAGGCCGATGGCGCGCCCCTGCCCCAGCGGTCCGCGCTCGTACGGCAGGAAACCGGCGCTCTCGCCGCCCTCGTACACCACCGCCACCCGCGCCGCCGGGCGGACCCGGCCCACGGCCTCGGTGAACTCCGGTTCCATGAAGGGGTTGCGAGGGGCGTGCGACTTGGCGCGCAGCTCCCGCCAGTGCTCCCGTTCCCCCTCGCCCAGTTCCTCCGGCCTCAGCACACGAATGCGTCCGCTGCTCAACTCGACCCCCCGATCAAGTCCCCCTGGACAGAAGGAAAGTACCCCTGGGGCCCCTCGGAGCGGTAGAGAGCGGAGCATGTTGTTGCCAACCGGTGCACAGCGCTTCAACCGCCTTTAGCCGGTGATGCGTCAGGTTTCGGACATCCGCGTCGGGAACGTGCGCTTGACGACGGTGAGTCGGGGGCGCGCGACGTCCGTATTCTCTGATCATGAACCCCACCGCATACGCTCTCGTCGCCACCGATCTGGACGGAACGCTGCTGCGCGGCGACGACACCGTCTCCGAGCGGTCGCTCGCCGCGCTCGCGCGGGTGGCCGGGGCCGGCGCGCACCACCTGGTGGTGACGGGACGCCCGGCGCCGAGAGTGCGCGCGCTCCTCGGCGACCTCGGCTGCGGGGGGCTCGCGGTGTGCGGACAGGGCGCGCAGGTGTACGACGCCGGCGCGGACCGGATGCTGTGGTCGGTCACCCTGGACCGGGAGCTGGCCGAGACCGCGCTCGGCAAGATCGAGGCCGAGGTGGGCGAGGTGTACGCCGCCGTCGACCAGGACGGGGTGGACGGGCTCACGCTGATCGAGCCCGGGTATCTGATGCCGCATCCCACGCTGCCCGCGGTGCGGGTCGGCCGACGGGACGACCTGTGGGCGGAGCCCATCAGCAAGGTGCTGCTGCGCCACCCCCAGCTGTCCGACGACGAGCTGGCGGCGACGGCCCGCGCGGTGGTCGGGTCGCTGGCGACGGTCACCATGTCGGGGCCGGGGACGGTCGAGCTCCAGCCGTGCGGTGTCACCAAGGCGACCGGTCTGGAGCTGGCGGCGGAGCGCCTGGGGCTGAGCCCGGAGCGGACGGTCGCCTTCGGGGACATGCCCAACGACATCCCGATGTTCCTGTGGGCGGCCCACGGCGTCGCCATGGCCGGCGCCCACCCGGAACTGCGGGCGGTGGCCGACGAGGTCACCCTGTCGAACGAGGACGACGGCGTGGCCGTCGTCCTCGAACGACTCTTCGCCTGAGGCCGGGCTCAGTAGGCGCTGTAGACGTTGTCCATGGAGCCGTACCGGTCGGCCGCGTAGTTGCAGGCGGCGGTGATGTTGGCGACCGGGTCGTACATGTCCCAGGAGGTGCCTTCGACGTGGTAGGCGTCGAAGGTCGGCTTGATCACCTGGAGCAGGCCCTTGGACGGGGTGCCGTTGATGGCGTTGATGTCCCAGTTGTTGATCGCGAACTGGTTGCCGGACGACTCCCGCATGATGTTGCGGTAGATGCCGTTGTACGAGCCCGGGATGCCCTTCTCGGCCATGATGTCGAGCGACTGGCGGATCCAGCCGTCGAGGTTGTTGCTGTAGCCGTTGGCCGCGGTCAGGGCGGCCGTGGTGGTCGCCGTGGCCGAGTCGGCGGCGGGGGTGGCGGCCGGGGCGGCGGACGCGCTGGCGGCGCCGGCGATCGGCAGCGCCAGCACGGCGGCGCCGGCACCGGCGAGGGCGAGCTTGCGGACGAGACGGTTGGCGCCGGCGGCGTGCCGGAGAGCCTTTGCGGGCATGGTGCGGTCCTCTCCATACGCCTGCGAGGTGAGCTGTCGGGTTCGGGCGGGGAGGTGCCCGGCCGTGCCCTGTCGGGCCCGGCTTCACCCCGAGCCGCTCCGGTCCTCCGGTGACGTCGGGTGACGTCCGGTGACCGGCGCGGCGACTTACCTGGGTCCCCCGCTCCTGCCGTGAATGAGTCGGATGCGTGTGCGTCGGGCGGTGGCAGGATTCGGCGTCCGCTCGACAGGCCGGGAACGTATGCGACAGCACATGTCCGGAACAAGTGCCGGAATCACCTAACGTGCCTGTTGACCTTGGTCTGAGGCATTTGAGGTACTTGATCCTTTGCGAGTGGCAAGGGTCAACTGGCGTACGGGGCAAAGGGATGGAGGGTGTGGGGGCGGCGGCGCGCGGTCGGGTGGCGGCGTGAGTCAACTCACTGACGCTGACGAGTGGGGCAAATCGGGCAATGAGGTCAACTTGGGTTTTACTGGCCAGGGGTGGCTGTCACCGGTGGCGGGATCGCCCGCCTGGCTCACCCGGCGGCGGGAACGAGAGTTGGAGCGAGGGCTGGAGCGGGGGCTGGACGGGGGTCTGGAGTGGGGCTGGAGCGGGGGCTCGACGGGGGTCTGGAGTGGGGCTGGAGCGGGGGCTCGACGGGGGCCTGGAGTGGGGCTGGAGCGAGGGTCTGTGGGTCGAACGGGTGACGTTCCCGGGTCGCGCGACGTTGGGAGGAGTGGTGGGATCTTCGATGGATTCCCGGTGGACCCTCGATAGAGCCTTGGTGGACCGGTGGTGAGGCCCGGCGGGGCTCGACGGGGCTCGATGGTCCCGGAGGGGTGTCGACGGGGCCTCGGCGGTCCTCGGTGTTCTCCGGTGGTCGCAGAGGAGTCCCTCGGGGATCCCTCGGGGACCCTTCAGGGAGCATCCTGGGGGCCGGGGGGTTCCGAGGGGCCCAGAAGAAATCGCGGCGTCGGCGCGCCCCGGCCGTCCCGCGAAGTCGATCCATATCCGCTCATATCACCTGATCAAAAACATACAGTTCATGACCTGATACCGACCGGCCTGTAACGGTGGGCGCTATCGGTGATCGAAACGTGACCGGATACGCTGACTTGAGTGATGGCAGCGACCTATCGACCAGCCGTGTAACCGCGAGTAGACACCAGCAGACAGGAGACCCCTCGTGACCGTCGTCGGGCCGTTCGGGCTGAGCGTGCGGGACCAGGCTCTGGAAGCCGATGTCCAGGCCGGAATGGCGGCAGTCGAGGAAGGACTGCTGGAGGCAACCAAGAGCGAGGTGCCCTTCATCACGGAGGCCGCCCAGCACCTGGTGCGGGCGGGCGGCAAGCGGTTCCGGCCGCTGCTGGTGATGCTCGCGGCCCAGTTCGGCGACCCCGACGCCCCGGGCATCGTGCCCTCGGCCGTCGTCGTGGAGCTGACCCACCTCGCCACGCTGTACCACGACGACGTGATGGACGAGGCCGCGGTACGGCGCGGGGTGCCCAGCGCCAACACCCGCTGGGACAACTCCGTCGCGGTCCTGACCGGCGACTTCCTCTTCGCCCGCGCCTCACAGATCCTCGCCGACCTCGGCCCGGAGGCGGTCCGGGTGCAGGCCCTGGCGTTCGAGCGGCTGGTCACCGGCCAGATCCTGGAGACCGCGGGCCCGCAGGACGGCCGGGACCCGGTCGACCACTACCTGGACGTGCTGGGCGGCAAGACCGGCTCGCTGGTGGCGGTCGCCTGCCGGTTCGGCGCGATGATGTCCGGTGCCGACGAGACGGTCGTGGACGTCCTCACCCAGTACGGCGAGCGGCTCGGCGTCGCCTTCCAGCTCGCCGACGACGTGCTGGACATCGCCTCCGAGTCCACCGAGTCCGGCAAGACGCCCGGCACCGACCTGCGCGAGGGCATCGCGACCCTCCCGGTCCTGAGGCTGCGCGAGCGCGCCACCCGGCTGGGGCTGGCCGAGGACCTCGCCCTGTGCGAGCTGCTCGCCTCCGACCTGACCGACGACGCCCGGCACGCCGAGGCGCTGCGCCTGCTGCGCGCCCACCCCGCCCTCGACCAGGCCCGGCGCGACACCGTCCGCTACGCCGAGGAGGCCCGCGCCGCCCTGGCCCCGCTGCGGGAATGCGACGCGAAGACGGCGCTGGTGGAGCTGTGCGACGCGGTGGTGCACCGGGCCGGCTGAGCCCGTCCGGACGCCACCGCCCGCCCCTGCGCGCCACCGCCCCTGCGCGCTACCGCCCCTACGGGTAGGGGAGTGCTCCGTGCGCGTGTGTCATACCGCAGCAGTAGGCGGAGTTGAGCCTGCGGTCTGACGCTTCCCGATGGCCGATTTGGTCAGATGGTCATCACGGAAAACAACACATCCTCACCAGTTCGGGTGAGAATGGCGGCTCAGGGTGGACTGGTGCGAGGTCGCGAACAGCCGCCGCCTACGACGGAGGTAGGGCACATGACACCGTACGAATCCGAGACCGGGACCGAGACCGAGGAGCGCGGGACGGGGCGGCGCAAGGTGGCGCGGTACGTCGTCCCGGTCACGGTGATGGGCGTCGCGGCGGCGACCATCGGACTGGTTCCCGCGCTCGCCGACTCCGGGGACCCCGACCTTCCCGACATCACCGCGCAGCAACTGCTGGAGAAGGTGGCCACGTCGGACGTACAGCAGCTGTCCGGCACGGTGAAGATCAGTACCGACCTCGGGCTGCCGGACCTCGGGGGTCTGGAGAGCGGCCTCATGAACGGCGCGGGCTCGTCCTCCGGTTCCGCGGACGGCGGTTCCTCCGCGGACCCGTCCACGAAACTGACCGAGCTGGCCTCCGGCACCCACACGCTGCGCGTCGCGGTGGACGGCCCCGACCGGCAGAAGGTGTCGCTGCTCCAGGACGCCGCCGAGTACAGCCTGATCCACGACGGCAAGGACGTCTGGGGCTACGACAGCGAGTCCGGCGAGGTCTACCACTCCGCCGCCGCCGCCGACGACGACCGGGCCGAGGACGGCCAGCGGCGCGAGGAGCTGCCGGCCACCCCGGGCGACATGGCCGAGGAAGCCCTGAAGGCGGTCGACGACACCACGTCCGTGACCGTCGACGGCACCGCGCAGGTGGCCGGGCGGGACGCGTACCGCCTGGTGATCGAGCCGAAGCAGAAGGGTTCCACGATCGGCTCGATCAGTGTGGCCGTGGACGCGAAGACGGGCGTGCCCCTGAAGTTCACGCTCAGCCCGGCGGGCGGTGGCTCGGCGGTCGTGGACGCCGGCTTCACCCAGGTCAGCTTCGCCAAGCCGGCCGCGTCGACGTTCGACTTCACGCCGCCCAAGGGCGCGAAGGTCACGGAGGGCGACGAGATCGAGGAGGCGCCGGCCACCGGGTCCGGTTCCAGGTCCGGCACCGGGTTCGGTTCCGGCAAGGAGCAGAAGTCCGAGGAGGAGCTGGCCAAGGGCCTCGACGGGCTGAAGGTCATCGGCGAGGGCTGGAACGCGGTCGCCACCTTCGACACCGGCGCCCAGGGCGGCCTGCTCACCGGCGACACCGGCGGCGACCTCGACGGCTTCCTGGGCTCGCTCGGCGACCAGGTGAAGGGCGAGTTCGGCTCGGGCACGGTGTTCAGCACCCGCCTGGTCAACGCCCTGATCACCGACGACGGCACGGTCTACGTGGGCGCCGTCACCAAGGACGCGCTGGTCGAGGCGGCCGACGCGGGCCGGTGAGGGCCTGAGGGGCAGCACACGGCAGCGGACGAAGCGAGTGAGTGAGTGAAGGAGCCGATGGACGCCGTCATCGCCACCCGCGGCCTCACCAAGCGCTACCGCGGCGGCCAGCTCGCCGTGGACGGTCTGGACCTGACCGTCCCGGCGGGCAGCGTCTTCGGCTTCCTCGGCCCCAACGGCTCCGGCAAGACCACCACCATCCGCATGCTGATGGGCCTGATCGAACCCACCTCGGGCACCGCCCGGGTCCTCGGCCGGCCCATGCCGCGGGCCGCCCGCGCCGTACTGCCCGGGGTCGGTGCCCTCATCGAGGGCCCGGCCCTGTACGGCTTCCTGACCGGCCGCGACAACCTGCTGCGCTACGACGCCGCCGACCCGGCCGCCGACCCGCGCACCCGGCGCGAGCGGGTGGCGGCGGCGCTGGACCGGGTCGGCCTCACGGCCGCCGCCGGGAAGAAGGCCAAGGCGTACTCGCTGGGCATGAAGCAGCGGCTCGGCATCGCCGCCGCGCTGCTCCAGCCGCGCCGTCTGCTCGTCCTGGACGAGCCCACCAACGGGCTGGACCCGCAGGGCATGCGGGAGATCCGCGTCCTCGTGCGCGAACTGGCCTCGGACGGCACGACCGTCTTCCTCTCCTCCCACCTGCTGGACGAGATCGAACAGGTCTGCACGCACGTCGCCGTGATGACCCGGGGCCGCCTGATCACCCAGGGGCCGGTCGCCGACCTGGCGGCCGGGGCGCGCGGGCGGCTGGTGGTGACCACGCCGGACGCGGCGGACGCGGCCCGGGTGCTGAAGGAGCAGGGGGCCGCCGACGTGGTGATCGCCGAGGACCGGGTGACGGCGGAGCCGCCGGAGCGCGACCTGGCCGAGGTGAACGCCGCGCTGGTGGCGGCCGGGGTCCGGGTGCGCGGCTTCGGAGTGGAACGCGCCTCCCTGGAGGACGCGTTCGTGGCGCTGACCGGGGAGGGATTCGATGTCGCGGGCTGAGGCGAGCGCGCCGCTCACCGAGACGATCACGGACGTACGCCCGCCGCGCGCCCTGTGGAGCCTCGGCCTGCTGCGCAACGAGGTGCTGACCACCTTCCGGCGCTGGCGCACCCTCGCCCTGCTGGCGGTGCTGGCCGCCGTGCCGGTGCTGGTCGGCATCGCCGTGAAGATCGAGACGGGTGACGGGGGCGGAGCGGGCGGCGGCGGGGGCGGCGCGGGGCCGGCGTTCATCTCGCAGGTCACCAACAACGGACTCTTCCTGGTCTTCACCGCGCTCGCCGCGACCCTGCCCTTCTTCCTGCCGATGGCCGTCGGCGTCGTCGCCGGCGACGCGATCGCGGGCGAGGCGAGCGCCGGCACCCTGCGCTACCTGCTGGTCGCCCCGGCCGGCCGCACCCGCCTGCTGCTCACCAAGTACGCGACCGTGCTCACCTTCTGCCTGGCCGCCACGCTGGTGGTCGCCGTCTCGGCGCTCGCGGTCGGCGCCCTGCTGTTCCCGCTCGGTGAGGTGACGACCATCTCCGGGACGCGGATCTCCTTCGCCGAGGGCCTCGGCCGCGCCCTGCTGATCGCCCTGGTCGTCGCAGCCTCGCTGGTCGGCGTGGCCGCGCTCGGCCTGTTCGTCTCGACGCTGACCGGCAGCGGCATCGCGGCGATGGCGACGACGGTCGGGCTGCTGATCACCGTCCAGATCCTCGACCAGATCCCGCAGCTGCACGCCCTCCAGCCGTACTTCCTCTCCCACTACTGGCTGTCCTTCGCCGACCTGCTGCGCGAACCGGTCTACTGGGACGACCTGGTGAAGAACCTCGGCCTCCAGACGCTGTACGCCGCGGTGTTCGGCTCGGCGGCCTGGGCGCGCTTCACGGCGAAGGACGTCACGGCCTGACGCCGGTGGCCGCGCGGGAGGAGGCGGCGGCCACCGCGAGCAGCAGCGCCTCCGCGCCGTGCGGTGCGACCAGGTGGAGCCCGGCCGGACAGCCGTCGGAGCCGAAGCCCGCCGGGAGACTGAGCGCCGGATGCCCGCTGAGGTTGAACGCCCAGGTCAGCGCCGTCGAGTAGCGGTCGCCGGGGCCCTCGTGGCCGTGCGGCGGGGTCGGGGCCGTCGGCGTCAGCAGCAGCGGGGCGGTGCGGAACAGCAGGGTCAGCCGGCGGTCGTTCTCGGCCCGCGTCCGGTGTGCGTCCGCCGGGTCGGCGCCGGGGGTGCGCAGGGCCAGCCAGGCGGGCCCCGGGTCCAGCAGCCGGAGCGGACGCCGGGGCCGTACGAGCCGTACGGCACCCGCCGCGACCAGGCGGTCCACGGCGGCGCGGGCCAGGGCGACGGGCTCGTCGTCGGGAGCCGCGTGACCCAGGTCGGGGGACCAGACGGCGGGCACGGGCAGCGCGGGCGCCGCCGCTTCCGGTGCCGGGGTGTCCGGCACCACGGCACGCCAGTAGGCCGCCGCGTCCGCCGCCGACCGGGTCAGGACGCCGGGCGCCGTCAGCCGCGTACGGTCCGCGCCGCCGGTCAGCTTCAGTCCCAGTACGCCGCACCACGCGGCGGGGATACGGACCGACCCGGCCCCGTCGCTGCCGGTCGCCAGCGGCACCAGTCCGGTCGCCACGGCCGCCGCCGCCCCGGCCGAGGAGCCGCCCGGCGTACGGTCCGCCCGCCACGGGTTGACGGTACGGCGGCCCTGGGCCCCGAGCCCCCAGGTCTGCCAGCCGGTGCCGGGACCCGGCACGGACGTCGCGCCCACGGCGACACATCCCGCGGCGAGCAGCGGTCCCGCCGTACGCAGCCCGCGCCGGCCCTTCACGGCGATCGGCACGCCCGCCAGCGGCAGCCGCGCGCCCGCCGCGGTCCGCGCGTCCACCTCGGCGGCCCGCAGCAGCGCCTCCTCCTCCCAGACCTCCAGGAACGCGCCGAGCGAGCCGTCGGCGTCCGCGATCCGGCCGAGCGCCTCCGCCACGGCGTCCACGGCCCGCAGCCGCCCCGACCGGACCGCCCCGGCGATCTCCCCGGCCCCCGGCCCGGCGCGGCCCGCCCTGGGGTGGCGTACCGGCTGGTCAGGGACGGACGGCGGTCCGGCGACGGCCGTCACTGTTCCGCCCCGGTCGGCCGGGCCAGCGCCTCGGTGCCGCGGGGCGGGGAGCCGCCGAGGTCGCCCAGCCGCCAGGCGGGGACCCAGGGGACGCGGTGGACGTCGACGGCCGCTTCGAGCAGCCTCACCCGCTGGGCGAGGGGACGGGGCAGCCGTCCCGGCGCGTCTGCCACCAGGATGACCGCGTCGAGGGCGAGCCCCGGCGGTGCCTCCCCGTGGCGGAACGCGTCCAGCGCGCGGACGGCGGCCGCCAGCCCCGCCGCGTGGGTCCGGGCGACCAGCAGCACGGACGGCGGATCGGCGGGCCCGGGCCAGTTCCGGCCGCAGTCGTGGCCGCCGTAGACCTCGGCGAGGGTGGTGACGCCCGCGCCGCCGTGGGTGCCGACCCAGGAGCGGTGCCGTAGGGTGCGGGGCGTCGTGGCGGACGGCGGCACCGGTCCGGGTGCGGACACCGGCCCGCGGATCCAGATCTCCGGTCCTTGCCGCATGCTGGTGCGCATGCCCGTGCTCCTCCCTCGTCACGCCCCGCCCCACGGCCCGGAACGCCCCGTCGGCCCGGCCACCACCTCCTGGAACGAGCCTGTGACAGCGCGGTGACGTGAGGACCGCGAGCGAGCGGAGAAACTCAACAGTAGGTGTTCGAATGGCTCCGGACGGCACGGGGAGGGAAACCACCGGTACGGCCGCACACGGAACCCGCCCATGAGTGAGGGACGATGGCACGACTCAGCCGCGACAAGAAGCGGGACCACCAGTACGTCGGGCACCCGGCGGCCCCCGCGGCGCCGCCGATCGACGTGCGGGTGCGGGGCACCGGAACCGGCACGGTCGGCGGCGTTCCCGTCGCCGCGGTCCCGGGCGAGGAGATGCAGCAGACCGTACTGAACCGGCTCCAGCGCCTCGCGCGCGCCGCGGGCGGGCCGGTCCTCGCCACGGTCCACGACGAGCGCATCGGCTACGTCGTTCCGCTCCGCGTCGATCCGGACGGCTCCAGCCACCTCATGGGCGAGCCGGCCCGCACCGACCCGCCGTCGGACGCCGGCCGCCGCCCGGACGAACGGACCGCTCACGAGGACGTGCGCCCGGCGCCGGGTCCGGCATCGGTTTCGGTGCCGGGTTTGGCTCTGGGTTCGGTGCCGGGTTCGGCTTCGGTTCCGGGTTCGGGTCTGGGTTCGGTGCCGGGTTCGGCTTCGGTTTCGGTGCCGGGTTCGGTATCGGTTCCGGGGCCGATGGGTGATCCGTCCCCGACGTTCCGGCTGCGTACGCTGCCGCAGGCCGGGGCGTCGCAGGGGGCCGCCGCGGCTCCGGGGACCGTCGCGCCGCCGACCGGGGAGTTCGGCCCGCCGCCGCGGATGGACGGACCGGCAGCGCCGGAGGAGGCGTCGAGGCCCCCCGCGACGCCCGCGCCTCTGCCCGTGACGCCCCCCGCGCCCCCCGCGCCCCCGGAGTCCGACGTCCGCCTGGGGCGCGGCGCCGGCCTGGTCACCGAGGCCGACCTGGCCGCCGACACCCAGCCGACGCCCGCCCGCGGGTTCGACGCCGTGGCCGAGGCCGTGCTCGGGGACGGACCGATCACCGCGCCCGGCGACAGCACCGCCCCCGCCGTGCTCGCGGAGCCCACGGCCCGCGTCAACGAGGCCGTCCGGGAGGGCCGGACGGAGGAGGCGGCACGACTCGCCGAGCAGGCCGTGACGGAGGCGACCGGCACGCTGGGCGCCGACCACCCCGAGGTACTGCGGCTGCGCGAACTGTCCGCCTACATCGCCTACCTGTCCGGCGACCCGGTCCGCGCCCTGCACACGGCGCTGGACGTGGCCCGGGCCCACCACCGCGCGGGCGACGCGGAGGCCGCCTACGGCACCGTGCGGAGCGCGGCCACCGCCTGGCGTGCCGTACGCGAGCCCGCGCTCGGGCTGGAACTGGGGCACGAGCTGATCGGACTGTGGACGGCACTCGCCGTCGAGGAGGGGCCGGCCGCCGACGACATAGAGGAACTGGAGTCCGCCCGCGCCCGCATGGGCCGCCTCACCGAACGCGCCCGGGCCCTGGCGGAGTAGGTCCCGCCGGGCAGGGCGGCGGCCAGGGCAACGGGCCTGTGCGTGCGGTCACTCGTACGGGTTACACGACCTGTCGGCGGGAGTCCGGCGCGGGCGCCTGGGACGCCTCCGCCTTCATCCCCGCCTTCGCTGTTCCGGCGTTGACAGTCCCGGCCGCCGCCGTCCCGGCCTTCAGCGTCCGGGCGTTGCGGCGCGCGGTGTGCAGCGCGTTCCAGGTGAGCAGCACGAGCGCCACCCACACCAGGCCGAAGCCGGCCCAGCGCTCGGGCGGCATCTCCTCGTGGAAGTAGAGGATGCCGAGCAGGAACTGGAAGACCGGTGCCAGGTACTGGAGCAGGCCCAGCGTGGACAGCGGGACGCGGATCGCGGCGGCGCCGAAGCAGACCAGGGGGACCGCGGTGACCAGGCCGGTCGCGGCGAGCAGCGCGGCGTGCCCGGCGCCCTCGGTGGTGAAGGTGGAGTCGCCGTGCGCGCCCAGCCACACCAGGTAGCCCAGCGCGGGCAGGAACTGGATCGCCGTCTCGGCGGCCAGCGACTCGACGCCGCCGAGGTTGGCCTTCTTCTTCACCAGGCCGTACGTGGCGAAGGAGAAGGCGAGGCACAGGGAGATCCACGGCGGCCGGCCGTAGCCGACGGTGAGGACGACGACGGCCGCGAGGCCGGTGGCGACGGCCGCCCACTGCACGGGCCGCAACCGCTCCTTGAGCAGCAGCACGCCGATGGCGATGGTGACCAGCGGGTTGATGAAGTAGCCGAGGGACGCCTCGACGACATGGCCGCTGTTGACGGCCCAGATGTAGACGCCCCAGTTGATGGTGATGACCGCGGCGGCGACGGTGACCAGGCCGAGCTTGCGCGGCTGCCGCAGCAGTTCGCCCGCCCAGGCCCAACGCCGTACGAAGAGCAGCGCGACGGCGACGAAGAGGAGGGACCAGACCATGCGGTGGGCGAGGATCTCCCCGGCCCCGGCGGGCTTGAGCAGCGGCCAGAAGAGGGGGACGAGGCCCCACATCCCGTAGGCCGCGAAGCCGTTCAGCAGGCCTATGCGTTGCTCGCCCTTCGACGTCCCGGTCACGGGCTCCTCCTTCTCGCGCGCTGGTCGCCTGCACGACCGTAGCGCCGCGCGCCCGCCCCTGTCATGCCCGTATCGCTATACGGTCATGACAGGGGCGGTGTGCCGGGAGGGCGCCGGGAGCGTTCGGGGGCGTCCGGGAGTGTTCCGGGAGTGTTCCGGGAGTGCGCTCACTTGCGCAGCGCGGCCTCGATCGCCTCGCTGACCGGGGTGGTCGGGCGGCCGATGAGCCGGGACAGGTCGCCGGTGGTGACGACCAGTTCGCCCTTCTCGGTGGAGGCCTCCACGCCGCCCAGGATCTCGGCCATCGGCTCGGGCAGCCCGGCGGCGACGAGGGTGCTGACGTACTCCTCGACGGACACGGCGCGGTAGGCGACCTCGCGGCCCGACCGCCGGCTCACCTCGGCCGCGTACTCGGCGAAGCTCCACGCCTCGTCGCCGCCCAGCTCGTACCGCTTGTTCTCGTGCCCCTCGCCGGTCAGCACGGCGACGGCGGCGGCCGCGTAGTCGGCGCGCGAGGCGGAGGAGACGCGGCCCTCGCGGGCGGCCTGGACGACGGCGCCGTGCTCCAGGACCTGGGCGAGGTTCTCGGTGTGGTTCTCGTGGTACCAGCCGTTGCCCAGGATCACCCACGGCAGACCGGAGGCGAGCAGGACCTTCTCGGTGGCGCGGTGGTCGTCGGCGAGCGCGGCGGTCAGGCTGCTGGGGGCGCTGGTGTAGGCCAGCAGCGCCACGCCGGCCGCGGCGGCGGCGTCGATGACCGTCTTGTGCTGCGCGGGGCGGTCCTTGGTGACCTCGTTGCCGGAGATCAGCAGCACCTTGTCGCCGGCCGCGAACAGCCCGTCGAAGGTCTCGGGCGCGTTGTAGTCGGCCACGGCGATCCGTACCCCGCGCTCCGCGAAGTCGGCGGCCCGCTCCTTGTCGCGCACGACGGCGGTGATCTGCTCGGCCGGGACCTTCTCCAGCAGCTGCTCCACCACGTGGCGGCCCAGGTGTCCGGTGGCTCCGGTGACGACGATGCTCATGATCTGCGTGCTCCTCGTGGGGTGACGTCGTGTTCTGGCACTCACATTAGGAGGGGCGCTAACTTTTGGACAGTACCCACTTTAAAGTAAGGTACGGCTATGAACGTAAGTACCAGCCGTGCAAGTGCCGCCCGTGAGGAGCTGTGTCCGTACCGGCTCGTCCTGGAGCACGTCACCAGCCGCTGGGGCGTCCTGGCCCTGGTCGAGCTGCTCGACCGCCCGCACCGTTTCGGCGAGCTGCGCCGGGCGGTCTCCCGGCGGGGCCGGACGGTCAGCGAGAAGATGCTGACCCAGACGCTCCAGGTCCTGGAGCGCGACGGTCTGGTCCACCGGGACGCGAAGCCGGTGATCCCGCCGCGCGTGGACTACTCCCTGACCGACCTCGGCCGGGAGGCGGCCGAACAGGTGCGGGGGCTGGCCCAGTGGTCGAAGGACCGGATGGACGAGGTGGCGCGGGCCCGCCAGGCATACGACGAAGCGCGGGGCTGATCGCTGCCCTCGGGCGTCTGGCATACGACGAGGCCCGGGGCTGACGGCTCGGCCGTCGCCCCGGGCCTCCTGCAGAGCCGTGCGGGCTCAGCCCACGACGGTCCAGGTGTCGCCGCCGGCCAGCAGCGCGGCGAGGTCGCCCTTGCCCTGCGACGCGACGGCTCTGTCGAGCTGGTCGGTCATCTGGGAGTCGTAGACGGGCCGGTCCACGGAGCGCAGGACGCCGATCGGGGTGTGGTGCAGGGTGTCGGGATCGGCGAGCCTGCTCAGCGCGAACGCGGTCGTCGGGGAGGCGGCGTGGGCGTCGTGGACCAGTACGTCCGCCTCGTTCTCCGGGGTGACCGCCACCACCTTCAGGTCACCGGTGGCCGGGTCCCGCACGACCCCCTTGGCGTTGTCGGCCCCGAACCGGATCGGCTGCCCGTGTTCGAGGCGGATCACCGCGTCCTCGGCCTGCCGCCGGTCCTTGAGGACCTCGAACGCGCCGTCGTTGAAGATGTTGCAGTTCTGGTAGATCTCGATCAGCGCCGTGCCCGGGTGGGCGGAGGCCTGGCGCAGCACCTCGGTGAGGTGCTTGCGGTCGGAGTCGACGGTCCGCGCGACGAAGGACGCCTCCGCGCCGAGCGCGAGGGAGACCGGGTTGAAGGGCGCGTCCAGGGACCCCATCGGCGTCGACTTGGTGATCTTCCCGACCTCGGAGGTCGGGGAGTACTGGCCCTTGGTCAGGCCGTAGATCCGGTTGTTGAACAGCAGGATATTGAGGTTGACGTTGCGGCGCAGCGCGTGGATCAGGTGGTTGCCACCGATGGACAGCGCGTCGCCGTCGCCGGTGACCACCCACACGGACAGGTCGCGGCGGGAGGCGGCCAGGCCGGTGGCGATGGCGGGGGCGCGACCGTGGATGGAGTGCATCCCGTAGGTGTTCATGTAGTACGGGAAACGGGAGGAGCAGCCGATGCCGGAGACGAAGACGATGTTCTCCTTCGCCAGCCCCAGCTCGGGCATGAAGCCCTGCACGGCGGCGAGGATGGCGTAGTCGCCGCAGCCGGGGCACCAGCGCACCTCCTGGTCGGACTTGAAGTCCTTCGCCGACTGCTTGCCCTCGGCCTTCGGGACCAGCTTGAGTGCCTCAGTCATCGATGGCCTCCTTCAGCGCGGTGGCGAGCTGCTCCGCCTTGAACGGCATCCCGTTGACCTGGTTGTACGAGTGGGCGTCGACCAGGTACTTCGCCCGGACGAGCGTGGCGAGCTGGCCGAGGTTCATCTCGGGGATCACCACCTTGTCGTAGCCCTTGAGGACCGTGCCGAGGTTGGCCGGGAACGGGTTGAGGTGGCGCAGATGGGCCTGGGCGATCGGCTCCCCGGCCGCGCGCAGCCGCCGCACGGCGGCCGTGACCGGCCCGTACGTCGAACCCCAGCCCAGCACCAGGGTCCTCGCCCCGTCCGGGTCGTCGACCTCGATGTCGGGGACGTCGACGCCGTCGACCTTGGCCTGCCGGGTGCGGACCATGAGGTCGTGGTTGGCCGGGTCGTAGGAGATGTTCCCCGTGCCGTCCTGCTTCTCGATGCCGCCGATGCGGTGCTCCAGGCCGGGCGTGCCCGGGATCGCCCAGGGGCGGGCGAGGGTCTGCGGGTCGCGCTTGTACGGCCAGAAGACCTCGGTGCCGTCGTCCAGGGTGTGGTTGGGTCCCTGCGCGAACCGCACCCGCAGGTCCGGCAGTTCCGCCGGCTCCGGGATGCGCCACGGCTCGCTGCCGTTGGCCAGGTAACCGTCGGAGAGCAGGAAGACCGGGGTCCGGTACGTCAGCGCGATCCGGGCCGCCTCCAGCGCGGCGTCGAAACAGTCGGCCGGGGTGCGCGGGGCCACCACCGGCACCGGCGCCTCGCCGTTGCGCCCGAACATCGCCTGGAGCAGGTCGGCCTGCTCGGTCTTGGTCGGCAGCCCCGTGGACGGGCCGCCGCGCTGGATGTCGACGACCAGCAGCGGCAGTTCGAGGGAGACCGCGAGCCCGATCGTCTCGCTCTTGAGCGCCACGCCCGGGCCGGAGGTGGTGGTGACGGCGAGCGAGCCGCCGAAGGCCGCCCCCAGCGCCGCCCCGATCCCGGCGATCTCGTCCTCCGCCTGGAAGGTGCGCACACCGAAGTTCTTGTGCCTGCTGAGTTCGTGCAGGATGTCCGAGGCCGGGGTGATCGGGTACGAACCCAGGAACAGCGGCAGGTCCGCCTGCCGGGACGCGGCGATCAGGCCGTAGGACAGGGCCAGGTTGCCGGAGATGTTGCGGTACACGCCGGGCGGGAACGCCGTCGCCGCCGGGGCCACCTCGTAGGAGACCGCGAAGTCCTCGGTCGTCTCACCGAAGTTCCAACCCGCCCGGTACGCCGCGATGTTGGCCGCCGCGATGTCCGGCTTCTTCGCGAACTTGGTGCGCAGGAACTTCTCCGTGCCCTCGGTGGGCCGGTGGTACATCCAGCTCAGCAGGCCCAGCGCGAACATGTTCTTGCTGCGCTCGGCCTCCTTGCGGGTGAGGGCGAAGTCCTTCAGCGCCTCCACGGTCAGCGTGGTCAGCGGCACCGGATGCAGGCTGAAACCGTCCAGCGACCCGTCGTCGAGCGGGGAGGCGTCGTACCCCACCTTCTGCATCGCCCGCTTGGTGAACTCGTCCGTGTTGACGATGATCTCCGCGCCGCGCGGCATGTCCCCGATGTTCGCCTTCAGCGCCGCCGGGTTCATCGCGACCAGCACGTTCGGGGCGTCGCCCGGGGTGAGGATGTCGTGGTCGGCGAAATGCAGCTGGAAGGAGGAGACGCCCGGCAGGGTACCGGCGGGCGCCCGGATCTCGGCCGGGAAGTTCGGCAGCGTAGAAAGATCATTTCCGAAGGACGCGGTCTCCGAGGTGAAACGATCTCCGGTGAGCTGCATACCGTCGCCCGAATCGCCCGCGAACCTGATGATCACCCGGTCCAGCCGGCGGACGTCCTTGCTCCCCGCCGGTTTGCGCTGCTCTCCTACGACCGTTCCGTCGGCCTGCTCCGCTGGACTGCTGACCTGGCTGGTCACTGAACTGGACCTCCCTCGAGGCGGCTGTCCGGGGAGTGGTCTTATGCCGACCATCCCAGGATCAACCCTACGACCGTGGGGGTCGCCTATCGGGGGACATTCGCATGATGGACACGACTTCGAGACAGCCCGCCGCCCTGTGCTCCCATGGCTCACCCGCCTCCCCGGCGCGGGAAAAGACGCGCCTGTTCGTCGTTCGGCTTATCGTCCGTTCGGATGAACGGACGGTCTGGCGGTGATATCGGGGGAGGGGGCAGAGGCGCGGCGCAGCGGTCGAAAAGCCGATCATGAGCGATCATGAGCCAGGGGAAAGATTCATGAGTTGAGATAAGTGAGCACCGCGAGGACACGGCGGTGGTCGCCGTCACTCGGGGACAACCCGAGTTTCAGAAAGATATTGCTGACGTGCTTCTCGACGGCTCCGTCGCTCACCACCAACTGCCTGGCGATCGCCGAGTTCGTCCGGCCCTCGGCCATCAACCCCAGGACCTCCCGCTCGCGCGGGGTGAGTCCCGCGAGCACGTCCTGCTTGCGGCTGCGCCCGAGCAACTGCGCGACCACCTCGGGATCGAGCGCGGTACCCCCCTGGGCGACCCGCACCACCGCGTCCACGAACTCCCGCACTTCGGCGACCCGGTCCTTGAGCAGGTAGCCGACCCCGCGGCTGGAACCCGCGAGCAGTTCCGTGGCGTAGCGCTCCTCCACGTACTGCGACAGCACGAGCACACCGATCCCCGGGTGCGCCTTGCGCAATTGCACCGCCGCCCGCACGCCCTCGTCGGTGTGCGTGGGCGGCATCCGCACGTCCGCCACGACGACGTCCGGCAGCTCCCCCTGGCCGTCCAGCTCGGTGACGGTCTTGAGCAGAGCCTCACCGTCACCGACCCCGGCCACCACCTCATGCCCGCGGTCGGTCAGCAGCCGGGTCAGGCCCTCCCTGAGCAGCACTGAATCCTCGGCGATGACCACCCGCACCCTGTCCTCCACGATTTTTGGCCCCCCACAGCCCCGCGCCGGCCCTACCCGCCCCTATGAACAGGTCCAGCATCCCAGCATTGGGCGCTGCGTGTGTCCGGGCAACGGTAATGAGGGGGACTGCGTCGGGACTGCGTCGGGACTGCGTCGGGACTGCGTCCCGTGGCGGTCGGATCGTGGCTGGGGCTGGGGCTGGGGCTGGGGACTGCGGGCTTATGTGGGCGGTGGGCTCGGATGGGGTGCGCGGGACACATGGGGCTCAGGCCGGCCGGTCCGAGCGCCACGGCAGCTCTGCCGTGATCCGGGTGGGCCCGCCGGCCGGAGAGTCCACCACCAGGATTCCGTCCACCGCGTCGAGCCGCTCCGCCAGCCCCGCGAGCCCCGAACCGGCCGACGCGTCGGCTCCGCCCACCCCGTTGTCCATGACCTGGAGCATCAGCCGGTTCTCCACCCGCCACACCTCCACGGCCGCGTACGTGGCCCGCGCGTGCTTGCTGATGTTCTGCAGCAGCTCCGAGACGGTGAAGTACGCGATCCCCTCGATCGCCGGGGCCGGCCGCTCCGCCAAGTCCACCTCCATCCGCACCGGCACGGTGCAGCGGGAGGCGACCGAGGACAGGGCCGCGTCCAGGCCGCGGTCGGTCAGGACGGCGGGGTGGATACCGCGGGCCAGGTCCCGCAGTTCCTGCAACGCCGTCTTCACCTCGCCGTGCGCCTCGTCCACCATCCGTGCGGCCTCCCGCGGGTCCTCGCGCAGCTTCTCCTTGGCCAGGCCCAGGTCCATGGCGAGGGTGACCAGGCGGGCCTGGGCACCGTCGTGCAGGTCACGCTCGATGCGCCGCAGGTCGGCGGCGGCCGTGTCGACCACGACGCCCCGGTCCGACTCCAGCTCCACGAGCCGCGTCGCCAGCCGCGACGGACCGAGCAGCCCGTGCACCATCAGCCGGTCCACCAGCGTCAGGGCCCGCACGATCCACGGCGCGGCCAGCGTGAACAGCAGCCCCACCAGTGCCGTCACGGCGATCTCGAAGGGGTTGTCCAGATAGATCCGGTGGGTCTCGTCGCCGTACAACTGCAACCCGTCCTGGCCGGCGTACATCGGGAAGATCCAGAACCACAGCGGGTACGTCAGCATCGCCCAGCCCCAGGTCCAGACGGCGACCGTGATACCGAACGAGACGACCGCCCACGGCAGGTGCAGCAGCGCGTACAGCAGCGCTCGCCAGGAGGTGCCGCTCTTGAGGACGGCGCCCATCCAGGCGAGGGCGCCCCGCTTCCGTATCCGCGGCGGCTCAGGGTCGGCCACCTCCAGGCCCAGCAGCCCACGCGCCCGTATCCGCTCCAGCGCGCCGAACCCGCGGCATCCGGCGAGCGCCGCCGCCAGCACCGGTACGCCGAGGAAGGTCACCAGCAGGCCGGCCCCCAGCGAGACCATCGTGACGGCGAAGGTGAAAAGGACGATGCTGATCGGCAGGCTCAGCAGCACGTAACCGAACTCGCGCCAGCTGCGTGCCTCGAACGGTGCCCGCAGACCGGCCGGCAGCCGGTGCCGGCGCTCACCGGTGCTCCCGCGAAAACCGGGGCGGCTGTCCACCCCGTACTCCTGTCCGTACTCCTGTCCGTACTCCATGGCCATCGGTGCCGTCCTTCTGCTCGTCCCTGCGGCTGTGCTGTGTCCTGGGGGTGTTCGTGTCCAGGAGTGCCTGTGTCCTGTGGTTGCGCCCGTGTCCTACGGCTGTGCCGTCGTACCTCCACCCTCCTCGGTCACGGGACCGCGGGACATGGAGCCCGTCGGTCTGTTGGACCGGGGGTTTTCCCCACCTCGGGACGCCGGGACGCATCCGGGCAGGCATCACGGCAAGGTGAGCGCTCGGGGTGCGCGGTGGCTCGTGCCCGCTACTTCCTCGCTGCTTCCCGGCGGGTATGTCCGTCTACTTCCCGGCGGGTATGTCCGTGCGGTCGCGCCACGGCAGCTCGGCCGTGACGGTCGTCGGGCCGCCCTCCGGGGAGTCGACGACGAACAGGCCGTCGACGGCACCCAGCCGGTCCGCGAGCCCCTTCATCCCCGTACCGCCGTCCAGGTGCGCGCCCCCGCGGCCGTCGTCCCACACCTGTATGAGCAGCCGGGTCTCCGCGCGCCAGACCTCCACCGCGGCCGAACGCGCCCCGCTGTGCTTGCTGATGTTCTGCAGCAGCTCCGAGACGGTGAAGTACGCGATCCCCTCTATAGCCGCCGCCGGCCGCTCCGTCAGGTCGACCGTCACCCGCACCGGCACGGTGCAGCGGGAGGCGACCGAGGACAGGGCCGCGTCCAGGCCGCGGTCGGTCAGGACGGCGGGGTGGATGCCGCGGGCCAGGTCCCGCAGCTCCCGCAAGGCCAGTTTCACCTCGCCGTGCGCCTCGTCGACCATCGCCGCGACGTGTTCGTCGGCCTGCCCCTCCAGCAGCTTCTCCTTGGCCAGGCCCAGTCCCATGGCCAGGTTGACCAAGCGGGCCTGCGCGCCGTCGTGCAGGTCGCGCTCGATCCGCCGCAGGTCGGCGGCGGCCGTGTCGACCACCACGCCACGGTCCGACTCCAGCTCGGCGATTCGCCGTTCCAGCTCGTCCGAGGGGGAGAGCAACGCGCGCACCATCGCCCGGTCGGCGTTGCCCAGCCCCCGGGCGATGAAGGGCAGCACCGGCCACAGCACGAACAGCGAGGTCAGCGTGGTGACGAAGGTGAGGATGCCCCAAGGCAGCCGTATGAACGCGTACAGAACCGTGCGCCAGCCCACCGGGTCCTTCAGCGCTGACCACAGATGCTGGAAGAATCCGCCTCTGCCGCGCGACGGCAGCCGGCTCGGCTCGTCCACCCGTACCCCCAGCAGCGCCCGGGCGCGTGCCCGCTCCAGTCTGCCCAACAGGCGCGCGCCCATCAGCCCGGCCGCCAGCAGCGGGAGCCCGATCACCGTGACCGTCAGCCCGAAACCCAGTGGCAGGACCGTCACGACGTAGACGAACCCGAGCAGCGCCACCGGGAGGTTCGCCAGCAGATGGGCGATCTCCTTCCAGGTGTGCCGGTCGTAGGCGAAACGGGCCGGCGGTGGACGGTCGTCGGGCGGCGTTGACGAGAGGCTTTCG
Organism: Streptomyces sp. ISL-12; assembly: GCF_018614415.1. GTDB lineage: Bacteria > Actinomycetota > Actinomycetes > Streptomycetales > Streptomycetaceae > Streptomyces. The sequence continues at coordinate 100,163 of NZ_JAGGOO010000015.1, forward strand.
GTCATACGGATCAGCGTGCCGCGCGCCGGGGCCCGGCGCCATGAGGTGAACCGCCCGGAACCACTGAGGAAAACCCCACCCTGCTTACGCTGTCTTTAGCAGGCCCTAGACTCGCAGTGGTCTCAGTAGTGGACAGGGACGGACAGGGTCGGAGAGGGAGCGAGGGACGGACGTGCCGGAACCGACCATCGGTGGTGCGACCCGGGCCGACGCGACCATTGTCGTGGCGTCGGACTACTTCCAGTCGTACTCGGTCGTCGGACTGCTCGCCGTCGTCGGCGTGCTCTTCGTGGCCGTGGCGTTCGGCGCCGGCCGCCTGCTGCGCCCGGTGGTCCCCACGCCCGAGAAACTCCTCACCTACGAGTGCGGGGTCGACCCCGTCGGCGAGGGCTGGGCCCACACCCAGGTCCGCTACTACGTCTACGCGTTCCTGTACGTGATCTTCGCGGTCGACTCGATCTTCCTCTTCCCCTGGGCGACGGTCTTCGCCGCACCCGGTTACGGTGCGACGACGCTCGTGGAGATGTTCATCTTCCTCGGCTTCCTCGCCGTGGGCCTGCTGTACGCATACAAGAAGGGCGTCCTGGCATGGACGTGACGCCGTCCCAACCGTCCGAACCCGTGCTGCTGCCGGAGCCGAAGCGGCTGGGCGCCCTCTCGCGCCTCGCCCCCGAGCCGATGAAGGTCGTCCTCAACTGGGGCCGCCGTTACTCGCTCTGGGTCTTCAACTTCGGGCTCGCCTGCTGCGCGATCGAGTTCATCGCCGCGTCGATGGCCCGCCACGACTTCATCCGCCTCGGTGTCATCCCGTTCGCGCCGGGACCGCGCCAGGCCGACCTGATGGTGGTCTCCGGCACGGTCACCGACAAGATGGCCCCGGCGGTCAAGCGGCTGTACGAACAGATGCCGGAACCGAAGTACGTCATCTCCTTCGGCGCGTGCAGCAACTGCGGCGGCCCGTACTGGGACTCGTACTCCGTGACGAAGGGCGTCGACCAGATCATCCCGGTCGACGTCTACGTCCCCGGCTGCCCGCCGCGCCCCGAGGCGCTGCTCCAGGGAATCCTCAAGCTCCAGGAGAAGATCGCGCGGGAGTCGCTGGGGGAGCGGTACGGCACCTCGCGGCGGCCGTCGGCGGACGCGTTGCAGAGCGACCTGGTGCGGCCGCCCGCCCCGGCCGCGGCGCCGGAGCCGGAGCCGGGGGAGGACCGATGAGCACGGTCGGCTGGCTGCCCGGCGACACCGGGGAACTCTTCGGCCCTGAGGCCACCGCCGAGGAGTCGTACGAGGTCCTGACGGTGGACGTCCCCCCGGCGGACTGGATCTCCGCCCTGGAGACCGCACGCGACCGCTTGGGCTGCACGTACTTCGACTGGCTGAGCGCGGTCGACGAACCGGGCACGGGCTTCCGCGTCGCGGCGCACGTGGTCGCGCTGACGCCGGTACGGCGCCTGCTGCTGCGGACGACGGTTCCGCACGAGTCCCCGGTACTGCCCACCGCGGTGGGTGTGTACGCGGGGGCGGCGTGGCACGAGCGCGAGACCCACGAGATGTTCGGCGTCGTCTTCGACGGTCACCCGGGGCTGGACCACCTGCTCCTGCCGGAGAGTTTCGAGGGCAATCCCCTGCGCAAGGACTTCGTCCTCGCCGCCCGGGTCGCCAAGGCGTGGCCGGGCGCGAAGGAGCCGGGGGAGTCCTCGACGGGCGGCGGCCACGCCGGCCCCCGGCGCCGGCAGATGCTTCCGCCGGGCGTCCCCGACCCGAACGAGTGGGGCCCTCTCAAGGGCCGGCTCCCTGCCGCCCCGGCCCGCCCGACTCGCGGTGCCGGCCGCGCGACCGGCACCGGCACCGACGCCCGCCCGGCTCGCGCGACGGGCGACCGCCCCGTCCGCCGGACGCGTTCGGTGACGGAGGGGTCGGCGAGTCAGGCGGTGAGCTCTTCCCGTCAGGTGGACGCTCCTCGCCAGGTGGAATCCACCCGTCAGGTGGACGCTCCCCGTCAGGAGGAATCCCCTCGGCAGGGCGCCACCACCCGTCAGGCGGAGGACACCGCCCGTCAGGCGGCACCGGCCGCCGGGACTTCGCCGGCGCCCCGGCGTTCGCGCTCGGCTGCGGAGGGCTCCGCCGGCCAAGCGGCTCCGTCCGCCGAGGCTCCGACGGCGCCATCGGCACCGGCCAGGAGGCGGTCGCGGAGCGTGAGTGAGGGTTCGGCCTCGCAGCGGTCGGAGACCGGCGGTGCTGCGGCCCCCCGACGGGCGCGGAGCGCGGCGGAGGGCTCCGCCAGTCAGCGGGCGACCGCGGGTGACGGTGTGCCCGACGCGTCCCAGACCGCTCCCGCCGCGCCGCGAAGCCCGGACGCTCCGTGGCACCACGCCCGCCCGGCCTTCGACGAGCCCGCGGCCGAACGCGACGAGGAATCCGCAGCCACCACTCCCGCGGACAGCCCGGAGAACCTCGGCACCACGGAGACCGCCGACAACCCCGAGAAACCCTCCGCCCCCGACACCCCTGACAAGCCCGAGATCTCTGAGACCTCCGAGGCCCGCGAGATCTCTGAGACCTCCGAGACCAGCGAGAACTCTGAGACCTCCGAGGCCCGCGAGACCTCTGAGACCTCCGAGGCCCGCGAGACCTCCGAGACCAGCGAGAACTCCGATACCCGCGAGACCCCGGAGACCCGCGAAGACCCGCAAGGAGGCCCGCAGTGAACGACGCGCTCGACGTCATCCTGCGCCTTCTGATCGTCTTCGTCGTCTTCCTGGCGTTCCCCCTGATCGTCGGCCAGACCGAGCACAAGGTGATGGCCCACATGCAGGGCCGCCTGGGCCCGATGTACGCCGGCGGCTTCCACGGCTGGGCCCAGCTCGTCGCGGACGGCGTGAAGTTCGCGCAGAAGGAGGACGTGGTCCCCGCGGGCGCGGACCGCCGTATCTTCCAGCTCGCCCCCGCCGTCGCCCTCCTTCCGTACCTCCTCGTCCTCCTGGCCATCCCCGTCGGCCCCGGCGAGGGCGCGGTCGGCCAGGTCGTCGACGCCGGTGTCTTCTTCGTCCTCGCCGTCATGGGCGTCGGAGTCCTCGGATCGCTCATGGCCGGCTGGGCCTCCGCCAACAAGTTCTCCCTCCTCGGGGGCCTCCGCACCGCCGCCCAGCTCCTCGCCTACGAACTCCCCATGCTGCTCGCCGCCGCCTCGGTCGCGATGGCCGCCGGCACGGTCTCGCTGCCCGGCATCCTCGACGCCTTCGAGTGGTGGTGGCTGCCCTGGCAGATCGTCGGCGCGATCGTCTTCTTCATCGCCGGCCTCGCCGAACTCCAGCGCCCGCCCTTCGACATGCCCGTCGCCGACTCCGAGATCATCTTCGGCGCGTACACCGAGTACACGGGCCTGCGCTTCGCGCTCTTCCTCCTCGCCGAGTACGCCGGGATCGTCGTCCTGTGCGGCCTGACCACCGTCCTCTTCCTGGGCGGCTGGCACGGCCCCTGGGGTGCCGACGGCCTCGGCTGGGTGTGGACCCTGCTGAAGACCGCCGTTCTCGCCTTCGTCGTGATCTGGCTCCGCGTGACGTACCCCCGTCTGCGCGAGGACCAGCTCCAGAAGCTCTCCTGGACCCTCCTCGTCCCTCTCGCCCTCGCCCAGATCGCCCTCACCGGCATCGTCAAGGTGGTGATCCAGTAACCATGGCCCCCATCCCAGGAAGTGGCCTGGCCAAGGGCCTGGCCGTCACCCTGCGCACGATGACGAAGAAGACCGTCACCGAGCAGTACCCGGACGTCCAGCCCGACCTCCCGCCCCGCAGCCGTGGAGTCATCGGCCTGTTCGAGGAGAACTGCACGGTCTGCATGCTGTGCGCCCGCGAGTGCCCGGACTGGTGCATCTACATCGACTCCCACAAGGAGACGGTCCCCGCCGCGACCCCCGGTGGCCGCGAACGCAGCCGCAACGTCCTGGACCGCTTCGCCATCGACTTCTCCCTGTGCATGTACTGCGGTATCTGCATCGAGGTCTGTCCGTTCGACGCCCTCTTCTGGTCCCCGGAGTTCGAGTACGCCGAGACCGACATCCGCGACCTTACCCACGAACGCGACAAGCTCCGCGAGTGGATGTGGACCGTCCCGGCACCGCCGGCCCTCGACCCCGGCGCGGAGGAGCCGAAGGAACTCGCCGCCGCCCGCAAGACCGCCGACAAGCTGGCTGCAGCCCAGGCCGAACCACGGCAGGCCGAACCGGGGGAGGGTGACGCATGAGCCTCGCAGCCGAAACCCACGGCTTCCTCTCCCCGACCGGAGTCGAAATCGCCTTCCTCCTCGTCGGCCTGGTCACCTTCGGCGCCGCCCTCGTCACCGTGACCACCCGGCAGCTCGTCCACGCCGCTCTGTGGCTGGTGGTGGCCCTCGGCGGTCTCGCCGTCGAGTACCTCCTGCTCACCGCCGAGTTCATCGCCTGGGTACAGGTCCTCATCTACGTCGGTTCCGTCGTCGTCCTCCTTCTGTTCGGCCTGATGCTCACCAGGGCCCCCATCGGCCGCTCCCCGGACGCCGACTCCGGCAACCGCTGGGCCGCCCTCGCCGTGGCCGTCGCCGCCGCGGCGGCCCTCGTCTGGGTGGTCGTCGACGCGTTCCGGACCACCTGGATCGACCTCGACGGTCCGGCCGCCGGATCCACCGCCGTCACCGGAGCGAGCCTCTTCCAGCACTGGGTCCTCCCCTTCGAGGCCCTCTCCGTCCTCCTCCTCGCCGCTCTCGTCGGCGCGATCGTCCTGTCCCGCAAGGCCAAGACCAAGGCCGACGCGCAGGCCGCCGACCAGCCGAGGTCCGGCAAGGGCGGTGCCCGCTGATGCACCTCGCCTACCCCGCCGTCCTCGCCGCCCTCCTCCTCTGCACGGGCCTCTACGGCGTCCTCGCCCGCCGCAACGCGATCCTCGTCCTGATGTCGGTCGAGCTGATGCTCAACGCGGTCAACCTCAACCTGGTCGCCTTCGACGTCTGGCTCAGCCGGGCCGCCGAGGAGACCCTGCACTCCGGGCAGGCCCTGACCCTGTTCACCATCGCCATCGCCGCCGCCGAGATCGGCATCGGCCTGGCGATCGTCCTCGCCGTCCACCGCAACCGCGGCACCGCGGACATCGACCGCCTCCGCGACACCGCCGAGGGCCACGAACCGGACGACGGCCCCGACCTCGACAACCCCGACAACCCCGACGCCCCCGCGACCGGAACGGCCGCCGAGAAGGCTGAGGCCAGCGCGTGACCACGACCACCCTCGCCGTCCTCGTCCCCCTCCTTCCTTTCCTCGGCGCCGCCGCCGGCCTGCTGCTGGGCCGCACCGCACCCGCCTTCGTCCGCCCGCTCGCCGTCCTGCCGACGCTCGCCGCGTTCGTCCTCGCCGTGGTCGTCGCCGCCCGCCAGGCCGGCGGCCGGGCGGTCGACGCCGCCACCGAGCTGACCCCCACCGGCTCGGTCCCCGTCGAACTGGCCCTGCACATCGACGGCTTCGCCGCCCTCGTCGCCGTCCTGGTCGGCCTGGTCGCCACCTGCGTGCAGCTCTACTCGACGGGCTACCTGCGCGACGACCCGCGCTACCCCTCGTACGCCGCTCTCGTCTCTCTCTTCACCTCCGCCATGCTCCTCGTCGTCTACTCCGGCGACCTGATGGTGCTGCTGGTCGGCTGGGAGATCATGGGCATCTGCTCCTACTTCCTGGTCGGCCACTACTGGGAGACGCCGGAGGCCCGCGCCGCCTCCCTCAAGGCGTTCCTGGTGACCAAGCTCGGTGACGTCCCTTTCCTGATCGGTCTGTTCGCGCTCGCCGGTGATGCCGGTTCCTTCCGGATCACCAAGATCCTCGGCGCGGTCGCGAGCGACGGCGGCCTGGACCACCCCACCCTGGTCGCTCTGTTGCTCCTGGCCGGCGTGGCGGGCAAGTCGGCGCAGTTCCCGCTGCACACCTGGCTCCCCGACGCGATGGCGGGCCCCACGCCCGTCTCCGCGCTGATCCACGCGGCGACGATGGTCGCCGCCGGTGTCTACTTCACCGCCCGGCTCCTTCCGGTCTTCGAGGCCTCCCAGGCCGCCATGGTCGTCCTGGCCGTCATGGCCGCGGCCACGATGACCGGCTCCGCGCTCGCCGCGCTCGCCCAGGACGACATCAAGCGCGTCCTCGCCTACTCGACGATCGGCCAGCTCGGCTACCTGACCGGCGCCCTCGCCGTCGCCGACCGCGATGCCGCCGTCTTCCACCTCCTGTCCCACGGCGCCTTCAAGGCGCTGCTGTTCCTCGCGGCCGGCGTGCTCATCCACGCGGCCGGCACCAACTCGCTCGCCGCCATGTCCCGTATGCGGGGCCTGCGCGACCGTGTCCCCGACGCCTACTGGACGATGACCGTGGCGCTGCTCGCCCTCGCCGCGATCCCTCCCTTCAGCGGCTTCTTCTCCAAGGAGTCCGTCCTGGGCGCCGCGGAACACGTCGTCGGCGGCCACACCGAGCACACCCCGGCCGCCGCCGGCTGGACCGTGCTCGTCGCCGGTCTGCTCACGGCCCTGCTCACCGCCGCGTACGCGACGCGCCTGTGGCTGCTGGCCTTCCGCGGCCACGGCACCGACGCTCCCGACCACGGCAAGCAGCCGCTTGCCATGAACGCCGTGCTGTGGGTGCTGGCGATCCCGTCACTCGCCTTCGGCGGACTCGCCTACCGCGTGCTCCCCGACTGGTTCGACGGCCGTGACCTCACCCCGACCCTCACCACCTCCGTGCTCGGCACGGGCGTGGCCCTGGTCGGCGGCATCGTCACCTACGGAGCCTGGCGGCACACCACCGCGCTCGCCGCCCGCGTCCCCCTGGGCGCCGTCGCCGCCCACCCGGAGCGCGACGCCGGCGTCGTGGAGGCCGAGGCCATCGCCGGGCACGAGCCCGCCTACGGCAGCGTGGCCCACGCGCCGGACCCCGCCGACCCCGGACGGCTCCTCCTCGGCCCGCTGCACCGGCACGCGGCCGTCGGCTTCCACCTGGACGCCGTGTACACCGCGCTCTTCGTCCGCCCGGTGCGGGCCGGAGCGAGCCTCGTCCGGTTCCTGGACCGCGAGGTCGTCGAGACCTACGTACGCGGGGCGGGCGCCCTGCCCCGCTGGCTCGGGGCCGCCGTACGCCGTGCCCAGACCGGCAATGTGCAGACCTATGTGAGCGCGCTGCTCGCCGGCACCGTCGTCCTCGCGGTCGCCGCCGTCCTCGTCGCCACGGGAGCGTGAGCAGGCGTGATCGATATCAACGAGTCCGTGATGCAGTTCCTTCTGGCATTGATCGTGGCCGGCCCGCTTCTCGGGGCCGCCACCGCTCTGCTGCCCGCGCCGCCCGGACTGAAGGGGAAGTCGCCCGAGCAGGCCGTGCTGCGGCACGGCGTCACCGTGACCGGTGCCGTCCTCATCGCCGCGATCGTCCTCGCGCTCGGTTTCGACCACGACCAGCCGTCGAAGATGCAGGCCACGACCGACATCAGCTGGATCCCCGCACTCGACGTGCGCATCCACCTCGGCATCGACGGCATCTCCCTCCCCCTCCTGGTTCTGACCGCGCTGCTGACCTTCCTCTGCGCGCTCTACTCGTACTTCAAGATGCCTTCCGGGCCCACCCCGAAGGCGTTCGTCGCGCTGCTGCTCGTCCTGGAGTCCGGCACGCTCGCCAGCTTCGCCGTCCTCGACCTCCTGCTGTTCTTCCTCGCCTTCGAGATGGTCCTCGTCCCGATGTACTTCCTCATCGCCCGCTGGGGCGGCGAGGGCCGGGCCGAGGCCGCCTGGAAGTTCATCCTGTACACGCTCCTCGGCTCCGTGGTCATGCTGCTCGGCCTGCTCCTGACCGGAGTCACGGCCGGCACGTTCGACATGATGGCACTGGCCACTGACAACGGCCGGTCGTTGACCACATCCGTGCAGGTCATCGCCGTACTGGCAATCGGGATCGGGCTCGCGGTCAAGACCCCGATGTGGCCGCTGCACAGCTGGCTGCCCGACGCCCACACCGCCGCGCCGACCGTCGGCTCGGTCCTGCTGGCCGGTGTCCTGCTGAAGATGGGTACGTACGGGTTCGTCCGCATCGTCCTCCCGATCGCCCCGGACGGCTTCCGCGTCTTCGCGCCCTACCTCGCCGCCTTCGCCGTCGTCGGCATCGTCTACGGCTCCCTGGCCTGCCTGGCCCTCGCCCGGCGCGGCGCCAAGGGCGACCTCAAGCGGCTCATCGCGTACTCCTCCGTCGGCCACATGGGCTTCGTCCTGCTCGGCATCGCCACCATGACCCCGACCGGCGTCAACGGCGCCCTGTTCGCCAACATCGCCCACGGCCTCATCACCGGCCTGCTCTTCTTCCTGGTCGGCGCCCTGAAGGACCGCACGGGCTCCACCGACCTCGACACCCTCGCGCAGGAGACCGGCGCCGCGCTCTACGGCAGGGCGCCCCGCCTCGGCGGTCTGCTCGCCTTCGCCGCCGTCGCCTCCCTCGGCCTGCCGGGACTGGCCGGGTTCTGGGGCGAGATGCTCGCCTTGTTCGGAGCGTTCGACCCCGCGAGCGGCCTCAGCCGCCCGGCCTTCCTCACCTTCATGTCCGTCGCCGCGTTCGGCACGCTGCTGACCGCCGCGTACATGCTGATCGTGGTCCGCCGCGTCTGCATGGGCGCCACCGCGCCGGACGCCCCCGCGCTCCCCGACGTACGCCGCTACGAGTTCGCGGCCTGGACCCCGCTCGTCGCCCTCACCGTCGTCGCCGGACTGTGGCCGAGGGCCCTCCTCGGCCTGACCGACCCGGCCGTGCAGCAGCTCCTCGCAGGAGGCACCCGATGAGCGCCCTGGCCGCCCAGCCACTGGCCCAGAACCTGGTCCAGTCCGTCGACTGGCTCGCCGTCGCGCCGCCCACCGTCGTGGCGGTCGTCGGACTCGCCGTCCTGGTCGCCGACCTCTTCGTCGCCGAGCGGCGCAAAACCCTGCTCGGCTGGGCGTCCGTCGCCGGCCTGGCCGGCTCGCTGCTCCTGCTGCTGCCCCTGCTGGACGGCGACCGCGCCACCTTCTGCCTGACCGGCGCCACGCGCGCGTGCAGCTACGTCGCCGACCCGTTCACCCTCGCCGTCCAGCTCCTGGTGCTCGGCGGCGCCCTCGTGGCCGCCCTGCTGTCGGTCACCACCCTGAAGGACGCCGACCGGGGCCTGCCCGAGGGCGAGTACTGGTTCCTGCTGCTGTCGTCCGCGGCCGGCGCCGCGCTGCTGCCCGCCTCCCGCGACCTGGCCACCCTCATCGTCGCCCTGGAGGTCGCCTCCCTGCCCGCCTTCGCCCTGGTGGGCCTGAGGCACGGTGATCGGCGTTCCTCCGAGGCCGCCCTGAAGTTCTTCCTCTCCTCGGTGACCGCGACCGCCGTCAGCCTCCTGGGCGTCAGTTTCGTCTACGCGGCCACCGGCACCATCCACCTCACCGAGATCGCCGGCCGCGTCCAGGACGTCGACGGACAGCTCACCACCCTCGCCCACACCGGCGTCGTCCTCACCCTCGTCGGCTTCGCCTTCAAGACGGCCGCCGTGCCCTTCCACTTCTGGGTGCCCGACACCTACGTCGGCGCGCCCCTGCCGATCGCCGCCTACCTGTCCGTCGTCGGCAAGGCGGTCGGCTTCTCCGGCCTCATCCTGGTCACCGTCGTCGCCCTCCCGTCGTACGCCGACGTCTGGGGCCCGGCGCTGGCCGCGCTCGCCGCCCTCACCATGACCGTCGGCAACGCCGGCGCCCTGCGGCAGCACGGCACGCGCGCGTACAGCGCCGTACGCCTGCTCGCCTGGTCGTCGGTCGGACAGGCCGGCTACCTCCTGGTGCCGATCGCCGCCGCCGCGTACTCCGACGACCCCGAGCGCTCGATCGGCTCCACCCTCGCCTACGCCCTCATGTACGGCGCCGTGAACCTGGGCGCCTTCGCGGTCGCCGCCCTGGTGGGCCGTACGAAGTCCCGCAACCGCCTGACCGACTACCGCGGCCTGTACGCGTCCAACCCCCTCACCGCCCTCCTCCTGGCCTTCTTCCTGCTCTGCCTCGCCGGGCTGCCGCCGGGCATCATCGGTCTGTTCGCCAAGGTCACCGTCTTCTCCGCGGCGGTCGACGCCGGCCTCGGCTGGCTCGCCGTGGTCATGGCCGTGAACGTCGTCATCGCGCTGTACTACTACCTCCGGTGGACGGCCCTGCTGTTCCGCGCCCCGGCGGGCGAACCCCGCGAGCACCTCGTGCCGGCCCCGCTCACCGCCGCGCTCGCGGTGACCGCGGTCCTGGCCGCCGCCCTCTCCGGCGCGCCCCAGCTGATCCTCCGCTTCGCCGACACCGGGCTCTTCTGAACCCCGCCCCACCCCCGTACACCGCCCCCGTCACCCGGACGGCCCACGCCCGCCTGCGCGTCCACCGGGGAACTGGTGGCCGTCGCCTCGCGTTGACCAGTACGGAAGGGTCCACTGGACGTGTCACCACACACCGGTGGCATCGACAGACCGGGAAGCGACCACAGCGAGCGAGACCAGCAAGCAAAGGGTTCAAACATAGGGTTCCCCTGCTGCACCACTTGGAGGGCGTACCGTGCACCGCCGGCACAACGGGCTCAGGACCGCAGTACTCCTCGGGGGACTGTCCGCGCTCATCATCGTCATCGGCAGCTTCTTCGGCCGAGCCGGGCTCGTCGTCGCCGTCCTCGTAGCCCTGGGCACCAACGCGTACGCGTACTGGAACAGCGACAAGCTGGCTCTACGCGCGATGCGCGCCCGCCCGGTGAGCGAGTTCGAGGCCCCGGGGCTGTACCGCATGGTCCGTGAACTCTCCACCCAGGCCCGCCAGCCCATGCCGCGCCTGTACATCTCCCCGACGGAGGCCCCCAACGCCTTCGCGACCGGCCGCAATCCGCGCAACGCGGCGGTCTGCTGCACCGACGGCATCCTGCGCCTGCTCGACGAACGCGAGCTGCGCGGCGTCATCGGCCACGAGCTGAGCCACGTCTACAACCGGGACATCCTCATCTCCTCGGTCGCCGGCGCCCTCGCCTCGGTGATCATGTTCCTGGTCAACTTCGCCTGGCTGATCCCCATCGGCCGCTCCGACGACGACGACGGCCCCGGCCTCTTCGGCATGCTCCTGATCATGCTGCTCGGCCCGCTGGCCGCCAGCCTGATCCAGCTGGCCATCAGCCGCTCCCGCGAGTACGAGGCCGACGCGTCCGGATCCCAGCTCACCGGCGACCCACTCGCCCTCGCCAGCGCCCTGCGCAAGCTGGACGCGGGTACCAAGCAGCTTCCGCTGCCCGCGGAGCCCCGTATCGAGACGGCCAGCCACATGATGATCGCCAACCCCTTCCGCCCGGGGCAGGGCCTCTCGAAGATGTTCTCCACCCACCCGCCCATGGCGGAACGCATCGCCCGACTCGAGAAGATGGCAGGTCGCAGGCAGTGAAGACCATCCTCAACCTCATCTGGCTCGTCCTGAGCGGCTTCTGGCTGTTCCTCGGCTACCTGCTCGCGGGCGTGCTGCTCTGCGTCACGATCATCGGCATCCCGTTCGGCATCGCGGCGTTCCGCATCGGGATCTACGCGCTGTGGCCCTTCGGGTACACCACGGTCGAGCGCCGGGACGCGGGCGCGGCCTCCTGTGTCGGCAACGTGCTGTGGCTGCTCCTCGCGGGCTGGTGGCTGGCCCTCGGCCACATCGTCACCGGCATCGTGCTGTGCGTGACGATCATCGGCATCCCGCTCGGCATAGCCAACTTCAAGCTGATCCCGGTCTCCCTGCTCCCGCTGGGCCGCGACATCGTCCGGACCGACCAGCCGTTCGCGGCCCGCTGATCACGCCGATGCTGCGCCCCTGACCGGCGCGGCAGCCGTCGCACACGCGAACCCGCACCCGACCTGAGCCGTGTCCCACCGCTCCCTGCAACCACCGCCATAACCGTTGCGTCTTCAGTCCATGAGAGAGCAGGAGCGGCCGCACCGCCGCGCAAAGCGTGGCAGAAGCAATGCCGATCACAGTGCGCTCGTAGGCCGGGCACAGCGAGAGAGGGCAGGTTCAAGGCATGACCGTCATCAGTTGGATCATCCTGGGACTGCTGGCCGGAGCCATCGCCAAGGTCCTGTTGCCGGGCCGGGACCCGGGCGGCCTCATCGGCACGACCCTCATCGGCATCGCCGGCGCCTTCATCGGCGGCTGGATATCGGCCCGCTGGCTGGACCACCCGATCACGAAGGACTTCTACGACGGGGCCACCTGGGCGGCGGCCATCGGCGGCTCGTTCGTCCTCCTGGTCGCTTACCGCATCCTGTTCGGCAACTCCCGCGACTGAGCTGCCCGGCACGGCCGGGGGCCTCTGCTGCTCCTCACGCGTGCGGAAGAGGGCGGAACCGGCTACTCGTACCGCGTACCGGCCGTACTGGGCGCATCCACGAGCACCCGGAAGAAAAAATATCGGCCGACGATGTCGACGATGTCGAGAACGCGTGACCGGCTCCGTCCCCGTATCGAACGCGACCACAAGGGGCCGCGTCGGCACCGAGGAGAGACACGATGGCCAAGTACCTGCTCCTGAAGCACTACCGCGGCGCCCCGGCGGCGGTCAACGACGTCCCCATGGACCGGTGGACGCCGGAGGAGATCTCGGCGCACATGCGCTACATGCAGGACTTCGCGGACCGGCTGGAGAAGACCGGCGAGTTCGTCGACGGGCAGGCGCTCGCCCCCGAGGGGACGTGGGTGCGCTACGACGGTGAGGGGCGCCCGCCGGTCACCGACGGCCCGTTCGCCGAGACCAAGGACCTCGTCGCCGGCTGGATGGTGATCGACGTCGACAGCTACGAGCGCGCCGTCGAACTGGCCGGAGAACTGTCGGCCGCCCCCGGCGCGGGCGGCAAGCCGATCCACGAGTGGCTGGAGCTGCGCCCGTTCCTGACCGCACCGCCCACCATCACGGAGTGACCCCACCGATGGACGAGGCCCTGCTCCGGCGCCTCACGCCGAACGTCCTCGGCGTCCTCGTCCGCTGCGGAGCCGACTTCGCGGCGGCCGAGGACGCGGTACAGGACGCGCTCATCGACGCGATCCGCCGCTGGCCGGACGACCCTCCCCGGGACCCCAAGGGCTGGTTGGTCACCGTGGCCTGGCGCAAGTTCCTCGACCAGGCCCGGTCGGACACCGCCCGTCGCCGGCGCGAGGACGTCGCCGAGCAGGAACCGGCGTCCGGGCCCGCGCCCGCGGTGGACGACACGCTCCAGCTCTACTTCCTGTGCGCCCACCCCTCGTTGTCCCCGTCGTCCGCGACCGCGCTCACCCTGCGCGCCGTCGGTGGCCTCACCACCCGCCAGATCGCCCAGGCCTACCTGGTACCCGAGGCGACCATGGCGCAGCGCGTCAGCCGGGCCAAGCGCACCGTGGCCGGCGTCCGGTTCGACCAGCCCGGCGACGTCGCCACCGTCCTGCGCGTCCTCTACCTGGTCTTCAACGAGGGCTACTCCGGTGACATCGACCTCGCCGCCGAAGCCATCCGGCTCGCCAGGCAGCTCGTCGCCCGCATCGACCACCCCGAAGTGTCCGGGCTGCTCGCCCTCATGCTGCTCCACCACGCCCGGCGCGCCAGCCGGACCACGTCCGACGGCAGCCTGGTACCGCTCGCCGAGCAGGATCGCGGCCGGTGGGACACCGCGTCGATCGCCGAGGGCATCGGCATCCTCCAGGCGGCCCTCGCCCGCGACCGGCTCGGCGAGTTCCAGGCCCAGGCCGCCATCGCCGCCCTCCACGCCGACGCGCCCACCGCCGAGGAGACCGACTGGACGCAGATCGTCGAGTGGTACGACGAGCTCACGCGCCTGACCGACAGCCCCGTCGTCCGGCTCAACCGCGCGGTCGCCGTCGGCGAGGCCGACGGACCACGCGCCGGTCTGGCCGCACTCGCCGAGCTGGATCCCGCCCTGCCCCGCCACACCGCGGCGGCGGCCTACCTCCACGAACGCGGCGGCGAGCCGGCGACGGCGGCCCGGCTGTACGCCGAGGCGGCCCACAAGGCGTCCAACCTCGCCGAACGCGACTACCTGACCCGCCAGGCCGCCCGGCTCAACACCCACCGGGGCCGCTGACAGACCACGCTCGCGACCCGCCGCGCCGACACGTGGCACGCCTGAACGAGCGGCGCCGACACACCGGCCCCGCGCAGCCCACCAACCCTCGACAGTGTCCGCGCAGGTCAGGCCGCTCTCTCGGCGGTGGTCCGACGAACTAGTGTCCTGCGCCGGAGATCCGTCGGCAGAAGCGGGCGAGGGAGTCGAGGATCTCTTCGGCTGTCTTGGTCCAGATGAACGGCTTGGGGTTTTCGTTCCAGTCCTTGACCCATGCCCGGAT
>NZ_JAGGOO010000159.1 GCF_018614415.1 Streptomyces sp. ISL-12
GCGGGTGCGGGACCGGGGAAGGGCGCGGGTGCGGGACCGGGGAAGGGCGCGGGTGCGGGTCCGGGGACGGGTGCGGGTGGGCGACGGTTTCTCGCCCGTCCGGCGGCCCGGTGTCCGCGGAGGCACGGCCGGGCCGGCCGGCGCCTACCGGGACAGCGCGTCCCGGACGGCCTCGTCGGTGCGGGCGACGAGCGCCGTGCCGTCGTCCGCGGTGATGATCGGCCGCTGGATCAGCTTCGGGTGCTCGGCGAGCGCCGCGATCCAGCGCTCGCGCGCATCGGCGTCCCGGGGCCACTCCTTGAGCCCGAGTTCCTTGGCGGCCGCCTCCTGGGTGCGCGTGATGTCCCAGGGTTCGAGGCCGAGGCGGGCGAGGACGTCGCGGATCTCGTCCGCGCTCGGTACGTCCTCCAGGTAACGGCGGACGGTGTAGTCGGCCCCCTCGGCGTCGAGCACACCGATCGCGCTGCGGCACTTCGAGCAGGCGGGATTGATCCAGATCTCCATGCCGACACGGTAGCCCGCACACCCCGCCAACCCGTTCCGCCTCACCGGCCCCCGCACCCCCGAAAGCCCTGCTGGCCAGGGGGTTTTGTCAGTGCCCGGCGGTAGAATTGAAGCAGTGTTCGAGGGAATCGCCGGGGGCGCCGAGGTCCCCGCGCGACCCCGACCGCGACAGGAGGATGCCCGTGCCCGCTGCCGCACTGAAGCCCAAGCCCCTGCCCACCCAGTCCACCGCGAAGCGCCCCGTACCGCTCGAACTGCCCTGCGCCCCGGTGGCGAAGCGCCCGCTCCCGGCGGGCCGCCCGCGCGAGTGGTACGTCACGCACAACCGCCGGCTCAAGGCGATGCGGCTCGCCATCGCCCTGCTCGACTCCGGCGTCTACCTGCCCGACCAGGCCCGCGACGAGGAGATCCGCAGCACGGCGCGGCTGATCGGCGTCCACCCGCCGTCGGCCACCACGTGCCGCATGGTGCGCGCGTTCATGCGCTGCGACCGCTGAACCCGGTACCGGCGCCGGGCGCCTCGCTCCACGGGGCGCCCGGCGCTGAGGCAGTATGGGCGCGTGAGGGCGTCTCCCTCATCGCGAGTCATCGCGAAGTCGGCGTGAAGTCCCCGCGGCCCGGCGCCACTTGTGCCGACGGGCCGCGCGCTCGCGCCCCCGCCGGAAGAGAGAGGTACGACGGTTGACTGAGGAGAGGACGGTCCCGGTCCCGTCGTCGTTGATGACGCTGTCCGGCCGGTTGGGCCGCGCCGTCGCCCGGGCCAGCGACATCGCCATGGCGCTGGCGGTCCTGATCGCGGCGGGTCAGTACACCGAGGACTACGACCTGCTCCTGGGCTCGCTGATGGGACTGTGTCTGCTGGCCCGCAGACGGTACCCCGGCACGGTGATGGCGGCCGTCATGGTGCTGAGCGTCGTCCAGTTCGTCCTGGACGACCGGCCCGAGACCCCGCTGGCGTCGTCGCCCGCCGCGTACAACGTGGCCGTGCTGTTCGCCCTGATGTCGGTCATCCACCACTCCCGGACCACCTGGATGCCGTACCTCGCGGGCGGCTCGGTGCTGCTGGCCGTGCTGGCCGGAACGATGGAGGTGCCGCTCCTCGGCATCAAGCCGTTCGTCGATTCCGGGACGTTGCTGACCTTCTGGGGACTGACGCTGACGGTCTGGCTCACCGCCTTCGCCCTGCACACCCGGCGGCTCTACGCCGAGAGCCAGGCGGACCGCGCCCTGCACATCCAGCGGGAGCAGGAACAGCGCGTCCGGCTGGCCGCGGCCCGGGAGCGGGCCGACATCGCCCGCGAGCTGCACGACGTGGTGGCGCACAGCCTGGCCGTGATGATCCTCCAGGCCGACGGCGCCGAGTCCGTGCTGCGGAAGTCGCCGGACATGGCCCAGTCCGCGCTGAAGACGATCGCCGCCACCGGCCGGGACGCCATCGACGACATGCACCGCATCGTCCGGGTGCTGCGCGAGGGCAACCAGGACTCCGCCGACAGCGGCCCGCCACGTCGCCTGATCACCCTCGACGAGATCAAGGTCGTCGCCGAACGCGCACAGGCCGCCGGACTGACCGTGGACGTGTCGGTCGAGGTCGGCGAGGGACGGCTGGCGCCGGCGGAGGAGATGACGGCCTTCCGCATCGTCCAGGAGTGCCTCACCAACGTGCTCCGCCACGCCGGAGCCGGGGCCGGGGTCGACATCAGGCTCCACGAGGAGCGGGGCACCCTGCTGATCAGCGTCGTCGACGACGGAGCGGGCACCCTCGCCGGCCGCGGCGTCGGGGGCTCCGGAGGGAACGGCCTGGTGGGGATGCGGGAGCGGGTGGAACTCGCCGGGGGCACCTTCGAGGCCGGCCCCCGGCTCGGCAGCGGATGGCACGTACGTGCCTCGATTCCGACAAGGACGAAGTGATGACGCAGGCGGACAGAGCGATCCGGGTGGCCGTGGTGGACGACCAGCCGCTGATCCGGGCCGGATTCTCCATGGTGCTGGCCGGTCAGGACGACATAGAGGTCGTCGGGGAGGCGGAGAACGGGGCCCAGGCCCTCGACCTGCTGCGCGAGGTCGAGGCGGACGTCGTCATCATGGACATCCGCATGCCCGTCATGGACGGCATCCAGGCCACCGAGCAGCTGATGCGGAGGGACGATCCGCCCGGGGTGCTGGTGCTGACCACCTTCGACAACGACGAGGACGCCTTCGCGGCGCTGCGCGCCGGAGCCGGCGGCTTCCTGCTGAAGAACGCTCCCGCCACGGAGGTCGTGAACGCCATCCGGGTCCTGGCCGCGGGGGAGTCGGTGGTGGCACCCCGCATCACCCGGCTGCTCCTCGACCGGGTCTCGGACCGGCTGGCACCGGTGAACGAACAGGCCGACCGGCTGGACATGCTCACCGCACGCGAACGGGACGTACTCACCCTGGTCGCCCGCGGACTGTCCAATGCCGAGATCGCGTCGGACCTGTACGTCGCGGAGGCCACGGTGAAGACGCACCTGGGCAACCTCATGGCCAAACTGCACCTGCGGGACCGCGCCCAGGCCGTCGCGTTCGCCTACCAGTCCGGGCTGGTCCGTCCCTCCCCCTGAGGGTGCAGAAACACCCCCGGGGTTCTGCCCCCGGGGGTGCAGGAACCACCCCGCCCGGTGGGCCAGATCGACCCCCTCCGATCTCGGATTCGTGGCCGATGTCCGCGAGGCCGCCGAACTCCAGACTTCTTCCTGTCGCCGAACGCGGCCGAGAAGACACCCACTGGAGGATCCGATGACCACCACGCCCGCCACCGCCCCCGCCCCCGCCGCCAAGGACAACCGCAAGCGCAACCGCCTGATCATCGGCGCCGCCACGGCCGTGATCGCCGCCGCCCTGGTCGCCGGGGCCGGCTACTGGTGGCAGCAGAAGGACGCGCTCAGCCAGGCGTCCGTCGCCGACTGCAAGCTGGCGCAGCGCATCATCACCGAGGGCAAGCAGATCTCCACCGGCTCCGCGGCGGACGCGCAGAAGTGGTGGGAGCGGACCGGCGACGAGCGCCGCGCGCAGATGAAGGACGGCTACCTCGGAGCCAAGATCTCCAACTACGAGGGCTGGGCGCTCGCGACCGCCAAGAAGTCCTCCGAGGTGCCGTCCGCGAAGGACGTGAAGGACCTCCAGGAAAAGGCGCAGGGACACTGCGAGAACGCCGGCGTCACCCTGTCCATGCCGCGGCTCGGCTCCTGACCCGGATCGCGAGAACCGTCCCCATGGCTGTCCACACCGTCGCCCCCGGCGACACACCGGACGACGTCATCACCGCCACCGCCCTGGTGAAGACCTACCGCCAGGGCACCGCCGAGGTACGGGCCCTCGACGGGGTGTCCGTCGCCGTCCAGCGCGCCCGGTTCACCGCCGTCGTCGGCCCCTCCGGGTCGGGGAAGTCGACGCTGATGCACTGCGTCGCCGGACTCGACACCGTCACCTCCGGCCGGATCGTCCTGGACGGAACGGAGATCACCGGGCTGTCCGACCGGCAGCTGACCCGGGTGCGGCGGGAGCGGATCGGGTTCGTCTTCCAGTCGTTCAACCTGCTGCCGCAGCTGACCGCCTACGAGAACATCGTGCTGCCGGTCACCATGTCCGGCGGGCGCCCGGACCGCGCCCTGGTGGACCACCTCTGCGAAGTCCTCGGCATCGCCCACCGCGTGGCGCACCGCCCGTCCGAACTGTCCGGGGGCCAGCAGCAGCGGGTCGCCGTGGCCCGGGCGCTGGTGGCCCGGCCGGCCGTGGTCTTCGCCGACGAACCCACCGGCAACCTCGACTCCCGGACCGGCGCCGAAGTCCTCACCGTGCTGCGCCAGTCCGTCGACGACCTCGGCCAGACGGTCGTGATGGTCACCCACGACCCGTCGGCCGCGCAGTACGCGGACCGGGTGCTGACCCTCGCGGACGGACGTGTCCGCGGCGACGAGCGCACCGCCCCCTCCCGGCGGCTCGCCGCCCTCGCCACCGACGTCATGGGGAGGCGGCGATGAGGGGCCCGTGGCGCGCGACCGTCCTGGGCTCCCAGGTGGCGGAACTGCTGCGGCGGCCCGGACGGTTCGCGGCGACCGGACTGTCGCTGCTGATCGCGGCCTTCGTCGTCTTCGGCGCCGTCATGGCCCAGCAGATCATCACCGCGACCGTCGTCGACAGGTTCCGCGGCACGCCCGAGGCGGTGTCGCTGGTGGTCACGCCCGGCGACGACGGCGAGGACATCGGCGAGGCCGGGCTCCGCGCGATCCGCGAGACGCCCGGGGTCGCCGAGGCCGTCGGCCGGCTCGACGGGGGCGCCCCGCTGGACGGCAGCGCCGTCGAACGCTACCTCGAACTGTCCGCGGACCCGGGCACCGGCTCCCTGACGGAAGTACGGCTGACCGAGGGCACGTACCCCTCCGGGCCGGGCCGGCTCGCCGTCGACACCGAGGCCGCGCGGGCCTACGACCTCGCCCCCGGATCGTCGCTCACCCTGCTCCAGCCCGCGTCCGACGGCGAGGGCACCCGACGGGTGACGGTCGAGGTCAGCGGCATCGTCCGCAGTACGGCCACGAACGCGGCGGGGCCCACCGGTTACGCCCCCGGTCCCCGACTCCAGGAACTGCTCGGGGTGTCGGGCTACTCCCGCGTCGACGTCCGCACCGACCCCGCGTCGTCCTCCGCGTCCGCAGATCCGGCCGAGCGGATGCGACAGGCGGTGCCCGGCGCGCTGGTGCGGTCCGGGGACGAGGTGCGGCAGGAGGAGGCCGACGCGGCGGTGACGGACGCGAAGGACACCCTGGAGCTGGTCACCGTCTTCCTCGGCGTCGCCGTCGGCGCGGCCGTGCTCGTCGCCACCTCCACCTTCCGCATCGTCTTCGCCCGGCGGGTACGCCAGTTGGCGCTGCTGCGCGCCATCGGGGCGACCCCGCGACGGCTCGCCGCCGCGCTCGTCGTCGAGGGGGCGGTGGTCGGCCTGCTGGCCGGCGCGGCCGGTGTGCTGGCGGCCTGGGGCTGCGGACAGCTCGTCCCCCCGGTCGCCGGACGGTTCGGGCACGACCTGTCCGCGCCCTCGGGGATACCGCTGGCGGAGGCCGTCCTCACCGTGCTCGGCACCGGCCTGCTGGCCGTCCTCGCGGTCCTGGCCCCGTCCCTGAGCGCCTCCCGGGTCTCCCCGTTGCAGGCCCTGCGCAGCGCCGCGTCGGAACAGGGCGCGGCGGGCGGCACCGTCCGGACCCTGCTGGGCCTGCTGTGCGCGGCGGGCGCCGCGCTCCTCGCCTGGCAGCAGTACGACGGGCTGCCCCAGCCGGGCGACGCGGAGTACGACCGCTTCACGGCGCTGACCGGTGTCGTCCTCTCGGGCGCCCTGGCCTTCCTGGCGCTGATCGCCCTCGGCCCCGTACTGGTCCGGCCGGTGCTGGCGGCCGTCGCCGTGCCCCTGCGCCGCACCGGCGCGGCCGGCCGGCTCGCGGTCGCGGGCGTCGGGGGAGCGCCGGGCCGGGCCGCCTCGGTGTCGGTCGTGGTCGCCCTCGGTGTCTGCCTGGTCGGCTCGACCCTGACCTGCCTCGCCTCCCTGAACGCCTACGAGCGCTACCGGCAGGCCGTGGAGTCACCCGCCGACTTCCACCTGTACCCGAGGGACACCGAGACCCTGGACCGGTCGCTCGCCGCCGACCTGGCCGCGCACCCCGAACTGGCCGGCGTGACCGCGTTCCGTGCGGCGGAGGCCGTCGAGGACTCCCGCAGCGTCACCCTCTCCGACCTCGACCTCGGCGCCGTCCGCTCCGGTGTGAGCCTGACCGCCCGCACCGGCTCCCTCGGCCGCCTCGCGCCCGGCCACGTCGTCGTGGACGCCGGCCACGCCCACCGGCTCGGCGTCCGGGCGGGCGACCGGGTGACGCTGGAGTTCGCGGGCCGCCCCGTGCGGCTCACCGTGGCGGCGACGCTGCCCGGAGCCGGCCCCTACGGCGGGAACTTCTTCGTCCCCGCCGCGGACCTCACCCGGATGGGAGCGGACCCCGCCCCCACCACCGTCACCGCCGACGCCGCGGAGGACAGCGCCGAGGGGCGGCTACGCGCCCAGCGGGCCATCACCGACACCCTGACCGGCCCACAGCGCGGCGAGGGCCGGGTCATCGCCGAGGACTCGGCCGCGGCGGCCGGGCAGTCGGACGACCTGCGGACGATGGCCACGACGGTGATCATGGTCCTGGGCCTGACCGTCCTGGTCGCGGTCGTCGGCGTCGCGACCACGGCGAGCCTCACCGTCGTCGAGCGCAAGCGCGAGTTCGGACTGCTGCGGGCCCTGGGGCTCGGCGGCGCGGCCGTGCACCGCATGGTCACGGTGGAATGCGCGCTCTACGGCGTCCTGGGCGGGGTCCTCGGTCTGGCGCTCGGCGTGCCGTACTCCTGGCTGGTGGTCCGGGTCGCCGAGACGAGCGCCCCGTTCAGCCTCCCGGCGGGGCACCTCGCGGCGGTCTTCACCGCCCTCGTCCTGGTGACCGCCGCCGCCGGAATGGTGCCCGCCCTCCGCGCCTCCCGGACCTCGCCTACGGTCGCCGTCGCCCAGGCCGAGTAGCGGAAAGGGCGCCGGCCCCGGTCGTCGTGTCGCCTCGGTACGGCACGCGCCTCAGTACGGCGCGCGGAAGTCGACGTATCCCAGCAGCAGGATGACCGCGGCCACACAGCCGAGCACCACGGCGGTCGACACCCACGAGGAGCCACGGCCCCGCGCCGGCTCCGGATCGGCCCGGAAGGGAACCGGTCCGGGCGGGTTCTCCTTCCAGCGCGCGGCGAGCATGCGGGCCCGTGCGGACGGCTCCTTGTGCGGCGCGTCATCCGCCCACCGAAGGTCGAACTCGCGCTCGTCGTCGGCCTGTTCGGACATCGCGGATGCCCCTCCCCCTCTTCCGTTCGAACAACCGCGCCAGTAAACCAGGAAAGCCGACTTCCCGTGTACACACCAGCGACCCGGTCACCAGGCGGGGGTGACCGCCGCCTGGCCGCCCCAGGACTCCTGCCGGTTCCCCGCCGCGCTCTCCCACCACCAGTGCGAGAGGGTCCCGTCGGCCGCGGTCCCGTACACGTGCTGTACGTCGCCGACCACGTGCGCCACCGGATCGGAGCGGACCGTCCCCGTCAGCACCGCGTACCGCACGCTGTAGGAGGGGTCCCACCACCAGTGGGCGAGGGTGTCGTCGGCGGTCCGGGCGAAGACGTGCTGCTGGGAGCCGTGGACGAAGGCGACCGGACGGCCGCCGAGCGGCACGGGCGTGGACCAGGTCTGCCGCTTCACCACCTGGGTGCCGGCGTCCCACCACCAGTGCGCCAGGGCGCCGTCCGCGTCCGCCGCGAAGACGTGCTGCTGCCCGTTGTGGACGAACGCCGTCGGTGTGCCGCGGGCGCTGCCCTCCCAGGACTCGTGCCGCACCCCGGGGCCCTTCGTCCACCACCAGTGGTGCAGCCTCCCGTCGGCCCCGGCCGCCCACACGTGCTGCTGGCTGCCGTACGTCACCGCCACGGGGTCCCCGGCCAGGGAACCGGCCGCCGCCCAGGTCTGCCGGCGCAGCTCGCCACTGGCCGCGTCGTAGAAGCGGTGCAGCAGCCGGCCGTCGGCCGCCCGCACGAAGGCGTGCTGCTGACCGGCGGTGACCAGGGCCGCGGGCGCCCCGGCCACCGTGCCGGCCGGCAGCCAGGTCTCCTGGACCACGCTGCTCGTGGAGCTGTCCCAGAAGCGGTGCTGGAGGCTGCCGTCGGTGCCCCGGGCCAGGACGTGCTGCTGGTCGCCGTAGGGGAAGGCCACCGTCTCCCCGGCGACGCCGGTGCCCCAGGTGCCGCGTTTGACCGTGCCGTCGGCCTCCTCGAACCAGTGGCCGAGGCCACCGGCGGGGGTCGGGGCGAACAGGTGGAGCTGGCTGGGCGAGGTGGTGGGCAGCGCCCCGGTGTACTGGTTGCCGGTCAGGGACCGGGCGTCGTCCGGCTGGTCCAGGTCCGCCTCGGTGAAGGGCGCCCACTTGATGAACTCGTGCTGCGCGGTGTTCCCGCCCTCGTAGAGGATGCCGTACCGCCCGTCCGACAGTTCGACCATGTCGGAGTAGGCGGAGATGCCGTCCGTCACCAGCGCCCCCTGCTCGGGGGTCTGCCAGGTGAGGCCGCCGTCGAAGGAGGAGCGGATGGTCAGGTTCTCCCGGGCGCCGGTGTCGGCGGGCGCGGCCAGCAGCACCCGGTCGTAGCCGTCTTCGTCCTCGGCGCGGACGGCCAGGGTGGAGGCCTGTACGCCGACGGCGGGCAGCGGCAGGGGTTCCAGCGGGGCGAAGTCCGCCTCGAACGTCAGGCCCTGGTCACGGGAGACGGCGTAGGCCGCCCGGACCGTGTCGGTGCCCTCCTCGTTGCGGGCCGTGGCGACCAGGCTGCCGTCGGAGCGTTCGAAGACGCTCAGCTCCTGGACACCCAGCTCGGGTTCGGCGCCGTGCGAGGAGGCGCCCGCCCGCCAGGTGACGCCCCCGTCGTCGCTGTAGATCAGGGCGCCGCCCAGCGGGTCGACCTTGGTCCTGCCGGGGGCGAGCCGGACGGTCAGGCCGGCCACCATGCGCCCGGCCTCGGCGCCGCGGGTCAGCGTGATGCCGTGCGAGGGGCCGGTGCCCAGCTGCCCCTGCCCGAGCGTCCCCCACTCCGGCTTCCACACGGAGGCGGTGATCTCCTTCGCCGGCCCCCAGCTCACGCCGCCGTCCGTGCTCGTCCGCACGTACGCGCGCCGGTAGTTCTCCGTGTAGAGCAGGACGACGTCACCGTCGGCGGGGTCCACGATCGGGGTGGCGTTGTGCGGGAAGGCGAGGCCGCCCGACTCCTGCCTGCTGCCGGTCACCACCGACAGCGCGCTCCAGGTCGCGCCGCCGTCGGCGGACCGCTTCAGGACGATGTCCATCCGGCCGCTGTCACCGCAGTCGTCGTCCCGCGCCTCGGCGAAGGCGAGCAGCGTGCCGTCCTGCGCCCGGACCACCGAGGGCGCCCGGAAGCAGGAGTACCCCGACTCGCCCGAGACGAAGACGGTGCTGTGGCCCCCCGGCACGTCCCCGGCCGGGACCAGGTCGACGGGCACCGGCATTGCGCGCGGGACCTCGCCGGTCACCACCCTCGCTCCCAGGAGCACCGCCACCACCGCGAGCAGCGCTGCCAGAACCGTGCCCGTACCCCTGGCCGCGCGTGTTCCCGCGCCGCCCGTGGACGCCGAGTCGTCGGACATCCGAGCCCCCCAGGATCGAAGTCGGCGGCGACCGCTCCCCGCGGACGCACCCACCGATCATGCTCCGCCCCGGCCGTCGGCGCGCTGAACGACGACCGGCTTCGGAAACCACCTTTCGTGACGAACAGGTGAACGATCAGCCGGAGCCGGGGCGCCGAACGGCCCGGGAACGCGGCAGGGCCGCCCCGGACGGGACGGCCCTGCGCTGCGCTGACGAAGACGCGTCGATCACACGTCGAAGTACAGCTCGAACTCGTGCGGGTGCGGACGCAGCTGGAGCGGGGCGATCTCGGTGGTGCGCTTGAGGTCGATCCACGTCTCGATCAGGTCGGAGGTGAAGACGTCGCCCTGGAGGAGGAACTCGTGGTCGGCCTCCAGGCGGTCGAGGACCGCGCCCAGCGAGGTCGGGACCTGCGCCACGCTCGCGTGCTCCTCGGGAGCCAGCTCGTAGAGGTCCTTGTCGATCGGCTCGGCCGGCTCGATCTTGTTCTTGATGCCGTCCAGGCCCGCGAGCAGCAGCGCGGAGAAGGCCAGGTACGGGTTGCCGGAGGAGTCGGGCGCGCGGAACTCGACGCGCTTGGCCTTCGGGTTGGAGCCGGTGATCGGGATGCGCATCGCGGCGGAGCGGTTGCGCTGCGAGTACACCAGGTTGATCGGCGCCTCGAAGCCCGGCACCAGACGGTGGTACGAGTTCACCGTCGGGTTGGTGAACGCCAGCAGCGACGGGGCGTGCTTGAGGATGCCGCCGATGTAGTAGCGGGCCATGTCGGACAGGCCGGCGTAGCCCTGCTCGTCGTAGAACAGCGGGTCGCCGTTGCTCCACAGCGACTGGTGGACGTGCATGCCCGAGCCGTTGTCGCCGAAGATCGGCTTCGGCATGAAGGTCGCCGTCTTGCCGTTCTTCCAGGCCACGTTCTTCACGATGTACTTGAAGAGCTGGAGGTCGTCGGCGGCGGCGAGCAGCGTGTTGAACTTGTAGTTGATCTCGGCCTGGCCGGCGGTGCCCACCTCGTGGTGCTGGCGCTCCAGCTGCAGGCCGGACCGCTCCAGCTCCAGGGAGATCTCGGCGCGCAGGTCGGCGAAGTGGTCGACCGGCGGGACCGGGAAGTAGCCGCCCTTGTAGCGGACCTTGTAACCCCGGTTGTTCTCCACCGCGCCGGTGTTCCAGGCGCCGGCCTCGGAGTCGATGTGGTAGAAGGACTCGTTCGCGCTGGTGGCGAAGCGGACGGAGTCGAACACGTAGAACTCGGCCTCGGGGCCGAAGAACGCGGTGTCGGCGATGCCGGTGGAGGCGAGGTAGGCCTCGGCCTTCTTCGCCACGTTGCGCGGGTCACGGGAGTACTGCTCGCCCGTGATCGGGTCGTGGATGAAGAAGTTGATGTTGACCGTCTTGTCCCGGCGGAACGGGTCGACCCGCGCGGTGGACAGGTCGGCGCGGAGCGCCATGTCGGACTCGTGGATGGCCTGGAAGCCGCGGATCGAGGAGCCGTCGAAGGCCAGCTCCTCGGCCGGGTCGAAGGCCGAGGCCGGGATCGTGAAGTGCTGCATCACACCCGGCAGGTCGCAGAAACGGACATCGACGAACTTGACGTCCTCGTCCGCGATGAACTTCTTGGCCTCGTCGGCGTTCTGGAACATCCAGCTCCTCCTACTCCCGACCGTCCCGCCGGGGTGGTAGATCGTTCGTGCGGCCAGTGCGGGTGGCACACGCTGTCCACGACCCTAGGGACGGGTGATTTCTCGGGCGTGACCCATTTGTTTCGCAGAAGTTAACCGGCTCCGTTCCAGCCTAGGGCCTGTCGTTTGGATCACGCCGCAGACGCGGGGTCTGGCACGCGCATCTGCGGCGTTGTCGTCACTCGCCGAC
>NZ_JAGGOO010000160.1 GCF_018614415.1 Streptomyces sp. ISL-12
GCTCACCGTCGCCGGCGACGGCGGCCAGACCCGCTCCCTGTGCTACGTCGACGACACCGTGGACGGCGTCCTCGCCCTCGCCGCGTCCCGGGAGACCGGGCCGGTGAACATCGGCGGCAGCGACGAGATCACCATGCTGGAACTGGCCCGCCGCATCGTCGACCTCACCGGTTCCGGCTCCCGCATCCGCTTCGTCGAACGCCCCGTCGACGACCCCGGGCGCCGCCGCCCCGACACCACGCTGGCCCGCGAACGGCTCGGCTGGCGCCCCCGCACCGACTGGAACGAGGGCCTGGAACGCACCATCGGCTGGTTCGCGCACGCCGTCGCGGCCTGAACCACCGGCACGGTGACAGAGGGTGGTTTTGCCCTCTCTTTCCGGAGTTGAGCTGTTTCCAAGTGTTTGAGACAGCTGTCCCGCGGCACCCGCGACCCGGAAGCGACACAGGACGGAGTACACCTCATGCGCATCCTCGGTATCAACGCTCTGTTCCACGACCCCGCCGCCGCCCTCGTCGTGGACGGCAGGACCGTCGCGGCCGCCGAGGAAGAGCGCTTCAGCCGCCGCAAGCACGGCAAGCGGCCGGTGCCGTTCTCCGCCTGGGAGGTGCCGGAACTCTCGGCCCGCTGGTGCCTGGAGCACGCGGGCGTGCGGCCCGGGGAACTGGACGCCGTCGCGTACTCCTTCGACCCCAAGCTCGCCCGGCCCGCCCGGGACATGGGCCTGGACGACCCCTGGGACCCGCTGCGCCTGGAGTACGCCCGCCGCGCCCCGCGGTTCCTCGCCGACGCGCTGCCCGGACTCGACCCCGACCAGGTCGTCTTCGTCCCGCACCACGTCGCCCACGCCGCCTCCGCCGGACCGGCCTCCCCGCACCCCGACAACGACGTCCTCGTCCTCGACGGACGCGGCGAGTGCGCCTCCCACCTGGCCGGCCGCTACCGCGACGGCAAGCTCGACACCCTCGCCACCCAGGCCCTGCCGCACTCGCTCGGCCTGGTCTACGAGGAACTGACCGAGCACCTCGGCTTCCTGCGCAGCAGCGACGAGTTCAAGGTCATGGCCCTCGCCTCCTACGGCAAGCCCCGCTTCGCCGACCGGATCCGCGAGCACGTCCACGCCACCGGCGACGGCGGTTTCCGCGCCCACGGCGTCGACTGGGCCGCCCTCGCCCCGGCCCGTCCCGGGGACCAGGAGTGGACCCAGGTCCACGCCGACCTCGCCGCCAGCGCCCAGGCCGTCCTGGAGGAGACCCTCCTCGACCTCGTCCACTGGCTGCACCGCGAGGCCGGCGGCGACTCCCTGACCATGGCCGGCGGCGTCGCCCTGAACTGCGTCGCCAACACGCGCATCGCCCGCGAGGGCCCGTACCGGCACGTCTGGGTCCAGCCCGCCGCCGGCGACGCCGGTACCGCCCTCGGCGGCGCCCTGCACGTCGCCGCCGCCCAGGAGGGCGCCGCCCCCGAGCCGATGCCCGGCGCCGACCTCGGGCGCGGCTGGAGCGACGACGAGATCCGCGCCTGGCTGGAGACGGCCGCGATCCCCTACGAGGAACCCGACGACATCGCCGAGACGGTCGCCGGGGAACTGGCCCGGGACGGCGTCGTCGCCTGGTTCCAGGGCCGCAGCGAGTACGGTCCGCGCGCCCTCGGACACCGCTCCCTGATGGCCCACCCGGGCCGCGCGGAGAACCTGGAGCGCCTCAACGCCGTCAAGGGCCGCGAGGAGTTCCGGCCGGTCGCGCCCATGGTGCTGGCCGACCGCGCCGCCGAGATCTTCTCCGGCGGCCCGGTCCCCAGCCCGTACATGCTCTTCGTGCACGACGTCGCCGCCGCCTGGCGGGACCGCGTCCCGGCCGTCGTCCACGTCGACGGCACCGCCCGCATCCAGACCGTCGAGGAGCGCCGCGAGCCGCTCGTCGCGCGGATGCTCCACGCCTTCGAACGGCGCACGGGACTGCCGGTCGTCGTCAACACCAGCCTCAACACCGCCGGCCGGCCCATGGTCGACGACCCGCGCGACGCCCTGGAGTGCTTCGGCTCCGCGCCGGTGGACCTCCTCGCCATCGGACCGTTCGCCGTCCGCCGGGGGAGGGCCTTCGCATGACCGGACACCCCGAGGGCCACCCCGGCTACTCCGTGGTGATCCCCACCCTCGCCCGGGCGACGCTGGCCGACTGCCTGGCCGCGCTCGCCGCCGCGACCGGACCGAAGCCGGACGAGATCGTCCTCGTCGACGACCGGCCCGCGCCGGACGCCGACGCCGAGCCAGGCGCGCTGGAACACCCGCTGACCGTCCTCGGCGACCTGCGCGAGCGCACCGTCGTGCTGCGCGGCGGCGGACGCGGACCGGCCGCCGCCCGCAACACCGGCCTGCGCGCGGTCACCACCGAGTGGACCGCGTTCCTCGACGACGACGTCCAGGTCGGCCCCCACTGGTGCGACCAGCTCGTCCAGGATCTCGCCGGGGCCGCCCCCGACACCGGCGCCGTCCAGGGCGTCATCGCCGTACCGCTGCCCGGCGAACGCCGCCCCACCGACTGGGAGCGCGGCACCGCGGGCCTCGCCACGGCCCGCTGGATCACCGCCGACATGGCCTACCGCACCCAGGTGCTCAAGGAGGTCGACGGCTTCGACGAACGCTTCACCCGCGCCTTCCGCGAGGACGCCGACCTCGCGCTGCGCGTCCTCGACTCCGGCTGGCGCATCCGGCAGGGCCGGCGCACCACCCGGCACCCGGTGCGGCCCGCCTCCCGCTGGGTGTCGCTGAAACAGCAGCGCGGCAACGCCGACGACGCGCTGATGCGGCACCTGCACGGCCCCGACTGGTGGGACAAGGCGGTCGCGCCCCGGGGCCGGATCCGCCGCCACATGGCCATCACCGCCGCGGGCGCCGCCGCCCTCCTCCTCGCCGCAGCCGGCCGCCCCCGGGCCGCCGCCGTCGCCGGGCTGGGCTGGGCCGCCGGCACCGCCGAGTTCGCCTGGGCCCGCCTCGCGCCCGGTCCGCGCACCCGCGACGAGGTGACGACCATGCTCGTGACCAGCGCGCTCATCCCGCCGGCCGCCACCTGGCACCGGATCGGCGGAGAGCTGCGGCACCGGTCCGCCCCCGCCTGGCGGGAGGTGGCCGCATGAGCACCGCCGAGACCGCCGCCGGCGCCGTCAAGGCCGTCCTGTTCGACCGCGACGGCACCCTGGTCCACGATGTCCCCTACAACGGCGACCCCGAGCGGGTCCGCCCGGTCGACGGCGCCCGCGAGGCGCTGGACCTGCTGCGCGCGCACGGCATCCGCACCGGCGTCGTCACCAACCAGTCCGGCGTCGCCCGCGGCCTGCTCACCGACGCCGACGTACGCCGCGTCAACCGGCGGATCGACGACCTGCTCGGCCCGTTCGACGTGTGGGCGGTCTGCCCGCACGGCCCGGACGACGGCTGCCACTGCCGCAAGCCGCGGCCCGGCATGATCCTCTGGGCGGCCGGCCGGATCTGCGCCGGCCCCGCCGAGGCCGTGGTCATCGGCGACATCGGCGCCGACGTCGAGGCCGCGCGCCGGGCCGGCGCCCACGGCATCCTCGTCCCCAACGCGGTGACCCGCCCCGAGGAGACGGCCGCCGCGGCCCATGTGGCGCCGGACCTGCTGACCGCCGTACGCGCGGTGCTCGACGGCCCGCCGAAGGGCCGGGTCCTGGCCGACGAACGCCCCATCGAGAACGCCTACGCCATCGGCGGCCCGGCCGCCCCGGCGGACGCGGCGGTGTGGCGGGCCCCGGCCGCCGCCTCCGGCACGGGGCCGGTCCAGGTCCCCGGTACCCGGCGGCCCGCGCCCGGGGGCTGTGCCACGGGCGGCGGTACCGGCGCCCCCCGCCCCGGCGGGGAGCCCCGGTCCGACTCCGGCACCGACTCCGACACCGACACCGACACCGGCACCGGCACCGGCACCGGCACCGACTCCGACTCCGGCACCGACTCCGGCACCGGCACCGGCACCGGCACCGGCACCGACTCCGGCATCGACACCGGCACCGGCACCGGCACCGACTCCGGCACCGACACCGACTCCGGCACCGGCGGGGCGCCGCGCGGTCGGGCCGTCGGCGATACCTCAGGGAGGCCGCGATGAGGGCGCTCGTCACGCGGCTGGACAGCTTCGGCGACGTGCTGCTCGCCGGGCCCGCCGTCCGGGCCGTCGCCGCCCGCGCCGACCACGTCACCCTGCTGTGCGGCACCCGCGGCGCCCCCGCCGCGCGGCTGCTGCCCGGCGTGGACGAGGTGCTGGTGTGGGACGCGCCCTGGGGCGGGTTCGAGCCGCCCGCCGTGGACCGCGCCGACCTCGACGCCCTCACCGCCCGGATCGACGCCGACACCGGCCTCATCCTGACCTCCTTCCACCAGTCCCCGCTGCCCACCGCCCTGGTGCTGCGCCTGGCCGGCGTCCGCCGCCTGGCCGCGGACAGCGTGGACTACCCCGGCTCCCTGCTCGACGTGCGCCACCAGCGCGCCCCGCACGCCCACGAGGCCGAAGCGGCCCTCGACCTGGCGGAGGCGGCCGGGTTCCCGCGCCCCGGCGACGGCCGGCTGCGCGTGCACGAGCCGCCCTCCGTCGCCGGCCTGACAGGGCCCGGCCCGTACGTCGTCCTGCACCCCGGCGCCAGCGTCCCCGCCCGTGCCTGGAGCCCCGACCGCGCCGCCGAAGCCGTACGCGAACTCGCCGCCGCCGGACACCGCGTCCTGGTCACCGGCGGCACCGGCGAACGCGACCTCACCGCACACGTGGCGGGGGAGTACGGCACCGACCTCGGCGGCCGCACCGAGGCCCCGGAACTCTCCGGCGTCCTCGCGGGCGCGGACGTCGTCGTCACCGGCAACACCGCCCCCGCCCACCTCGCCGCCGCCGTCGGCACCCCCGTCGTCTCCCTGTTCGCCCCGGTCGTCCCGGCCGAACGCTGGCGGCCGTACGGAGTGCCGTACGTCCTCCTCGGCGACCAGGACGCGCCCTGCGCCGACAGCCGTGCCCGCCAGTGCCCCGTACCGGGCCATCCCTGTCTGAACACCGTCACTGCCACGGACGTGGCGGCCGCCGTCGAGAAGCTCGTGGGGGAGACGTCATGAGGATCCTCATCTGGCACGTGCACGGGTCGTGGACCACGGCCTTCGTGCAGGGCCCGCACACCTACGTCGTCCCCGTCACCCCCGACCGCGGCCCCGACGGCCTCGGCCGCGCCCGCACCTGGGACTGGCCGGAGTCGGTGATCGAGGTCCCGCCGGAGAAGCTGCGCGACGAGGAGATCGACCTCGTCGTCCTCCAGCGCCCCCACGAACTCGACCTGGTCGACCGCTGGCTGGGCCGCCGCCCGCCCCTGGTCTACCTGGAGCACAACGCACCGCACGGTTCCCCCGGGGTGCCCGACACCCGCCACCCCGCCGCCGACCTCCCCGGCGTCACCCTCGTCCACGTCACCCACTTCAACCGCCTGATGTGGGACGCGGGCCGCACCGAGACCACCGTCATCGAGCACGGCATCGTCGACCCCGGCCCCCGCTGGACCGGCGAACTGGACCGGGCCGCCGTCGTCGTCAACGAGCCCGTCCGGCGCGGCCGTACCACCGGCACCGACCTGCTGCCCGCCTTCGCCCGCGCCGCCCCCCTCGACGTCTTCGGCATGGGCACGGACGGACTCGCCGCCCACCTCGGCGTCGACCCCGCAGGCTGCCGCACCCAGGACGTCCCGCAGAGCGACCTGCACACCGAACTCGCCCGCCGCCGCGTCTACGTCCACCCCGTCCGCTGGACCTCCCTGGGCCTGTCCCTCCTGGAGGCCATGCACCTGGGCATGCCCGTGGTCGCCCTCGCCACCACCGAGGTGACCGAGGCGGTACCGCCCGGCGCCGGAGTGGTCTCCAACCGCCTCGACGTACTGACCGACGCCGTACGCGACTTCCTCGCCGACCCCGCGCACGCCCGCGCGGTCGGCGAGAAGGCCCGGGCGGCGGCCCTCGCCCGCTACGGGCTGTCCCGCTTCCTGGACGACTGGGAGCGGCTGCTGAAGGAGGTGACCCGATGAGGATCGCCATGGTGTCCGAGCACGCGAGCCCGCTCGCCGCGCTCGGCGGCGTCGACGCCGGGGGACAGAACGTCTACGTGGCCCGGCTCAGCGAGGAACTGGCCCGGCGCGGCCACGACGTCACGGTGTACACCCGCCGCGACTGCCTCGACCTGCCCGACCGGGTGCCGCTGCCCGGCGGCGCGGTCGTCGAACACGTACCCGCCGGACCGGCCGAGCCCCTGCCCAAGGACGACCTGCTGCCGTACATGCCCGCCTTCGGCGCCCACCTGGCCCGGGCCTTCACCCGGGAGCGGCCCGACGTGGTGCACGCTCACTTCTGGATGTCGGGCCTCGCCGCCCAGATCGGCGTACAGCCGCACGGCATCCCCTTCGTGCAGACCTTCCACGCCCTCGGCACCGTCAAGCGGCGCCACCAGGGCCTCAGGGACACCAGCCCCCACGAACGCATCGGCATCGAACGGCAGCTCGGCCGCTCCTGCGCCCGGGTCCTGGCCACCTGCACCGACGAGGTCGTCGAACTGGGCGACATGGGCGTGCCCCCGCGCCAGGTCTCCGTGGTGCCGTGCGGGGTGGACTCCCACCACTTCCGCCCCGGCGCCGACACCGGCCGCGCCCCCGCGCGCCGCCACCGGCACCGGCTGCTGGCCTGCGGCCGGCTCGTCCCCCGCAAGGGCTACGAACTGGCCGTCCGAGCCCTCGCCGACATCCCCGACGCCGAACTCCTCATCGCCGGCGGCCCGCCCGCCGACGACGTCGACACCGACCCCGAGGCCCGGCGCCTGACGAGCGTCGCGCGCCGGACCGGCGTCGCCGACCGGGTACGGCTGCTCGGCGCGGTCGACCCCGAGCACATGCCGACCCTGATCGGCAGCGCCGACCTCGTGCTGTGCACCCCGCACTACGAGCCGTTCGGCATCGTGCCGCTGGAGGCGATGGGCTGCGGTGTGCCCGTGCTCGCCACCGACGTCGGCGGCCACCGCGACTCCGTCGCCGACGGCGTCACCGGCCGGCTCGTCGAACCCGGCAGCCCCCGGGCGATCGCCGACGCCGCCCGCGACCTCCTCGCCGACGAACGGCTGCGCCGCGCCCTGGGCACCGCCGGACGCGAACGCGTCCTCAAGCACTACACATGGCGGCGCGTCGCCGACGGCGCCGAACAGGTCTACCGCCTGACCCTCGCCGACCACGAACTGTCCCAGGAGGTGGCGTGATGACCGTGCACCCGCCCGTCGTCGGGCACTGCGACGAACTCCAGGACGCGCTGGCCGCGTTCCGCGCCTCCGCGCACATCACCCAGCGCTGGGGCGAACAGCTCGCGGCCGTCCTCTCCGGCGGCGGCCGGCTGCTCGCGGCCGGCAACGGCGGCAGCGCCGCGCAGGCCCAGCACCTGACCGCCGAACTCGTCGGCCGCTACCGCGACGACCGGCCGCCGTTCTCCGCGATCGCCCTGCACGCCGACACCTCCTCCACCACCGCCATCGCCAACGACTACGGCGTCGACGAGGTCTTCGCCCGCCAGGTCCGCGCGCACGGCCGCGAGGGCGACGTCCTGATGCTGCTGTCCACCTCCGGCGCCAGCGCCAACCTGCTGTCCGCCGCGGACGCGGGCCGCGCGGCGGGCCTGCGGGTGTGGGCGCTGACCGGCTGCGAACCCAACCCGCTGATGGCGGGCAGCGACGAGTCCCTGTGCGTGGAGGCCGCCACGACGGCGACCGTCCAGGAACTCCACCTGGTCGCCGTGCACATGATCTGCGCGGCCTTCGACGCCGCCCTGGACCAGGGCGCGGGGGACCGGGGCGCGCGGGGAGGGGGCGGCCCCCATGCGTGACAAGACCCCGCTGGTCGTCGTCGGTGACGCGCTGCTCGACCGCGACCTGACCGGCTCCGCCGACCGGCTCGCCCCCGACGCGCCCGTGCCGGTGGTGTCGGAGTGCGCCGAACGCGTCCGGCCGGGCGGCGCCGCGCTCGCCGCCTACCTCGCCGCCCGCGACGGCCGCGACGTCACCCTGATCACCGGCCTGGGCGACGACCCGGCCTCCGGTGAACTGCGGGGACTCCTCGAACCCTGGTTGACCCTGATCCCGCTGCCGCTCGGCGGCACCCTGCCCGAGAAGACCCGCGTGCTGGCCCAGGGCCGCCCCGTCGTCCGCCTCGACCGTGGCGGCGGACGCGCCCGCGCCGCCACCGACGAGGCCCGTGCCGCACTGCGCTCCGCGCACGCGGTACTGGTCTCCGACTACGGCCGCGGCACCGCCGACGCCCTGCGCGAGGAACTCACGGAGCGTCCGCCCCTGGTCTGGGACCCGCACCCGCGCGGCGGCCCGCCCGTGCCCGGCACCCGGCTGGTGACGCCCGCCGAGAAGGAGGCGCACGGTTTCGCCCCCGGCGACGCCCGCCCCGACGGCACCCTGCGCGCCGCCGCGCACATCGCCGCCGATCTGGTCCGCGACTGGAAGGCCGCAGCCGTCGCCGTCACCCTCGGTGCCCGGGGCGCCCTGCTCTCCTACGGCGAGCACCCCCTCCTCGTGCCCGCGCCCGCCACCCACCCCGGCGACTCCTGCGGTGCCGGTGACCGGTTCGCCGCGACGGCCGCCGGTCTGCTGGCCGACGGGACACTGGTCGGCGAGGCCGTGGAGGGCGCGGTGGGCGCCGCGAGCGCGTTCGTCGCCGCGGGCGGCGCGGGCGCCCTGCCGCGGGCCGGCTCCCGGCCGCGCGCCGTTCCGCCCCCCGACACCGACGACCCGCACGCGCTCGCCGCCCGTATCCGCGCCCAGCACGGCACCGTCGTCGCCGCGGGCGGCTGCTTCGACCTGCTGCACGCCGGACACGTCGGCCTCCTCCAGGCCGCCCGCAGGCTCGGCGACTGCCTGGTGGTCTGCGTCAACTCCGACGCCTCCGTCCGCCGCCGCAAGGGCGAGGGCCGCCCCGTCAACCCCCTGGCCGACCGCATCCGCGTGCTGCGCGCCCTGGCCTGCGTGGACGCCGTCGCAGTCTTCGACGAGGACACCCCCGAACGGCTGCTGGGCGACCTGCGCCCCGACGTCTGGGTCAAGGGCGGCGACTACGCCGGCGCGGACCTCCCCGAGGCCGCGCTCCTCGACGAGTGGGGCGGCCAGGCGGTCCTCCTCCCGTACCTCGACGGCCGCTCGTCCACGGCCCTGATGGCCCGGGCTGCGGAGGGCGTGCGATGACCGGCCCCGTCCGAGGTGAGGGACGCCCCGTTCACCCCGCACGGAGCGCCGACGGCCCGGCATGTCCGCCGCCCGCCCCGGCCGGCGCCGATGCCCGGCCGGGCCCCGCCACCGCATCAGCCCCGACGGAACCGCGCACACGGCATCCGCGCACGCCGCGCACGTGCCCCGCCCGGGAGACCGCCTCCGTCACGGAACCTGGCTGCGGTCCCGTCACGGGTCCCGGCCCTGGCTCCGGCGCGGGCGCCGGCTCTGCCACGGGCCTCGGCACTGCCACGGGCCCCGCTCCTGTAGTGGGCGCCGGTTTGGGTTCCGGCATCGCCCTTGTCGTGGGTCTTGGCTTCGGCGCGGGTGCTGGCGCTGCCACGAGCCCCGGCTCTGCCACGGGCCCCGCTCCTGTAGTGGGCGCCGGTTTGGGTTCCGG
>NZ_JAGGOO010000161.1 GCF_018614415.1 Streptomyces sp. ISL-12
AACGACCGTGCCCACCCCGGCGACAGCGGTATCGCCCCCGGCAACGACCATGCCCGCCCCGGCGCCGGCCGTGTCGATCTCCTCGGCGAGTGCCGCGAGAGGCAGTTCCCCCTTGGCCTCCGGATGTCCGCTCACCCGGGAGCGCCAGCGGCCGAGCGTGAAGCCGCGGCCCGGTCCGGCGGGGCGCGGGGTCTTGTCGGTGGCGGCCTGCGGGAAGAGCGCGCCGCCGGGCCGGTCGAGGTTGCCGGTGAGGACGTTGAGGACGTCGACGAGCCAGCTGGCGAGCGTGCCGTGGGCGACGGTGCAGCTGCCGATGCGGGCGTAGACGGCGGCGGTCGGGGCGGCGGCGAGTTCGCGGGCGAGGGCACGGGTCGTCGCGGCGTCCACGCCGCAGGCCGGGGCGACGGACTCGGGAGTGAAGTCCCGTAGCGCTGCGCGGAGTTCGTCGACGCCCTCGACATGGTGAGCGAGGGCGCCGAGGTCCGTCAGCCCTTCCTCGAACAGCACGTGGGCGACGGCGGCCAGCAGCAGCGCGTCGGTGCCGGGGCGGATCGCGACGTGCCGGTCGGCGAGCTTGGCGGTGCGGGTGCGGCGCGGGTCGATGACGGTGAGGGTGCCGCCTCGGGCCCGCAGCGCCTTGAGGCGGCCCGGGAAGTCGGGGGCGGTGCACAGACTGCCGTTGGACTCCACGGGGTTGGCGCCGATGAGGAGGAGGTGGTCGGTGCGGTCGAGGTCGGGCACGGGGATGGCGTTCGCGTCGCCGAAGAGCAGGCCGCTGGAGACGTGCTTGGGCATCTGGTCGAGCGTGGAGGCGGTGAAGACGGCGCGGGTGCCGAGGGCGCCGATCAGGACGGGCGGGTAGAGGGCGCCGGCCACGGTGTGCACGTTGGGGTTGCCGAGGACGACGCCGACGACCCCCGGTCCGTACCGCTCGACCAGAGGCCGGATGCCGTCGGCGACCGCCGCGAACGCCTCCTCCCAGCTCGCCTCGCGCAGCTCACCGCCGCGCCGCACCAGGGGCGCCCGGAGGCGGTCCGGGTCGGCGTCGAGAGCGCCGAAGGAGGCGCCCTTGGGGCAGATGAACCCGCGGCTGAAGACGTCGTCGCGGTCACCGCGGGCGGCGGTGACACGGGAGCCGTCCAGCGTGAGGGTCAGGCCGCAGGTGGCCTCGCACAGGGGGCAGATACGCAGGGCGGTGCGGGTCACGGGTCCTCCCGGGAGGCGACGGCGGTGGCGCACGGGCGGGGCATGAGCATGAACACGGGCGCTGGCAGGGCATGGGACCGAGGCCGAGCATACCGACCGGTAGGCATGTCGGGGAGGGGTGGCGGGAAAACCTGGACGCCGGGCCGTCCGGCGCGTTCCTGACCCGGGACGGGACGCTTGCGCCGTGGTGGCCCCCGTCGGGATCAGTCGAGCACGCGCGCCAGATACGCCCGCAGCAGTTCCCGGGCCTCGTCGATGATCTTCTGGTCGCCGTCCGGCGCGACCCGGAAGGCGAGCTGGACCAGGGTGTCGGCGGCCTCGACGGCGATGAGGAAGACCCGGCGCAGATCGTCGTCGGGGCGGCGGTCGAGGGAGCCGGCCAGCAGGTCGGTGAGGCGGTCGGCGACGCGGTGGTTGGGCGCGGCCTGGCGGTCGCCGATCGGTATCTGGTTGCCGAAGTCGACCAGGCAGAAGCCGGGCGCGGTCCGCTTCATCGCCAGGTACTCGTCGAGGACCGTGTCCAGCGCCGTGCGCCAGCCGCCGTCGCCGGCCCGCTCCAGGCGCTCGGTGACGCGCTGCGCGAAGCGGTCCAGGTTGCGCTGGGCCAGCGCGTCCGCCATCTGCCGCTTGTTGCCGAAGAAGCGGTACACCGAGCCGATGGGGACCCCCGCCCGCTGGGCGACGGCGCGGGTGCTCAGCTCCTCGTAGCCGACCTCGTCGAGGAGGTCGGCGCAGGCGTCGAGGATCCGGGTCAGCCGTTCGGCACTGCGCCGCTGGACGGGGGCACGGCGGAGCGAGGTCGCGTGGGGCACGCCGTTCATGATGCCTGCTCGCCCCGGTCCGGTGAACCGGGGTCTGCGGTACTGCGCCGGCCACTCCGGGAAGCGGGGGGTGGGCCCGGCAGGGACGAGGCGGGCGGGAAGCCGGTGGTCGGGGGCGCGCGGCCGGCCGACGAGTTCGCCGTCGACGCAGCAGAGGTACGCCACTGCCCGCCACCGCGGGCGCGGAACACGTGTCCGCCCGGACGGATCTCCCTGGCGGACGGGTTCCCGGTCGTCCAGCGGACCTCTTGCGCACCGACGATCCCCAATCCTACGGTTCTACAGAGGAATCGGCTCGCGACGGGATCTGCGAGGGAGCGATCATGAGCGCGGACGCACGGAAGACCGCCGCCGGCCTGGCCCACCTGACCGGCTTCGGCAACGAGCACAGCTCCGAGGCCGTGCCGGGCGCCCTGCCGGAGGGCCGGAACTCGCCGCAGCGGGCCCCGCTCGGCCTGTACGCGGAGCAGCTGAGCGGCACGGCGTTCACCGAGCCGAGGGCGCACAACCGGCGCTCGTGGCTGTACCGCATCCGCCCCTCCGCCGCGCACCCGGCGTTCACCCGCGCGGACAACGGCGCGCTGCGCACCGCGCCGTTCACCGAGTCCGTCCCCGATCCCAACCGGCTGCGCTGGGACCCGCTCCCCGCGCCGCCCGCCGGCACGGACTTCCTGGCGGGCCTGTGGACCCTCGGCGGCAACGGCGACGCGACCCAGCGCACCGGCATGGCCGTGCACCTCTACCACGCCACCGCCGGCATGGACCGGGTGTTCAGCGACGCCGACGGCGAGCTGCTGATCGTCCCGGAGCGCGGCGGCCTGCTGCTGCGCACGGAGTTCGGGGTGCTGGCCGCCGAGCCGGGGCACATCGCGCTGGTCCCGCGCGGGGTGCGGTTCCGCGTGGAGCTGCTGGACGCCACCGCCCGCGGCTACGTCTGCGAGAACTACGGGGCCCCCTTCCGCCTCCCCGACCTCGGCCCGATCGGCGCCAACGGGCTCGCGAACCCGAGGGACTTCCACGCCCCCGTGGCGGCGTACGAGGACGTCGAGGGCCCGGTGGAGGTGGTCAGCAAGTACTGCGGCAACCTCTGGACGGCGGTCTACGACCACTCCCCGCTCGACGTCGTCGCCTGGCACGGCAACCTGGTCCCGTACGTCTACGACCTGCGCCGCTTCAACGCCCTCGGGTCGATCACCTACGACCACCCCGACCCGTCGGTCTTCACCGTGCTCACCTCCCCGTCCGACACCCCCGGCCTCGCGGGCGTCGACTTCGTGGCCTTCGTGCCGCGCTGGCTGGTGGGTGAGGACACCTTCCGGCCGCCGTACTTCCACCGCAACGTGATGAGCGAGTACATGGGGCTGATCGAGGGCGCCTACGACGCCAAGGCCGCCGGTGAGGGGGGCTTCGTGCCGGGCGGCGGCTCACTGCACACCATGATGTCGGCGCACGGTCCGGACCGGGAGACGTTCGACCGGGCGAGCGCGGCCGAGCTGCGCCCGCAGAAGGTCGACGACGGGCTGGCGTTCATGTTCGAGACGCGGTGGCCGGTGACGCTGACGCCCGCCGCGGCCGGGGCGCCGCATCTCCAACAGGGGTACGACGACGTATGGCGGGGGCTGGAGCGACACTTCCGTCCATGACGTCCACGTCCACGCCGTCCGGGTCCACGCCGTCCACGGCCTTCGCCCCGGACTCCCTCGTCCTCAACCGCAAGCTGCCGCTGTGGTACCAGGTGTCGCAGTCGCTGCGGGCCTCCATACTCGGCCGCACCCCGCACGACCCGCTGCGCCTGCCCACCGAGGAACAGCTCGCCGGGCACTACGGCGTCAGCGTGCTCACCATGCGGCAGGCGCTGAAGGAGCTGGAGGAGGAGGGGCTGATCACCCGGCACCGCCGGCGCGGCACCTTCATCGAGCCGCACGCGGTACGGACCGCCCCGGTGCGGCTGCTCGGCTCGGTGGACGCGATCGTGGCCCAGCAGTCGGGGATGCGCGGGGAGTTGCTGGCGCACGGGACCGGTCTGGTGCCCGCCGGGTTCGCCGGCTGTTTCCCGGACCTGGCCGAGGTGGCGACGTACCACCGGCTGCGCCGCGACGCGGAGACCGGCGAGCCGACCAACCACGCCCGCAACTGGGTCCGTCCGGAACTCGCCGCCCGTATCGACCCGGACGACCTCGTCCGGCTGCCGATGACGAAGGTGCTGCGGGACGTGGTGGGCGTGGCGATCGGCCGGATCACGGACACGGTGGAGGCGCGGCTCGCGGACCCCGAGACGGCCCGGCTCCTCGGCGTCCCGCTGCTCAGCCCGATCCTGCACTACACGGGCGTCACCCGGGACCCGATGGGGCGGGTCCTGGACGTGGCGGTCATCCACTACCGGGGCGACCGTTTCTCGTTCAGCGTCACCCTGGACGCCACCTGAGCCGGGCGGCGGCCGTCGTACGATGCCCAGCGTGACGCACGACGACGCTCCGCCGCTGGCGGACCTCATGCCGTGGTCCGTCGCACCGCCCCGGCTCGGCCGGGGGTGGCCGACGGCGCCCGACGCGGCGTCCCTGAAGGCCCGTTGGGACGCGCTGATGAAGGCCGACGGGCCGGATCGCGCGGCCCTGTTCGAGCCGACGCGGGCCCGCTCGCCGCGTACCGCGGTCGGGCAGTTGCCGGGCGTCGCCGCGGGCACGGAGCGGCTGGAGCGGGCCTCGGGGCCGTGCCCGGAGCCGGTACGGGTGCTGCGCGCGCCGTTCGACGAGCAGTGGCTGATCCCGGACCACCGGCTGATCGACGCGGCCCGCCCCGAGCTGTGGCGGGTGGCGGACGCGCACCAGGTCTTCGTCGTCGAGTCGCCCGGCACTCCCCACGCTCCGGGCGGGCTGCTGGCCACCTCGCTGCTCCCGCTGTTCGGTCCCGGCCGGGTCCGCCCGCTCTACCGCCGCCCCGGCGGCACGGAACCGAACCTGGCCCCGGGCCTGCTGGACCACCTCACGGCCCGGCTGGGCACCCGGCCCGCCCCGCTGGACGTGCTGGCCTGGGCGTTGACGGCGGTGCGCGCGGACGGGACGGTTCCGCTCACCTCGGACCCCGGTCTCTGGGAGCGCGGCGTCCGGCTGGGCCGCCGCGCGCTGTGGCTGCTGCGGCGCGACGGCGAGCGCCCCAAGCTGCCCGGCGGTCGCCGCCCGTACGTCCGCGCCCCGCTGCCGCCGCGCCCGCCGGCCCCGCGCTACGACCGGGACGAGGAGGCCCTGTACCTCGACGAGGGCCGGATCTCCCCGGTGCCGCCGGAGGCGTGGGACTTCGAGGCGGGCGGGGTACGGGTGCTGGAGCAGTGGTGCGCGGCGCGCACCGCCGAGGGCGAGCCGGGCACGCTGTCCGCGATCCGGCCGGCCGGCTGGCCGCAGACCTGGACCTCGGAGCTGCTGGAGCTGATCACCGTACTGGCCCTGCTGGCCGAAGTCCGCGCCGAGCGGGCCGGGTTCACCGTGACGGACCCGGTCACCGCGGGCGACCTGCGCGCGGCGGGCGTCCTCCCGGTCCCGCGCCCGGCCCGCGCGCCGGCCTCCGTGCTGGACGGCCGCGAGGAAGGCCCCGAGGGCCAGCTCGCCCTCCTGTGAGGCGCTGCGGAGGTCACCCGAACCCGTTCAGCACCCGCCGCAGCGCTTCCTCGAACACCGCCTCCAGGTCGATCGGCCCGGCGTCCTCGGTGAAGGCCGCCGCCAGCCGCGGATAGGCGCCGCCGGCGATCTGGGAGCCGAGGTAGGCGATCCGTACCCGCTGCTCCTCCTCGGGGGACCAGGGCAGGGAGCGGGTGCGCTCGGCGGTGGCCAGTTCGTTGCTGACGTAGGTCGTCACCACGCCGTTCA
The DNA here is from genome assembly GCF_018614415.1 of Streptomyces sp. ISL-12. GTDB lineage: Bacteria > Actinomycetota > Actinomycetes > Streptomycetales > Streptomycetaceae > Streptomyces. The sequence continues at coordinate 5,888 of NZ_JAGGOO010000161.1, forward strand.
CCAGCGCGATCAGCTGCATCTTGGTGCCGTAGGACTCCTCCAGCGGGTCCAGGCAGGCCAGGCAGTGCTCCAGGTAGCGCAGGGCGTTGGGGCTGAAGCCGTAGACCGGGGACATCAGGCGCGGCAGCCAGGGGTGGGCGTGCATCAGCGCCCGGGTGTCGCGCGCGACGCGGAACATGTCCGCCCGCCAGTCCCCCGTCGGCTCCCACCGCACGTGCTCACCACTGACGGCGTCCACCATCAGCTCGTGCAGGTCCTCCTTGCGGGGGACGTAGTTGTACAGCGACATGGTGCCGCAGCCCAGCTCGGCCGCGACGTGCCGCATGGAGACCGCGTCCAGTCCCCCGGCGTCCGCGAGCCGGACCGCGGCGGCCGCGATGTCGGCGCGGGTGTGGCCGGGCCTCGGTCCGCGGCCGGTGCGCTCGGGGCGCGCCCAGATCACTTCGGGTACGGCCGCTCGGCCCGCCATCGGTCATCACCTCGGCCACCATCTTAGTTACGTACACCGTACGTAGTGCGCTATGGTCGGCCCATGACTACTACGTACGCTGTACTTAGTGAGGGTCTGGAGAAGCGCTTCGGCGAGGTGCGCGCGCTGCGCGGGCTGGATCTCGCGGTGGCCGAGGGCACGGTGTGCGGGCTGCTCGGGCCGAACGGGGCGGGGAAGACGACGGCGGTGCGGCTGCTGACCACGCTGCTGCGCCCGGACGCGGGGTCGGCGCGGATCGCCGGCCTGGACCTGGTGCGCGAGGCGGCGGCGGTGCGGCGCCGGATCGGCGTCGCCGGTCAGGACGTGTCGGTCGACGGGGACCTGACCGGCCGGGAGAACCTGCGCCTGTTCGCCCGGCTGCACCGGGTGCGGGACGCGGCGGGCCGGGCGGACGCGCTGCTGGAGCGGTTCGGGCTGACCGGGGCCGCCGACCGGCCGGCGTCCACCTGGTCGGGCGGCATGCGCCGCCGCCTGGACCTGGCGGCGAGCCTGGTCCAGCGGCCCGACGTGCTGTTCCTGGACGAGCCGACCACCGGCCTCGACCCGGCCGGCCGGGGCCGCGTCTGGGAGGCGGTGCGCGCCCTGCGCGAGGAGGGCACGACCGTGCTGCTCACCACGCAGTACCTGGAGGAGGCGGACCGGCTCGCCGACGACATCGTCCTGGTGGACCGGGGCCGGGCGGCGCACACCGGGTCGCCCGCCGAGCTGAAGGCGCTGGTCGGGGCGCACGCGGAGGCGGTCGTCACGGGCCCGGACGCGATGGCCGGGGCGGCGGCCGTCCTCGACCACCTCACGGGCGGTGTACCCGTCCTGGATCACGAACGGCTGGCCGTCGGCGCGGTCAGCACCGACCCGACCCTGACCCTGCCCCGCCTGGTGCGGGCACTGGACGCGGCGGGCGTGCCGCTGGCCGACGTGAGCCTGCGCCCGCCCACCCTGGACGACGTCTTCCTGCGCCTGACCGGCGGCACCGAGAAGGAGATCGAGGAGATCACGGCATGAGCACCCTGACGTACGACGGCACCGCCCTGCTGGGCCGGCAGCTGCGCCGGATGCGGAACAACCCCGGCCTGCTGATCCTCACCCAGACGATGCCCGTCTCCATGCTGCTGTTCTTCGGCTACGTCTTCGGCAGCGCGCTGGCGGTGCCGGGCGCCGCGTACCGGTCGTTCCTGGTGCCGGGGCTGCTGGTGGCCACGGCGGCGGGCGGGGTCATGACCGGCATGTTCCAGGCGGCCCAGGACACCCACCGGGGCGTGACCGACCGGCTGCGCACCCTGCCGGTGAGCCGGGCGGCGGTGCCGCTGGCCCAGGCGGTCGCGGACGTGGCGGTGACGGCCGCCGGGACGGTCCCGTTCCTGCTGGTGGGGCTCGCGGTGGGCTGGCGGGTGGAGGGGAGCGCGCTCGGCGCGGCGGGCGCGCTCGCGCTGTTGCTGCTGTTCCGGTTCGCGTGTGTGTGGGCCGGGATCTTCCTGGGCCTGCTCACCCGGAACGAGGAGGCGGCAGGCCAGCTCGGCGGCGCGACCTTCCTGCTGCCGCTGCTGTCCAGCGCCTACATCCCGGCCGAGGGGCTGCCGGACGGTCTGCGGACGGTCGCCGAGTGGAACCCGATCAGCGCGGTGACGACGGCCCTGCGGGACCTGTTCGGCAACGCCCCCGTGCCCGAGGGCGCCGCCTGGCCGGTGGCGCACCCGGTCGCGGGGTCACTGGCGTGGTGCGCGGTGCTGCTGGCGGTCTTCGTGCCGCTCGCCGTGCGCCGGTACGCGCGCGGCGAGCGCTGAGACGTCCGCCTCAGACAGGACCGGGGGCCGGTCGGGGACCGCGGGAGGAGAACTTCTCGTGCCGGTGGACGGAGTCGGCCTCGGGGTGGGAACGGGAGGGCCCGCGCTCGGGAACACACCGGAGCGACGCCGCGTGCCGTGGGGATGGCGGACGACGGGTGCGCGACGCCGGGTGGTGTGACCGTTCGAGCGCGGGCTTCAGCTGCCGCCGAACAGCGAACGACGCAGTCGGCGCAGTGGCGCGAAGAGCGAGACCCGGCGGACCCGGGCACGCCTGGCGCTGTGCTCACGCGCGGGCTCCCGCGCGATCAGCTCCCGCATCAGCGAGGCCGCCTCGACCGTCTCGCGCTGGGGCACGGCGGGACCGCCGAGCACCGCGAGATGGCGGTCCAGACGCGAACTGGTCGCGCTGCTCCCGCAGGTGATCGCAGGGACCCTGGCCCTGCTGCGCACTGTTATCTGTTCCATGTCACTCCCCACCCGTAACGAGTCCACCCGGCCCGGGCAGGCTAACCCTATCTCCCCCGCGAGGCTCTCGTGTATCGCGGTCGCAGGAGTCTCCTACCCCACAAGGGCGTTGCCGATTACTCTTCGAATCCGACCGTTTCCAGGGTGAGTTGGACAATCGGGCGGCCGGTGCGCCGGGGGGAGCCGCCCCCCGGGTCCCACGGTCACGGCCCGTGCTGACGCGGATCGGCCGAGGTCGCGGGCGCGGCGGGCGTGTCGCCGCCGGAGAGCCCCAGGGAGCGTGGTTGCGTGCCGGGGCGCACGAGCCCCGGCCGATGCACGCGGTCGCCCGGCGGAGCGTCCCGTCCACTCGGCGTCACGACCGCGCGCCCCTCGCCGGCCGGACGGAGACGGGACAGCGGCGAAGAACCGCCAACGGCATTTGTCCGCGCCGCTTCTGGGCAGACATCACACGAGACGCGCGAGACTCGTACGAGACTCATAGGGGGCGCCGGTGTTCGAGGAACCCGGCGGCGAGCGTGTGATCGCCGGCCGCTACCGTCTCCTGTCCCCGCTCGGCGAGGGCGGCATGGGGACCGTGTGGCGCGCCCGCGACGAGGTGCTGCGCCGCGAGGTCGCCGTCAAGGAGGTGCGCGCCCCGGCCGGTCTGCCGGCCGGTGACGTGGAGCGGATGTACACCCGGCTGGAGCGGGAGGCGTGGGCCGCCGCGCGCGTCGACCATCCCGACGTGGTCACCGTCTACGACGTGGCCACCGACGACGGCCGGCCCTGGATCGTGATGGAACTGGTCCGCGGCCTGTCCCTGGCCGATCTGCTGGAGGCCGAGGGGCCGCTGGCTCCCCGGCGGGCCGCGGGCGTCGGCGCCGAGGTGCTGGCCGCGCTGCGGGCCGCGCACGAGGCGGGAGTGCTGCACCGGGACGTGAAACCGGGCAACGTGCTGCTGGCGAACGACGGGCGGGTGGTGCTCACCGACTTCGGGATCGCCGTGGTCGAGGGCACCCCCGCGCTGACGATGACCGGAGAGGTCGTCGGCTCCCCGGAGTTCCTCGCCCCGGAGCGGGCGCTGGGCCGCACGCCGGGCCCGGAGTCCGACCTGTGGTCGCTGGGCGTGCTGCTGTACGCGGCGGTCGAGGGCTTCTCGCCGTTCCGGCAGGACACGCCGCTGAGCACCCTGCGCGCCATCGTGGACGAGGAGGCGCCGCCGCCGCGCCGGGCCGGGCCGCTGGCCCCCGTCATCGAGGGGCTGCTGCGCAAGGACCCGGCCGAGCGGCTGCCCGCCGACCGGGCCGAACGGGACCTGCGGACGGTCGCCGCGGGCGGCGTTCCGGGCACGGAGACGGTGCCGGTCGTCCCCTCGTACACGCCGACGGTCGCGGCTTCCTCGGCGTTCGGACCACCGCCGCCCGCCACGTCGGCCGCACCGGCACCGGGTCCCGACGGCACGGCCACGAGCGACGGCACGGCCACGAGCGACGCCCCGGCCCGCCGCCGCGCGGCCGTCGCGCTGGTCGCCGGGCTCGCCGTGCTCGTACTGGCGCTGGCGGGGCTGACGTACGCGCTGCTGGACCGGGACGATGACGACGGCGGCGGGAAGGCGGGGGCGTCCCAGGGGCCGGGCGGGGGGACTCGGGCGAGTTCGCCGGAGGCCTCGGAGACCGGCGGGGCCGGGCCCGCCCCGACCACTGGGACCGGCGGGAACGGCAACGGCGACGACGGCGGTCCGGAGACCTCGTCCGCGCCGCCGCAGTCGGTCGAGGTCGGGGTGACGGGCTCGCGCACCGAGTACGCGGGGGCCTGCCCACCGCCCGAGGCGGAGGCGCCGGCGTTCACGGCGACGTTCCGGGTGGAGCGGCTGCCGGCGGAGGTCGTCTACCGCTGGGTGACGCCGGACGGCGCGCTGTCCGGGCACGGCTGGAAGACGCTGTCCTTCCCGGCGGGCGGTGACCGGGAGCGGCAGGACTCGGTGGTCGTGACGGCCTACGGCGGGAGCGGCACGGTCGAGAGCGAGATCGGCGTGGAGGTGCGGGAGCCGGTGGACGCCGCCTCGGACCCGGTGCCGTTCTCGGTGACGTGCGAGGGGGAGACCCCGACGCACGGGACCTCCCCCTCGCCTTCCGCTTCTCCGTACGGCCGCTGACGGGGCGACGGATCAGGCGGCGCTGTTCAGGGCCGGCAGGTAGCCGCCCGACTGGCCCGCGGCCGTCGGGTGGTAGGACTCGCCGATGTTGAGCCAGTTGACGCTGTGCAGCCAGGAACTGCCGGAGCAGATCTCGTGGCCGGTGAAGGTGGTGCGGACGTCGGCGAAGGTGTAGCCGTACGCGGCGGCGCGCTGGGAGATCACGGTGTTCAGGTGCTCGGAGGCGTCGTTGATCGCCTTCCGTTTGGTCTCGGACAGGCCGAGGCAGGTGGTGCCGAGCCGGTAGAAGCGGGGGTAACCGAGGACCACGACATGGGCGTTGGGGGCCTTGCCGCGGATCGCGGAGTAGACGCTGTTCAGGTTGGCGGGCAGCGTGGAGTCGACGTAGGCCCGCGCGGTGGCGATCCGCGAGAGGCAGCTGCTGTCGGACTGGAGCACACAGGTCGTCATGACGTCGGCGAAACCGGCGTCGTTGCCGCCGACGCTGATGGTGACCAGGCCGGTGGCGGAGCTGAGGGGACCGAGCTGTCCGGCGACGACATCACCCGTACGGGCGCCGGAGCAGGCGGTGAAGTCGAAGGACGAGGGTGAGTTGGCGTCGGCCCAGAGCTGGGGGTGGGCCAGGGTGCTGCGCTTGCAGTCGCCGCTCTCGGCGGTGTAGCTGCCGGCCCCCACGCCGGAGGAGTAGGAGTCGCCGAGGGCCACGTAGCCGGTGGCGGCGGCCGATTCGGAGGCCTGCGCGGTGGCCGCCCCGGTGAGGCCGGCGCAGACGGCGAGGAGTACGGAACTCAGGTATCCGACAAGTCGGGAACGTCTCATGGAACCTCCCTTTAGCAGGTTCTCAGCAGGTTCTCTGCCACAACCGTGGTAACAGCTACGCGTGTTGACAGGAAGTGCTCATGCCAAAAATGACCCGAACGAGGTGCCGACAGGAGGCCGTCTTGACGATTTACGCCGGTCTGCGCGACATTGAGGCCGCTGCATGACAGGCAAACCAACAAAAACGTGAGGGCTCGTTCCAGGCCTTGCCATACGGGTTCAATCGTCAATACCGTCATACATCTCACCCGCATCGGTACCGTCAGCAAGCGGCCAGGGGAGGGCTCAAGACCGCGACGGTCCGGGCGGGGCGCGGTAGGGGGGTGCCGTGCTCGGTGACCGATCCACCAGCCGAGCCGGTCGTGCCGCGCGGTCGGCTGCCGTTTTCCGGGGCCGGCCAGTTTCGCCAGCTCACTGGCGTGCACGGAGCGTTGTGGACGCCGTGCCGTGGGTGGGACCAACCCCCCTTTCGAACCGGACACACAGCCGGACCGCCCCCGGGGCGGGCGGTCCGCCGGACGAGAGGGACCAGACTCATGAGCTCAGTTCTGCAGCCGCCGGCCACCGGCAACGACCCGACGGGCGCCACGAAGTACCGGCCGATCTCCTCGCATCTGGCCATCGCGCCGCCGGTGAGCGTGGTCATACCGGCGATGAACGAGGCGGAGAACCTGCCGTACGTCTTCAAGACACTGCCCGACTGGATACACGAGGTCGTCCTGGTGGACGGCAACTCCACCGACGACACCGTCGCCGTCGCCCGTGAACTGTGGCCTGACGTCAAGGTGGTGGAGCAGCACGGCAAGGGCAAGGGGGACGCGCTGATCACCGGCTTCCAGGCGTGCACCGGCGACATCATCGTGATGGTCGACGCCGACGGCTCGGCCGACGGACAGGAGATCGTCAGTTACGTCTCCGCCCTCGTCTCCGGTGCCGACTTCGCCAAGGGCTCCCGTTTCGCCAACGGCGGCGGCACCGACGACATGACCTTCATCCGCAAGATGGGCAACGCCGCGCTGTGCGCGGTCGTCAACCGCAAGTTCGGCGCCCGCTACACCGACCTGTGCTACGGCTACAACGCGTTCTGGCGGCACTGCCTGGACAAGATCGAGCTGGACTGCACCGGCTTCGAGGTCGAGACCCTGATGAACATCCGGGTCGTCAAGGCCGGCCTGAAGGTCCAGGAGATACCCAGCCACGAGTACCTGCGCATCCACGGCGTCAGCAACCTGCGGGCGGTGCGGGACGGGCTGCGGGTGCTGAGAGTCATCCTCCAGGAGCGCTCCAACCGGCGCGAGCTGCGCGGCAGCCGCGACCGGTCGCCGGTGCTGGGCGCGGTCCGGGGGAAGGTGTGAGCACTCCGGACATCTCCGTGGTGATCTGCGCCTACACCGAGGACCGCTGGGAGGACATCCTCGCGGCGGTCGCCTCGGTGCGGGCGCAGTCCCGGCCGGCCCTGGAGACGCTGCTGGTCGTCGACCACAACGAGGCGCTGCGGGACCGGCTGGGCCAGGAGTACAAGGAAGCCGAGGACGTGCGGGTGCTCGCCAACGCGGGCCCCCGCGGGCTGTCCGCGGGCCGCAACACCGGCATCGCCGCCGCGCGCGGCGGGGTGATCGCCTTCCTCGACGACGACGCCGTGGCCGAGCGCGACTGGCTGCTGCACTTCGCCGGGGCGTACGACGACCCGAGCGTCATGGCGGTCGGCGGGCGCACGGTGCCGGTCTGGGCGTCGGGGCGCCGGCCCGTCTGGTTCCCCGAGGAGTTCGACTGGGTGGTGGGCTGCACCTACCGCGGCCTGCCGCCCGGCCGGGTCCGGGTGCGCAACGTCCTCGGCGGCAACGCCTCCTTCCGGCGCGAGGCGTTCGACGCGGCGGGCGGTTTCGCCACCGGCATCGGACGGGACGGCGACAAACGCCCGCTGGGCTGCGAGGAGACGGAGCTGTGCATCCGGCTCACCCGGGCCCGGCCGGACGCCGTGCTGCTGATCGACGACCGGGCGGTCATCCACCACCGGGTGCCCGCCCCCCGCGAACACTTCGCCTACTTCCGCACCCGCACCTACGCCGAGGGCCTGTCCAAGGCGCTGGTGGCGCGCAGCGTCGGCGCGGACAAGGGGCTGGAGTCGGAGCGGCGGTACGCCTCCCGCGTACTGCCCGCCGGGGTGGTGCGCGGACTGCGGGACGCGGCGCTGGCCCGGCCGGGCGGCGCGGGCCGGGCGGGCGCGATCGTCGCCGGGGTGCTCACGGCGGCGGGCGGTTACCTGGTGGGCAGCCTGCGGGCGCGGCGGGGCGCGGTGACGTTCTCGTCGGCGCCGATCGGGGGTGACGGCCGTGACTGACGCGCGGGTGCCGATCGGGGGTGACGGGCGGTACCGATCGGGGGTGACGGCCGTGACTGACGCACGGGTGCCGATCGGGGGTGACGGCCGTGACTGACGCGCGGTGGCGATGGGAGGTGGCGGCCGTGACTGACGCGCTGGTGCCGGTCGGAGGTGGCGCACATGGCTGATCCGCGCGTGCCGATCCTCATGTACCACGCCGTCGCCGCCGAACCGAACGACGCGACGCGCGCGCTGTCGGTGACCCCGGAGGCGTTCGCGGAGCAGATGGCGGTGGTGGCGGACCGCGGGCTCACTCCCCTCACCACCGCCGAGCTGGCCGCGGCCTGGCGCTCCGGTCGCCCGCTGCCCGCCCGGCCGGTGCTCGTCACCTTCGACGACGGCTACGAGGGCGTGCACCGCCACGCCCTGCCGGTGCTGGCCAAGCACGGCTTCCCGGCCACGCTGTTCGTCTCCACCGGCTGGCTGCGCGGCCCGTACGACACCGGGGACGCCCTGGACACCATGCTCGACTGGGACCAGGTGCGCCAACTGGCGGACGCGGGCGTGGAGATCGGCGGGCACAGCCACACCCACCCGCAGCTCGACCAGCTGCACGCCGGGGACCTGCGGCACGAGCTGATCCACTGCAAGGAGATCGTCACCGACCAGGTCGGCACGGCGCCGGTCTCCTTCGCCTACCCCTACGGCTACTCCGACCGCCGGGTGCGGGCGGCGGTGCGCGAGACGGGGTACGCGCAGGCGCTGGCGGTGGGCAACGGGCTGGCCCGGCGTGCCCAGGGGCCGTACGCCCTGCGCCGGGTGACGGTGCGCCGCAGCACCGGGGCGGAGGAGTTCGCGCGGCTGGTCGAGGGCCGGGCGATCGCCCGTACCTTCGCCCGGGACCGGGCGCTCACCAAGGGGTACGCGGTGGTCCGCCGGGCGCGGCAGGTGCGCGGGAGGTCCTTCGCCGGCGCGGACCGCTGAGCACCGGGGCGGCGCGTCCGCCGGGAAACCGGGTGCACGCGCCGCCCCCGTGCCGGATCATGGCGGCATGTCAGTCAACCCGCACGACGCGCTGCCGATCCGGCTCCACGTCGACGACAGCGACTCCCCGACCGACGTCGTCGACGCGCTGTTCCTCGGCCGCTTCGCGACGGGCGAGCAGCCTTACTCGCACGCGGCCAACATCGACCGGGTGCGCTCCGGCGCGACGCTGCTGCCGCCCGGCGCGAAGGTGCTGCGCGCCGCCCGCGACGGCGACCGCAGCGCGACGCTGGCCGAGGGCGACGGCTGGACCCTGCTGGTCTCCCGCTGGAACCGGGGCGCCGACGTCACGGTGACCGCGACCAGCGCCGACCTGGCCGAGAAGGTCCTCGGCGAGGCCACCGACGGCGCGGCCGACGAACCGGAACCGCAGCCGGAGAACGTGACGATGGGGTTCTGGTACGTCTCCCCGCGCCGCGGCCCGCACCGCACCACCCGGCAGATCTCCGCCGGTACGTGGGAGGAGGTGCGGCCCAACTACACGGCGCCGGTCGCGGACGCGATGGACCGCCTGATGAAGACCGGCCCCGACGACATCGCCGGCCGGCTGCTCCTGCTGCACGGCCCGCCGGGCACCGGCAAGACCTCCGCGCTGCGCACCCTGGCGCGGTCCTGGCGGGACTGGTGCCAGGTGGACTGCGTCCTCGACCCCGAGCGGCTCTTCTCCGACGTCGGCTATCTGATGGACATCGCCATCGGCGAGGAGGACCCGGCGGGCAAGGACCGCTGGCGGCTGCTGCTCCTGGAGGACTGCGACGAACTGATCCGCGGCGAGGCCAAGCACACCGCCGGGCAGGCCCTGTCCCGGCTGCTCAACCTCACCGACGGCCTGCTCGGCCAGGGCCGCAACGTGCTGGTCGGCGTGACGACCAACGAGGACCTGGAGCGTCTGCACCCCGCCGTGGTCCGCCCCGGGCGCTGTCTGGCCCGGATCGAGGTGGGCCCGCTCACCCGGTCGGAGGCGGTGGGCTGGCTCGGTACGGAGGAGGGCGTCGGCCGCGAGGGCGCGACGCTGGCGGAGCTGTACGCGCTGCGCCGGGGCACGTCCCCGACCGCGCTGCCGGAGCCGCGGGAGGGCGCGGACGCGGGACTGTACCTGTAATGGGGTCATGACCCTGTTCGTCGGCACGTCCGGCTGGCAGTACCGGGACTGGCGGGACGTCCTCTACCCGACCGGGCTGCCGGTGCGGCTGTGGCTGGAGGAGTACACGGCGGGCTTCGCCACCGTCGAGGTCAACAACGCCTTCTACCGGCTGCCGGAGCGGGAGACCTTCGAGGCGTGGCGGGAGCGGGTCCCGGCGGACTTCGTCGTCGCGGTGAAGGCGAGCCGGTTCCTGACCCACGTCAAGCGGCTGCGGGAGCCGGAGGAGCCGGTGCACCGGCTGATGAGCCGCGCCGCCGGGCTCGGCGACCGCCTCGGCCCGGTCCTCCTCCAGCTGCCGCCCACCCTGCGCGCCGACCCCGCGCTGCTGGACGCCTGCCTCGCCCGTTTCCCGGCCGGCACCCGGGTGGCCGTGGAACCCCGGCACGACTCCTGGTGGACGCCGGAGGTGGGCGAGGTACTGCGCTCCCGGGGCGCCGCGCTGTGCTGGGCCGACGTGCTGTCCCGCCCGGTGACCCCGCTGTGGCGCACGGCCGGCTGGGGGTACGTCCGCTTCCACCAGGGACGGGCGGCGTCCTGGCCGCGCTACGGCCGGCGTGCCCTGGCGGCCTGGGTCCGCCGGATCGCGGCGACCTGGCCTCCGGAGGCGGACGTGTACGCCTACTTCAACAACGACCCGCACGCGGCGGCCGTCCGGGACGCGGTGGCGTTCGCGCGGCTGGCGGGGACGGCGGGGCTGCGGGTCACCCGCGTACCGGAGCGCCTGCCGACGCCCTGACCCGGTTCGTCCGCGCGTTCACTTCGCACATTCGCGCGTTCATCCGCGCGTACGCCTGTGCGGCGCTCAACCGGTGAACGCCGCCCGCAGGGCGTCCCGCACCGCCGCCAGCGCCTCGTCCTGCGTCTGTCCCAGCCGCCGGGCCCGCGCGGCGAACTCCTGCGCCGCCGCGGCCAGCTCCCGCTCCGCCGCCGCCCCCGCCGCGGCGACGAACGTCCCGTTGCGCCCCCGCGTCTCGATCACCCCGTCCGCCTCCAGCGCCCGGTACGCCTTGGCCACCGTGTTCGCGGCCAGCCCCAGGGACTCGGCCAGACCACGCACGGTGGGCAGCCGGTACCCGACCGGCAGCACACCCTCCCGGGCCTGCTCGGAGATCTGCGCGCGCACCTGCTCGTAGGGCGCCGCACCGTCGTCGATGTGGATCTTCAGGGTCACGGCACGATTGTCCCGTACCCGGCGGAAAATGAGAGGCGGCCGACCGTGTCCCGCCGTAGCGTGCGCGCACATGACCGTCTCCGTACGTGATCTGCGCCCCGATGTCCGGTCGGACGTCGAGGAGTTCGCCCTCGTCCGCCACCTGGCCCTGCCGTTCGTCCTCTGGACGCCGGACGCCGTCGTCCACCACCTCACCCACACCCACCCGGACACCCGGGCCCGCTCCCTGGTCGCCGAGGAGGACGGCGAGGTGATCGGCACGGCCCAGGTCGGCCTGGTCCACGAGAGCCCGGAGCCGGGACAGGCGTACCTCAACATCTACGTACGTCCGGACCGGCCGCGGCGCGGCGCCGGCGGGCTGCTGGTACGGGCGGCCGAGGAGTACCTGACGGCCGAGGGAGCGACGCGGCTGCTGGCCTGGGTGCTGGACGCGCCGGGCAACCGGGCCTTCGCCGAACGGCGCGGCTACCGCGCCGGGCGCTCGGCCCACTTCCTCCGCCTGGACCTGGCCGACGGCGGCCTGCCCCCGCTCCAGCCCCCTCCCCCGGGCGTCGAACTGCGCCCCGCCGCCGACTACGCGGACGACCCCCGCCCCCTGTTCGAGCTGGACGCGGAGACGACGACGGACGAACCGGGCGACGTCGGCACGGCGTTGGCCGACTACGAGGCATGGCTCACGGAGACCTGGCGGCACCCGCTGCTGGACCTCGCCCTGACCACCGTCGCGGTCGTCGACGGCCGCCCCGCCGCCTTCACCGCGGCCTACACGGACGGCGGCAGCCTCCCCCACTCTCGAATCCGCTCGCGCGGGGGGACCCCCATCGCGACGGCGATGACCGGCACCGCCCGCGCCCACCGCGG
>NZ_JAGGOO010000162.1 GCF_018614415.1 Streptomyces sp. ISL-12
CAAAGGGGTCCAGGTTCAGAGACCGCCGACACGGTCGTGGTGCTCGCCGTCCCTCAGGGCGCCGGGGGCCTGTCGGTCACTCGTCCCGGACCACCATCGCGAACGACGTACAGACACGCCGGAAGCCTTTGTGTCCGCTCCGGCCTGTGTGGCTCATGCACGCCACGTCGACCGCCGCGCCGTCCGTGGCGGGCGTGGCCGTCCACTTGCAGTGAAGACACTCCGCTTCGAAGGTCACGTCAGTGTCTGGGTGCTGCGTGATCCTGTGCCTCACGTATCGCATGAGGGAGCGCACCATCACTCGGCCCCGTGCTCTTCCCGCAGGTGCGTACGGAGAACGACGTTCGCATCGGACACCTTCGAGTAGTCCCCGACTGATCGGGCGTTGGTTCGAGTCACAGCGATGCCGAGGCATACGCCGCAACCTGCCACAGAGTCCGGCTCCCCGACCGGAGCTGTCACATGCACCGGCCCCGTCATCGTCGTCTTCGGTGTGCTCATCCCGTACGGCCTCCCGACTGGGTATCTGCCGAAAGATGATCCCTTGGAATACGCACGGGTCCGCGCGTCATGCGCGTTGTGGACTGAAGATCATGAACGGCACGCAGCCGACCACTCGGCAAGCCTTACTCGAAGCTCCTCCCCGAACAACGCGGATTCCTCGTACCCCTCAAATTCCTTCGAGTAGCTCTGAACATCTCGGCCGTCGCGCAGGACAAGACTTCCCGCTGAGGTTTCGATGGTGACGAAGGAAGTGTCGTAGATGGTGAAGGTATTCAGTGGAGTTCTGGGCGTTTTCGCCCCGAGAGGAATCACGCCGATACGCACGTTCGGAAGGTAGGACAGGGAAGACAGGCGGTCCATCTGTTCGGCCAACGCCAACGCGGAGACAACCGGCCAGCGAATCGCCTGTTCGGTCAGGAGGAACGTGAATTGCTTCGACGTGTCGTAGAGGATGGCTTGCCGTTCCAGCTTCCCCGCTACCGCCTTGCTCGTATCTGCCGGGGAGTGAGCGAGGCTGGCCCGTACGTATTCCGGCGTGGCCAGTAGCCCGGTAATCATCGAGAGCAGGAAGTAGCGCATGTTCGTCGAGGACGCTTCGAGCGCCTTCAACTCCGCTTGCCGTGTCCCCAGCCCCTTACGGCGTAGCTCTCGCAGATTCCGCCACTCGGTGTTGGCCAGCCTGGCGAGTGCGGAAACCTCGGCGACCAGTTCCGGTGGTGCTTCAAGGGCTCTCAGGATCTGTTCCACGTCGACAAGGGATGGACGCGTCTTGCCGTTCTCGATCCGGCTCACCTTGGACTGAGACATGTTGCAGCGCGCCGCGAGCCGATCCCCGGAGAGACCGGCTCGCTTGCGCAGATCTCGGAGTAGCGAAGCAAGTTCCGGACCGGACTCGCCAAGCTGCTCGGCTTCGAACGTCACTCCTTCACGTACTCCAGGAAGGGAATCGATTCAGTGATGGCGATGCGCTGGTACTCGATGAAGTCCGCCGGCTCACCCTCGTACAGTTCACGGCTGATCTGCGTCCCATCGTTCTCGTAGTGCATGAGAACGACCGTCGAGTGATCGAACATCCAGAAGTCCCGAACGCCCGACAACGGATTCTCTCGGTCCGTCACGTCGAGGATTCGCACGTCTTCTCCGGCAAGTACGTGAGGGGCGTAGTACCGGGAGAACTCGAAGCGCAGGTATTCGGAGAGCGGCCGAGTCACGATGTGCACGCGACCCTTGCGCTTCCCTTCGCCGCGAAGTCGCTTCAGGTCTTCTGTGTATGCGGACGAGTAGGTGTGCGGGTCGATTCGCTTACCGGCCCGGAAGGCTTCGAGCTCTCCGGATTCCTGCGGTACGAGGTATTGGGGCAGAGTCTCCAAGCGCCATGCCTCCGATTGGAACTCCCGGAGCATCGCCCGCCACTCGTCACCATCCAAGAGCACGAACAGCCTCCCGAAGAACGCTCTCGGAAATCTCCACAAGCCCTTCCCCCTGCGGCGGGATGAAGGCGTCGGACGTGTCGCCCTGTACGACGAACGTTCCCCGCTGCGTGCGGTACACGTTCGGGCAGTCGTCTTCGCCGCACTCCCCATTCCCGTTACCGGTGAGCCGAGTCAGCTCTTCGCGTGCCATGCGAAACCCCCTTGTTCGTGGCCCCGGTTGGGCCGCTGGACACGACCGTACGAGGGGCACGCTCGGGCGTCCATGCACGAACGTGGGTATGCACGTTGTTGCATGAAGTACCCCGGCGAGGCGCCGCACAGGACTGCGGCGGCGTGTCTTGACGGCGGGTGACTGGCTGTGCGCGGGCTCGCTGTCCGCTTCCCCTACATACAGAGCGCCCCCTCCGGTGGCCTTGACCAGAGGGGGCGAAGCGCTGGAGAGCGTCAGACCGCGAGCGCCTGCTTCACCTGGGCAAGGCTCGGGTTCGTCATCACGACCTCGTCGCCACCAGTGGCGGGAACTACCCGAACAGTGGGAACCGTCTGGTTCCCGCCGTTCGCCTTCTCCACGAACGCGGCCGAATCCGGGTCCTGCTCGATGTTGATCTCGGTGTACGCGATGCCCTCACGGTCCATCTGGCTCTTCAGCCGGCGGCAGTAGCCGCACCACGTGGTGCTGTACATCGTCACAGTGCCCGGCATGTCTCTCGTGCTCCTTCAACGGCTCGGGGGTGCGTTCACTCGCACTGCGACAACGTCCGCGGCAGCGTCCCCATTCCCGTACGAATTCCCGCACGGGCTTCTCGTACGAGGTCCCACACGAGCTTCCCGTACGAGACCCACCTGACGGGACGGGACGGGACGGCACGGGCCGGGACGAGACGAAGCCCGCATTAGTACGACCGCGAGGCCCCGCCTGTGGACAACCGGCGCTCCCGTCCCGCCCGACCTGGCAGCATGGCTGTGTGACAGCAGCAACGCACTCCACCCTCTTCCCGCAGGTACCGGACTCGGCCGACGCGGTGCTCGACGGACTCGATCCCGAGCAGCGCGAAGTGGCCACCTCCCTGCGCGGCCCGGTGTGCGTACTGGCGGGCGCGGGCACCGGCAAGACCCGGGCGATCACCCACCGCATCGCCTACGGGGTGCGAGCCGGCATCCTGCAGCCCAGCACCGTGCTCGCCGTCACCTTCACCAACCGCGCGGCCGGGGAGATGCGCGGCCGGCTGCGTCAGCTCGGCGCCGCCGGCGTCCAGGCCCGTACCTTCCACTCGGCGGCACTGCGCCAGCTCCAGTACTTCTGGCCGAAAGCCATCGGCGGCTCCCTGCCCCGGATCGTCGACCGCAAGATCCAGCTCGTCGCCGACGCCGCCGCGGCCTGCCGCATCCGCCTCGACCGGGGCGAGCTGCGGGACGTCACCGGCGAGATCGAGTGGTCCAAGGTCACCCAGACCGTTCCGGACGACTACGCTCTCGCGGCGGCCAAAGCCGGCCGTGAGGCGCCCCGCGACCCCGCGGAGATCGCCCGGCTCTACGTGGCCTACGAGGAGCTCAAGCGCGGACGCGGGGTGATCGACTTCGAGGACGTGCTGCTGCTGACGGTGGGGATCCTCCAGGACCGGCAGGACGTGGCCCAGCAGGTCCGCGCCCAGTACCAGCACTTCGTGGTCGACGAGTACCAGGACGTCAGTCCCCTCCAGCAGCGGCTGCTGGACCTGTGGCTCGGCGACCGCGACGACCTGTGCGTGGTCGGCGACGCCAGCCAGACGATCTACTCGTTCACAGGAGCAACCCCCGACCACCTGCTCGACTTCCGGATCCGCCACCCCGGGGCCACGGTCGTCAAGCTGGTCCGTGACTACCGCTCCACGCCCCAGGTCGTCCACCTCGCCAACGGCCTGCTCGCCCAGGCCCGGGGCCGCGCCGCCGACCACCGCCTGGAACTGCTCTCCCAGCGCCCGGCCGGCCCCGAGCCCGTCTACACCGAGTACACCGACGAGCCCGCCGAGGCCGAGGGCGCCGCCCGCCGCATCCGCGAGCTGATCGACTCGGGCGTCCGGCCCGCCGAGATCGCCGTGCTGTTCCGCACCAATTCCCAGTCGGAGATCTACGAGCAGGCCCTCGCCGACGCCGGAGTGCCCTACCAGCTGCGCGGCGCGGAACGGTTCTTCGACCGCCCCGAGGTGCGCAAGGCGGGCACGGCACTGCGCGCCGCGGCCCGCTTCGGCGGCAACGACGCCCTCCTCGACGACACCGTCGACCTGCCGTCCCAGGTCCGTGCCGTGCTGTCGGGGGAGGGCTGGACGTCCGAGCCCCCGGCCGGATCGGGTGCGGTCCGCGAGCGCTGGGAGTCGCTGGCCGCCCTGGTGAACCTCGCGCAGGACTTCGCGGCGGCCAGGCCCGGCGCCTCCCTCGGCGACCTCGTCGCCGAACTCGACGAGCGGGCGGGCGCCCAGCACGCCCCCACCGTGCAGGGCGTCACCCTCGCCTCCCTGCACTCGGCCAAGGGCCTGGAGTGGGACGTCGTCTTCCTGGTCGGCCTGGCCGAGGGGATGATGCCGATCACCTATGCGAAGACCGACGAACAGATAGAGGAGGAGCGTCGCCTCCTCTATGTAGGCGTCACCCGCGCGCGTGAACGCCTGCACCTCTCCTGGGCACTGGCCCGCTCGCCCGGTGGCCGGGCCGGCCGCCGTCCCAGCCGGTTCCTCGACGGACTGCGGCCGGGTTCGGCCGGTGCGGGGGGACGGGTGGCCGCCGGTGGCGCCGGGGGAGTGGAGCACGGCCTCGCGAGCCTCACGGGCCGCTCCGCGTTCACCCCGGCTCCGCGGCGCACCCAGCGCGGCCCGGCCCGCTGCCGGGTCTGCGGGCGCACCCTCACCGACGCCGGTGAAATGAAACTGATGCGCTGCGAGGGCTGTCCCTCCGACATGGACGAGGGCGTCTACGAGCGGTTGCGCAGCTGGCGAGCGGTGCAGGCGGGGCTGAGCGGACAGCCCGCCTTCTGCGTCTTCACCGACAAGACGCTGATGGCGATCGCCGAGTCCGTCCCGGAGGACGAACGGGAGCTGGCCCGGATCCCGGGCGTCGGAGCCCGCAAGCTCACCCGGTACGGAGCCGATGTCCTGGCCATCTGCGCCGGTCAGGACATCGACGCAGCGGGCGACGACGATTGATCCCAACTCGTCGAAAAAATAGTTTGCGCATGCCCCAGCAATCCCCATAGGTTCTTGGACACGGGAGCAGCGGCCTTCCCGAAGGCCCTGAATCCGTGTTGTACTTGCATATCCGTGGACCGGTTCGCGCCGATCCCCCGAGACGCCGAGAGGAGGCGAGTCCAGTGATCAGCATCAACATCAGCAACGTCAGCTCTGTCAGCAAACTGACCGATCGCCCGACCGTCTCCTCGTCCATGCTCGGCGCCTCCAACCCGGGCACCGGTCTGTCCGGCATTCGTGCCGTCCGTCCGGCGTCCCCCCTCGCTCTCTCGGGCCTGCCCGTCCGTGAGCGCGATGAGCGACCGACCAAGGCACTGGAAGCGGCAGTAGTGGCACAGGCGCACGCCTATGCCTTTGCGGCGGCCGGTGCCGGATTCCGGAAGCAGACGACGCAGCACCACCTGATGTGGGCCTTCCGTGGGCCAGAACCCTGGAGTGATCCAGCCTGATTCGATCAGGCCGGCGCCTTCAGGGCCGCGGAACCCCACCCGGGATCCGCGGCCCTTCTGTTTGTCCCGAACGGGGACGACAGAGCGAAGGGCCTCGGGACAACCAGAGAACCCGGTACCAAGCCGCCCCGGCCGACCGGCCGGACCGATCAGACGAGGAAGACGAACCGTGCAACTCGAAGCGCACGCCCCGTCCGTACCACCTTCCGGCACTATCCCCGAGCCCGGCTCCACGGAGGACCCCACCTTGACCCCGCTCACCGCGCTCACCGCGCTCGACGACGCCATCGAGAATCTCGGCGTGCCCGTCCCGTGCCGTTCCTACGACCCGGAGGTCTTCTTCGCCGAGTCGCCGGCGGACGTCGAGTACGCCAAGTCCCTCTGCCGTACCTGCCCGCTGGTCGAGGCCTGCCTCGCCGGCGCCAAGGAGCGGCGTGAGCCCTGGGGCGTCTGGGGCGGCGAGCTGTTCGTCCAGGGTGTCGTCGTCGCCCGGAAGCGGCCCCGTGGCCGCCCGCGCAAGAACCCGGTCACGGCATGAACACCGCAGGCACGATCGACCGTCCCCTCACGTACGACCCCACGAAGCAGGCCCCGATGAAGCCGTCCACCCACGAGCCCACAGGCTCCGCACCCGAAGACCTCACCACCAGTGGTGCGAACGACTCGCGCCAGAACAGGACCCGAGAGATGCAACTCATCCCAGAAGCCCTGGCTCGTGCGCATATGCAAGAGCGACTGCGGGAGGCCGAGCGGTACCGCCGGGCCGTGCGCCTGGTGACCGCCCGCCGGATGCAGCGCAGGGCGGAGCGCGCCTCGATGCGTGCCCGGCGTGCGCTCGCCATGGCCGTGATGCAGTAACCGATCCCACCCGAAGCGGTGGCCTCCCCGGCCGGGGAGGCGAAGCTCTCCTCGCGGGGGCCGGTCCGTCCGAACGGACCGGCCCCCGCGGCGCGTCATTCCCCGCGTCTGCGCGGGCGCGCCGGTCCCGGCCCCGGTCCCGGCCCTATGCCTCCGCCGCCGACTCCTCTTCCTCCATCGGCTCCGCCGCGGATTCGTCCACCGGCTCCGCCATGGATTCCTCTGTCGGCGCCACGAACCCCGGCAGCCACGCCTCCAGCTCCTCGCGCAGCCGCACCGTCGCACCCAGCTGGCACAGCACACCGATCGTGCTCAGCGTCACCCGGTGGATCAGCAGATACGCCGGCGGCAGGTTGAGCTGCTTGCCCAGCTGGTAGGCGGGGGAGCGGATGTCACCGATGCGGGCGGCCTGGCTGCGCATCCAGCCACGGGTGAAGGTGAACTCGTCGACCTGGGCCGGTTCGATGATCGGCAGGAGGTAGTCGAGGACCGCGTCGGGGTCCAGCTCCACCGTCTCCTTGATGAAGCCTTCCGCGCGCAGCTCCTCGTGGACGGCCTCGGCCGCGCCGGCGAGGGTCATGCGCAGGCAGGTGCCGATGGTGACCGGAAGACCGCCCGGGAGACGGTCGACCGTGCCGAAGTCCAGCACTCCCAGCCGCCAGTCGTCCTCGCCGTCCGGGCCGCCGGGCAGCAGCCGGAAGTTGCCCGGGTGCGGGTCGGCGTGCAGGAGCCCGGTGCGGGCCGGGCCGGCGAACAGGAAGTGGGCCAGGAGCTGGCCGGCCCGGTCGCGCTGCTCAGGGGCGCCGTCCGTGATGACCTCGGACAGCGGGACCCCGTCGATCCACTCGGTGATCAGGACCTGGTCACACTGATGGACCACGTCCGGCACCAGGACGTCCGGGTCGTCCGCGAACTCCTCGGCGTGTGCCCGCTGGGCCTGCGCCTCCAGGCCGTAGTCCAGTTCCTCCGAGACCCGGTCCTTCAGTTCCATGATCAACGGCTTGATGTCCAGACCGGGGATGAGCGGGCCCAGCAGGCGGGCGAAGCGGCCGAGCTGGTTCAGGTCCGACAGGAGGGCCTCGCCGGCCCCCGGGTACTGGACCTTGACCGCCACCTCGCGGCCGTCGTGCCACACGCCCCGGTGTACCTGGCCGATGGAGGCCGCCGCGGAGGGCTTGTCCTCGAACTCCAGGAACAGCTCCTGCCAGTCCTCGCCGAGCTGCTCGCCGAGCACGGTGTGCACCGTGCGCGTCGGCATCGGCGGGGCCGCCTCCTGCAACTTCGTCAGGGCCGCCCGGTAGGGACCGGCGATCTCCTCGGGCAGGGCCGACTCGAAGACGGAGAGGGCCTGGCCGAACTTCATGGCCCCGCCCTTCAGCTCCCCGAGCACCTTGAACATCTGCTCGGCGGTGCGCTGCTGCAACTGCTGGCCGACCAGCTCCGCGGACTCACCGACGATCCGCTTGCCGAGCCCCCAGGTCGCCCGCCCGGCGAAGCCGAGCGGGAGCGCGGCGAGCTTGGCGGTCCGGGTGACCGCCTTCCGGGGAAGATCAGACATGCGCCCTCCAAGTCCCAGCCGACCGCGCCGCCCGCGCTCCGCGTCGTACTCGTGCTGACGGCCGTTGCTCCGCCATTGTCTCGCGCCGCTCCCTCTCCTCGGAGGGGTGTTCCTGCTCACCTTTCTCCTCGCCTGCCCCTGCCGCCGCGCAGGGACACGCGGGATGGGCCGGGACCGGCCGCGTGTGCCAGTGCAGACCGGGCAGCGCGGCCTCCCAGCGGGCGCCGGCGCTGGAGGGGACGTGGCCGTCGAGGAACGCGAGAGCGTGCGCGGCGGCCAGTCCGGCGACCGTGGTGGCCAGGGCGAGGTCGCAGGGCCGTACCCGGCGCTGAGAGCCCGAACGCCATTGGGTGATCAGCCGGGGCCAGGCCGGGTCCTGGTCGGTGCGGCTCTCGTGGAGGCAGCCCGCGCAGCCCGTCTCGCCGGGCAGTACGAAGGGGCCGACGACTCCCGTGCCTTCCACCACGCCGGCGTAGAGATGAGGCGTGCCGGAGGCCATGAGGGGCTCGGCGGCGGACGCCTGGGGCGCGTGCACGGCGATGTCGTCGCGAGAGGCGATGATCACCAAGGCGAAGCCCGGGCCGCCGTCCTCGGGCTGCGCTGTGCGGCCGCGGCGCGGTGCGCGGTCGGGGGCTGCCCGGCGGACGGCACGGCGGGCCGCCTCGTCCCGGCGGTCGCCGACCGCCTCGGCGGGCTGCCCGCCGGGGGCGACGTCCCACGGCTCGACGTGACCGCCGTCGCGCACGTCGACCTCGCCGACCCCCGCACCCGACAGCAGCGACGCCAGGACGGCGCCCACCCGGCCCGCGCCTCTGACCTGCACACGCTGGGCGCGGCGGGCGGCCAGCCGGCCGATGGCGTCGCCCGGCCCGGAGGTGGTCAGGGAGAGGGAGGCCAGATCCGGGCGGAGCCGGTCGAGGGCTTGCTTGTTCTGGCGCAGGGCGTCGGCGGCGGGGCCGCCGCCACGGGAGTCGTCGAGGAGCCCGGCCCGCGCCAGCCGCTTCACCAGCAGGTCGACATGGCCGTCGGGCAGGTCCACCCGGCGTGCCTCCTCGCGCAGCAGCGGCAGTCCTCGCGTGCCGTTGAGCAGTTCGAGGAAACTGCCCGTCGCGGTGTCCACCGGTCCCAGGGTCAGCGCGTGCGCCGGGGTCATCCCGAACTGCACGGTGTTGAGGTCGCGCCAGCCGCGCCGCAGCGCGGGTTTCACCATCGGATGCATGCCAGGCCCCCGTACTTCCGGTACTCCCCGTGTTGCCGGCTCGGTGGTCACGACTGCGCCGGCGAGTGCCAGCATGCCCGTTCCCGTCGCGGAGCGCCGAAAGTTGTCCACAGGCAGCGGGTATTCGTCGTACTGGTCATACAAGATGTGAGCGCGGTCGAAGGTGCGGAGGCCGCATCGGACTGTCCCGGAACCGGGACTTCCCCGTGTGCAGCGGGTAACGTCGGGGCGTGTCCTCCGCCGACCCACTGCACCGCGCCGGAACGCCACACCGCCCGCCGACGACTCCGCCGCCCAGCGGCTCCGGAGCGCGCGCGATCGAGGTCCGCAGAAGCAGCCGTCGCCGCAGGACGGTCTCCGCGTACCGCGAGGGCGACCGCACCGTCGTGCTGATCCCCGCCCGGATGTCCGAGGCGGAGGAGCAGCGCTGGGTGAACGTCATGCTCGACAAGCTGGAAGCCCAGGAGAGCAAGCGCGTCCTCGGCGACACGGAGCTGGCGGAGCGCGCCCAGCGGCTGTCCGCCCAGTACTTCGAGTCACGCGCGCGTCCCAGCTCGGTCCGCTGGGTCACCAACCAGAACACGCGCTGGGGCTCGTGCACCCCGGCGGAGGGCAGCATCCGGCTCTCGCACCGCCTGCAGGGCATGCCCGAGTACGTCGTCGACTACGTCCTCCTCCACGAACTGGCGCACCTGCTCGTCCCCGGGCACGGCCCCCGCTTCTGGCGCCTCCTGGAGGTGTACCCCCGCACCGAGCGGGCCCGGGGGTACCTCGAAGGGGTGGTCGCCGCCGACCGGCTCCCGCACGTGCCCGGCGCGCGCGGTCGCTGAAACCCTCCGGCATCTGTACCGGGTCCGTACCGACTTCGGGCGGTGTCAGGCTTTGCCGTTAGCCTGGCGCGACGCACTTGTATTCGGGATGGGGGACGGTCGTACGCATGGCCAGGGAATTCCAACGCGGCCACAAGGCCAGGATCAGTGATCTCACCGCGGGCACGGATCTGTACGTAGGCGTGCAGATCTCCGGGCCCGGGCTGACCTTCGACATCAGTTGCTTCGGGCTGGACGCCGACGAACGGCTCTCGGACGACCGGTACTTCGTGTTCTTCAACCAGCCGAAGTCGCCTGAGGAGGCCATTCAGCTCCTGGGCGCCCAGGCGGGCGACACGGAGTCCTTCCGGGTCACGCTGGACCGGATCCCGCCGCAGATCCAGAAGCTGTCCTTCACGGCGACACTCGACGGCGCCGGGCAGATGTCGCAGATCGGTCCCGGATACATCCGGATCGTCGCGGGCGGCGAGGAGGTGGCCCGCTACCCGTTCGACGGCTCGGAGTTCTCCACCGAGCGGGCCGTGATGCTCGGCGACTTCTACCTGAAGGACGTGTGGCGGTTCGCGGCCGTCGGGCAGGGCTTCGACGGCGGTCTGGACGCGCTGCTGCGGAACTTCGGCGGCGAGGTGGCCGAGGAGGAGACGCCCGAGCCGCAGCAGCCGGCCGCCGGTGCCGGTGCGGTTCCGGGGTTCGCCCCGCCTGCCGCGCCCGCCCCGGCTCCGGAGCCCCCGGCGTTCGGGGTCCCCGCCGCGCCGGCCCCCGCCTCCGCCCCGGCCCCCGCCCCGGCTCCCGCCGTCCAGCCCGCCGCGCAGCACTTCGCGCCTCCGCCCGTACCGACGCCGCCCCCGGTGCCCGAGCCCACCCTCGCGGCGTCCGCCCCGGCCCCGTCGTACGGCCAACTGGACCAGACCGCCCCGCTGCCCCCGGGCTACACCCAGCCGCAGGCCCCGCAGGCCCCG
>NZ_JAGGOO010000163.1 GCF_018614415.1 Streptomyces sp. ISL-12
GCTGCACGAGTGGCAGGACTTCAGCCACCGGCTGCATGAGGCGGGGCATCAGCCGTACTGCTTGGTGTGGCCCTGAGCTGGGGCTTTGTGAGGGGTGGGCGGGGTCTTCGGGCCTCGCCCTTTTGCGTGCCGGGGAGGGGCAGTCAGGCGGCCAGGGCACATTGAGGGCACATTGGTTTTGCTGGGGGTGGTGATGTGCCCTGAGGCTCTCCGGTTTCCTGCGGCTCCGCGCCGGTGAAGGCATCGTCCATCGCCTTGCGGGTCCGGCTCTCGCTGGACGGCAGCAGGTGCGTGTACGTCCGGAGCGTGAAGCCCGGGTCCGAGTGGCCGAGGTACTCCGAGAGCGCCTTGATGCTCTCCCCCGCGTCCAGGAGCACGGAGGCGTACGCGTGCCGGAGGGCATGCATGCCGTCCTCCGGGGCCGCCTGGAGATACCTCGCCCCGCGCTCGCGGGGAGGGATCACGCCGGCGGCTACCAGGGCTCGCTTCCAGGCGCCCATGTTGAAGACGCTGCGGTTGTACGCTCGGCCCTTCTCGTCGACGAAGAGCAGCCGGAAAGTCTTGGGCTCGCCGTTGGGCTTCGCCCAGGGCAGCGTGACCGCCGTGGGCGGGAATCGCCTCATGTGGGCCTTGAGGGCAGTGGCCAACTGAGCCGACAGCGGCACTGACCGGATCCGGTTGCCCTTGGGCAGAGCGAAAACCGGCTTCGTGCCGACGAGCCGCACCTGGCGGTTGACGTGGATCCAGCCGCCCCTGAAGTCGATGTCCTCGACGGCGAAGCCGAAGACCTCCCCCTGGCGCAGACCGCACCCGAAGGCGAGCTTGCCACCTGCCTGGAAGCGCTCGGGCAGCCCGACGACGACGGCACGCACACGCTCCAGGGACCAAGGGACGATCTTCTTCTTGGTCGCGGTCGGCAGCTTGACCGACTTCGACTTGCACGGGTTCTTCGGCAGCAGCCCGTCTTCCACGGCCATGCCGAGGATGCTGGAGAGGATGTCGAAGATGCCCTCGATCGTCGACACCTCGAAGCCGCCGTCCTGCAGCGTGCGAATCCAGCCCTGAATGACCGAGGGCTTGTTCAGGGACCGCAGCTCGCGCCGGCCGAGGTGGGCGACGATGTGGTTGCGGACGGTGGCCTCGTAGCGGAGGGCCGTGGTCGGGCCGACCGAGTTCGCGTCGAGCCACTTCTGGGCGTAGGCGCCGAGCGTCTGCTTCGTCTCGGCGGGAACGACGTAGCTGCCGCTCCGGATCTCGACGTCGACCTCGGCCGCCCGCTTGTCGGCTTCGGCCCTCGTGTGGAAGTTCTCCTTGCGCTGGTGGTTGTCCAGGTCCCGGTACCGGACCTGCCAGCGCTTACCGATCCCGTGGTCAGAGGTCGGGACCATCCGCCGGGTGCGGCTCTTGTGCTCGCTGCACTGGGTCTCGTCCGGCTTGGGATGGGACTTGTGCCAGCGGTCGTACACGTCAGCCAAGGAGGACCCCCCATACGCCACCGGGCTCGGGATGATGATCCAGGTATCGACGAACGGCAGCCAGCTCCACAAAGTGAGGATGCAGGAGCTGTTCGCCCGCCTGCGGCCCTACCGCCTGACGGTGAGCCTCTATGGGGCGACGGGAGAGACCTACGACGCCGTCACCCGCAACCGCGGCGCCTTCGACCGGTTCACCCGCGGCCTGGACGCCTCCCGCGCGGCGGGCCTGCCCCTCCGGCTCAACATCATCGTCGCCGAGGAGAACGCCCACGAGGTGGAGGACATGGTCCGCCTGGTGGAAGACCGCTGGGGCTTCCCGTACCAGGTCTTCACGAACATGTCCCCGACGATCAACGGGGAGGCGGCGCCGCTCGCCTCACAGGCCCAGAAGTACGTCCGCGCCCGCCGTGTCTTCACCGGCTGCAACGCCGGCCACACCTTCTTCCACGTCGACCCGCACGGCATCGCCTCGGTCTGCAAGATCGGCCGCGACCCCAGCGTGAACCTCATGACCGAGGGCCTGACCGCCCTCCCCCGACTCGGCGGCATCGCCGAGTCCCTTCAACTCCGCACCGGTGGATGCTCCGGCTGCTCGAAGGTCGGCACCTGCAGGACATGCCGACCGCTGGCCAAGCTCCACCAGGAGGCGGGGGACAACCGATCGCTCTACTGCCAACACGGAGGTTACGGAGCATGACTCCCACCAGCGCCACCCTGACCCGGCCCGCACCGGTCCCGGTCACCATCGGCCTGCGCCCGCCCACAGAGGCCACCGGCACCCTGCCCGTGCCCGTCTCCGTGCCCCCGGTCCCCGAGGGCACGTTCCAGATCATCGGCGACCTGGACGTCGACGTCGCCGAGTCCGCCGGGTGCAGCTGCTCGGCCGACGACGACCAGCCCTACTAGACCCGGACTCCGCTCCGGCACGCTGCCCCGGCCGTACGCTGGCCGGGGCAGCCCATCGCTCTCTCCGAGGAACCGCGCCGTGTCCATGATCCGCCGCCACTTCCCCGACCTTCCCGTGGAGGCCCGCCAGGCCATCGCCGACAAGACGGGCCCGGTCCACGCCGCCCGCACCGCCGACGGAGGGCTGAACTCGGGCATCGCCGCGTTCATCGACACCGATCACGGCCCGGTCTTCGTCAAGGGCATCCCCACCGACCACCCACAGGCCCCGGCCCAGCGTCGAGAGGCCGCGATCAACCCACACCTCCCCCGCGCCTGCCCTCGTCTGTACTGGCACATCGAGGTGGCCGGCTGGGACCTCCTCGGATACGAGGTCCTCCCGGGACGGCACGCCGACTACGCCCCCGCCTCCCCCGACCTGCCCCACGTCGCCGGGGCCCTTGCAGAACTACAGGCAATCACCGCTCCGCCGGACGTCCCCACCAAGACCGCCGAGCAGCGCTGGGCCGCATACGCCCCATCGGGAACCGCCGCCCTCTTCGCCGGCGACACCCTCCTGCACACCGACCTCGCCCCGCACAACGTCCTCGTCGACGACCGCGCCCACATCATCGACTGGGCCTGGCCCACACGCGGCGCAGCCTGGATCGACCCCGCCATCCTCATCCTGCGTCTGCTCGAAGCCGGACACACGCTCACTGACGCGGACGCCTTCGCCCGCCGCTTCCCTTCCTGGCGCACTGCGCCAGCAGAGGCCAAGGAGGCATTCGCCGCCGCCAACGCAGCAGCCTGGCAGGAGATCGCCCGCACCGACACCGCACCGTGGAAGGCTGCGATGGCCAGCCACGCGGTGGCCTTCCACTGTCACCTGCACACACTGCCCGGGAACAGGTAGAGCACGAAAGCGGTACGAAGCCCTCGACCGCGGTCTGACCTACTCCGACACCAGTTGTGTGCCGAACCACGCGGCTTCGCGCGCTAACTGGAGGGAGGACTCTGACAATCCAGCCCGTCAGACGGCTGTGAGAGGTGTCTCCGTCCTCGCGATCAGACCGCCGCCGCGTGCAAGGGCGGCGACTGATGCAGCGCATCCGAGTCCGGCGGCGGTCAGGGCGCCCCAGGTCAGCCAGTAGGCGTCGTGGCGTTCGGCGAAGTCCCACAGCGCGCCCGTGGCGAGGTTGCCGAGGGTGATACCGAGCCCCGAGACGGTGTTGTACAGCCCGTAATGGGTGGCCACCAGCCGATTGCCGGAGAGCAGGACGACCGTGTCCATTTCGAAGGGGTAGACGATGGCGCTGCCGACGGCGAGCAACGCCACGGCGACGACCAGGGCGGTCAGTACTGCGGCCGGGGCATCGGGCGGCGTGACAGCCAGGGGAAGGAAGGCAAGTCCCATGGTGGTCAGGCCGCGTACGAGGGCTTGGGCTGGGCTCCAGCGTCCCTTCGCCCAGCCGGTGAGCCGGAGTTGTCCGACCACGGCGACGGCAGCGGAGATGACGAAGAGTCCGCTGGTTGCCCAGGTTCCCTTAGCACGCAGGGCGTCGGCGGCGGCCAGGGGCAGCGCCAGGTAGACCTGGAAGGTGAGGACGTAGGAGCCGATCATCGCGAGGGCGAACAGCAGGAAGGGCCGGTTGGTCACGACCGCGCGCCACTGAGACAGCACCTTGTCCGGTTCCGCTCCAGGGGCATCGCCACGGCGCTCGGGCAGGGCACGCCATTGCAGGACGGTCAGCAGGGAGAAGATCGCCGCAGCGACCGTGCAGACGAGCCGGAAGTCGGTAGCCAGGAGAGCCAGGCCCACCAGCGGTCCGAGGAGCATGCCAGCCTGATAGTAGACGTTGAAGGTCGCGAAGGCGTCCACGCGTCGTTCGCCGGCCTCGGCGGCCAGGTAGGCACGTACAGCAGGGTTGAACAGGGCGCCGGCGAAGCCGGTGGCCGCCGAGGCGGCGATGAGAGCGGGGAGGTTGTCGACCCAGCCGAGGAGGCCGAAGCCGACGGTGCGGAGCAGGCAGCCCGCCATGATCGGGGCCTTGTAGCCGTAACGGTCGGCGATGGTGCCTCCGATGAGGAACATGCCTTGCTGGGAGAAGTTGCGCACGCCCAGGACGAGTCCGACGGCCCAGGCCGCCAGCCCGAGCCCGCCGGCCAGGTGGGCCGCCAGGTAGGGCATGAGCATGTAGAAGGCGAGGTTGATGGCGAACTGGTTGGCCATCAACAGCCGGATCGGGGCCGGGAACGAGCGGGACTGCTGCCACAGGTGCTTCATCGTGCGACTCCTACGGTCCTGTCTCCTGCGTCCTGTGCGTCGGCGGGGGCCAGGGGATCGGTGACGTGGGTGCAGCGCGTCCACGGGTCACCACCCGGTCTCCCGGACGGGCGACTTCCTCGGGATCGTCGGCGGGCGGGGCGTCGAGCAGACCGTGCTCACGGCAGTAGGCGTCGTCGAAGACCGTGCCGACGTAGCGCTGCGGGCCGTCGGGGAAGATCGCGACGATCCGGTTCTCGGCCGGCAGGGTGCGCGCCGCCCACCGGGCGACGAGCGCGACCGCGCCGACGCTCCAGCCGCCGGTGGCGTAGTGGTCACGGGCCAGCCTGCGTGCCGACCACACCGCCTCTGGTGCGGCAACCCAGTGGACCTCGTCGAACAGGTCGTAGGCGACGTTGCGCGGATGGATGCTGCTGCCCAGACCCCGCATCAGACGGGGTGCCGCGGGCTGTCCGAAGATGGTCGAGCCGCAGGTGTCCACCCCCACGACCCGTAGGCGGGGGAAGAACCCACGCAGGACGGAGGCGATCCCGGCGGAGTGGCCGCCCGTGCCGACGGACACGACAAGCGTGTCGATCCGGCCGAGCTGGGCGACGAGCTCGTGGGCGAGCGGAGCGTATGCGGCCACGTTGTCCGGGTTGTTGTACTGATCAGGGCACCAGGCGTCGGGATGGGCAGCGAGGAGCTCTTCGACCCGCTGACGGCGTGCGCGCTGCCAGCCTCCACAGGCGTGCGGGGTGTCGACGAGGTCCACGACGGCCCCGTATGCCGTGAGGAGTGCCGTCATCAAGGGCTCCATGCCGGGGTCGGTGACGACGGTGACCGGGTGGCCGTACGTCGCGCCGGCGAGAGCCAGGCCGAGACCGAGCGTGCCGGAGGAGGACTCGACGATGCGGGCGCCGGGCAGGAGCTGTCCGCGCTCGCGGGCGGCGCGCACCATGTGCAGTGCGGTGCGGTCCTTGATGCCGCCCGGGTTGTGCCCCTCGATCTTGGCCCAGAAGCCGCGTCCCGGGGTGGTGAAGGGAGCTCCGATGTGGAGGACGGGTGTGTTGCCGACCAGTCCGGCGGGGGTGTGCGTCGGTCGCTTGGTTTCGAGGAGCGGCTGTGTCGGTGTGGCCAGGACAGACGTGCAGGTCAGGTGTTTCATGGCGTGGTTCTCCGGCGGCCGGTGCCGTGAACAGCGACAGGCCGCGTGTAGAGGGAGGGTGGAGATGATCGACTGGTGGGCCGCGGCTGGGTAGAGGGCCGCGGTACTTGGTCGATCAGGTCCGCCACACGCCGAGACGGGACCGCGTCTGTCCCGTGGACGAGCCACTTGGGTGGGGAGCCGATGGGTGCTCGCCGGCCCGTGGGGCCGACGGCTGGGTGCCGGGGTGTTCAACGCGGAGGACATGGAGGGCTGGGCCGTCGGCGAGGGGGATGTCGCGCGAGGGCTGCACCGTGGGTTCGTCCAGATCACAGCACTGTGACTGATGATCATGTGTCGGCGCGCTCTGCGGCAGAGCGGTCTCCGCGTCGGCCGCTTCTGGTGCGCGCCCACAGAACGCTCCTGCACTGTGGGCGGTTTCTGCCCGTGCCATCCCGGTCGTGGCCGGTCCGTACTGCCGTGCACTCGGCCCGTGGCGCGCACCACGGCGCCGCTGGTCGTGCTGCTTGCCGTGCTGATGCACCTGCTGGCCTGCGCGCAACCAGATAGACATCAACACGGACTGTAATGGCTTGTACGCGTGCGGTCGTTGCATGCCGACCGGCCGCACTGAGGTCCGGGTGACACGCTCCCTGGTTTGGGCGCGGCTGGGACGTCCACAGATGCGGTCCGAGGCGGCCTCGGCTTCACGGCACATACGAGTGCTGCCGATCACCGGATCGGGTGAATCCCCTCACCGCCTGGGCGGATGGCGCGCACAGAGGCGCCGACGGGGGCAGTCGCCGATCGCGCCGTCACACCTGCCGCTTTCACGAGGGGCCCGTACGATTGGTGCGTGACCAGGAGCCCCCGATCAAGCAGCCGCCCGGCCGGGCGGCTGTTCGTGCTGCTGGTCATGGCGGTGCTGGCCGGCGTGCTGGGCATGCATGGCCTCGCCCCCGGGGCGACGCCGGCTGCGCAGCAGGGCGCGGGCCACGACATGGTGATGGCCGCGGCGGACGGCGTTCCGCACGCGGGCGGGGGATGTACGCACTCGGATGGCGGATCGAGCCATCTCGATCACGCCGATGGGACGTGTGCGGCTGCCGGCACCGGTTCGGCGTACACGCCACCCGCGCTGACCGGCGCTCCGCTGGACGCGCCGCCTGCCCCTGCGCCCGCTGCGGTGTTCTCGGGGTCGCCGCATGACGGCCGGGCTCCACCCGATCTTTCCGAGCTGCAACTCCTGCGGATATAGAGCGGCCCGCTCGGTACCCCTGTAGCCGGTGTCTCCCGGTGACGAGTGCCGTGCTTTCGCACGCCCTGACATCCCTTCCCACCGCGCGCCGCGAACGGCGCGTCAAGGAGTTGCACCACCATGATCCGCAAGCGTTCCCTCGTACGCCGTACCGCCGCTGTTACTGCCGCGAGTGCGGCAGCACTCGTCCTGGCCGCCTGCGGCGGCAACGGCGACGGCGACAGCTCGGCCGGACACGACGGCCACAACGCCACCACCTCCTCGTCCGCCCCGGCGTCGGCATCGGCGTCGCAGGGACAGCACAACGCCGCTGACGTCGCCTTCGCGAAGGGGATGATCCCCCACCACCGCCAGGCCGTCGAGATGGCCGACCTCGCGCCCGACCGTGCGCAGTCGGCCGAGGTGAAGAAGCTCGCCGCAGACATCAAGAAGGCCCAGGACCCGGAGATCAAGACGCTCTCCGGGTGGCTGACCTCCTGGGGCGAGGAAGTGCCCGCCGAGGGCGCCATGGACCACTCCATGCACGACATGGGCGGAATGATGACGGCCGAGGAGATGACCGAGCTCGAGAACGCCTCGGGCAAGGCGTTCGACACCGCCTTCATGGAGATGATGATCAAGCATCACGAGGGCGCGGTCGAGATGGCGAAGACCGAGCAGGCCGACGGCGCCTACGGCCCGGCCACGAAGATGGCCGGAGAGATCATCCGCTCGCAGAGCGCGGAGATCGAGCAGATGAACGAACTGCTCGGCAAGGGCTGACCGCATCACGCCGGTGCGGGGTGGGCGCCGAGGCGTCCACCCCGCACCGGCCCACCCGCCCTCACACCCTTCTCCAGCCTGGAACTCACACCATGATCCGCATACCGCGGCACCGTTCGCGTGCCTTGATCCTGCTCGTGGCCACCGGCCTGCTCCTCGCCTCCTGTTCCGCCACCGACACCACCGGCACCGGCAGTGACAGGGCGGCTCCCGGCCCGGGGACCGGCCACCTGCACGGCCTGGGCGTCGACCCGGCCGACGGCACGGTCTACGCCGCCGGCCACCACGGCGTCTTCCGCCTGGAGGGCAGTACCGCGACCCGGGTGGCCGACCGCTATCAGGACACGATGGGCTTCACCGTTTCCGGCCCGTCCACTTTCTTGGCCAGCGGTCACCCCAGCCCCGCCGAATCCGGCACTCGGTCCGCCCACCTGGGACTGTTCCGCAGCACGGACGCCGGCCGCACCTGGCAGACCGTCTCCGCCGAAGGAGAGGCCGACTTCCACGCGCTGGAGGAGGCCGGTGATGCGCTGTACGGATTCGACAGCCTGAGCGAGAGGGTGTGGGCCAGCGCCGACGGGGGCCGCACCTGGGACAAGCGCGCGAAGGTGGCGGCGCTCGACCTCGCCTCGCATCCGGTCAGCGCGGCCACCGTGTGGGCGGCCACCGGTACGGGCCTGGCCCGCAGCGACGACGGCGCGCGGACCTTCCGACCGGTCTCCCCGGCGCCCGGACTGGTCGCGGTGGAGGAGCCGGAACCCGGCAGGTTGCTGGCGTTCACGGCCGACGGCCGCCTCGTCGCAAGTGGCGACGGTCGGACATGGACGGAGCAGGGCCGCTTGCCTG
The DNA here is from genome assembly GCF_018614415.1 of Streptomyces sp. ISL-12. Classification (GTDB taxonomy): domain Bacteria; phylum Actinomycetota; class Actinomycetes; order Streptomycetales; family Streptomycetaceae; genus Streptomyces. Next base: position 8,640 of record NZ_JAGGOO010000163.1, read on the forward strand.
CGGACGGGGAGGGCAGGGTGCTGACCGCGGTGACCACACAGCGTCTGTTGGCGGCGGACAGTACCGACGCCATCTACGAATCCGTCGACGGCGGGCGCACGTGGAAGCTCCTCCATCGCCCGGCAGCGGCTTCGGATCACCCCTAGCGGGATACCCCCAGGGGGTATACGGTTTTCGTGGTGGGGCCGCCAGGGGCCTTGCGGGACGTCGAATGGGGATGAAGGTCATGGACCACAGCACGCACCACTCCGGTACCGCACACGACCACGCCGCCCCTGCAGGCGGCCACGGGGGCCACAAGGGGCACGGCGGGCATCACGGCGGTCAGGCGCACGGCACCACCTGGGCGACGGCAATGAAGGCCACGCTGCACTGCCTCACCGGGTGCGCCATCGGCGAGATCCTCGGCATGGTCATCGGCACCGCTCTGATGTGGGGCAACGTGCAGACGATGGCCCTGGCCATCAGCCTGGCGTTCCTCTTCGGCTACTCCTTCACCCTGTTCGCGGTGGTGCGCGCCGGGGTGTCCCTGAAGGCGGCGATCAAGGTCGCGCTGGCCGCCGACACCGTGTCCATCGCGGTGATGGAGTTGGTCGACAACGGCATCATCGCGCTGACGCCCGGAGCGATGGACGCGCACCTGTCCGACGGACTGTTCTGGTACGCGCTGCTCGGCGGCTTCGCCGTCGCTTTCGTGATCACCACGCCGGTCAACAAGTGGATGATCGGCCGCGGCAAGGGACACGCCGTCGTCCACGCCTACCACTGACCCGCACCACCACAACGCCGGGCGGCCCCCAGGATTTCCGGGGGCCGCCCGGCGTTGCGCAGTCGGAGTCAGCCCAGACTGGCGAGCAAGTCGTTGCACGCCTGCTCACAGCGTCGGCACGCTTCGGCGCAGACGCGGCAGTGCTCGTGCATGTCCGCGTGGGCGGCGCACTCGTCGGCGCACGCCTTGCAGACGGTGGCGCAGGCTTGCAGGACGGCCCGGGTGATGTTGGCGTCGTAGCCGGTGTGCCGGGAAAGGACCGACGCGGTGGCGTTGCAGACGTCAGCGCAGTCCATGTCGGTGCGGATGCACTTGGTCAGATCGCCGACCATGCCCTCCGACAGACAGGCGTCGGCACAGGCGGTACACGCCTGCGCGCAGGCGATGCACTCCTCGATGCACCTGGCCATCGCTTCCTGGTCCACGCCACCCAGGTCTGCGGGGTAGGTGCGGAGCATGTCGTTGACGGATGTACTCATGGGGCCGCTCCTGTTCTGCTGCTGACGGGGCACGGGACAGCGTCCGTTGCGCGGTGCCTGCCGGGTATCACCCGACCGCGCGCCGCAAACGGCCACCACCTGTCGCGCTCCGGCGAATGAAGCCCGGACGGAATCCGCTCGGTGACACCGAGGCCGGCCTCAGACGACAGCGCTGGACGACCTCGCAAGCAGCTTGAACCAGAACAACAACCTCTCCCCCTTCCTGAATACCCCGGGGGGGTATATCGTTCCGTCGCGAGACAGAGATACCCCCGGGGGGTACCTACGTATTGGGAGGGAACGAGCGATGTCAACCGTCAATCCACAGCGCTGGTGGGCACTTGTAGTGCTGGCCGCGGCGCAGTTCATGGTCATCATGGACACCTCGATCATCGGGGTGGCCCTTCCGGAAATGCAGCGTGACCTGGGCTTCTCCCAGGGCGACCTGCAGTGGGTCTTCAACGCCTACGTCATCGCCTTCGGCGGGCTGCTGCTGCTCGGCGGTCGCCTGTCCGACCTGCTGGGAGCCCGGCGGGTCTTCGCCGGCGGATGGGTCGTGCTGATCGCCGGCTCCGTCGTCGCCGCCGCCGCGAGCACCGCCTGGGTGGAAGTCGCGGGCCGCGCCGTGCAGGGCGTGGGAGGAGCGCTGATCGCGCCGGCCTCCATGACCCTGCTGATGATGCTCTTCGGCCACAACCCGAAGGAACTAGGCAAAGCCCTGGCCCTCTACGGTGCCGCCGCCCCCGCCGGCGGCACCGCGGGCGTCTTCCTGGGCGGCGTGTTCACCGAGTGGGCGAGCTGGCCCTGGGTGTTCATCATCTACGTCCCCATCGGCATCGCGACCCTGGCCGCCACCGGGCTCCTGCCTGCCGTCGCGCCGAGCCGCGGTGCGGTCGACGTCCTCGGTGCCGCGTCTGTCACCGCCGGCCTGGCGCTCGCCGTGTTCGCCGTCGTCCGCGCACCCGAGGTCGGCTGGGGCGCCACCCAGACGGTGCTGGAACTGCTCGGCGCCGCCGTGCTGCTGGCCCTCTTCCTCGTCGTACAGAAGTCGGTGAAGACGCCACTGATGCCGCTGCGCGTCTGGCGCACCCCGGGCCTGGGCGTCTCCAACCTGGCGATGACGCTGCTGGGTGCCGCCTGGATCCCGATGTGGTACTTCCTCAACCTCTACCTGCAGCAGGTCCTCGGCTACGGAGCCTTCGCCAGCGGCGCTGCCCTGCTGCCGATGACCGGCCTGCTGATGGTCTTCATGACCCTCATCACCGCCCGCCTGCTGGGCCGCTTCGGCGCCAAGCCACTGATCTCGGGCGGCCTGTTCGTCCTGGCAGCGGGCCTGGTGTGGCTGGCGGCGGTCGAACCGACCGGCACCTTCGTCGTCGACGTCCTGCCGGCCTCACTGGTCGCCGCGACCGGCATGTCGCTGGCCTACATCCCGGCGATGATGTCGGCGATCTCAGGGGTGCCGCAGGAACAGGCCGGCCTGGCCTCCGGCATCGTCAACACCACCTACCAGGTAGGTTCCGCCCTGGGCCTCGCCGCCCTGACCGCCCTGGCCACCTCCCAGGGAGCGGACAAGATCGGCAACCTGCCCGCCCTCACCGACGGCTTCAGCGCCGCCTTCATCGGCGCCGCGGCCATCGCCGCCGCGGGTGGTCTGCTGACGGCGGTGCTGATGCGGGGCCGCCCGGCATCGTCCGGCGCTGAGGAGCCCTCGGCCGTGAACAGCGCGTCCGTCAACGCCTGAACCATGGGCTGCGGGTGCACCCTGGCAGCCGACGGGACCGTCCCGCACTGACGATGTCGGTGCGGAACGGTCCCGTCCTGTCTTCCCGCTCGCCGCTCGCGGGCGGTCCAGCAGTCGCAGCCGGGGCGGCAACCGCAGGCACTCCCCGGCGTCGGTGGCCGGCGCCGCCAGGGACGCCGGGGGCACGCAGCAGCCCTTGGTCGGCCAGGCGGCGCGGCCTTCCATGAGGGCAATGGCGGCGATCCACAAGGGCGGCGATCGGAGCGGCCCCGGACCAGCCGAGTGTGGCGTTGCGGACCGCCCGCCACCGAGCAGCTCAGGGGCGTGCTCGACGAACTCGGTCTGCACGACACCATGTTCACCATCCGGACCATGGCAGACCAGGCGGAGGCCGAGCGGCTCGGCTTCACCGGCTCGCCGGCCATTCTCGTCGACGGCCAGGACCCCTTCACCGAGCCCGGCCGCGTAGCCGGGCTGACCTGCCGGGTGTACCGCACCCCGGACGGGCTGGCCTGACTCCCCGCCACCGGCCAGCTGCGCCAGGTCCTGACCGACGCCTCGTGAGCCGGCCAGGGGGCTACGGGGCCCCGGCTGGAGAGGGGAGCGGAGCGCCCTAACGGGCGGTATCCACCGTCTAGGCCACCGACTTTCCACACCACCGGCCTTGAGTAGCTAGGCGGGAGATCCACACCAGACTTGGTCGACGCTCTCGCCGACGACTGGGTCCTGGGCGAGGTGCACGTCTTCGACGAGGGCGACTTGCCCGCCGCCTGTGACGCGTCACCCAGACTCTGCAGCGATGGCCGGTGGTCTCTCCCACGATGACTGGGCATACGGGGCGGGGGTATGGACGGCATATGGAAGCGAAGGGCATTGCTCAGTTGGCAACCAGGGCGACCAGGGTGTCGTCATGCGGAACGTGGTGCGGAGTCGGCACGGCGCAGGTGACATTGGTCCGGCAGGTGTTGGGAATGTGTCTGCGGGTGCAGATCACGCTGGGCAAGTACTCGGGAGCCGGCGCGGGGTGACGCCTGCGAGCCCGAAGCAGGAGGTCAGAAGAGGGTGAGGGCGGGCCTGACGGCCCGCCCTCACCCTCTTGGACAGTGTTCTCAGCTCGCGGCCTTGAAGCCACGCAGGCGCAGGGAGTTGCCGACGACGAAGACGGAGGAGAACGCCATGGCGGCTCCGGCGATCATCGGGTTGAGGAGTCCGGCCGCGGCGAGCGGCAGGGCGGCGATGTTGTAGGCGAAGGCCCAGAAGAGGTTGGACTTGATGGTGCCGAGCGTCTTGCGGGCCAGGCGGATAGCGTCGGCGGCGGCGCGCAGGTCGCCGCGTACGAGGGTGAGGTCGCCGGCCTCGATGGCGGCGTCGGTGCCGGTGCCCATGGCCAGCCCCAGGTCGGCCTGGGCGAGCGCGGCGGCGTCGTTGACCCCGTCGCCGACCATCGCCACCGAGCGGCCCTCGTCCTGGAGGCGCTTGACCACGTCGACCTTGTCCTCGGGCATGACCTCGGCGATGACGTGCTCGGGGGCGACGCCGACCTCTGCCGCCACCGCCTCGGCGACGGCCCTGTTGTCGCCGGTGAGGAGGATCGGGGTCAGGCCCAGGGCCCGCAGCCGACCGATGGCTTCGGCACTCGTCTCCTTGACCGCGTCGGCGACCTCCAGGACCGCCCGCGCCTCGCCGTCCCAGGCGACCGCGATCGCCGTGCGTCCCGCCGCCTCGGCCTCGGCCTTGGCGCGTGCCAGGTCGACGGGCAGGTCCATGGCCCACTCGGCGAGAAGCTTCTCACGGCCCACGAGGACGGCGTGCCCCTCGACGATGCCCTGCACGCCGAGACCGGGGACATTGGCGAAGTCCTCCGGGACGGGCAGGGTGCCCGTGCGGTCGGCTGCCCCGGCGGCCACTGCCTGCGCGATCGGGTGTTCGGAGGCGTGCTCCAGGGCGCCGGCCAAGCGCAGTACATCCGTCTCGTCGGTGCCGTCGGCGGTGTGCACGGCGAGCAGGGTCATGCGGCCGGTGGTGACGGTGCCGGTCTTGTCCAGGACGATGGTGTCGACCTTGCGGGTGGACTCCAGGACCTCGGGGCCCTTGATGAGGATACCGAGCTGGGCACCGCGCCCGGTGCCGACCATCAGCGCGGTCGGGGTGGCCAGGCCCAGGGCGCAGGGGCAGGCGATGATCAGGACGGCGACGGCGGCCGTGAACGCGGCGGTGAGTCCGGAGCCGTTGCCGAGCCAGAAGCCGAGGGAGGCCAGCGCCAGGGCGATGACGACGGGCACGAAGACCCCGGAGATGCGGTCGGCGAGCCGCTGGGCGGCGGCCTTGCCGTTCTGCGCGTCCTCGACCAGCTTCGCCATCCGCGCCAGCTGGGTGTCCGCGCCGACCCGGGTCGCCTCGACGACCAGACGGCCGCCCGCGTTCAGGGTGGCACCGGTGACGCCGTCGCCGACGCCGACCTCGACCGGTACCGACTCGCCGGTGAGCATGGAGGCGTCCACCGCGGAGGAGCCCTCCACGACCGTGCCGTCAGTGGCGATCTTTTCGCCGGGGCGGACGAGGAAGCGGTCGCCCACCGCCAGTTCCCCGGTGGGAATCGTGCGTTCGCTGCCGTCGGGGCCCAGTACAGTGACGTCCTTGGCGCCCAGCTCCAGCAGGGCCTTGAGCGCGGCGCCGGCCTTGCGCTTGGAGCGGGCCTCGAAGTAGCGGCCGGCGAGGATGAAGGCGGTCACTCCGGCGGCGGCCTCCAGGTAGATGTTCCCGGCACCGTCACTGCGGGCGATGGTCAGCTCGAAGGGGTGCGTCATGCCGGGGGTGCCGGCGGTGCCGAAGAAGAGCGCCCACAGCGACCACAGGAACGCCGCCGACGTGCCCACCGAGATCAGCGTGTCCATGGTGGCCGCACCGTGCCGGGCGTTGGTGACGGCGGCCTTGTGGAAGGGCCAGGCGGCGTAGGTCACGACGGGCGCCGCCAGCGTCAGCGACAACCACTGCCAGTACTCGAACTGCAACGCCGGCACCATCGCCATGGCGATGACCGGGACGGCCAGCACCACGGCGGTGACCAGCCGTTCCCGCAGCGGCCGCAGCTCGTCGGCCGGCTCGGCGCCCTCCGTGCCGGGCGCGGGCTCGGCGCGTACCGGCTCGGGTTCGCGGGCGGTGTAGCCGGTCGCCTCGACCGTGGCGATCAGCTCGGGCACGGACACGTCACCGGTGTAGTTGACCTTGGCCTTCTCCGTCGCGTAGTTGACGGTGGCGGTGACCCCGTCCATTCGGTTGAGCTTCTTCTCGATCCGGGCGGCGCACGAGGCGCAGGTCATACCGCCAATGGCGAGTTCTACCTCGGCTGTGTCGGGGACCGTGGTGGCCATCAGTGCTCCTCGTGCTGATCGACGAACAAAGGAAGGAAACGAAAGAGGGGGCCGGGGGCCCGCGGGCGGGCCCGGCAGGTGTGCGGACGCTTCAGGCGGCGCGGCCGGTGAGCTCGTAACCGGCGTCGTCGACGGCCTTGGCCAGCAGCGCGTCGTCGGGCTCGTCCTTCGTGGTGACGCTGACCTGGCCGGCTTCGAGATCTACGTCGACCGCCAGGACGCCGTCCAGCGCGCCGATCTCCTTGGTGAGCGTGGCCTTGCAGTGGCCGCAGGTCATCCCGGAGACGTCGTAGACGGTGGTGGTGCCCGCCGTGGCCGTGGACGTAGTGGTGCCGGTGGAGCAGCTGCCGTCGGGGGTGCAACAGGACATGGGTTCCTCCTAGACAAGGCGATCAAGTACCCCTGGGGGGTACCCTGGCGCCACCATGTATACCCCCCCTAGGTATGTTTGGCAAACGTTGACAGATCGATTGCACATACCCCCCCGGGGTATATAGTCACCGTCAAGTTCAGCAGAAGCGCGACGCCGACAAGAGAGGACACGTCATGAACACCGGCGTGAAGATCACCGTTTTCGCTGCCGCGCTCGCGGCCACCTTCGGTACTGCCTACGGGGTCGGCGCGGCGATCGACCCCGCCGCCGGAGACCAGGAGCCGGCAGCGCACGCAAAGCACGACCGCCCGGCACCGTCCGGCCACGGCGGCCACGGCGGCCACGCGAACGCCACCCCCGCGGGCCTGCAGATCTCCGAAGCGGGATACACCCTGGACCTCAAGACACCTCGCGTAACCGCAGGTGAAGAGAGCGAACTCCGCTTCGCCATCCGCGACCAGGACGGACACCAGGTGACGTCCTTCCGGCGTGAGCACGGCAAGGAGCTCCACCTCATCCTCGCCTCACGCGACTTGGTCACCTACCGCCACCTGCACCCCACGCGAGCAGCCGACGGCACCTGGAGCACCCCCGTCGACCTGCCCGCCGCCGGCACCTACCGCGTCTTCGCCGACTTCACCCCGGACGCCGAAGGCGCCACCAACCTGACCCTGGGCGCGGACCTCGCATCCTCCGGCGCCTACAAGGCCGCAGCCCTGCCCGAACCCGCCACCACCACAACAATCGACGGCTACACCGTCACACTGAACGGCGCCCTGTCCCCCGGCAAGGCGGGCGAGCTGACCCTCAGCGTCAGCCGCGACGGCCGCCCGGTCACCGACCTGGAGCCCTACCTGGGCGCCTACGGCCACCTAGTCGCCCTGCGCTCCGGCGACCTCGCCTACCTCCACGTCCACCCCCATGGCGAACCCGGCGACGGCACCACCAAGCCCGGTCCCGGCATCTCCTTCACCGCCACCGCGCCCAGCGCCGGGACTTATCGCCTGTTCCTCGACTTCAAGCACAACGGAACCGTCCGCACCGCGGCCTTCACCGTCCACACCGGAAAGACGACTCCCGCCGGCACCACGAAGCCTGCAACCAGCGAAGAACACAGCGACAGCAACCACCAGCGCTGACCCCGCAAGAAGAAGGGAAAAGAGTCCGATGGCCAGCTACAGCAATCGAAAAGAGGACGTACTCAAGCGACTGCGGCGGATCGAAGGGCAGGTCCGAGGTCTGCAGCGAATGGTGGAGGAAGACACCTACTGCATCGACGTCCTCACCCAGGTCTCCGCCACCACACGCGCCCTGCAGTCCTTCGTCCTGCAGATGCTCGACGAGCACATGGACACCTGCGTACGCACGGCCGTGGCGGACGGCAGTGGCAACGGCGACATCAAGCTGAAGGAAGCCAGCGACGCCATCGCCCGCCTCGTGCGCTCCTGACGAACGACCAGGAACGCGGCGGCCGGCACCACAGACAGCGGCATTGTCAGTGCCCCACGCCACAATCGACCCATGCGCGACAACCGCAACTTCAGAATGCCCGACGGTGCCGAACTCGTCGGCCGCCCGGGCAAATCGGTTCGGATACAGGTCAGCGTGCCCTCCGACGGCGACGGGTTCTTCGGTCGCCAGTGCCCTGACTGCTCGCTGATCTTCCGGATGGACATGCAGCAGTACAAGGCCCTGCCCGACGACCTCAGTCTGTGGTGCGTGTACTGCGGGTATCACGCCGAGCACTCGAACTTCCTGACCCAACAGCAGCGTAAGCGCCTCATACAAGCCGCAGGCAACTACGGAATGCAGCAGATCAGCAGGCGATTGGGGAAGGCGCTCGGCAACCGGCCCAGCGGCTCACGGCGAGGCGGTGTCTCGTTTTCCGTCACATCCAAGCCCTTCAGACCCCGGCCCCTGCCAGGGATCAACGAGGAGCGCCTCGTCCGCATCCGCTCCTGCCCCGACTGCCAGATCGACTACGCGGTCTTCGACGAACACCGGTACTGCCCAGTGTGTGGGCAACTCCCGGCCGCGTCGGTGGCCCTCGACGCCCTACAAGCAGATACCGCCCGTCTGGAAGCCCTGGGCGCCCTTCCGTCGGACACGAAGGCGCTGCTCCGCGAGCAGGGAGTGTTCACCCGCAACTGGGTGGACACGGTCGAGAACGTGGTCGGAGTCGTAGAAGCTCTCGCGTCCTCGCTCTTCCACGCCGCCGTGCCGGACGCCGACACCCGGGTGAGAGGAAAAGGTGCCATCTTCCAGCGCCTCGACCCCATGGCCGATCTGCTCGTCAACGCCGGCTTCTCCGATCTACGACCGGTTCTTGGTCAAGCGAGGTGGCAGCGCCTTCTGACCACTTGGGCGGCCCGTCACGTCTTCACCCACAATGACGGCATCGTGGACGACAAGTACCTGGCCAAGGTGCCGAACTCCTCCGCACGCGCCGGTCAGCGACTCGTTCTCACCGAGGGCATGTGCCGCCAGGCGATCGAGGACACCAAGGCTTTGTGCGAAGCACTCGTCGATGCTCTGGGCTAGGTGACCGCGAGGGCACATCCAGGGCACATGAGCCCGGGAAACGGCGTAGACCAGTGAGAACTACGGAGAGGAGTTTCCCCTGGTCAACGCACGTTCGCCCGAGTAACTCCAGGTCAGGGGGATGCTGCCGCCAATCGCTGCACGAGTGGCAGGACTTCAGCCATCGGCTGCATGAGGCGGGACATCAGGCGTACTGCTTGGTGTGGCCCTGAGCCGGCCTGGTCTGATCCGGCCCGATCCATCCGATCCGATCCGACCCAGTCAGAACTCAGGCCTCAGGCCTGGATCTCGGGGACCGGTTGATGCCTCCCCTTCCCCCCGGCGGCGCTGATCACGACCGCGCGGACAGCCTGAGGGCGAGCGGTGCCGACGCCTCCGGGCCAGAGCCAGGGGGGCGGCTTCCCGGCGGCGCCGGCCTGAAGGGTCCAGCCTGTCTCACGTCGCGCGGAGCACGGGCGAGGGCGTCCGCCCGGGCACCGCCGCCGAGACCGGTGACCGGCCGTCACGCCGCCTTCACGCAGCGAGGAGTAGGCTGAGGGGACCGAGGGCATCAAGCACGCCGGTGGCGGACCGGCCCCACCCCGGTGACGGGGACTCATCGTCCGGACGGCCCCGCTCCCCCACCGCGTACTCCGCCCTCTCCGAGCCCGGCCTCATCCGTGCCGGCACTTCCGTGGTCGCCGCAGGCCCGGTCGCTCTCGCCCTCACCTTGGTTCCGGCACCGTCCGGGAGACACAGCGGAAGCGGGCGTGTCTCGCACTGCGGCCAGAAGCCTCCGGGCCACCCGGCGCTTCCTCGCCCGAACCCGCCCCGGCCAGTGGCCACCGACGTACGACGGAACAGCACGGCACCCGTCCCGCCCGGCGGGCCGAGGCACGCCGAACGCCGTGATCGACCTCGCAACCCACCTCGTCAGAGAGAACTCATGTGATCGCCACAGCCCCGGCCACACCGGCCGTCCGCCCCCCGCTGCGCCTGCGCCTCGCACCGCACGGCTTACTGCCGCGCCGGATCGACGGAGTGTGGTGGCCCCACTCCCGCGACCTCACGGCACAGCTCCCGCGGCTGCTCGCCGCACTGCCGGCCTCCTGGGGCGGCATCGTCAGCGTCACCGTGAACGCCGCCGCCTGGTCGGCGGCACCAGGAAGCGTGCTCGTCGCCGACCAGGTCGTACGCCTGCACAAGGCGGTCGCACCGCACGCCCCGGACACCGTCGTTCTGCTCTCCCCCGGCCAGGGCCGCTGGGACCTGCTGGTCGTGCCGCCGGACACGTCGGAGGAAGCCGGCGCCTCTCTCATGGCCGCCGCGCTGGACGACCACGCGGCCGGCACCGACGGCGGATCCTGAGGGCCGTCTCCCTACGAGGGCTTGTGCCGCCGCGGGCACGTCCGTGTACGCGGCCGGTCCCGTACTCCGCGTACTCCCCGTACTCCCCGTACTCCCCGTACTCCCCGCAGGCGCCGCGCCGAGCCGTCCCACCCGCCTCTCAGAGAGTTTCGTCTCATGACCACTGTCACGGTCCGCGCACCACGTTCCGACAACCCCGGCAGCGACTTCGCCCGACTGTCGAGGAAGATCGCGGACGCCGGGCTGCTGAAGCGCCGCCCCGGCTACTACACGCTCCGGATCACCGCCGTGGCCGGGCTCTACGCCGCTGGATGGGCGGCGTTCATCCTCGTCGGCCCCTCGTGGTGGACGCTGGCGGTCGCCGCCTTCATGGCTGTCCTCTACGGGCAAGTGGCCCTGGTCGCCCATGACGTGGCCCACCGGCAGGTGTTCCGCCGCCGCCGGGCGAGCGAGGTGTCCGGGCGGATCGCCGGGGCCTGGATCGGAATGGGTTACGGCTGGTGGCAGGACAAGCACACCCGTCACCACGCCAACCCCAACACCGAGGACCTCGACCCCGACATCGGCCCCGACCTGCTCGTCTGGTCCCAGGATCAGGCCCGTGCCGCCCGTGGACTGCCCCGTCTGCTCGGCCGCTGGCAGGCGTTCCTGTTCTTCCCGCTGCTCACGCTGGAGGGATTCAACCTGCACGTGGCGAGCGGCAGGGCGATCGCCAACAGCTCGCTCAAGCACCGGGCCCTCGACGGCACCCTGCTGTTCGCGCACTGCGCGGTCTACCTGACCGCGCTGTTCTGGGTGCTGCCGCCCGGTATGGCGTTCGCCTTCCTCGCCGTCCACCAGTGCCTGTTCGGCGTCTACCTCGGTTCCGTCTTCGCGCCCAACCACAAGGGCATGCCGATCCTGTCGGCCGACAACCGCCCGGACTTCCTCCGCCGCCAGGTGCTCACCTCGCGCAACGTCAACGGCGGCCGGTTCACGGACTTCGCGCTCGGCGGCCTGAACCACCAGATCGAGCACCACCTGTTCCCGAGCATGCCCAGCCCCAACCTGCGCAAGGCTCGCGCCATCGTCCGGCAGTACTGCCGGGACCTGGGCGTCGACTATGCGGAGACGGGACTGATCACCTCGTACCGGCTGGCGCTCGTCAGCCTCCACCGGGCCGGCGCGCCCCTCCGGAAGACCCGCGTCCCGGCCTAGGGCCTGTCGTTTGGATCAGGACGCAGGACATCGGCGGGACTTGTCCATGCCGGTGAGCGGGGTCTGGTGCGTGCAGCGCGTGCGGCTGCAAGGCGGAGGAGGGAGTCGACGCGATGGGG
>NZ_JAGGOO010000164.1 GCF_018614415.1 Streptomyces sp. ISL-12
GTACCTCATGACGGCACTCCCTGCGGGTAACTGACCGGCCAGTAGTCCTCGTCCAGGCACCAGCGCCAGGACCCTCCCTCGCGCCCGGCCGCCACCGTCCGCGCGACCGGCTGCCGCTGGGCGCGGTGGGCGTGGAAGTCCATGGCGTACCCGGCGGTGTTGACGAAGGCCAGCAGGTCCCCGGCGCGCGGCAGCCGGGGCAGGAAGACCAGGCGACGGGTGATCAGGTCGGCCTCCAGGCACAGATTGCCCACCAGGTGCACCCCGACGGGCTCGTCGTCCGCTTCGGTCACGGGTCCGCCGCGGGGCAGCAGCACCGGGTCGACCAGGACACCGTGCTCCTCCAGGCTCACGTCCCCGGCGTTCATCCCGAGGCGCACCAGCGGCCGGCCGTCGCCGGTGTGCCGTACGTCGAGGACCCGGGCCAGGGACAGACCGCACTGGTCGACCAGCGCCCGCCCCGGCTCGACGTACAGGTCGTGCAGGTGCTCCAGCAGCAGCGTGGCCGGTGAGCGGCCCAGGACCGGAGTGGGGCGGGCGAGCAGCTCCTCCAGGTAGTCCGGGCCGGCGACGGGCCGGTGAGCGGGGTAGAGCGCCGCCGAACCCCGTACCGTACCGCCCTCGTTGCGCAGTCCGTAGCCATGTCCGCGCCAGGTGAGCGGCGGACGGACGCCGAGGACCGCCTCGCTCAGCGCGGTGGTCCACCGCTCCCACTCCCCCGCGTCGTCCACGTACCCGACGCCGAATCCGCCGCCGACGTCGACGGCGCGCGGCGCCAGCCCGCGCGCCCGGCACTCGTCCATCACCAGCACGCACCGCTCCAGGGCCCGGGCCTTCTCCTCCAGCGCGGTGGTGTCCAAGTGGTAGGCGACGCCGGTCAGTTCGACGGCGTCCGCGTACCGCTCCACCGCCTCCCACAGCGCGTCCGCTTCCCCCACCGGGGTGCCGAAGCGGCTGCGGCGCGACAGCAGGCGCGTACCGGCGGCGTGGCCGTCCTCGAACCCCGACAGCCGCGCCAGGACATCGACCTTGCCCAGGCCGTACGCGCGGACGATCCCCGCCAGTTGCTCCAGTTCACCGGGCGAGTCCAGGTTCACCGTCGCCCCGAGCCGTGCGGCGAGCCACAGGAACTCCGCGTCCTTCGGACCGGTGGCCATGATCCGGTCCCCGGTGAACCCGCAGCTCACCGCGTGCCGCAGTTCCTCCAGGGACGCCACGTCGATCCCGACCGCGGCCGGGTCGCACGCGGCCAGCCTGCGCACCAGGGCGCTTGAACGATTCGCCTTGTGCGCGAAGTACACCCGCCCGGCCAGGTGGTGGCGCCGGTGGACCGAGCGGAACCGCTCGGCATTCTCCGCGACGACCTCCGGCAGCAGCACGTTCAGCGGTGACCCCAGCGCGTCCACCAGTGAGTGCAGGAACGGCACATCCCCCAGCAGCCCGGCGAGCGGCGGATCCACCCGCGGCCGCAAGTACAAGGGCGCGTCCTTCACTGAGTACCCTCCCCACATCAGCCGGTCGTCGCATCGTGTCGCGACAACCGCTCTCGATCATCGTTTCCATTTAGTTGCGCCGCTAAGCCACCGTTTCGCGCGTCCCGTCACCACCATCACGCCCCGCACGGCGCTCTGTTCGCACGGCACCCCTTGTAAGTGAAAATGATTGTCATGTATGAATGAGGTCCTTCCCGGTCCTCTCGGAGTGTCATGTCTCAGAGCCCTGCCTTCCGTTCCCCTGCCGTCACCCGGCGCACGGTCCTCTCCCTCATCGGGCTCGGCGCCGCCGCGCTCACCGGCTGCACCTCCGGCGGGGCCGCGGCCCCCACCGTGACCGGCGCCCCCACCGGCGAACCCCGGCGCGGCGGCACCGTCCGGCTCGCCTTCGCCGGGGCGGGAGCGGCCGAGTCGCTCGACCCCACCGTGGGCACCTCGCCCTGCGACCTCGCCCGTTACTCGGTCCTCTTCGACACCCTCTTCTCCTTCGCCGACGGCGCGGCCGAGCCGTCGCTCGCCACCGCGGCCGAGGTGGACAGCGAGGCCAAGACCTGCACCCTGACCCTGCGGCAGGGAGTGACCTGGCACGACGGGACCGCGTTCACCGCCGCCGACGTCGTGCACACGCTGAAGTACCGCGCCTCCCCCGACCGGATCGCGCCCAGCGAACTGTCGGCCTACCTGGATCTCGCCGCCGCCGAGGCCCGCGACGACCACACCGTCGTCGTACCGACCGTGCAGCCGGTCGGCGATCCGGCCACCCTGCTGGCGGGCGCCGGTCTGTACGTCATCAAGCGGGGCACCTCCTCCTTCTCCGCCGAGACCGCGACCGGCACCGGGCCCTACCGGGTGACCGCCTTCAAGGCGGGCGTCGAGACCCGCCTGGAGCGCCACGACGACTACTGGGACGGCGCCGGTCACGCCGAGAAGGTCGTCCTGCTCAGCGTCGACGACGCGCAGGCCCGCGTCAACGCGGTCAAGGACGACCAGGCCGACTACGCCTCGGACATCTCCTTCACCACGGCGAAGGCCGGACCGCCCGGCACCGGCCTCCAGATCCGGGACGCGGGCGAGGCCCTGCGCACAACGTACGGCTTCGTCCTCAACGTCACCCGCGACCTGCCCGCCGATCCCCGCGTCCGGCGGGCGATCAAGCTGGGCATCGACCGCAAGGCACTGGTCGACGCCGTCTTCCTCGGCTACGGGGCGCCCGCCAACGACCTGTTCGGCGCCGGGGCCGAGTACTACCTCGACGACGTCGCCGTTCCCGAGCGCGACGTGGCCGCGGCCAAGAAGCTGTTGAAGGAGGCGGGCGCGACGGGCAAGCCCTTCGTGGTGCGCACCGCCGAGTACGAGACGGGGCTGAACTCCTCGGCGGAGCTGTTCGTCGAGCAGCTGAAGGGCCTCGGCCTGGACGCCTCCCTGGTCAAGGTGAGCACCACCGAGGGGTACGAGCCGGCCGGCATGAAGGCGTGCGACGCCATCTCCTTCCCGCTGGGCCCCGTCTCCCTGGCACTCACGTACACCCGCTCGGCCGCCTACGAGACGCTGGCCTTCCCGGACGAGGAGCTGACCGGGGCCGTCGCCACGGCGATCTCCACCACCTCCGACAGCGAACGGGCCGCGGCGTGGGCCAAGGCCCAGCGGGTCATGGCGGACCGGGGGAACTGGGTGGCCTGGGGACGCGGTGACGTCCTGAGCCTGGCGAAGGAGACGCTGACGGGCGTCGAGAACCGCGAGTCGCCGAAGTACCCCTGGCTGGGCAAGGTCGGGTTCACCGCGTGAGGAAGGACACGGTCCGGTACGTCGCCGGACGGCTCGTCACCGCCGCGGTGCTGCTGGCCGCCCTGTCCCTCGTGGTGTACATCGGCGTCGACCTGCTGCCCGGCGACCCCGCCAGTGCCCGGCTCGGCCCGAACGCCACCCCGGACCAGGCAGCGGAGGCGCGTGAACGGCTCGGCCTGGACGAGCCGTTGGCCCAGCGGTACCTGGAGTGGGCCGGCGGTCTGCTCCACGGCGACCTCGGCACCTCGGCCAACGGCACCCCCGTCTCCGGCATGCTCGCCGGACGGCTCGGCAACACCGCCGTCCTGGCCGGGCTGACCGTCCTGCTCCTGGTGCCCCTCTCCCTCGCACTCGGCGTCGCGCTCGGCCGGCGGGCCGGCGGCCGGGCCGACGGCACCGGGTCGACGCTGCTGCTCCTGACCACGGCGGTACCCGAGTTCGTGGTCGCGGGCGCGCTGGCCCTGGTGGTGGGCGCCCAGCTGGGCTGGCTGCCGGCCACCTCGCTGGTGCCCGCCGGCGACTCGCCCCTGGCCCACCCCGACGTCCTGGTGCTGCCGGTGCTCAGTCTGCTGTGGGTGAGCCTCGCCTACGCAACCCGCGTGATCCGGGCGCAGACCCTGGTCGCGCTGCGCGCCCCGCACGTGGAGGCGATGCGGCTCAACGGGATTCCGGAACGCACCGTCCTGCGGCAGGCGGTGCTCCCCGCCGTGCTGCCCTCCGCCGCGCAGATCTGGCTGATCGGCGCGGCAGGTCTGCTCGGCGGCACGGTCCTGGTGGAGGTCGTCTTCAGCTATCCCGGGATCGGCAAGGTGCTGGTCTCCTCCGTCAGCACCGGTGACCTGCCGGTCGTCCAGGCCCTCGCCATGCTCATGGGCGCCCTGACCCTGCTGGCCACCATCGCCGCGGACGTCGTCGGCACCGCGGTGGGAAGGACGAGGTCCCCATGACCGTCCCCGTACGGCAGTCCCGAGGCGTCCGCGGCTCGCGGGAACCGTCGCCGGGACCCGGCCCGTACCGGCGTCGCGGTGTGGCCGTGGCCGTCCTCGTCGGCGCCGTCGTGCTCGTCGGTCTGGCCGGGCCGTGGCTCGCGCCGCACTCCGCGACCGAGACGGTGGCGACGCCGTACACGGTCCCCGGTGCCGGGCATCCGCTGGGCACCGACCACCTCGGCCGCGACGTGCTGTCCCGTCTGCTGCACGGCGGGCCGTCGGTGCTGCTCACCACGGCGGGCGCCACCGTGCTGACCGTGCTGCTCGGCACCGCGGCCGGACTGCTGGCCGCCTTCGCCGGTCACCGCCGGCCCGCCGCCGAGGGCGTCGTCATGCGCCCGTTGGACGCCCTGGCCGCGCTGCCGCCCATGCTCGCCCTGCTGCTCGTCCTCACCGCCGTGCCCAGCCGGACCGGCGTCGTACTGGCGGCCTGCGCCGCCGGCGTCCCGCTGTCCGCCCGTGTCATCCGCGCCGCCGCCCTGCCCGTACTGCGCCGGCCGCACGTCGAGCTGGCCCTCGCCCGGGGCGAACGGTGGCCCTGGGTCCTGCGGTACGAGGTGCTGCCGCTGGTCGTCACCACGGTGCTCGCCGACGCCGGGCTGCGGTTCGTCTTCTCCCTCTACCTGGTCAGCGCCGCCGGCTTCCTGGGCGTCGGGGTCTCCGGCTCCGACTGGGGCACCCTCGTCCAGGAGGCCCTGCCCGGGGCCGCGCTCCAGCCGTACGCCCTGCTGGCGCCGCTCGTCCTGATCGCCGTCCTCGCCGTGGGCGTCAACCTGCTGTCCGACACCTTGACCCGCCCCGACGGCGAGAAGTGAGCGCGCGGATGCTCTCCATCGAGAACCTGGAGCTGCGGTCGGCCCGGGGCCCGGTCCTGCGCGGCGTGTCCCTCGCCGCCGGCGCCGGTGAGGCGCTGGCGGTGGTCGGCGCGTCCGGCTCCGGGAAGACCACCCTGGCCCTGTCCGTCCTGGGCCACCTGCGGCCGGGCATCACCCTGGGCGGCGGCCGGGTCCGCGTCGACGGTCACGACACGCTGCCGGTGCCGCACTCCGGGCTGCGCGGCCGTACCGTCGCCCACCTCGGGCAGGACGCCGGTACGACGCTCAATCCGTACCGCCGGCTGTCGGTCACCCTGCGCACCGCGCTGGGCAGCCGGGACGACCGGGAGATCGAGGCCCTGCTGCACCGCGTCGGGCTGCCCGCCTCGCTCGCCGGCCGCCGGCCCGCCGAACTCTCCGGCGGCCAGCAGCAACGGGCCGCCCTGGCCGCCGCCCTCGCGCGCGGCCCCCGGCTGCTGGTGCTCGACGAACCCACCTCCGCCCTCGATCCGGTGGCGAAGGAGGAGGTCCGCGCCGAACTCGACCGGGTCCGTGCCTCCGGGGTGGGCCTGCTGTGGATCACCCACGACCTGTCGTCGGTCGAGGGGCTGGTCGACCGGGTCGTGGTCCTGGACGACGGCCGGATCGTGGAGGACGCCGCGGCGGACCGCGTCCTGACCGCCCCCGTCTCGCGGGCGGCGACGGCGCTCGTCGACGCGGCGGCCCCGGCGACGAGCGGCCGGCCGGCCCCGGAGCCCGGCGGGACGCCACCGGTCCTGCGCGTCGAAGGGCTCACGGCGGACCGCGGCACCCGGCGCGTGCTGGAGGACGTCGGCCTCGCCGTGCGCCCGGGGCAGTGCCTGGCCGTCACCGGCGCCTCCGGCAGCGGCAAGACGACGCTGGCCCGCTGTCTGGCCGGACTCCACCCGCCCGCCGGCGGAGCGGTCCTGCTCGACGGACGCCCGCTGCCGGGCCAGGCGCACAAGCGGCAGGTCGCCGACCGCGCGGCGATCCAGCTCGTACCGCAGAGCCCGGCGGAGACACTGCACCCCCTCCAGACCGTGCACGCCGCCCTCGCGCGTCCGCTGCGGGTCCTGCGGGGCCTGCGCGACCCGCACGAGATCGACGAAGAGGTCGAACGGCTGCTGTCCCTGGTCCGGCTGCCCGCCGAGCACGCCCGGCGGCTGCCCGGCGGGCTCTCCGGCGGTCAGCGGCAACGCGTCGCGCTGGCGCGGGCGCTGGCGGCCGGCCCGCGCGTCCTGCTGTGCGACGAGATGACCTCGGCACTGGACTCGGTGACGCAGGCGGCCGTCCTGGACCTCGTGCGCGACCTGTGCGAGAAGCAGTCACTGGGCCTGCTGGTCATCACGCACGATCCACGGGTGGTGCGCCAGGTGGCCGACGACGTCACGGTACTGGCGGACGGCGCACTGCGCCCGGTCGGCGCCCTCAGCCTTCCGTCCGGCGGACCAGGAGGACGTGGTCGGTGACCGTGGCGGTCCGCCCGTCCGGCCCGGTGGCCGTGCGGCGCGGGGCGTCGGCCCGCTCCACGGTCCAGCCGGCGGACGGCAGGCCCATGCCGTCGTACACCTCCTGGGGCGAGGGGAAGCGCGTGTCCGGGTCCTGGTTCCAGGACCAGGGCGCGATGGACGCGTGGTCGACGACGAGCAGCCGTCCGCCCGGGCGCAGCGCCTGGGCGGCGGTGCGCAGGATCGGCCCGCGGGGCAGGTCGTAGGGGGTGTGGAAGTACTGGGCCGACACCAGGTCGAAGCTCCCGGCCGGGAAGGTCCGGGCCAGGTCGTGGCGGACCGTGGTGACCAGGTCGCCCAGGCCCTCGGTGACGGCGCGTTCGGCGACGCGCATCACGGCGGTGGACGCGATGTCGACCGCCGTGACCCGCCAGCCGTGCCGGGCGAGCCACAGGGTGTCGCCGCCCGTTCCGCAGGCCAGGTCGAGCGCGGTAGCGGCGGGCAGCGCGCCGGCCACCTCCGCGAGCACCGGGTTGACGCGGGCTCCCCAGGCGGCGAGGTCGTCGGCGCGCCGGCGGTAGAGGTCCTCCCAGAACTCTCCGGGCTCCTGGGCGGCGAGGTCGGCCGCGGTGGGACCTTGGGATCGCTGTGCCACGGAACTGGCTCCTTCTGACTCGGCCTCGGCCCGCCTCGTCCGCGGTGCTCCGCGGGGCGGGATCGACGGCCACTGTCGCCGGGGCGCGAGCCCGTGGGCCAGCTTTCCTGCCGTTTCGGCAAGAAGTCCGGCCCGTGCGGTCTCAGCGGTCGGTGCCGGGCTCCAGGGCGAGCGTGGCGAAGGTGGCCAGCCAGTGGTCGGTGGTGAAGTCGCCGCGCTCCACCGCCGGCAGGCCCGCCGCGAGGTGCGCGTCGGCCGCCGCGCCCAGCCGGTCGCGGACCGGTCCGCCGGGCAGGGCGTCGGCGAGGGAGCGAAGCGCCGCCGCCCGGCTGAGGGTCAGCCCGAGCAGGTGGCCGATCTGCGGGTCGGCGTGGTCGGAGACGACGGGGACGTCCAGCGGCGGGCAGGGGGCGCCGGTGCGCAGCGCGGGCAGGAACCGGTCGAGCCACGGCGCGAACTCCTCCCTGGGCAGCACCCTGCGCATCGCGTCGGCCTCGGTCAGCGCCGGGGACAGGAAGTCCTGTCCCGACGGTTCCCAGTGCGCGGGCGCGTCGTGGTCGTCGGCGAACCAGGCCAGCAGGCGTTCCCGTACGGCCCGTTCGGTGGTGGCCGACAGTTCACCCGAGTCGAGAGCGAGGCCGAGCGCGAAGGCGCTGTTGGGGTGGTTGCCGTGGCGCACGGGATAGGTGGCCTTGGGCAGCCAGCCGGCCAGCAGCCGGTCGACGGTCGCCGCGGCCGGTGCCAGCGCCTCGGCCCAGCGGGCGCCCGCCGCGCCGCCGTACGCCCGGCACTCGGCGGTGAGCGCCAGCAGCCAGGCCCAGCCGTAGGGGCGCTCGAAGGAGGGGTGGTCGCGGAGGTAGGCCGCCTCGACCGCGAGGTTCCCGGGGGTGAGGTGCCGGTCGAGTACGTCGACGGCGGCCGCGGTGCCGGGCAGGGCGGGGGTGTCGCCGTAGCGGCGCAGCAGGCGGACGAGCAGCCAGTGCATGTGCGCCGAGGAGTGCCAGTCGTAGGCGCCGTAGAACACCGGGTGGAGGGTCCGGGGCTCGACGCGCTCGTCGGCGGAGGTGATCAGGTGGGCCGGGAAGTTGGGGTACTCGCGGGTGATGTTGGCCAGGGCGAGCCGGGCGAAGGGCGCGGCGTGGGTGCTGAGCGGCATCAGTGGGTGGCTCCCTCGGTGACCTTCAGGTCCTGGCCGGCCGGGGTGCGGGCGGCGGCGGTCAGCAGGGCCCGCAGACCGTGGGCGACGGTGGCGGGCGGCAGGGCCGGTGCCTGGCCGTCGGTGACCTGTTCCGGCGCCCAGGGGACGTGCACGAAGCCGCCCCGGATGTGCGGGAACTCGGTGGCGATGAGGTGGCCGAGGCCGTAGGCGACGTGGTTGCAGACGAAGGTGCCGGCCGTGTGGGAGACGGCGGCGGGGACGCCGGCCTCGCGCATCGCGGCGACGCAGGCCTTGACGGGGAGGGTGGAGAAGTAGGCGGCGGGGCCGTCCGGGACCACCGGTTCGTCGACGGGCTGCCGTCCCTTGTTGTCGGGGATGCGGGCGTCGTCGACGTTGATGCCGACGCGTTCGACGGTGACGCCGGGACGCCCGCCGGCCTGGCCGAGGCAGAGCACCAGGTCGGGTCCGACGGTGCGGACGGCCTCGCGCAGGGCGTCGAGGGAGTCGCCGAAGGCGCAGGGGAGTTCGGTGGCGGTGACGGTGAGTCCGGCGGGCGGTTCGGCGGCGACCAGGGACGCCGCCTGCCAGGACGGGTTCACGCGCTCGCCGTCGAAGGGGGCGAAACCGGTGATGAGGACGCGGGTCACGACACTTCCTTAAGGGGGTGGCTCAGGAGGTTCCTCACGGTGGCGGCTCAGAAGGCGAAGACCGCCATGATCACGGTGCAGCAGCCGAGCAGCGCGACGCCCGTGGGGAGCTGGGCCTTGATCGGTCCGTACTGGTCCTTCAGTTCGAGCAGGGTGGCCGGGACGATGTTGAAGTTGGCGGCCATCGGTGTGCAGAGCGTGCCGGCGAACCCGGCGAGCATGCCGATCGCGAGGACGGCGGGTTCGTTGCCGTGCATCTGCTGGATGAGCACCGGCCAGCCGATCGCGGCGGTCATCACGGGGAACGCGGCGAAGGCGTTGCCCATGATCACGGTGAACAGGAACATGCCGACGCAGTACGCGAGCACCGCGAGGTACCTGGAGTCGTCGGGGAGGACCCTGTTCATGATGTCGCCGACCTGGTCGCCGACCCCGGCGGCGGCGAAGATCGAGCCGAGTACGGCCAGGAGCTGGGGCAGCAGCAGGGCGGAGCCCATCGCCTCCAGCATGGAGCGGCCGGAGTGGACCGGGACGGAGACCTTCTTCTCGCCGGTGACCAGCATGCCGACGACGAGGGCGGCCATGCAGCCGAGGCCCAGTCCCAGCAGGGTGGCCTTGCCCGACTCGAACAGGCCGGACTCGTCGAGCACGGAGGCGCAGACGATGGCGACGAGCGGGATGGTCAGGGCGGGGATGAAGATCTTGTTGCCGAGCCGGGCGGCGGACGCCTCGCGCTGCTCGCCGGTGGTGGTGACCGGGACGCCCTTGCCGAGGAAGTTGAACCCGGCGAGGACGATCAGGGCGAGGACGGCGACGCCGAGCGGTTCGGCGGGCAGGGTCCAGCCGCCGTTCTCCGCCGTCGCGTTGGCCACGCCGGTCCCGTAGGGGAAGGTGAGCCCGAGCAGGCCCCAGAACGCGGCGGACGTCCACCGCTTGGGGTTGGTGCGGTCCATGGCCATCTGCACGGCCATGACGACGAAGACGAGCCCGATCAGCCAGTAGAGCCATTCGACTTTGATCACTTGTCGGCCCCCTCGGGAAGCGGCAGGTCGTGCTCGGCGGCGGCGAGTGCCATCTCGCGTTCGAGCTGCTTGTCCATGAGCAGCAGCCGGGCGCCGTGGATGAGGAAGGCGCAGACGGCGAGCGGAATGGCCCACAGGGCCAGCTGGGTCGGTTCGATCTCCTGGTGGTACGTGGAGTTCACGAAGCCGGTGATCAGCAGGATGGAGCCGATCGCGATGAAGCAGTCCTCGCCGAAGAAGACGCCCACGGTGTCGGCGGACGCGGAGTAGGAGCGCACCTTCTCGCGCAGCCGGTCGGGCAGCTTCGCGCCCGTGGTGCGCTCGGCGGCGGCCTCGGCCATGGGCGCCACCAGGGGCCGCACGGTCTGCGCCGGGCCGCCGATGCTGTTCAGGCCGAAGGCCGCGGTGACCTGGCGGACCAGCAGGTAGACGGTGAGGAACCGGCCGGCGCTGAGCCGGCCGAGGCGGCCGATGAGGTGACGGGCCTGTTCGCGCAGGCCGTAGCGTTCCAGCAGGCCGATCACCGGGAGCACGATGGCGTAGACGGTGACCGAGCGGCTGTCGGCGAAGGACCGGCCGAAGGCCGCGAGGACCTCCAGCGGGTCCATCCTGCCGAGCAGTCCGGTGACGATACCGGCGACGCCCACCACGAGGACGGGATTGCGGCGCGTGACGAATCCGAGGATCACCACGACCACACCGAGAAGCACGATCATTCGGTGGCCTTCTTCAGGCTTCGGGGGCAGAGCACGGACCCGGGAGCGGTAAGCGGACCGCATCGTTCCGGATGCATGGCGGATGCACGGACCCTAGACGATCGTTCAACGATCTAACAAGGGGTGACTTTCCCCCGGTCGAAGATCACCGGATGGTCCCCGAAGACGCGGAGTCCGCCGAAGACACCCGTGGAACTCTTGTCGAATCGTTCAACGATCCATTACGTTCAAGAGGTGATCGACCTCAACGCAGACCTCGGCGAAGGCTTCGGCCGCTGGACCCTCACCGACGACGACGCCCTGCTCTCCGTCGTCACCAGTGCCAATGTCGCCTGCGGTTTCCACGCGGGCGACCCCTCGGTGATGCGGCGCGTCTGCGACCTCGCCGCCGAGCGCGGGGTGCGGATCGGCGCCCAGGTGTCCTACCGCGACCTGGCCGGCTTCGGGCGGCGCGCGATGGACGTGCCCGCCGACGAACTCGCGGCCGAGGTCGCCTACCAGATCGGCGCGCTCCGGGTCTTCGCCCGCGCCGCCGGGACCGACGTGGTCTACGTCAAGCCGCACGGCGCCCTCTACAACCGCACCGTGCGCGACGACGGGCAGGCCCACGCCGTGGTGGCGGGCGTGCGGCTCGCGGGCGGGGACCTGCCCGTGCTCGGTCTGCCGGGGTCGCGGCTGCTCGCCGCCGCCGGGGAGGCCGGTCTCACCGGCGTGCCCGAGGCCTTCGCGGACCGCGCCTACACCCCCGAGGGCACCCTCGTCCCGCGCCGCGAGGCGAACTCCGTGGTGACCGACGAGGACGCGGTGGTACGCCGCGCGCTGGCGTTCGCGGTGGACGGCACGGTCGAGGCCGTCGACGGCACCACCGTCACGGTCGCCGCCCGCTCCCTGTGCGTGCACGGCGACACCCCCGGCGCGGCCCGGATCGCGGCGCGGGTGCGTACGGAGCTGGTGGCTGCCGGGGTCGAGGTCAGGCCGTTCGCATGACACCGGATGCGCCCCAGCCGCAGCTCACGGCCCGTCCCGCCGGGCGGCACGCACTCCTCGTCGAACTGCCCGACGCCGAGCGGACCGCGGCCTTCCACGCCGAACTGCTGAGGCGGCGCGCGGCGGGGACGCTGCCGCCGGTGGAGGAGATCGTGCCCGGCGCCCGGACCGTGCTGCTGGACGGCGTACGGAACCCGGAGGCGCTGGCCCGCCGGGTCGCCGGCTGGGAGCTGCCGCCCGGCGCCGCGGACGACGGGGACCTCGTGGAGATCGCCGTGCGCTACGACGGACCGGACCTGTCCGATGTCGCGGACCTGTGGGGAGTCGCCCCGGACGAGGTCGCCGCGCTGCACTCCTCCCTCACCTACCGGGTCGCGTTCTGCGGCTTCGCGCCGGGCTTCGGCTATCTCACCGGGCTGCCCCCGCACCTGCACGTCCCCCGCCGCGCCACGCCACGCACCCGCGTGCCCGCCGGAGCGGTCGCGCTGGCCGGCCCCTACAGCGCGGTCTACCCGCGCGCCACCCCGGGCGGCTGGCAGCTGATCGGCACCATGCCGGACCCCGGTCCCCTGTGGGACCCGGCGAGGGAGCGGGCGGCGCTGCTCACCCCGGGGACCCGGGTGCGCTTCGTGACGGCGGAGGACACGGCATGACCGGCAAGCTGACCACCGTACGGGCCGGTGCCCTCACCACCGTCCAGGACGCGGGCCGACGCGGCCACGCCCACCTGGGCGTGCCCCGCTCCGGAGCGCTGGACGCGCCCGCGATGCGGCTGGCCAACCGGCTGCTCGGCAACGATCCCGACGCCGCGGTCCTGGAGACCACCCTGACGGGCTGTGCCCTGCGGCCCGACCGCGCCGTCACCGTCGTGGTCGGCGGCGCGCCCTGCCCGGTGACGGTGGCCGGACGGCCGGTGGCCTGGGGCGCCCCGGTGCGGGTGCCGGCGGGCGCCGTGCTGGACGTGGGGCCGGTGACGGCGGGCGTGCGCTCGTACGTGGCCCTCGGCGGCGGTGTCGCCGTCGAACCCGTTCTCGGCAGCCGCTCCACCGACCTGCTCTCCGGGCTCGGCCCGGCGCCCCTGCGCGACGGGGACGTCCTCCCGCTGGCCGCCCCCACGGGACGGGCGGCGATCCCGGTGGCCGTCCCGTGGCCGGCCCCGCCCGCCGAACTGGTCCTTCCGGTACGCCTCGGCCCCCGCGCCGACTGGTTCACGCCGGCCGCGCTGCGGACCTTCACCTCGGCGGCCTACCGGGTCTCCCCCCACAGCAACCGCATCGGCCTGCGCACCGAGGGACCGGCGCTGGAGCGGGCGTCGACGGGTGAGCTGCCCAGCGAGGGCATGGTCCTCGGCGCCGTCCAGGTCCCGCCGGACGGCCGCCCCGTGGTCTTCCTGCACGACCATCCGACGACGGGCGGCTATCCGGTGATCGCGGTCGTCACGGAAGCCGCCCTCGCCGCGGCGGCCCAGGCGACGGCCGGCACACCGGTCCGCTTCGTCCTCGGCTGACGCGCCGCGCGCCTCAGCCGGCGGCCGGGGGCTCGAACCAGGTGGGCGCCTCCGCCAGGGCCTGCTTGATCCGGAACCGGCCGAACTCACCGATCTCCGGCAGGGCGTCCACCGCGAACCAGGCGACGTCGAGGGACTCGTCGTCGTTGACCTGGGCCTCGCCGCCGAGGGCGCGGCAGCGGAAGGTGATGTCCATGTACTGGCAGACGTCACCGTTCTCGTACGTCACCGGGTCCAGCGCCTGCACCAGGACCACCCGCTCGACGGCGCACCGCACGGCGGTCTCCTCCCACACCTCGCGCACGGCGCAGGCGGCGGGCTGCTCCCCGGGCTCCGGGATGCCGCCGATCACGGACCAGCGCCGGGTGTCGGACCTGCGGTTCAGCAGCACCCGGCCGTCGTCGTCGAAGACCAGGGCGGTGACGCCGGGCAGCCAGAGCAACTGGTTCCCGGCGGTGGCGCGGAGGGTGCGGATGAAGTCGGGAGTAGCCATGCGTCCGACCCTAACGGGCACCGGCCTCCCGACTCGCCGGCTGGCAGGGCGTGCGACGGGCGTACGGTTACACGTCACCGGCGCGTCGCCCGCGCACGCCGGCGGCGACCGCCCAGCCCGGTCCGCCCGCCGCGACGAGGACGAGCAGGACTTCGGGGAGCACGCCCAGCTTGGTGGCGGGCGTCTCGGAGGAGCGGAGCGGCACCTCCTGGACCAGGGAGCCGGCGACGAACATGCCGGTGCGCTGGGTGACCCGGCCGTCCGGCATGATGATCGCGCTGACCCCGCTGGTCACCGGCACGGTGACGGTCCGGCTGTGCTCGACGGCGCGGACCCGGGACATGGCGAGCTGCTGGTAGGTCATCTCGCTGCGGTCGAACGTCGCGTTGTTGCTGGGGACGGAGATCAGCTGGGCGCCGTCGGTGACCTCGGAGCGCACGGCCCAGTCGAAGGCGGCCTCGTAGCAGGTGACGAGGCCGACGCGGGTGCCGGTCATGGTGAAGACGCCGGGTTCGCTGCCGCGGCTGAAGTCCTGGCTGACCATGGACGTCCAGTCGCTGTTGATGGCGCCGATGAGGGAGCGCAGGGGCAGGTACTCGCCGAAGGGCTGGATCTGCCGCTTGTCGTAGGTGTCGACGGGGCCCTTGTCGGGGTCCCACAGGATCTGCTCGTTGTAGAGCCTGCCGTCGCGCTTCACCACGCCGCCGACCGAGATGGGCGCCTCGATCGCCTTGGCGGCGGCGTCGATGACCTCGTAGGCGTCGGGGTTGGCGAACGGGTCGATGTCGGAGGAGTTCTCCGGCCACAGCACGATGTCGGGCTGGTCCACCTTGCCCGCCGCCACCTCGGCGGCCAGGCGCTCGGTCTCGCGCGCGTGGTAGTCGAGCACCGCGCGGCGCTGGGCGTTGAAGGCGAGCCCCGCGCGGGGCACGTTGCCCTGGACGACGGCGACGGTGGTGGTGCCGTCCTCCGCGTCGTCGCTGACCAGTGGCCGGGCGGCGAGGGCGGCCACGACGGGGACGGCGACGCTCAGCAGGGCGGCGACGGCCGCGCCCTTGCGTACGGTCCGGGTGCGCCGGGCGGTCACGGCCAGCCGCAGCGCCTCGTACAGGCCGAAGCCGCACAGGACGACCGCGAAGCCGAGCACCGGGGTGCCGCCCACCGCGGCGAGCGGGAGGAAGACGCCGTCCGCCTGCCCGAAGGCGATCTTGCCCCAGGGGAAGCCCTCGAACGGCACACGCGCGCGTGCCGCCTCGCCGGCCGTCCACAGCGCCGCCGCCCACACCGGCCAGGCGGGCAGCCTGGAGACGGCGGCGACGCCCGCGCCGACCAGCGCGACGAAGAGCGCCTCGATCGCGGCCAGCGCCAGCCAGGGTCCCGGGCCGACCTCCACGCCGGTCCACACCAGCAGCGGCAGCAGGAAGCCGAGGCCGAAGAGGTAGCCGAGGCCCAGGCCCGCCTTCCAGCCGCGCCCGCGCAGCACCAGGCCGAGGACCGCGAAGGCGGGCAGGGCCAGCCACCACAGGGTGCGCGGCGGGAAGCTGGCGTAGAGCAGGACGCCGGCCAGGGCGGCCGCGGCGGCGGGGAGGAGACGGCGGCCGAGGCGCGCGGCGCGCGAGGCGGGCGCGGTCCGCGGGTCCGGCCGGTCCGGCCCGGCGACGGAGGGTGCGGTGACGGTCACCCCGGGAGTGTACGCGGGTGACCTGGGACCGCCTCGGGCACCACCTCGGTGCGGGGGCCTCTGCGGCCGGAGACGGTCCGTTCAGCGCGCGGTGCCGGGGGCCGCGACCGAAGCCCGTCCGTACAGC
>NZ_JAGGOO010000165.1 GCF_018614415.1 Streptomyces sp. ISL-12
CCCCGCCACCGCCACCGCCGTCTCCGCCCCCTCCCCCGCCGCCACGGCGGCCGCGTCGGCCGAGGCGGCCCGAAGGCGGGGAGTGACCACGCCGCTGTCGCCGCAGCGACAGGTTCACGCCACCGGACCGACACCGAGAGTTCCGTGTCCGCCAGACGGACCTCGGGCGCGTCCGGTACGGGACGCCGGATACCGTAGGAACACCATGAGCGCTACGCAGACCTCTGACGTCCCCACGCTTCTCGTCAAGATCTTCGGCAAGGACCAGCCGGGCATCACGGCGGGCCTCTTCGATACCCTCGCCGCCTTCTCCCTCGACGTCGTCGACATCGAGCAGGTCGTCACCCGTGGCCGGATGGTGCTGTGCGCGCTCGTGACGCAGCCGCCGCGGGAGCTGGAGGGCAAGCTGCGGGCCACCGTCCACAGCTGGGCGGAGTCGGTGAGGATGCAGGCCGAGATCATCTCCGGCACCGGCGACAACCGGCCGCGCGGCCTCGGCCGCTCCCTGGTCACGGTGCTCGGCCACCCGCTCACCGCGGAGGCGACGGCCCAGGTCACCGCCCGGATCACCAAGGCCGGCGGCAACATCGACCGGATCTTCCGGCTGGCGAAGTATCCGGTGACGGCGGTCGAGTTCGCCGTGTCCGGTGTGGAGACCGAGCCGTTGCGGACCGCGCTGGTGACGGACGCGGCGGCGCTGGGCGTCGACATAGCGGTGGTCGCCGCCGGACTGCACCGGCGGGCGCAGCGGCTGGTCGTCATGGACGTGGACTCGACGGTCATCCAGGACGAGGTGATCGAGCTCTTCGCCGCGCACGCCGGCTGTGAGGCCGAGGTCGCCGAGGTGACGGCCGCCGCCATGCGCGGGGAGCTGGACTTCGAACAGTCGCTGCACGCGCGCGTGGCGCTGCTGGAGGGTCTGGACGCCTCGGTCGTGGACAAGGTGCGCAGCGAGGTGCGGCTGACGCCGGGGGCGCGCACCCTGATCCGTACGCTGAAGCGGCTCGGCTACCAGGTGGGCGTCGTCTCGGGCGGGTTCACCCAGGTCACCGATGATTTGAAGGAGCGGCTGGGGCTGGACTTCGCCCAGGCCAACACCCTGGAGATAGTCGACGGGAAGCTGACCGGACGGGTCACCGGGGAGATCGTGGACCGGGCGGGCAAGGCGCGGCTGCTGCGCCGGTTCGCCGCGGAGGCGGGCGTACCGCTGTCGCAGACCGTGGCGATCGGGGACGGCGCCAATGACCTGGACATGCTGAACGCGGCCGGGCTCGGGGTGGCCTTCAACGCCAAGCCGGTGGTGCGGCAGGCCGCGCACACCGCGGTGAACGTCCCGTTCCTGGACACCGTCCTGTACCTGCTGGGCATCACCCGCGAGGAGATCGAGGCGGCGGACACCCTCGACCAGCAGCTCCTCGACCGGGCCGGGGACGAGGACCGGGCCGGGGACGGGGACCGGGCCACGGACGAGAGCCGGGCCGGGGACGAGAGCCGGGCCGGGGACGAGGACCGCTGAGCACGCCGGGAGCGTGAGGGCCCGGTACCGGTCAGGGGTCGGCAGCGGGCCCGTCGGGGTCGGACGAGGCGGGGTCAGTCGGCGGGGGCCCAGTAGTCCCGCAGGGTGGCGACGCCGGGCTCCAGGGACTTCCAGGGGCCCGTGAAGGACAGCACCGCGAAGGCGGCGGCGGGGAAGCCCCGGCCCGCCATCCGCTCGCGGACGTCGCCCTCGGCCGAGCCGGCCAGGATCTCGGTGAGCCCCTGCACGCCCGGGTTGTGGCCGATCAGCAGGACGTTGCCCAGGTCGTCGGGGGTCTCGTTGAGTACGGCGATCAGCTCGCCCGGCGAAGCGTCGTAGATCCGCTCCTCGTAGACCGTCTTCGGGCGGTGCGGGAACTCCTGGACGGCGAGCTTCCAGGTCTCGCGGGTCCTGACAGCGGTGGAGCACAGGGCCAGGTCGAACGAGAGGCCGCTGTCGGTGAGGCGGCGTCCGGCCTCCGCGGCGTCCTTGCGTCCCCGCTCGGCAAGCGGTCGCTCATGGTCGGACACCGGCGGCCAGTCGGCTTTCGCATGCCGGAAAAGGACAATACTGCGGGGTTCTGCGACGCTCATGCCCTCCAGCTTCGCATGAAACAGGCCACGGGGCGCAGGGAGTTGGCTCGCGGATTCCGGGTCTTCCGGGTCGCGGAGCAGCTCGGGGCCGTCCGGCTCGGTCCGCCCCGGTCCGGGGAGGGCGGGTCAGCGTCCCATCAGGTGCCGGGCCTGCTCCAGAAGGTGGGCGAGGGCGGGCTGGCCGGCGGCGGCGTGGGCCTCCGACGGGTCGAGTATCAGCCCGAGCAGCAGGACGAAGGCCAGGGTCGGCAGGGCCAGCGCCCACCAGGGCAGCCGGATGTCGGCGTCGCCGCCGGAGACCGGGCGGGGGTGGGTGTGCGTGGGGGTCGACATGCGTGCCTCCGCGGGTCTTCGGCGTCCCCTGGTCCGTGGTCCGTACTGCGCCGCTCCCCCGTCACCAGGGAATTCGCGGTCACATCACGAAGGTACGGAATCCGAGGGCACCGTCCCATCCGGTGACCCACCCACTCGACCCTGAGTCTCACCCCCTAGGGGACCGGGGGCTAACCCCACCCCTCCGGAGCCGCGGCCGGTGTCACGGGGAGGCGATCGTCGCCACGATGCCGATGATCACGAAGATCGCGAGGAACGAGCCGAAGACGATCAGCATCTTCTTCTGGCCGTTCTTGGGGTTCGGGTCGAGGACTGGCATGCGACCAGTTTCGCACCCGTGGCCGGCGGCCCGGTCAGCGGGCCGCCTCCTCCTCCACCGTACGGTTGCGGCCCGCCAGGACGCCGGCCGCCATCTGCGGCACCATCAGGGCGCTCATCAGCGCGATCGGCAGGCCCCAGCCGCCGCTGTGCTGGTAGAGCACGCCCACCAGGAGCGGCCCGGGGATCGAGATCAGATAGCCGGTGCTCTGCGCGAAGGCCGAGAGCTGGGCGACGCCCGGGCCCGTCTTCGCCCGCATCCCGACCATGGTCAGGGCCAGCGGGAAGGCGCAGTTGGAGACGCCGAGCAGCAGGGCCCAGGCCCAGGCGCCGCCGGCGGGCGCGAGGTAGAGGCCGGCGTACCCGGCGAGGCCGCAGACGCCGAGGACGAGCACCATCGGGCCCTGGTGGGGCAGCCGGGTCGCCACGCGCGGGATGACGAAGGCCAGCGGTATGCCCATCGCCATGGTGACGGCCAGGAGCACTCCGGCGGTGCCGGCGGAGACGCCCGCGTCCCGGAAGATCTGCGCCATCCAGCCCATGGTGATGTAGGCGGCGGTGGCCTGGAGTCCGAAGAAGGCGGCCAGCGCCCAGGCGGTACGGCTGCGGGTGATGCGCAGCGCGGGTCGCTCGGCGGGCTCTGCGGAAGCGGCAGCGGAAGCAGAAGAGGCAGCGGCAGCGGCAGCGGCAGCGGCAGCAGTAGCGGTAGCGCCAGCCGCCGTGGGCGCCGCGCCCCGGTCCCGTACGAACGGCAGCCAGGGCAGGACGGCCACCGCCGCCAGCGCGGCCCACACCGCGAGGCCGGGCTGCCAGTCGCCGCCCAGCGCGTCGGTCACCGGCACGGTCGCCGCGGCGGCGATCGAGGTGCCGCAGGCCAGGGCCATCGAGTACAGGCCGGTCATGGACCCGACCCGGTCGGGGAACCAGCGCTTGACGATGACCGGCATCAGGACGTTGCTGACCGCGATGCCCATCAGCGCCAGCGCGGTGGCGACCAGGAACCCGGCCGTGCCCCCTGCGTACGGGCGGATCAGCAGTCCGGCGGTGAGGGCGGCCATGCCGGCGCAGACCACCGCGCCGGGCCCGAAGCGGCGGGCGAGCCGCGGGGCGGTGACGCCGAAGACGGCGAAGCAGAGCGGCGGCACGGAGGTGAGCAGTCCGGCCACGCTGCCGCTCATGCCGAGCCCGTCGCGGACCTCCTCCAGGAGCGCGCCGAGGCTGGTGATCGCGGGACGCAGATTGACCGCGGTCAGCACGATGCCGAGGACGAGCAGACGGGTCGTCCACGGCGTCCACGCGCGCGTACCGGTCCGTCCGGGCCCCGGGCCCGCTTCGTGCCGGGTGGGCGGGGCGGCGGGCTTCAGCGTCCGTATGTCCTCACTAGCCATGAGGCCCATCATAGAATCATAGGATGATTGATTGTCCACTCCCCGAAGGTGAGCCATGCCCCTGAGCCACCCCCACCGTTCGGCCCTGTCCGAACAGGTCATCGCCGCGCTCCGCCAGCAGATCACCTCGGGTGAGTGGCCGGTGGGCTCCCGCATCCCGACCGAGCCCGAGCTGGTCGAGCAGCTGGGGGTCGCCCGGAACACCGTCCGCGAGGCGGTCCGCGCGCTGGCGCACAACGGGCTGCTGGACATCCGCCAGGGCTCCGGCACGTACGTCGCCGCCACCAGCGAGCTGGCCGGCGTGATGCACCGCCGTTTCGCCGGCGCCGACCCCCGGCACATCGCCGAGCTGCGCTCCACGCTGGAGTCGGCCGCGGCCCGGCTGGCCGCCGAGCGGCGCACCGAGAAGGACCTCAAGCAGCTGGACGCGCTGCTGGTGCGCCGCGCGGAGGCGTGGGAGTCGGGCGACGCCGAGGCGTTCGTGACGGCGGACGCCACCTTCCACCTGGCCGTGGTGGCCGCCTCGCACAACGAGGTGATGACCGCGATGTACGCGGACCTGGGCGAGGTGATGCGGGACTGGCTGCGCGAGGACATCGGCGCGGAGCTGACCCCGGAGTCGCACATGGACCACACCGGCCTGGTGGACGCGATCCGCGCGGGCGACGCCGGGACGGCCGAGCGGGAGGCGGCGGGCTACCCGTTGGTGTGCCGCCCGGGTCGGGTCAGTCCGGACGCCGGTGACTGACCCAGGCCGCGCCGATCTCCTTCCAGCAGCGCCCGGTCAGCCGTACGGTCTGCGCGGGCCCCGCCGCCACGGGGGCGCTGTCGCTGTCCAGGTCCCACCAACGGACGCACTCGACGTGCAGGCTGACGCGGTCGGGGTCCGGATAGGGGTTGTGGCAGTACGCGGTCACCCTGGAGCCGCTGTGCCGGATGCGGCATTCGGCGCCGAAGGGCCGCGCGGGCCTGGCTTCCTCGCTACGGCTCTGTACGCGCGCGTGCGACACCGTCTCGTACGGCAGGGCGAGCCCGAAGGCGGCGACGACGGCGGCGGCGGCCAGGCGGCGGGCGAAACGCACAGGCGGACCCCCTCGGCCGGGACGGGTCGGAAAGCGCGGGGTGGAGTCGTCTCCCAGCGTGCGCCGTCGGCACTCCGGCCGCCCGGTCGGCTGGGCCGGACGGGTGAGCCTGCCGGGTGACACGCGAAGGGCCCGCGCCCTTGCGGACGCGGGCCCTTCGGCAAGCGGGGTGTCAGGCGCCGATGGCGTGCAGACCGCCGTCGACGTGGATGATCTCGCCGGTGGTCTTCGGGAACCAGTCGCTGAGCAGCGCGACGACGCCGCGGCCGGCCGGCTCCGGGTCGCTCAGGTTCCACTCCAGCGGGGAGCGGTGGTCCCACACGGAGGCCAGGTCGCTGAAGCCCGGGATGGACTTGGCGGCCATCGAGCCGAGCGGGCCGGCCGAGATGAGGTTGGACCGCACGTTCTGCTTGCCCAGGTCACGGGCGAGGTAGCGGCTGGTGGCCTCCAGGGCGGCCTTGGCCGGGCCCATCCAGTCGTACTGCGGCCAGGCGTACTGGGCGTCGAAGGTGAGGCCGACGACGGAGCCGCCGTTCTGCATCAGCGGCAGGCAGGCCATGGTGAGCGACTTCAGGGAGAACGCCGAGACGTGCATGGCCGTGGCCACCGACTCGAACGGCGTGTTGAGGAAGTTGCCGCCGAGCGCGTCCTGCGGCGCGAAGCCGATGGAGTGCACCACGCCGTCCAGGCCGCCCAGCTCCTCGCCGACGACGTCGGCCAGGCGCCGGAGGTGCTCGTCGTTGGTGACGTCCAGCTCGATGACCTTGGTGGGCTTGGGCAGCTTCTTGGCGATGCGCTCGGTCAGCGTGGGCCGAGGGAACGCGGTCAGGATGACCTCGGCGCCCTGCTCCTGGGCCAGCTTGGCGGTGTGGAAGGCGATGGACGCCTCCGTCAGCACGCCGGTGATCAGGACGCGCTTGCCCTCGAGAATTCCGCTCATGGTGATCAGTGACCCATTCCCAGTCCGCCGTCAACGGGAATGACGGCTCCAGTGATGTACGAGGCGTCGTCCGACGCGAGGAACCGCACCGTCGCGGCGATCTCCTCCGGCTGCGCGTACCGGCCCAGCGGCACCTGCGAGACGATGCCCGCGCGCTGCTCGTCGGTGAGCACCTTGGTCATGTCGGTGTCGACGAAGCCGGGTGCGACGACGTTGAAGGTGATGTTGCGCGACCCCAGCTCACGGGCGAGGGAGCGCGCGAAGCCGACCAGGCCGGCCTTGGAGGCGGCGTAGTTGGCCTGCCCCGCCGAGCCGAGCAGTCCGACGACGGACGAGATGAGCACCACGCGGCCCTTCTTGGCGCGCAGCATGCCGCGGTTGGCCCGCTTGACGACGCGGAAGGTGCCGGTCAGGTTCGTGTCGAGGACGGAGGTGAAGTCCTCCTCGGACATGCGCATCAGGAGCTGGTCCTTGGTCACGCCGGCGTTGGCGACGAGGACCTCGACGTTGCCGTGCGCCTCCTCGATCTCCTTGTAGGCCTGCTCCACCTGCTCGGCGTCGGTGATGTCGCACTTGACGGCGAGGAAGCCCTCCGGCGGCTCACCC
This sequence comes from Streptomyces sp. ISL-12, assembly GCF_018614415.1. GTDB lineage: Bacteria > Actinomycetota > Actinomycetes > Streptomycetales > Streptomycetaceae > Streptomyces. The sequence continues at coordinate 6,777 of NZ_JAGGOO010000165.1, forward strand.
GAGCGGTACGTGATGGCGACCTTGTCGCCGGCGTCGGCGAACGCGCGGGCGATGGCGAGGCCGATGCCCCGGTTGCCTCCGGTGACGAGAACCGAGCGGCTCAACGGATCACCCTTTCGTCAGTGGTCTGAACACGTCCGCCCGAACACCTCGATGACAGGCGGCTTCCTCGAAAACCTATCGGTCCCGACCGCCGCCCGAGGAATCGGGCACCCACAGTGGCTCACGGACCGGACTGTCGGGTCCCTACAGATGCACGCCGGGCTTCACCGCTCCATGCCGGGCGCGTGAGCGGGCAGACCTTCCGCACGAGCGGTCTCCAGCATTCTGCGGTCGTAGGTCACCAGAGCCGTCAGGTCGTCCCGCAGCGACAAGGCGCTGGCCACATGGATCGCGTCCAGCGTCCGCAAGCGGTCGACCAGCAGCCCCGCTCCGTCACGCACTTCTCGGGTGAGGAGGATCTCGGTGATCCGGGCGTCCAGGTCGTCCATCGCCTTCGGGAAGTGCCCCATGAGATCCAGGGTTCGCACGGTCTCCACGAACCCGAGCGTGCTGGTGGCGAGCGGTTCCGTGACCCGCTGCTGGAGGAAGCCGTCCAACTCGGCCCAGTGATTGCGGCGCGTCATCCACGTGACCAGCGCGGATGTGTCCATGTAGATCAACGGTCGTCTTCTTCGCGCTCGGCGAGCAGCAACGCCAGAGGGTCGACGTCCTCGGTCACCTCGTAGTGCGGCATGTTGTGCCGATCGGCGGCGGTGACCGGCTTCAACTTGATCTTCCCCTGCGCCACCAGGTGCGCGTACCGCTCCATGGGACCACCGGCCGGGGACAGTATCGCGATCACGTTGCCGTGCCGGGTGACCTCGATGGCCTCGCCCTTCTCGACCCGGGCGAAGACCGCGCTGGGGTTGTACGAGAACTCGCGTACGGAGATGGTGCTCATACCGCGCTCCCCTCACAGCAGCCAGGTTGTAGGTACATGACTTCGACAGTACCTACAACGGTAGATCCTGAGCCGTGGGGCGCGAGCCGCCCGGGGCGCCGACCGCGCACTCGGCCCACACCGTCTTGCCCGGCCCCGTCCGCCCGGCCACGCCCCAGCGGTCGGCGACGGCCGCCACGAGGAGCAGGCCCCGGCCGCCGTCGGCGTCCTCGGGCGGCCGGGCCGACGCGTCAGGGAGGCCGGGGTGGGTGTCGGAGACCTCTACGCGGACCAGTCCCGCGGCCCGGCCGTACGTCAGCCGCAGCTCGAAGTCGCGTCCCGCGACGCTGCCGTGGAGGGCCGCGTTGGCGGCGAGTTCGGCCACGACGAGGGTGACGGTGTCGGAGGCGGGGCTGCCGTACGGCAGGTCCCACAGGTCGAGCCGGTGCGTGGCGAGCCGGCGGGCGAGGCGCGCGCCGCGGCGCGTGGCGGAGAACCGCTGGGCGAACACACTTACGGTAACGGGTTCTTGGGCCCGTGGTGCTGGCATGCGCTCAGCGTTCCGATTCTCCTCCGGCCCTCAACAGGGACGACACCCATACAAACGTAGCTGTCTCAGTGCACACTCTGGACTGGGTGGGTAACTCCCCGTGACCATGGTTGGGCCGAGTGGGGTTGAGCAAGACACATGAGCACGGGAGGCACGCGGTCATGAAGGCGGAGTACGGCGCAGACGGCGGCATGGACGGAACGGAGGCGGAACTCTCCGACAGTCTCAAGACGTTCGGCGTGGTTCTCAAGGCCTTGCGGGAGGAATCCGGACTGACCCAGGAGGAGTTCGCGCCACGGGTCCAGTACTCGGCCGGATACATCGCCAAGATCGAGCAGGGGAAGCGGTTCCCGCCCACGGACCTGTCCACACGGGCGAGGGACGTCCTGGGGCCGGTCGCCCACAAGGTGCTGACGGCGGCGGCGAAGAGCCTGACCCGGAGGGCGGGACTGGCTTCGTGGTTCCGGCACTGGGCGGGGATCGAGGAAGAGGCGATCTCCCTGTACGCGTACGAGGGCCGGGCAATTCCCGGACTGTTGCAGCCTGAGACGTACATCCGGGCCATCTTCGACCGACGTCTGCCGCCACTGTCCGAGGAGCAGATCGAACGCCAGGTCGCGGCTCGGCTGGACCGTCAGCAGCTCTTCACCACCAGACCGAACACAGCGTTCAGTTTCGTCATCGAGCAGTGCATCCTGACCCGGCGCATGGGCGGGCGCGAGGTCACAAGAGACGTCATCGACCGCCTTCTCCAGGAGGGCACCCGGCGCAACGTCGAAATCCAGGTCATGCCCTCCGTCCAGGAGGACCACTCCGGGATCGATGGTCAGATGTACCTGGCCGAGACCCCTGCCAACGAGTGGATCGGTTACACCGAAGGACAGCGATCCAGCAGTCTGATCTCCGCCTCCAAGGACGCGAGCGTCATGCTCCAGCGCTATGGCAAGCTGCGTTCCCAAGCCCTGGACTGCCGGGCTACGGTGGACCTGCTGCAACAGATGCGAGGAGCGCTATGAGCACCACCACTGAGCTGACCTGGTACAAGAGCAGCTACAGCGGCGGAGATGGCGACAACTGCGTCGAGGTCGCCGCCCGCCCCGAAGTTATCCACATCCGCGACTCCAAGGACACGAGCCTGCGCCCCCTCGTCGTCACCCCGGCCGCCTGGGCGGCGTTCACCGCGGGAGCCTAGGGCGCGGCGCTCGGCGGGCCGTGGTTCACTGCGTGCCACGGTCACCACCGGCAAGCGCCCGAAGGGATCCCCTCCCGTGCCCCATGACATAGACCCCGCCTTCACCGCCCTCCCCCTGCGCCCCCTCGCCGACGCCGCCCTCGCCCGCGCCCGTTCCCTCGGGGCCGAGCACGCGGACTTCCGGCTGGAACGCGTGCGCAGCGCCTCGCTGAGGCTGCGGGACGCCAAGCCGTCCGGTTCCTCGGACACCACCGACCTCGGGTACGCCGTACGCGTCGTGCACGGCGGGACCTGGGGTTTCGCCTCCGGCGTGGACCTGACGCCGGACGCCGCCGCCAAGGTCGCCTCGCAGGCGGTGGCGATGGCGAAGCTGTCCGCGCAGGTGATCAAGGCGGCCGGGTCGGACGAGCGGGTCGAGCTGGCGGACGAGCCCGTGCACGCCGACCGTACGTGGGTGTCCTCGTACGAGATCGACCCGTTCACCGTGGACGACGCCGAGAAGTCGGCGCTGCTCGCCGACTGGAGCGCGCGGCTGCTGGCGGCGGGCGGGGTCGACCATGTGGACGCCTCGCTGCTCACCGTCCATGAGAACAAGTTCTACGCGGACACCGCCGGGACCTCGACCGCTCAGCAGCGGGTACGGCTACATCCCGTACTGACCGCCGTGTCGGTCGACGGCTCCAGCGGCGAGTTCGACTCCATGCGCACGCTCGCGCCGCCCGTGGGGCGCGGCTGGGAGTACCTGACCGGCACCGGCTGGGACTGGGACGCCGAGCTGGCCGAGATACCGGAGCTGCTGGCCGAGAAGATGCGGGCGCCGAGCGTGGAGGCGGGGCTGTACGACCTGGTGGTCGACCCGTCGAACCTGTGGCTGACGATCCACGAGTCCATCGGGCACGCCACCGAGCTGGACCGTGCGCTGGGCTACGAGGCCGCCTACGCCGGCACCTCCTTCGCCACCTTCGACCAGCTCGGCAAGCTGCGCTACGGGTCCGAGCTGATGAACGTCACCGGGGACCGTACGGCCGAGCACGGGCTCGCGACGATCGGATACGACGACGAGGGTGTCGAGGGGCAGTCCTGGGACCTGGTGAAGGGCGGCACACTGGTCGGCTACCAGCTGGACCGGCGGATCGCCCGGCTGACCGGGTTCGAGCGGTCCAACGGGTGCGCGTACGCCGACTCCCCCGGGCATGTGCCGGTGCAGCGGATGGCGAACGTGTCGCTGCGGCCCGATCCCGGCGGGCTGTCCACGGAGGATCTGATCGGCGGGGTGGAGCGGGGGATTTATGTCGTTGGTGACCGTTCGTGGTCAATAGATATGCAAAGGTATAATTTCCAGTTCACCGGTCAACGGTTCTTCCGGATCGAGAACGGGCGGCTCGCCGGGCAGCTGCGGGACGTGGCCTACCAGGCGACGACCACCGACTTCTGGGGGTCCATGGCGGCCGTCGGCGGTCCCCAGACGTATGTGCTGGGCGGCGCCTTCAACTGCGGCAAGGCACAGCCGGGACAGGTCGCGGCCGTGTCGCACGGCTGCCCGTCCGCCCTCTTCAAGGGCGTCAACATACTGAACACGACGCAGGAGGCCGGTCGATGAGCGCCCGCACGCCCCGGACGAACAGCAAGCCGCACGAGATCGTCGAGCGGGCGCTGGAGCTGTCCCGCGCGGACGGGTGCGTCGTCATCGCCGACGAGCGCTCCACCGCCAACCTGCGCTGGGCGGGCAACGCGCTCACCACCAACGGCGTCACACGCGGGCGCACGCTCACGGTCGTCGCCACCGTGGACGGGCAGGAGGGCACCGCGTCGGGAGTCGTGTCGCGGTCGGCCGTCACGCGGGACGATCTGGAGCCGCTGGTGCGGGCCGCCGAGGAGGCCGCCCGGAGCGCCGGCCCCGCCGAGGACGCGCAGCCGCTGGTCGGCGGGGTGCCGGAGTCGCCGGACTTCACGGACGCGCCCGCCGAGACGTCGTCGGCCGTGTTCGCCGAGTTCGCGCCGGCGCTCGGGGAGGCGTTCGCACGCGCGCGTGGCGGCGGGCGGGAGCTGTACGGGTTCGCCAACCACGAGATGACCACCACCTACCTCGGGACATCCACCGGGCTGCGGCTGCGCTGCGATCTGCCCACCGGGACGCTGGAGCTGAACGCCAAGTCGCCGGACCGGTCCCGCTCGGCGTGGGCGGGGCGGGCCACCCGGGACTTCAAGGACGTCGACCCGGCGGCGCTCGACGCGGAGCTGGCCGTACGCCTGGGGTGGGCCGAGCGGCGGGTGGAGCTGCCCGCGGGACGGTACGAGACGCTGCTGCCGCCGACCGCGGTCGCGGACCTGCTGATCTACCAGCTGTGGTCGGCGTCGGGCCGGGACGCGGCCGAGGGGCGGACGGTGTTCTCCAAGCCGGGCGGTGGCACGCGGCTGGGCGAGCGGATCAGCGAACTGCCGCTGACCCTGCGCAGCGACCCGGCGGAGCCGGGCCTGGAGACGGCGCCGTTCGTGGTGGCGCACTCCTCCGGGGGCGATCAGTCGGTGTTCGACAACGGGCTGCCGGTGTCGGCCACGGAGTGGGTCAGGGAAGGCGAGCTGTCCCGGCTGACGACGACCCGGCACAGTGCCGCGCTGACCGGGCTGCCGCTCGCGCCGGCCCTCGACAACCTGGTGCTGGACGGCGGCGACGGACGCTCGCTGGAGGAGATGGTCGCCGGTACCGGGCGGGGGCTGCTGCTGACCTGCCTGTGGTACATCCGCGAGGTCGACCCGGCGACGCTGCTGCTGACCGGGCTGACCCGGGACGGGGTCTACCTCGTGGAGGACGGCGAGGTCGTCGGCGAGGTGAACAACTTCCGGTTCAACGAGTCCCCGGTGGACCTGCTGGGGCGGGCCACGGAGGCGGGGCGTACGGAGCGGACGCTGCCCCGGGAGTGGGGCGACTGGTTCACGCGGGCGGCGATGCCCGCGCTGCGGGTCCCCGATTTCAATATGAGCTCTGTCAGCCAGGGCGTATAACCTCGTACCCGCACACGAGCACCTGCGTACCGGAACCCGCGTGCGGGAACCCGCGTACGCGATCTTCGAGGAGACACGAGAACCGTGACGGACATCGTCGACGAGCTGAAGTGGCGCGGGCTGTTCGCCCAGTCCACTGACGAGGACGCTTTGCGCAAGGCGCTCGCGGACGGTCCGGTCACGTTCTATTGCGGTTTCGACCCGACCGCGGCCTCCCTGCACGTCGGGCACCTGGTGCAGGTGCTCACGCTGCGCCGGCTCCAGCAGGCCGGGCACCGGCCGCTGGCGCTGGTCGGCGGAGCCACCGGCCAGATCGGCGACCCGCGCCCGACCGCCGAGCGCACGCTGAACTCGCCGGAGACGGTGGCCGGCTGGGTCGAGCGGCTGCGCGCCCAGATCGAGCCGTTCCTGACCTTCGAGGGCGAGAACGCGGCCACGATGGTCAACAACCTGGACTGGACCTCGGAGCTCTCCGCGATCGAGTTCCTGCGGGACATCGGCAAGCACTTCCGGGTCAACAAGATGCTGACCAAGGACTCGGTGGCCCGGCGGCTGGAGTCGTCCGAGGGCATCAGCTACACGGAGTTCAGCTACCAGCTCCTCCAGGCCATGGACTTCCTCCAGCTCTACCGGCGCTACGGCTGCGTGCTCCAGCAGGGCGGCAGCGACCAGTGGGGCAACCTGACGGCGGGCCTGGACCTGATCCACCGGCTGGAGCCGGACGCCGTGGTGCACGCGTACGCGACGCCGCTGATGACCAAGGCGGACGGCACCAAGTTCGGCAAGACCGAGGGCGGGGCCGTCTGGCTGGACCCGGAGATGACGACGCCGTACGCGTTCTACCAGTTCTGGCTGAACGTCGACGACCGGGACATCTCGGGCTACATGCGCATCCTGTCCTTCAAGTCCCGCGAGGAGCTGGAGGAGCTGGAGAAGCAGACCGAGGAGCGTCCGCAGGCGCGGGCGGCGCAGCGGGCGCTGGCCGAGGAGCTGACGACGCTGGTGCACGGCGCGGACCAGACGGCCGCCGTGATCGCCGCGTCCAAGGCGCTGTTCGGCCAGGGCGACCTGGCGGAGCTGGACGAGGGGACGCTGACCGCGGCCCTGTCGGAGGTGCCGCACGTGCGGGTCGCCGAGCCGGCTCCGGTGGTCGACCTTTTCGCGGAGGTCGGCCTGGTCGCCAGCAAGTCGGCGGCCCGGCGCACGGTCAAGGAGGGCGGCGCCTACGTGAACAACGTGAAGGTCGCCGCCGAGGACGCGGTCCCGGCCGCCGAGGAGCTGCTGCACGGGCGCTGGCTGGTGCTGCGGCGCGGCAAGAAGAACCTGGCCGCGGTGGAGATCACCGGCGCCTGAGCGCACGACGAGGGGCGGCTCCCGTGTCCGGCGGGGGCCGCCCCTTCGTCGTACACGCGTGGTGCCCGGACGGGCTCAGGCGGTGTGCCGTCGCCTCTTGTTGCCGCGCACCGCCATGTACACCATGTCGCCGATGCCGACGATGATGATCGCGGCGACGAGCTGGAAGACGTGCCGCCACCAGTCGATGCCGGAGGTGGCGTCGACGCCGGCCGCCCGGGCGACGGCGTTGCCGACGATGGCACCGAGCATGCCGAAGATCGTGGTCAGCCACAGAGGACTGTGCTGCTTGCCCGGAATGATCGCCTTGGCTATCAGTCCGAGCACGAATCCGACGATGATCGCCCACAACCAGCCCATGGCTGCCTCCTCGTACGGCTCTACGTGAGCATTACGGCCACTCTCGGCCCGTACCGCGCGGTGCGCACGGCGGGTACGTCCATATGGGGGACGCCGCTGGGCGTCGCGGCGCACTCCGGTCGCTCGGGGACGGGGTCCCCCGGTCTCGTAGGCGGCGCAGTCGCGGCGTAACGTAAGAGCTGTCCGGACCCGCGACCTCGAGCGGTGCGGACGGGTACGGGTACGGGCCGGGGTGGCTCCGATGCGAGCGGGCGGTGGAATGTGATGCGGAAGCGAAGCGGCGACGGCAACGCCCAGGTGTTCCGGATCACCGGAGCCCGGACAGGCCTGGAGGAAGACGTACGCGGACGGCAGCGCCGGTACATCATCTCGATGTCGGTCCGTACGGTGTCGGTGATCCTCGCGGCCACGCTGTGGAACGTGGAACGGCACGTCGCGATCGTGGCGCTGGTCCTCGGGGTGCTGCTGCCGTACATCGCGGTGGTGATCGCCAACGCCGGGCGGGAGAACGCGCCGGGGCTGCCGACGACGTTCGTGACGGCGCCGACGCCGCCGATGATCGAGCCGCCGGCCGCGTCCCCTTCGGAGGGCTTCGCGGAATCCAGGGCGGAAGATGCCGGGCCTGATCGGACGGCGGGTGTACACGATATGTCGAGTGACCGTTCCTGATCGAAATCCGACGTTACTGAACGGGATTGATCATCCCGGGTGAGGGTCAAGGCCTCGCCAAGGGGTCGAGAAGCTCGCTCCAATCATGTTGTTCCGGTCCCGAATCGCAGACCACCCATGACATACTCGGTAAGCGCTCCGCATCCCCCGTCGGAGCGATGGACCGACGCCGGGCAGCTCCCCCCGTGGCTGCTCGGCGTCGCCTTCTTGCCTTACTTGTGAGACGAACCTGTGAGTGACGAAACGACCCCGGTCTGCTCCGCCAAGGGCTGCCGCAGCGCCGCCGTGTGGGTGCTCGCCTGGAACAACCCGAAGCTGCACACGCCCGAGCGGCGCAAGACATGGATCGCGTGCGACGAGCACCGGGAGCACCTGTCCCAGTTCCTCGGGGTGCGGGGGTTCCTGAAGGACGTGGTGCGCCTGGAGGAGTGGGAGAAGGGCGCCTAGTGCCTGTCGTTTGGATCACGCC
>NZ_JAGGOO010000166.1 GCF_018614415.1 Streptomyces sp. ISL-12
GCCGGCCACCACTCGGCCGAGCTGGGGCACCGCACGGTCTCCGACCGGCCACCACACGGCCAAGGCGGGGCACCGCACAGCCGCCAACCGGTCACCACTGGGCCAAGGCGGGGCACCACATAGTCGCAACCGGTCACCGCACGGCGCGGCTGGCCGCCGCACAGTCGCCAACCGGTCACCGCTCCACAGAGGCGGATCGCCTCACAGACTCCAACCGGCCATCACTCGGCCAAGGCGCATCACCGCACGGCCGCCAACCGGTCACCGCTCAGCCGGGACCGGCTCCCCCACACCGCTGGCCGCCGGCTCCGATCGTCCGGGCAAGCCGCCGTTTCCGTTCTCCAGGGGGCCGAGGGCCGAGCCACACCGTCCCCGACGGTCCCCGCAACGCCCCCGGCCCGGCCCCTCATCGACCGGCTACCGCCCGCCCGCCTCGCCTCAGCCGACCCCGCTCGCCACCCCGTCGTGGACCCGCACGTCCCCCGCGTCGCCGAACGTCAGCCTGCAGGTGTCCGCCCGGTAGGTGGCGACACTGAGCGCCGCCGTGCCGGTCTCGGTGAGGTAGCGAGTGGTGACCACCAGGACGGGGGCGCCCGGGAGCCGGTCCAGCTCCCTGGCCTCCTCGGCCCGGGCGGAGCCCAGTTCCACGGAGCTCTCCTGGTGTGCCAGCTCCAGACGGTGGAGTTCGCGCAGGACGGCACGCGCGCGTGCCGCTCCGGCAGGGGCGTCACCGAGGCCGGGGACGGACGCCTGCGGGACGTGCAGGAGTTCCGCCGCCACCGGCTGGCCGTGCGAGACGCGGGAGCGGCGCACGGTGTGCACGGGCGCGTCGCGGTCGGTGCCCAGGGCGTCGGCGACGGCCGCGGGCGGCGTCACCAGCGTGCTGTCGAGCGGTTGCCAGGAGTCGTCGGCCATGCCGGGCCAGACCTGCTCCCGGGTGCCGACGGCGACGCCCACGCGCGGCGGCGCCACGGTCGTACCGACGCCGCGGCGACGCTGGAGCCGGCCCTCCAGTTCAAGCTGCTCCAGGGCCTGGCGGAGCGTGGCGCGGGCGACACCGAAACGGGCGGCGAGATCACGCTCGTTGGGCAGGATCTCGCCGACGGAGAACTCCGAGTCCAGCGCCTCGCTGAGTACCGTCCTCAAGTGCCAGTACTTCGGTTCCTGTACCGGTTCCAGCTGCGTGGTCCCCACCCTGTCCTCCGCACTCGCCGTGGTCCGGCGGCGTTTTAACGCCCTTGTTTATTAAAGGTTGTTGCACTTCTCTGCGACCATAGGACGGCCCTCACCCTTGGTCAAGACCAATACCGGATGCATGCCGCGGGTCTACCCGTCGGTAGCTTTTGCTGACACTCTGTCTACGCACGTTCCCCAGACGCGCCACGACCAGGAGTGCCCATGTCCGCGACCCTCTCCTTCACGGCCCCCACCCCGCACGGCCCGCGCCCCGTCACCGTGTCCTACGCGCGCGTGGGCAGCGGCGAACCGCTGCTCCTGCTGCACGGCATCGGCCACCACCGGCAGGCCTGGGACCCGGTGCTGCGCATACTGGCGGTCGAGCGTGACGTGATCGCCCTCGACCTGCCCGGATTCGGCGCCTCCCCGGCACTGCCGGACGGCCTGCCGCACGACCTGCCGACGACGACCGCCGTGCTCACCGCGTTCTGCGCGGAACTGGGCCTGGACCGGCCGCACGTGGCGGGCAACTCGCTGGGCGGCCTGCTGGCCCTGGAGCTCGGCCGCGAGAACCGCGTACGGTCGGTCACGGCCCTGTCCCCGGCGGGCTTCTGGACCGAGGCCGAACGGCGCTACGCCTTCGGTGTGCTGGCGGGCATGCGGGCGAGCGCCCGGCGGCTGCCGCTCCCGCTGGTCGAGCGGCTGTCCCGCACCGCGGCCGGCCGCACCGCCCTGACCAGCACGATATACGCCCGCCCCGGGCGCCGTTCCCCCGAAGCGGTGGTCGCCGAGACCCTCGCGCTGGCCCACGCCGACAGCTTCGCCGCGACGCTCCGGGCCGGCCGCGAGGTCCGCTTCACCGACGACGTCCCCGGCATACCCGTCACCGTCGCCTGGGGCACCCGGGACCGGCTGCTCATACCCCGGCAGGGCGTCCGCGCCAAGACGGTGATCCCGCGGGCCCGGCTGGTCCGGCTGCCCGGCTGCGGCCATGTGCCGATGAACGACGACCCCGCGCTGGTGGCCCGCGTCCTCCTCGACGGCAGCCGGGGTCAGGACTCCAGGGCCGCGAGCACCTCGCTCAGCACCGTCGCGTTGTAGGGCATGCTCACGTGCGGCGTCCGGTCGTCCGGGTCGATGTCCTGGAGGACGATGTTGCGGACGTACCGGCCCTCGGTCTCCGCCAGGGCACAGGAGGTGTACGGGGTGACCACGTCGTCGTAGGCGGTGGCGATGACGGTGTGCCGGACGCCGCCGGTGGTCTCGCCCAGCTCGGCGAGTTCGCGCTGGAAGGCGTGGTCGTGCTGGAGCTGCGGCCAGGCCGGAACGGTCATGGCGACCACGCCCTGTTCGACCAGCTGGACCGCGCCGGGGATCTGCCGGGCGAGGTTCATCAGTCCCTGCGCGGTGATGCCGTGGTTGCTGGGGCTGATGCCGACGAAGTTGTGCACCTTCGGGCCGCCGCCGAGCTTGTTGAGGTAGTAGCGCGGCATCATGCCGCCCTGGGAGAAGCCGACGATGTCGACCTGCTGGGCGCCGGTGCGCCGCAGTACCTCGTCGACGAAGTCCCGTAGCTGCTCCGCCGACTTCCTGATGTCACCGAGGCCGAAGATCACCGGGTTGAGGTACTTGCCGTAGTCGGGGCGGAAGACGCGGTAGCCGCGCTCCCGCAGCACCGGGGCCGCCGTGGACCAGGTGTAGCCGCGGTTGCCGAACGTGCCGTGCACGAGCACCACCGGGCGGGGGTGCTCGCCGGTCAGCGGCACGTCCCAGTCGTCCTCGCCCGCCTCGACGTCGACGGCGGCGATGACCGCGGCGCCGGCGACCTCGGTGAGAGCGGTCACCCGGTGCGGCAGTTCGGTGATGTCCTTGGTGAAGTCGTCGGTGTTGAGTCCGGGGATGCGGGGGGTGGAAAAGCCCACGACGCTTGTCCAATCCTGAGAAGGAGCCCGGCGGTTTTCTCCGGCGGCTTCCCAGTCTCCCGTCCAGGGATTTTCCGTACGATCCCTCGTCCGGGGGAAATAATTCCCCCGGACGCGCGTATAGGGCTCACCCCTTCGGGTGTGTATTGAGTGCCTGACAAGGACCGGTCGCGAGGTGCGGGGCGAGGCGGGCGGTCACCGCGCGGAGCAGTCGGACGTACCGGCTCCACCGGACGGGGCGGGCCACGTTTCCGGTGAGCGCCTGTTCGGCGCGGTCCAGGCACTCCCGGAAGACGGTGTCGTGCAGCGGACGGAAGAAGAGCGCCCAGACCGGCCACAGCAGGGCCCGCGGGCGCATGACCAGGGTGTGGCGCAGCACGGACCGCCGGCCGTCCAGGCGCTCGACGCCGAACTCGTGGAAGCCCTCGAAGCCCCGGGGGCCGGTGAACCGGAACCTCACCCACTGGCCGGGGACGTAGTGGCTCACCACATAGCGCACCGGGCCGTGGCCGCCCGGGACGCCGACGGCCAGCGGCCCCTCGAAGCGGATGGGGGGCCAGTCGGGCGGCCAGAGGCGGTCGTCCCGGGAGCCCAGGGTGTCGATGAGCGTTCCCACGGTTCCCGGCGGGGCGGGCAGCGCGCGTTCGTGGACATTGAGCACGGCGATCACGGAAGCAGAATGCCCGGAATTCGGGTCCGGCGCTAATGCACCAGAAAGGAGCCGGGAAAGGAGCCGGAACGCGCGCCAGAGCGTGCGGGGCGCCGCGCGCGCCGCTTTTTTCACCCCCGGTTCCGGTGAATGGCCGGATTCCGTCATCGTGCCGGAAACGGCCGACGGGTGTCCGCCGTGGCCCGACTCGCCTGTGGTGGCCGCCTGTTGGGCGGGACGGACCCGCGTTCGACCGTCGAGGGGCGAAGACCGGCCAAAGGCCGGGAGAACGCGGGAGCGGGCGGAACCCGAGCGTAAAGAAAGGTGAGGAAGGCATCAGCGGGGCCACAGGCAAAGGGGGTTGGTCATGGCGGCACGGCCCGACGTTCCCGGTTCCGGCCGTCAGGCGGCCGGCCCGCCGCCGCTGCCACGGGCGTGGCAGCCGCTGCTCGGCCGGCCGGCCCTGGCGGATCTGCTCGGCGATCCGCTGGCGGACGCCGCCCTGCGGGAGGCGTCCCGGCTGCTGCCGGCCGGCGTGGCGCTGCACTCCCTGCGGACGTTCCTGTTGGCCGACGCCCGGGCCCGGGCCGCCGGGACCGGTTACGACCGGGCCGGGCTGCTGGCGGCCGCCGTGTTCCACGATACCGGGCTGGTGGGCCGCGCGCCGCTCGGCCGGGGCGGATTCACCGCCCGCGGCGCCGAGTTGCTCGACCGGTTCCTGGCCGGGCGGCAGGTGGACGACGAGCGTCGCCGGGCGCTGACCCGGGCGGTGCGCGAGCACATGCGGCCGTTCCCCGCGCCGGACGCGGGGGTCGAGGCCCGGCTGCTGCACTTCGGTGCCTGGCTGGACGTCACCGGGCGCGGTGACCGGCGGGTGCCCGGGGAGCGGCGGCTGCTCGCCGGACTGGCCCCGACCCCCTGGTTCGCCCTCTCCTTCTGCGCCCGGGTGGCGGCCTGCGGGCCGCGCCGGGTGCTGCCGGCCCGGCATGCCGCCCCGCGGTGACCGCCGGGCCGGGCCACTCGCTCCTCCCGTCGCGAAAGGACCGTAGACATGCAAGAGGACCAGCGGGATTTCGATGTCGCCATCGTCGGTGGCGGCATCGGCGGGACGATGCTCGGGGCGATCCTCGCCCGGCACGGTGTGCGCACCCTGCTGCTGGAGGGCAGCGGGCACCCCCGGTTCGCCATCGGGGAGTCCACCGTCCCCGAGACCACCTTCGGCCTGCGGGTCCTGGCCCGCCGCTACGACGTCCCCGAGATCGAGCACCTGGCGACCCACGGGGCACTGCGCCGGCACGTCTCGTCCAACTGCGGGGTCAAGCGCAACTTCAGCTTCGTCTACCACCGGGAGGGCGAGCCCACCCGGGCCGAGGAGTGCACCCAGTACCCCACGTGGGGCCCGCCGCTCGGTCCCGACTCGCACTTCTTCCGCCAGGACGTGGACGCCTACATGTTCCACGTCGCCGTGTCCTACGGCGTCACCGCGCACACCCACACCATGGTCGAGGACGTCAAGTTCGAGGAGGACCACGCCACTCTCGTCACCCGGGACAAGGGCAGCTTCCGCGCCTCCTACGTGGTGGACGCCGGCGGGATGCGGGCGATGCTCCCCGAGCGGCTGGGGCTGCGGCAGGAGCCGCCGTACCGCACCCGGTCGCGCACGATCTTCACGCACATGGTGGACGTGCGGCCCTTCGACACCGTGGCGCCGCCGCGCGAACAGCACGGCATGCCCAGCCCGTTCAGCCAGGGCACGCTGCACCACATGTTCCAGGGCGGCTGGCTCTGGGTCATCCCGTTCGACAACCACACCGCCGGCACCAGCGGGCTGTGCAGCGTCGGGATCAACCTCGACCTGGACGCGTACCCGCGGCCCGAAGGGGTGCCGGCCGAGGAGGAGTTCTGGCAGCACATCGGCCGGTTCCCCAGCGTGGCGCGGCAGTTCGAGCGGGCGCGGTCGGTGCGGCCGTACGTGTCGACCGACCGGACGCAGTTCTCTTCGCAACAGGTGGTCGGCGACCGGTGGTGCCTGCTGCCGCACGCCAGTGACTTCATCGATCCGCTGTTCTCCAGCGGGCTCGCGGTGACGGTGATGTCCCTCAACGCGCTCGGCCACCGGCTCATCGACGCGGTGCGCCAGGACGACTTCGACACCGCCCGGTTCCAGTACCTGGAGCACTGGACCAAGCGCATGTTCCGGTTCTACGACGACCTGGTGTCGTGCAGTTACATCTCCTTCGACGACTTCGACCTGTGGAACGCCTGGAACCGGGTGTGGACCATCACCACGCTGTACGGCACCAACGCGCAGAACCAGGCCGCCGTCACCTTCGAGAAAACCCACGACGCCGCCTGCTTCGACGCGCTGGAACTGCCGCCCTACCGAGGGCTCCAGGGTGTCGACAACCCCTGGGTGGAGCGGCTTTTCGAGCAGTCCCGGGACGCCGTGCTGGCCTACCGGGACGGCGAGTGGACCAAGGAGCGGACCATCGACCGCATCTACGAGCTGCTGCGCCAGAGCGGGCTGTGCCCACAGGTGTGGGGCACGCTCGACCCCCAGGACCGGTGTCCCGCCGGGGTGTTCACGCTCTGGCCGTTGATGAGGATCCTGCTGTGGGGCAAGTTCCGCTCGCCGCGGCACGTGCGGGGTTCGTACTTCACCGGGGGCGCGCGGATGGTCGGCAAGGAGGCCGCCCAGACGTACGCCACCGAACTGCGCTCGGGCGCCACCCAGGTGCACCAAACCCTGCGGGACATGTGGTTCAACTGGAACCGGGACTGGACCCGGCGGCCCGCTCCGCGCTCGGCGGCCGGCCGGCCTCCCGGAACGGCTCCGGCGCGGGACTGAGCGCGGGACTGAGCGCGGGACTGAGCGCGGAAAATCATTTCTGCGGAACACCCGAACAGCGCATCCACACCATTGGTTTGCCGCCCGGAACGCTCGGGTAGGAAAGGCGCGTGGCCGCCGGACGAGAAATCCGGCCGCCGATTTCCCTGCCTAAATCCGAGAGACAACGGGCTGCAATCCACAATGGCACCACATTCCACTTGCCAATCGCCCGCTGCATGCTCCTGGGAAGACATCTTCCAGCATCAGGACCGCCTCATGCGGTTGGTTCGACGCCGACTGCCGAGTTTTCAGGATGCCGAGGACTGTGTTCAGGAAACCATGGCCAGAGCAGCCGCACATGCCACGCTGGACAGAAATAGGCTGGGCCCCTTTCTGACGTCCGTGGCACTTCGGCTCTGTATCGACTTCTACCGCGACATGGAGCGCCGCAGCAGGCTGTTGCAGCGCGCGGCGCTCCTGGACTTCCCCGAAACCACCGAGGAAGACGTCTGCGACGAGGATTTCGGCAGATGGCTGCTGAGCCAGGCGGAAAAACTGCGCGGCCGGGAGCAGGAGGTCATACTCGCCCGTGCCGCGGGAATCTCCACAGCGGAATTCGCCCGCATACACAATATTTCCGTGAAAGCGGCGGAAGCCGCGTTCACCCGAGGTCGAGCACGCCTGAAAACGGCGTGCGCCAGGGCCCTGGAGGGCTGCGCACGATAACTGTCCCACGCTCCGGAAAACATCCGCCGCCGTGGGCCCGCCATCCCATCTGCGTACACCGCGGAAAAGGAAAGGAAGCTCCTCTCATGTCCAAGAGCATCCAGGACATCATCAAGGACCTCATCGGCGATATGGCCGACAGCGGGAAGGAAGCGTTCGACGACCTCCTCGACCGGGACGACAAGTCGGGCCGCTCCGGCAGCCCTGTCGACGCGCTGGCCGGGCTGCCGGCGAGCGCCCTGGGCGCCCTGGCGAACCCCCTCGCCCTGGCGGGCGGCGCGCACAACCCCCTGGCGGCGCTCACCGGGGCCGCGGGCGCCGTGCCGAATCCCTTCGCCGCGCTCGCCGGGAGCGCGGGCGGCGCGCACAACCCCCTGGCCGCGCTCACCGGCGTCGCGGGCGCCGCCCAGAATCCGCTCGCGGCCCTCGCCGGGGCCCAGGCCGCCAACCCGTTGGGCGCCCTCGCCGGACTGGGGCAACTGGCCGGCGGGGCCGGGCACGCCGCCGCCGGCGCGGGCGACCTGATGTCGTCGATGGCCTCGCTGCCCGGCCAGCTCACCCAGCTGGGCCAGATGATCACACAGCTCGTGCAGGTCCTGCAGAACAACCCCGTCAGCCAGCTGGCCTCGACGGCCGGTCAGGCGGCCTCCGTGGCGACCGGCGCGGCCAAGGCGGCGGGGGATGTCGCCAAGGGCGTCACCGGGGCCACGAACCTGCCGGGGGCCACGGCGGTCACGGGGGCGGCCTCTGGAGTCACCGGGGCCACCGGGGCCACCGGCCTCAGCGGAGCCACCGGCCTCACCGCAGCCTCGGGGCTCCCGGGCTTCCGGGGCGGTGAGTCACTCAACCGCTGACCCGTCCGCACCCCGCCGTCCCGCTCCGCCGGTCACGCCGGAACCCTCCGGCTGACGGTCGTCGCCTCCACCGTGCCGATCCCGCCGTGCCGATCCACTGTGCCGATCCACCGTGCCGATCGAGGAGGAACACGCACCATGCCGTCCGCCGTCGGAGACCGCCTGCGTCTCGTGGTCAGGGTCCTGGGGAGTCTCGTCGCCGACGAGGTCGGCCAGGCGACCCGGCTCAGACGCCGGAAGCGGGACACCCACTCCCCGGTGGCGTCCGCCGAAGCCCTTCAGGGGGCACCGGAGGACGCCGCCGGGGGCGAACAACGGCGCGCCAAGGCGGTGCGCCAGGCCCTGGAGAGCCTCGGCCCGTTCTACGTGAAGCTGGGCCAGATGCTCTCCACCCGGCCCGACATGGTCCCCCAGTCCATCCGTGACGAACTGCAGAACCTGCACGACCAGGTCGACGTCCAGCCGTTCTCCGAGTTCGAGCCGGTCCTGGAGCGGGACCTGGGCCCGGACTGGAAGCTGCGCTTCGACGACATCGACACCGTCAAGCCGCTCGGCGCCGCCTCCCTCGCCCAGGTCTACCGGGTGACGCTGCCCGGCGGCCGGCCGGCCGTGGTGAAGATCCAGCGGCCCGGCATCCGCGAGGGCGTCCTCGCCGACATGGCGCTGATGCGCAAGGCGGCCAGGATCGTCGCCCGCGTCGCGCCCCGCTTCAACGAGGTCATCGACATCGAGGCGATGCTCGGCTCGGTCTTCGACGCGATGGAGCCGGAGCTGGACTTCACCGGCGAGGCCCGCAACATGGACGAGGCCCGCGAGCACGTACGGGCCTTCCGCACCCTGGAGGTGCCCCGGGTGCTGCACGCCGGCCCCAAGGTCCTGGTCCAGTCGCTGGCCGCCGGCGTCTCCGTGCGCCATCTCGACCGGGCGCACTTCGCCGACGACGAACGCGTCGAGATCGGCAAGGACCTGCTGCGCTTCATGTACCACGGGTACTTCGTGCACCGCTTCTTCCACGCCGATCCGCACGCGGGCAACGTCTTCGCCGCGCCCGGGGCGCCCGCGACGCTGATCGACTGGGGCATGGTGGGCCGCCTGGACCGCCGTACCAGCCTGCGGCTGCTGCCGCTGTTCATGACGCTGGCGCAGAACGACGGCGCGGGGCTCGCCCAGCACTGGGCGGAGATGGGCCGGATGACCTCCTGGGCCAACATGCCCGCGTTCGCCGCGGACATGGCCGCCTTCGTGCCCAAGGTCTCCCATCTCTCCCTGGAGGAGATGAACTTCGGGATGGCGCTGACCACGGTGCTGGCCAAGGCGTCCCGGCGGGGCATCGGGTCGCCGCCGGCGGTGTCGCTGCTCGGCAAGTCCTTCGCCAACCTGGACGGGTCGGTGCGTCATCTGGCCCCCGAGATCACCCTGCCGGAGGTGTTCCAGGGGGAGGTGCCGCGCATCCTGCTCGCGCTGGGCCGGGAGTTCCTCGGCCGCCACCAGTTCGCCCGCAACTCGATGGAGCTGCTGCTCACCGCGGTCACCAGCCCCGAGCAGGTGCGCGGGGTGCTCGCCGACGTCGCCAACCGCCAGTTCGCGTTGAACGTGCACGAGCCGCGGACGCCCACGGCGATGGGCGGCCAGCGTCCCGTCCGCCCCTCCGGCGGCCTGCTGGCGCTGGGCGCGATGGCCTATCTGCTGGGCCGCAGCCACTCCCGCTGAGCACCGGCCGCTCCCTGACTCCCGTACACCCGCCCCGTACACCCACCGATTCGGAGGTATCCATGACGGACGCCGCACGGCCCACGCTCTCCGCAGGTGTGCCGCTGCCCGAGGGGCTGTCCAAGGTCGCCGTGTGGACGGCGGCGGCCCACGCCGCGGAGTACGGGCGTGAGGCGCCCTACGTCCGTGATCCGTGGGCCGGTGACTTCCTGCGGGCGGCCGGGTTTCCGCCGGGCGGGCCGCCGGGCGACGGCCCGTTGCAGCGGCTGCTGCCCGACTGGGCCGTGGTGCGCAGCCGTTTCTTCGACGAGCACCTGATGACCGCCGCCCGCTCGGGATGCCGCCAGGTGGTGCTGCTGGGCGCCGGTCTGGACACCCGGGCGTTCCGGCTGGACTGGCCGCGCGGCGTGCACGTCTTCGAGGTGGAGGACCCGGCGCTGCCGGCCTTCAAGGAGCGGGTGCTCGACTCGGCCCCGCCCACCTGCGGCCGGCGCGGCACCGTGGGCGTGGACCCCGCCGGGGCGTGGGCCGGGGACCTGGTCGCCGCGGGCTTCGACCCCGGGCGGCCCACCGCCTGGCTGGCCGAGACGCTCCTCTACCACCTGCCGCCGCGCGACGCCGAGTCCGTGGTCACCACCATGACGGAACTCTCCGCGCCGGGTTCGACCTTCGGCGCGGAGTGCGTCAACGCCGAGGCAGCCGCCTCCTCGTTCGCGGCACCGTTCCAGGAGGCCCTGGCCACCACCGGGATCGCCTGGCAGTGGCAGCTCACCGAGCCGGAGCGCTGGTGGGCGGAGCACGGCTGGGAGGCGGCGGTGGCGGACCTGTTCACCCTGCCCTACGCGGTGCGGCGGCTGTCCCCGTATCTGCCGCTGCTCGGTGAGGCCGCCGCGCGGACGGTCTTCCTGACCACCGGTACGCTCGCCGCGCCGAAGTGAGTCACGTCCGCTCCAGTTCGAGCAGCGACGAGAGCCACAGGTCGGGCAGTTGGTCGGCGGTGGGCAGGTTCTCGTCGTGCACGACGGTCAGGCAGGCGGTGTCGTGCTGGCTGGTCAGGGTCACCAGGCAGCGGATGCCGGAGGCCAGCCCGGAGTAGACGGCCGCCCACCGCGACCGCGCCCCCTGGTGGCGCAGCGGGGCGCCGAAGCCGACGCTGCTGGCGGGGCCGGCCACGACCGAGCCGTTGACCAGGCGCAGGCCGATCCGGGCGCCGGCCGCCCTGGGGGTCGCGGCCAGCAGTACCCGGAAGGCGTCGCGCCGGCGGCTCTCCTTCAGGCTCCGGGTGCGCGCGGCCACCCGGCGGACCGCATCCGCCGGCGTGGGCGCGTCGCAGGGCAGCAGCAGCCGGGCGGTGACCATCCGGTTGCCGGGGGCGTGCTCCTCCCCCGGTGCGCGGACCGACATCGGCACCGCCACCGGCAGCGGCGGGTGGACCGTGCCGGTGGCCTTCAGGTGCCAGGTGCGGACGGCGTGCGCGAGGGCCCCGAGGTACACGTCGTTGACGGTGGCGCCGTGCGCCCGGCCGAGGGTGCGCAGCCGGGCCAGCGGGACGGTGGCGTGGCAGACGCCGTTGCGGCCGCCGACCGGCCCGTCGAAGCCCGGCTTGGGGGTGGGGGCGCCGAAGCCGGCCGCGACGTCGCCGAGGACGCCGGCGAGGCCGCTCGGGGCCGGGCGGGCGCCGGGCCGCGCGGCGGGCTGGGCGCCGGGGCGGTCGTCGAGCAGGGCGCGGGCGGCGTAGACGGCGCCCACGCCGTCCTGGACGGTGTGGTCGGTGCGGTAGCACAGGGCGTGGCCGCCCGCCGCGCCGTGCACCAGCCACACCTCCCACAGCGGCCCGTCGCCGGTGGTCATGGGCCGGGACAGCAGCAGCCGCCCGGTCGCGGTGCCGTCGGTGTCGTCGGGCAGCCGCAGTTCCCGCACGTGCCGCTCGACCGCGAGGCCGCCGGTCCGCCGGAACACCCTGCCGCCCGCGGCGGGGCGGTAGTTGAGCGCGGGGATGCGCGGGGCGCGCTCGGCGACGCGGGCGCGGACCGAGTCCAGCGAGGGCGCGGGGCCGTCGAAGGCGAACACGAACGGCAGGGGCAGCGGGCGTCCGCGCGCGGCCAGGCGGTAGGCGAGGTCCACTGTCCCCAAGGGCAGGGTGGGGGGCAGGGGGCCGTCGGTGCCTCGGCCGGAACGCATCGGTCGCATCGTCAACCTTTCGGTGGGGGTACGGGGATCAGCCTGCCGTTTCCGGGCGGCCCTCAGCACGAGCGGCGCGTGACGCGGCCGCGTGTGTCGACGTAGGCGCGCAGCAGGCTCCGCAGGGGGCCGCGCACCGGCAGGCGGGGGGCCCGGGAACGGTGCCAGGGCAGCGGGTCGCCGGGGTCCGGGGCGCCGAGCAGGGCGGCGGCCACGTGCGCGCCGTGCGCGACGGACAGGGCGAGGCCGTGTCCGCCGCAGCCGCCGATGTACCAGACGTCGGGGAAACCGTCGACCGGCCCGACCACCGGCAGGTCGTCGCCGGTCATGCCGATCCGGCCGGACCAGCGGTGGGTGACGCGGACCCGGGCCAGCTCGGGGTGGAGGGAGCGCAGCCAGCCCTCCAGCCAGGCCCAGGCGCGTTCCCGGGCCGCCCGCAGCCGGGGTGCGCCGAGCCCGGTGGGGACGGTCACGGTGCCGCCGCCGGCCACCACACCGCGGTCGGGGAGCAGCCGGTAGTACGGCGCCATGGGCACGGCGTCGACCACGGCGTACCCCGCGCTCCCGCCCAGTGCCTCGTACGCGGGGGCGCTCAGCGGCGCGGTGGCGACGGCGTACACCTCCAGCGGGAGGACGGTGCCGACCGGCAGGCCCACCGACCGGGCGGCGGAGTTGACCGCGAGGACGGCCTGGCCGGCGTAGAGGCGGCCGTACGGGAAGATCAGTTCGGGGCCGACCAGTTCGCCGGGGCGGACCGTCAGCAGCGGGCTGTCGCCGTAGAACCGGACGCCCTTGGCGGCGCAGGCGCGGGCCAGGGCGCAGGTCAGGGCGGCCGGGTCGAGGGTGGCGGCGGGGCGGTGCAGCAGTCCGGCGGGGTAGGGGACGCCGACCCGGTCGCGGATGCCGGCGGCGGACAGGACGGGGACGTCCAGCCCGATCCGGCGGCAGGCGCGGGCCTGGCGGGCGAGTGCCGCGAGGCCGGCCGGTGAGCGGGCGGCCATGATCTGCTCGCCGGGCCGCAGTCCGCAGGGCACGTCGAGCCGGGCGCACAGGTCGAGGACGTCGCGGACGGCGCGGACGCTGGCCTGGTGCATCCGGCGCGCGGTGTCCGGTCCGAACCGGCGCACCGCGCGGTCGACGGCCGGGCCGGCCCGGGGGCCGAGCAGGCCGGTGCCCCGGCCGCTGGCCCCGGCGGCCGGGCCGTGCGCGTCGACCACGGCGATGTCCAGGCCGGGGGCGCGTTCGGCGAGGTGGTAGGCGCAGGACAGCCCGGCGAGACCCGCGCCGACCACGGCCACGTCCGCGGTGACCACGCCGCGCAGCGGGAACTGCGGCGGCAGTTCGGCCGGGTCCCAGCAGGGGGTGCCGGCCGGGGGCCCGGTCGTCCGGTGCCGGCCCGCCGGGGTGCCGGACGGGGTCTCGTTCATACGCTCGTTCATACGGTGCCGTCCGGCGCCGGTTCGGTCAGGGCCCCGAACCGGCGGTCGTGCCACAGCAGCGGCCGGCCGCCGCCCACGTGCACGGCCGCGACCCGGCCGACGACGAGGTGGTGGTCGCCGTAGCGGCGTACGTCCTCGGTCAGGCACACCGACCAGGCGAGCGCGCCGGCCAGGACGGGCACGCCGAGCACCTGCCGGGTGCCGGTGCCCGCGAACCGTTCGGCGGCCGTGGTGGTGGGGGACGCGAACCGGCCGGCCAGTTCCCGCTGTTCCTCGCGCAGCAGGTGTACGGCGAAGGCGCGGCGGGAGCGGACGGCGGCGAGGGTGCGGGAGCCGTCGCGCAGACAGGCCAGGAGCAGCGGGGGCCGGGCGGAGAGCGAGGTGACGGCGGAGACGGTCATGCCCAGCGGCCCGTCCTCGCCGCGCGCGGTCACCACGGTGACCCCGGCGGCCAGCTTGGCGTACAGCCCCAGGCAGCGGGCGGCGCCCGGGCCCGGTTCCTCGCACAGCGGCTCGGCGTCGGGCGGGAACGGGGGCGGGGCCGCCCGGTCAGTCACGGGACGTGTCGGCGCTCTCATCGGTCACCTCCGCCCCCAGCAGGCCCTTGACGATCTCGCCGATGAGGTGGCGCAGGGTGGAGGCGGCGACCGGGTCGAGGATCTCGGCGAGGGTGGGGATGCCCAGGTCGAAGGAGGCGGTGAAGACGACGCGCGTGCCGGGGCCGTGCGGCTCGCAGCGCCAGCTTCCCGAGAAGCTCTGGAAGTCGCCGGTGATCTGCTCGAAGGCGAGGCTGTGGGTGTCCGGGGCGTAGGTGTCGCGCTCCCGCCAGCGCATCAGGCCGCCGCGGAACAGGACGGTCCAGTCGGAGAGCGTGGAGCCGTCGGGCAGCGGCGGCTCCACGCTCACCTCACGGACGGTGTCGGTGAACTCGGGGTAGCGGCGGAAGTCGCTGATGCGGCGGTAGGCCTCGGCCGGGTCCACCGCGTCGGCGAGGGCGTGCAGTACCACGTGGGGCATGGGGGGTGGGGTCCTTCCCGTCTTTCCGGACTGCTGCGGTGGTGGTCACCCGGCCATACGGGCGAAAGTGCTGCCGAGGGCGTCGGCGAAGGTGGTGAGGAACAGGTCGAGCGCGGTGTCGTCCACCACGGCGGGCGGGGTCAGGCGCAGCACCCGGGTGGAGTTGAGGGAGTGGTTGACGAGGACGCCGCGGGCGATCATCTCCAGCAGGAGTTCACCGACCGCCTGTTCCTCGGCGAACTCGATGCCGATCAGCAGGCCCCGGCCGCGTACCTCGCGCACCCTGCCGTCCTGGTAGGGGGCGCACACCTCGCGTACGCCGGCCAGGAGGCGTACGCCGAGGGCGTCCGCGCGGGCCACGGTGTGTTCCTGTTCCATCGCGGTCACGGTGGCGAGGGCGGCGGCGCAGGCGATCGGCGAGGCGCCGAAGGTGGAGGTGTGCAGGTAGGGGTCGCGGCTGAACGGGCCGTAGGTCTCGGCGGTGGCGACCATCGCGGCGACGGGCACGACACCGCCGCTGAGGCCCTTGCCGACCAGCATGATGTCCGGGCGGACCTGCTCGGCGTCGACGCCCCACCAGGTGCCCAGCCGGCCCATGCCGGTCTGGATCTCGTCGACGACGAGGAGGGCGCCGTAGGTCCGGCACAGTTCTGCGACGCGGGTGAGGTAGCCGGGGCGCGGGATGCGGACGCCGCCCTCGCCCTGGACGGGTTCGACGACGACGCAGGCGGTGTCGCGGCGGGCGGCCAGGGCCTGTTCGAGGTCGGCGGCGTCGTCGTAGGCGACCTGGGTGACGTCGGGGAGCAGCGGCTGGAACGGGGACTGGTAGGTGTCGTTGGCGGTGACGCTGAGGGCGCCGAGGGTCTTGCCGTGGAAGCCCTTGCGGGTGGTGATGACGGAGGTGCGGCCGTTGGCTCGGGCGAGCTTGAGGGCGGCCTCGGTGGCCTCGGCGCCGGAGTTGACGAAGTGGACGTGGTCGAGTCCGGGCGGGGTGTGGGCGGCGAGGGCGCGGGCGGCGCGGGCGGCGACCGGTTCCAGGAAGACCCGGCTGGCCAGCGGGTGGGTGTCGATCTGCCGGTGGACGGCTTCGACGACGGCGGGGTGGCGGTGGCCGAGCAGGAAGACGCCGTAGCCGCCGAAGTTCAGGAAGCGGCGGCCGTCGTCGGCGTGGATCCAGGGGCCCTCGGAGCGGATCTCGGCCATGCCGCCCATGACCCGGCCCATGACGGCGCGGCCGGAGCCGATGTGTTTGAGGTACAGGGCGACGACGTCCTCGTCGGTCTCCGCGTGGGCAACGGCGGGCGCGGTGCCGGGCGCCGGGGGCGATACGGTCATGACGCCACCTCCGTGGGGGTCTGCGCGGCGGGTCGGCGCCGGGGGGCGGGCCGGTCCTCGGACCAGCTCTCCAGGTTGCGGACGAGTGCGGTGCGGATGTCGGCGTGGGTCGGGCGGGTGCCGCAGTGCGGTTCGCCGAGGGAGCTGTCGAAGGGCAGCGCGCGCTGGAAGACCAGCAGCAGTTCCGCGTAGTACCGGAAGCGCTGGCGGACCGCGCCGGAGAGCGCGGTGCCCTCCAGCATCGGCAGCAGCAGCCGGTGCACCGCCTCGACCGGGATCAGCCGGGGGCGCGGCGGCCGGGGCAGCCCGATGCGCACGGCGAAGTCGGCACAGATATCGGCGATCTCCCGCAGTTCGACCGCCTCCTTGCCGGCGGTGAGCCAGTACTCGCCGCTGCCGACGCCGCCGCGGACGAGGCCGCCGATGGCGCGGGAGACGTAGTCCTGCGGCACCATGTCGATCCGTGCCTCGGGGGCGCCGGGCAGGACGGGCACCTGGCCGAGGACCATCGCGCCGATTGTCTTGGTCAGGCCCTGCTGTCCGGCGATCCGGCCGGTGGCGGAGTCGCCCATGACGACCGAGGGGCGGACGATGGCGCCGGGTACGCCGGAGTCGCGCGCCAGCTGTTCGGCGCGGGCCTTGGAGTCGAGGTAGGCGGCGGCGCCCGGGAAGCGCTCCCGGTCCTCGTCGGACGGCGTGTTGGCGACGAAGGCGGTGCTCACCAGGTAGAGCGGCGCGTCGGCGCGGGCGGCGAGGTCGAGCACGGTGTCCGTGCCGGCGGTGTTGGTGCGGGCGATCTCCTCGGGCGGGACGTGCCAGTTGGTGGCGGCGGCCGAGTGGACCACCACGTCGACGCGGAGGGCGAGTTCGTACCAGGCGCGGGGGGTGAGGCCCAGGCGCGGGGCGAGCAGGTCGCCCTCGATC
>NZ_JAGGOO010000167.1 GCF_018614415.1 Streptomyces sp. ISL-12
TCGCGATGAGTCACGACTCAGGCAGATGTGATTCGGGTTGTTTCAGCGTGATGCCGTTGTAGGTGGCGACCTGCCGGCCGTAGGCGTCCCGGGGGCGAGCGCGGTTGAGTTGGGGGACGACGGAGAGCAGGTTGCGGCCGAAGACCTGTTTCGTGCCGGCGCGGACGCCGTTGTCCTCGGCCCAGTCGCGCCAGACAGCCCACAGGGCGTCCACGGGCACGCTGCACGCCGGTCCGGTGGTGCAGCGTTCCCGCAGGAACGCGGACGTGGGTGAGGCGGTGTCCTGCATGGTGGTGACCGCTTCGCGGCTGGAGACGGGTTCGGTGATCCGGCCCGTTGCCTGAAGCCGGGCGAGTCCGTCAAGGGCCCAGTTGATGATGCCGGGCATTTCCGCGATGAGCTTGTCGGTCAGGGCGGGGTCTTCCTTGCCCAGCCACGACACGGTCATGTTGAGCAGGATGAAGCGTCGGGCGATGACCCCGGAGGAGTCCCCGAAGTGGGGCAGCTCGTTGGACAGGATCATCAGCCGGGTCGGAAGCTTCCCCGTCCAGGGTTGGCGGTACTTGCGATCGATGTCGATCGTGTCCTCACCGGAGATGGTGAGCAGCCGTTCCACGACCTGGCTGTTGTCGTTGCCGGACAGCCGGGCGTCGGAGATGACCGCGAGGGGCTTGCCGACCAGCGTGGACAGTCCGAAGTTGGTGCCGAGACCGGCCAGGGTCGGACCGGCAAGATTTTCCTTGCCGACCAGCATTTTCAGTACCCGGGCGATGGTGCCCTTGCCGGACCGGGACGGGCCGACCATGAGCAGGATCTTCTGTTGGTCGGTCCGGCCGGACAGGACGTAGCCGAACCATTCCTGAAGTGCGGCGATGGCGTCCGGGGCGTCCGGCCAGATCTGCGACAGGAACCGTTCCCAGGTGGGCGCGGTGGCGTCCGGGTCGTAGGCGAAGGGCACGGAGACGAGGTTGAAGAATCCGGGCCCGTGCGGCAGCAGTGCCCGGTCCCGGATGCGCAGCAACCCGTTCTCGCACGCGACGATGGGGCCGTGATCCTGTCCGGTGTCGCCCTGGTCATCGATCCATGCCGGGGCGTCGGTGTCGGTGGGCAGCAGCGTGATGGCTCCCAGGGCGTCCAGCAGATTGCCGATCTTCTGCTTGGTCGGCGCCCAGGGGTGCTCCTCCATCTGCCCGTCCTTGCCCGGCGTGAGGTAGACGGCGTGTTCAAGGCGCGTGTACATGGCAGCGCGCATCTGCGCTTCGTCCAGCTCGCGCCAGCAGGTACCCGTCCAACGCATCCACGAGGCACGCCACCGCCGGCACACGAGACGCCCGTCCTCGGTCTGCCAGTCGGGCAGCAGCCGACGGGCGACAGCCAGGGGGTTGGAGGGCGCGGGCAGTTCTTCCAACGCGGTCATGCGGCCGTCCTCCCTTCCTGCGGAGTCCGGAGCGGGCAGGCGCCCCGGTGGTTCTCGTGGTCGGTGATCAGGGCCAGCACGCGCGCCTTGCCTACGGCGCTGCGGTCACGGCCGCACTCGCACCGCGAGGTGGCGGTGGGCACGGCGCCACGCGGCGCGCAGATGGTCAGCCACGCCACGGGGTACCGGCCGTCACCGTCCTGCGGGTCAGGGCGAAGAGCAGTGTCGACGCCCTGACGGGCGGCGCCTGTCGGCTCGCCCACGGCCGCCGGGGGCGCGGCCGGTCGGGCGGCGTGCGGGCCGGTCGGGGTGGGGGTGATGCTCTTCAGAGGGGGGCGGGAAGGGGTGGTCATGCCGCTGCCCCCCTGCGGGTCTGGTTGTGGGCAATCGACCAGTTCAGGGCGCTGCGCAGGGTGGACCGGCACTCGGACACGGTGAGTCCGGCCGCCTCCCCCGCCTCCTGAAGAGCCTGTTCGACCACATGCCGGGGGAGGTCGCCCCACGCGACGAACCGGCCTACGGCGCGGGCGGCGCGGAACAGGGCGGCTTCGCGTCCGCCGACAGCGGCGGACGCGACGTTGCGTGCTTCGTTGGTGAGTGCGGTGTCCGCGTATTGGCGGTATTGCCCCACTGTGGCCACTGAGGGTGCCTCAGACGGCTTGTGAGCCGGACGCAGGATGCTCAGCAGCCATCCGGGCACCGGGAGCGGCACAGAGGCGCACACGGTCTCGTAGCGGTCCTGGCCGATCAGGCTTCCCGGGGCGACGACGTAGCCGCCCCATGCCCGGGTGTCGACCGAAGGGGCCACCGTCCCGGCGGTGTTGGCCAGCCGGACGCCGGTCGGGGCGGTGAAGTACAGGTGTTGTCCGCCGCTCGCGGTCCGGGTGCGGTAGGTGGTGGGGACGGGGTGCCCGGCGCGCTCGCAGAGCGCCCCGAAGGTTGCCGCGCCGTCAGGCGCGTCCACATTGCCCTTGTGCTCTGGCGTGTCCAGGTCCACCACGAGCAGCCCGGACGGGCCGCACGCGATGCCGACGTTGAACGGCGCCGACGACCACGCGGCGCGGATGCGGTCCGGGTCGGTGGTCGCCCGCTGCTCCCACTTCAGGTGCCCGTCGGCGCACGGCCCGGTGCGCGGGCACCGGGCCTCTCCGTGCAGGGCGGGGCGCTTGGTGCCGGGACGGAGAGGGAAGACGTGCCAGCCATGTTCGGCGGCTTCCAGGGCGGCGCACATGAGGTCCTTGCTCATGCCGCACTCCCTTCGGTCAGCATGGTCTGCTGGTGAGTGGGGATGGCAGCCAGGACGCGGGTACGCCAGTTGAGGGCGTAGTCGATGCAGTTCGCGCAGTTCTTGTGCGGGTGACCGGGCAGCGGCGGTCGGCGGCGTGCGTGGGAGCTCCAGGCGGCGGAGTCGGCGGAAGCGAGCAGGTGCCCGACGCGTTCCAGACCGAGCGTCTTGAAGCCGAAGCCGTGCAGTTTGAAGCCGTGCGCGGCCATCGCGGTGACGATCGCGGCCCCTTCACGGGTGGACTGCAACCGGCACACCGATCCCAGCCCCACCACCGGCTCCGCGCGCAGGTCGACGCCGGCCTTCTCGAACAGTTCCACGCACTGCTCGTACTGCGGGATGCTGCGGCCCTGAAGCACGGGCGCGATCCGCAGGTCAGGGGCGAGGGAGCGCAGTTCCAGGAAGTTGGCGACGGTGCGGCGCTGATGCTCGGCAACGCTGAGGTGGGTGCCGACGAAGTACTGCCCGCCGAACCAACCGCCGTGGATGATGGCGTCTTCGCACATCCAGTCCTGTTGCGCGGCCCAGTCGTAGGGGCCGGCGTGCTCCCAGATGCGGCGCAGCGAGTCGACGTACTGGCGCGGGGTGCGGGTCCAGGTGCCCTTTGCCTTCAGCTCCATGAATCCGCCGGAGTCGACCGCGTAGGGCCCCTGGGCTTCGTCCCACTTGACGGCGCGGTCGAAGTGCTCGGACTTCAGGAACAGCGGCACGTCGGTCCAGCGCAGCCAGTGCCGCTTGTGGGTAGTCAGGTAGAACCTCACGCCGCCACCCCCAGCACGGACGTGGGGGTGAGGGTGGCGAGCCAGGCGCGGGCGATCCACGCGGTGTAGGCGGGCGGGAGCGCTTCCCGCAACCGAAGGTGATCGGTGGAGATGCCCTTGGCTGTGCGGATCTCCTCCACGGTGGCCTTGCCGCCGCCGGCGCCGTACGCGGCGACGTACGGGCCGTGGCGGTAGACGCCGTGTCGCCAGCCGCGCACGTAGCCCCGGTGACGGGGGTGCGCCGGCTGCGGGACCGACCAGCCGCCCAACTCGAAGTAGCGGTGCATGATCACCGCTAGGCCGAACATCTCGCCGCACAGGCGCAGGTCTTTGCGGACCTCGGAGCCCGCCACGTTCTCCATCACCCACGGCCGCCCCGTGGCTTCCAGGGCGGCACGGGTCGGAGCGATGAGCCTCGGGTAGGTACGGCCGATGGCCGCGTTGCGGGCGCGGTTGGTGCCCTTCGTGGGAGCTCCCTCGCCCTGGCAGGGCGGGGAGGCGTGGACGAAGTCGAACTCGTGACCGTGGGCGCGGATGAACTCGATCGCGTCGCCCTGGTGGAAGGCGTCACCGCAGTAGTCCGGCTGCGCCTGGATGTCGACGCCGGTCACGTGCACGCCGGGGATGGCACGCTGGATGCCCTTGGTGGCGCCGCCGATGCACGAGAAGGCGTCCAGGACCCGGACGGGCCGGAACGTGTCCGACGCTCGCCGAATGGGGGTGGGTTGCGTCATGCTGGAGACCTCCAACAGGTCTGTTGAGGACGGGTTGGACAAGGGGGCGGCCCCGCGTTCTTGGCGGAGTGGGGGGCCGCCCGTGGCGTAGCTAGAAGGGGCTGTGCTGCCGGTACCGGGCGTTGGTGACGATGTCGGTGTGGTCGAACGCGAGGCACCGGGCGTCTTCGAGCGGGACCCAGCGGACGGCGGCGGCGTCGTCCCCGGCGTGGGCGGTGGTGCCGGCGGGGACGGTGACCAGGTAGGCGGCGGTGACGTACCGGCCGCGCGGGTCGCGGTCGGGGGCGTCGTAGATGCCGATCAGCTCCATGTCCCAGGGGTCGACGTGGACGCCAGTCTCTTCCGCCAGTTCGCGGGCGGCGGCGGCGCGGGAGGTCTCGCCGGGGTCGACGTGCCCGCCGGGCAGGGCAAGGCGGCCCTTGTGCGGGGGCCAGCCCCGTTCGATCAGCAGGACGGCACCGTCCCGGATGCACACCACATCGGCGGTGTAGCGGATCGTTTCGAAGGTTTCGGTCATGGGTGCGGGTCTCGCTTCCTGCTCGGGTTGGGTTCAGCCGTGGAAGTGGCTGCGCTTGATGACGGCTTTGCGGATGTTGACCGTGGTCCCGCTGCCGTGGTGGCCGTTCGCGCTGAAGACCTGCACGGCGATCCATCCGCCGAAGATCACGGCGGCGAGGGTGATGAGCTGGCCGATGAACGCGGTCAGCGCGGCGATGAACGAGGTGAGCAACAGGAGTCCGCCGCACACGGCGAGGAAGCCGACGCCCCCGAGGGCGACGTTGACCGCCGTGCGGGACACGGCCGGCTTGGCGGCGACCGGTTCGGGCTGAGCCGGGGCCACGGCGTAACCGGTGACGACTCGGCCGTCCGGCAGGACGATGCTCGCCACGGCCGGGACCGTGCCCGGCTGGACGGGGACGACCGGCGCCGGATGCACAGTGGCGGGCGGATACGGGGTCGGCTGGTGGACTTCCACGGCCCGCTGAACGGGCGAGTGCGGGGTGTGTTCGGGGTACATGCGGAATCCCTTCTGGCGCACGGCCAGGGAGGCAGGGGCACCCCCTTCGGGGTGCCCCTGCGAGGGGTGTTTCCGGGGTGTGACCTGCGTGCCTCCCTGACTCCCTGACTGATCATTGATGCTGGTCAGGGGCAGGGAGGCGGGTCAGGGAGGGGTTCAGGGAGTTCTCCCTGCCTCCCTGGTCCGCCGGGGTGCGGCTCCCTGCGGTCAGGAAGCGGAAGCGGAACCGTCGTCGTCGCGGTTGGCGACGGCGCGGGCGAGGCGTTCGCGGGCGACGACCATGCGGCCGTCCGACTTGTACGGCTCGGCTCCGGTGCCCTCCAGCACCCGGCGCAGGTCCCCGGGCGTCCAGCCGCCGTACGCGTCGGTGTTCAGCGCGTCCAGCCGCTTGAGCACGTCCTGCGTCAGCAGCCGGTGCGTGTCCCCGAACACGGCCAGGATGTCCGCCAGCGGGTCACGCTCCTCACCCCGGTCGGCCACGGTCAGCGTGGTCACGCCGTCGCGCAGCCGCTTGGCCCGCTCAGCGATCTCGGTGGCGGTGTCGGTGTCGATGTAGTGGGTGCGGACCGTGATGGACGCCTGCCCGGCCGGGATGGCGATGCCGTCCGAGGCGACCACGACCGTGCCCTTGTCCAGACCCGGGCGCAGCAGGTTCGGCGCCGCCCCTCCGTCGACCGCCTTGTCGCCCAGCGCCATCCGGGCCTGCGACTCCGTGCCCAGCGCGAGGGAGGCGCGAGTGTGGGCGCCCTCGCGCACGAGCTTGGGAAGGTTCTGGTCGGTGGGGTCCTGCGTGCCCTGCCACAGCAGCACGTTGACCGCCCGCCCCTGGTTGTGGATCTTTCGCGCGGCCATGAAGTACCGGGAGGTGGCCTTGGAGCCGCCGTAGGGCCGCTTGTCGGCGTCGGTCAGCGGGCACATGAACGCCACCTGTGCTTCGTCCACCAGCAGGATCAGCGGCGGGAACATGGTCCCGGGAGGCGCCTGGAGACGGCGCTCCATCTCGCTCACGCCACCTTCGAGCATCTCGGTCGCGTCGATGACGTGGTCATCGGTCGGCCCCTGGATGAGCACCGTGGCAAGACCGTCGTACATGGCCCAGTCGCCGGCGCCCTTCAGGTCAGCGATACGGAACTCAACCGACCTGTCCAGAGCGAGCCACAGGGCGAGGGAGCGCAGCGCGGCGGTCTTGCCCTGGTTGGACAGGCCCGTGATCAGCAGGTGGCGCTGATACAGGCTCAGGGCGGCGGCATCGCCGCGCAAATCCTGGCCCCACGGGGCCTTGCCCTTGGCGTAGTCGGCGGTGAGCGTCTCGTCGGTGGCCAGCGGGGACGGGCCGATCGGCTCATCCAGCGCCCCCGAGTCCGCCACCCACAGCCGCACGGTGCGGGCGGCGGTCGGCAGGGTGATGAACACCTCGTGCTCATGGCGCGAGAGGTTCTCAGCGAGCTTGCGCCGACGCTGCTGCACCTCCACCGTCGACACCCCCGAGGGAAGGGTCACGTCGACTTCCACGCCACATCCCGCGATCTTGATCGGGGACAGCATGGACGCGCCGGCATCCCCCATCTCCTTGATGGCCCGGGCCAGGGCGGGCACGCCGAGATCGCGCAGGGCCTTGACCACGATGGACGGCGTGATCGGCTCCCCCTCACCCGTCCGGACGTTGGCGGGGAGAGCCCACTGAGGTGCGGCGTGCTGCTTGCGGCCGACCGACCACAGGGCCAGCAGTCCCAGGAACGGGGCAATCGTCAGCGCCGGGCCCCACACGACCTGAACGATGCGGATCAGCAGGGCGATGAACTCGATCGTGGCGTCCAGCGGGGTCAGCACGTCCGCCACGTGGCCGGTGTTGATGGCCATGACCACCCCGAGGGCGACCAGCGCGCCCACGCTCATGCC
The DNA here is from genome assembly GCF_018614415.1 of Streptomyces sp. ISL-12. Taxonomy (GTDB): domain Bacteria; phylum Actinomycetota; class Actinomycetes; order Streptomycetales; family Streptomycetaceae; genus Streptomyces. Next base: position 7,115 of record NZ_JAGGOO010000167.1, read on the forward strand.
AGCGCCCACGGCCACGCCCTTGGCGGCGTCCATCGGGGAGTGCAGCAGGTCCATGCGGCGGTGATGGCGTGCGGCGCGGAAGCGCTGCAACCGCTCCTCCCACTCCTCGGCCGCTTCCAGGTTCCCCGCCGCCTCGGCCGCGCGGATCATCCGCTCGTAGCGGGAGCCGGTGCGGCCGTCCCACGCCCGGCGGGTCACGATCCGGGCGCCGCCCAGGGTGTAGAGGCTGTGCCGGACCACCGCCCGGCCCGCCGCCCTGGTCGTCTCGTGCGTCGCGGCCGACTTCACTACGCGCCCCGAACGCACCCAGAGCGGCGCCGGGGGCGCCGGCGGCGCGTCGGGGACCACGGTCAGCGTGGTGACCGCGTCGGCGGGCGGCGGGTCGGTCGGCTTGTGGAGGTGAACGACGTTCTCCGTCATGCTGGCAGTGCTCCTGACTGCCCCCGCAGGGGGCGGGAGGGAAGGTGAGCCGGGGTGGCCGGGGCCGTGGAAAGCGCGGCCACCCCGGTACGTACGGACTGGGCTGGTCACCACCAGCCGGACGACTTCCGGGCCGCCTTGGCGCGGGCGGCTTCGGTGATCAGCCGTTGGCGTTCGGCGTGGAGCGCGGACAGTTCAGCGGTCAGCCGTGTCTCAGCGGTCGTGCCGGTGGTGTCGATGCGCTGTTCGGCGCGGTCGGTGCTGCGGCCACGGCCGGCCCGGTAGGCGCCACCGGCCAGAGCACGGGCCATCGCCCGGCGCTCCTGGCCGTTCAGCGGCCACCACTCACCCCGGCGGACCGCCTCCAGCTTCTTCGTGGTCTGTTCGATCGCGCGGTCCAGGCGGCGGGTGTCTGCGTTGCGCATGGTCAGACGCTCCTCGGACCTTGGTGGAAGTCGGCGGCGGCCTGGCGGGCGGTGTCCCTGACGCCGGTCAGCAGCTCCTCAAGCCGGTCGAGGGTGACGTAGATCAACCGGCTCTGCGCGCCGCCGGTGATCCGCAGGGAAACGGCGGGCTCGGCACGGTCGGAGCCGGTATGCAGGATGACCGCCTCGGCGGTCAGCGTCGAGGAGTCGCCTCCACGGTTGTTGCTGGTGAAGCGGTAAGCCATTGATGTCCTCTCAGGTCAGATGGTGTCGTGACAGGGCACGCAGGTTCCGAGCGAGGCGGGGATGACGTAGCCCGCATCCCGGCGGCACTCGGGGCAGACGCGCCGGGCGGCATTGGCCTTGGCCAGTGCCGCCCACCGGCCCGGCGTCATCGGGCGGACCGGTTTGGCGAGGTCGACGCGGTAGAGGTAGGCGACCAGGGGCGGGCGGCCCCGCCGCCGGGGGCGTTCGAGCTGAGCGGCCACGTCCTGACCACCGGGCCGCAGCCCGCGTGCCCTGAGCTGGCGGCGGGTGGCGTAGCCGCCCGGGGCCAGGCGCCACCGGTAGACGGGCAGCGTGCTCACGCCGCCCCGCGCCGTCCGGGCCGGCGGCCGGCGACCGATCCGAGCAGCCGCCCCAGACGGGCACGGCGAGGACCAGGACGGCCGGACCGCTTGGCCGCGTACATGGCCTCATCAGCGCGGCGCAGCAGCGCGGACAGGTCCTCGCCCGGGTGGTCGGCGGCCCGCACCCATCCCAGGGACACGGTGGTGTGCACCTCGGGGGCGGTGTCGACCGGCCGGGCCAGGACGCGGGCGAGGGTGCTCATGCGGCCACCCGCTTCCACGCGGCACGCAACCGGACCTCACTGGCGGAGTGCCCGGCGGCCCGGAAACGGGCGGCCATGTCGCGGTAGGACAGGGGCGGCGTCTGGCTGTGCCGGATGTTGTGAACGAGGGTGTCCAGCGCGTCATCCGACAGCGAGGGCGCCCCGGTCTCCAGCGCCGGTACCGGTTCGGTGGGGCCCCATACGGGGAGTTCCCAGCGGGGTGTGACGCCGGGTGTGACGGGGGCCGTCACGCTGGTCAGGGCCCTGCCGGTCTCCTCGCCTTTGCGGGCGGTCTCCAGCGTCGACCACGCCCCCGCGAGCGTCTGCGCGGTGGCGGCCTGGACGCGTGCGACGCGTGCCCCGGCCTGCGTCACGGCTGTCAGCCGGGTCTCCTCGGTGGCCGCTTCAGCCCGCAGCCGGGCACGGGCCACGGCGGCCTCGTCGCGCGCTTCCTGCTGGATGCCCCGGATGGCGTCCAGCGCGAGCGGGGTGAGCGCGGTGCGCTCCCACAGGCTGTGGACCAGCCACAGTGCCTTGGCAGCGATAGGCAGCCATGCCACGGCCAGCCACGCCCCGGCGGAGTGGTCGGCGGTCAGTGCGTGGGCGACCAGGACGCCGGCGGCGAGGACGCCGAAGGACCAGCCGACGGCGGTCACGGCGCGGTTGTGGTCGCCCTGCGCGGCGAGGCGGCGTTCGTAGGCGAGGGTGGCGAGCCATCCGCCGTCGATGCCGAGACCGACGACCAGGGCGACCGGCCACGGCACCGCCGCACCGAGCCACATCATGACCACCGCGAGGGTGAGCACCATCGACACGGCTGTCATCGCGACTGCCGGAAGTACTGTCTTCGCCTTCACAGCGCACCCCCTGCCTGCCCCGCCGGGGCGCGGTCGGCGTCCGGTAGGTCGGCGTACGCGGTTAGCTCGATGACCGCACCCGCGAACTCGCATTCGGCCTTCAGCACGCGGGTGCGGCCATCGCTCTGGGTGCGGTAGCCGACCGCGTCCGGCGCGATCCGCAGGGCGGTGCGCCACTGCTCGAACGCGGCCAGGCTCTCGCCCGCGCTGGTGTGGAAAATCAGACTCAGGCACTCCGGGAAGACCGTGGACACGTGCACGTCGGGCGCGGGCAGGTGCGGGAAGTCCACGGCCAGCAGCCGCAGCGCCCGCAGCGCAACCGTCAGGTTGTCCAGCGTCACAGCGCACCCCCTGCCGTGATCAGCGCGGCGAGGATGAGCAGGGCGCCGCCCGTGCACGTCAGGTCGACCGCGCGGCGCAGGCACGTGAACTTGGCGACCGCCAGCCGGGACAGCCCGGCGATGTCGGCAGCCGCGTCCCTGTCGACCGCTGCCGTGATCTCCTCGGCCGTGAGGGTGGCCCACAGCGGGAAGCCGTGCCGGCCGGACAGGTTCGGCCGCACCGACTTCAGCAGCAGACCGGCGGCGCCGACCAGCAGCGCGAGACCGGCGCCGCCGGCGACGTAGGCGGGAACGTTGAGGGGGAGGTCGCGGGCGACCGTCCAGGCGCCGGCGAGGACGGCGCCGACGAACGCCAGCAGCAGTGCCGTCTTCGTGTCCGTCCGCGCGATCTCCGCCTTCACCTCGGCGTGGGCGGCGGTCAGGTTCTTCTCCGTCGCGGTGCTCACGCGGCACCCCCGGGCAGGCTCGTACCGGCCGCGCGGTTGACCAGGGCGACGCGGGCGGTGAGCGCCCGGCGGCGGGCCCGGCGGATACGCCGCTCGTCCAGCTCGCTCGGGGTGCGGTCCAGGGTGGTGATGTGCGCGTCCAGCAGGTCGACGTCCGCCAGGATGACGGGCATCTCTCGCTCGATCGCGTCCAGCTCCGCATCCGTCGGCTCCATCCACGGAGCGAACGCGGTAACAGCGTCCTGAAGTGTGACGATGTGGTCCATGGGTCGTGGTCTCCCTCGCAGGTGAAACGGCCCGAACAGCACCCCCGGAGTTGCCTCTCCGGGGGTGCGCGCCGTTGGAGCGGTACTTCCGGCTCCCCGCACTCCCGTCCGTACGTCGCCACGCAGTGCGCGGGACGGACGGGCGGGAGAGGCAGCCGGCCCGCAGCTCACGCGCTACGGGACCGAAGCAGGACCGGGCTTGCTGCACGGGCATCGCCGGCCGGTCCGTCGCGGCGACGCCTCGGTATGTCGTCGGCTCATGCCGACCTCCCGCAGATCGCAGGGACAACAGGGCGCGGCTTGGCCGCGCGGTCCGTCTTTTCGACTCGGGGAGACGGGACCCACCTATGCAGTTCTCAATGAACGACCAGTTCAGAGCCTTACGGCGCCACATAGCACGCCGCAGTCACCCTGTCCGGCATAAAGACTGACTCACCGGTGTTGGTGGTGTTGTACCAACAACCGGTCGCCCTGAGCTTGCACCCGAGTTGTTGGGTGCGTCAAGACGAAAGGCGTATGTTGTTGGCACAAGTCAGCCAACTAGCGAGGAGGCACCGTGCGGGAGCAGCGCCCGAGGTACCACCGAATTGCGGATGACCTGCGGGGACAGATCGAGCGGGGGGAACTTGAGGCCGGCGAGCAGCTCCCGACGGAGTTCGACTTGGTCGAGCGGTACGAGGCGAGCCGCAACACCATTCGGTTGGCTCTGCGTCGCCTGACCGAAGAAGGGCTCATCATTGCTGGTCAGGGGCGGGGAAGCTTCGTTCGTCACAGCCTGACGCCAGCCGTCTGGGACTGGTCAGTACTGGAGTCGCGCGCACGGCACAAGTCAGATGACAACGGTGACCAGTGGTCCAGCATTGTGGCCGAAAGTGGTCGCCAGCCTCGACAGGAAGTGCGTGTGTCCATCCGGCGTCCGCCGACGGAAGTCGCGGAACGTCTCCAGCTCGACCCCGAGACTGCCTTGACCGTCGTCCGGGAGCGAGTGCGCATAGTCGACCAGGACCCGTACGCCCTGGCTGACTCCTACTTCCCCGAGGAACTGGTGCGGGGCACGCCGCTCATGCTGCCGGAAGACGTGTCGGCACCCGGCGGCGTCCTGGCCAGTGTTGGCCTTGTTCAGGCCCGTTATCGAGACGAGATCACCGTGCGGATGCCGACGCGCGCGGAGATCGAAAAGCTGTCGCTGCCGTCTGCCACTCCCGTGGCCGTGCACATGCGTACGGGCTACGACGAGAACGACCGGCCCCTACGAGTAATGATCACGATCCTTCCGGGAGACCGTCATGTCATCAGGTACGACGTTTCGGCAGAGTGAGTCCGTCTCACAGGAGCGAGCCAGTGTGAAGGCCCTGCGAAGTATCGACTCGACGCTTCCGCGCAACCGGCGCCCCACGCGGGTCTGGTACACGTCCTACGGGTCCAACATGCACCTTGACCGGCTTGCCGCGTACATCAAGGGCGGCCAGCCGCCAGGAGCGGCAAGGGAATACCCAGGGTGCCGTGACCGGGCCATGCCGACTCGGTCCATTCCCGTGGAACTGACCGGCGCGATGTACTTCGCGACCGAATCACCCGTGTGGGGAGGCGGTAGAGCCTTCTACGATCCCCATGCGAGCGGACGCGTGCTTGCCAGGGCGCACCTGGTGACTGTCCAGCAGTTCGCCGACATTGCGGCTCAGGAGATGTACCGGGCGCCGGGGACGGACCTTGACTTGGTCGACGCGCTGACGCAGGGGCGTGCCGTGTTGGGTGAGGGCCGCTACGAAACGCTCGTGTGTGCCGGGCAGGTCGACGAGATGCCCGTGCTCACCTTCACGGCCCCGTGGAGCATGGCTGACGTGGAATGGGTCCCCCCTTCGTCGGCCTACGTTCGCTTCTTGGCGGCAGGTCTGCTGTCCGCCGGCGTGTGGGACGTTGAGGCGGTCGCTTCGTACGTGGCCGCGTGCCCTGGAGCGAACGGCCACTGGTCGGAGAAGGGGATTGCCGATCTACTGAGCGAGGGCGCGTGAGAGCTCCGGCGACGGCGCGTTTGGCCAACCTCTGGCCAAACGCGTATCTACAGGGCGGGCGAGTCAGCGGAAGTAGCAGGTCATCGATGGTTTGGCGGCGCTTTGTGCGGCGGCCTTGAAAACCGTCGTGGCAGCGATGTCACCGTGGGTTCAAATCCCACACCCACCGCAGGCGAACGGCCCCTGACCAGTACGTATGGTCAGGGGCCGTTGCCATGTCCGCCACCCGCCGGGCACCACTGTTCCCCCTGGTTTCCCGGCCGAACGGGCACGGAAGGGGCACGACTGGGGCACGCTCGGAGAGGCCCTCCAGCGTCGTCTACCGGTTGATCGGGATCTCGTAGACGATCTCGCAGTGAGCGGCGGGCACGACGATGTCGGCTGTCTCGACCGGCCGCCCGTCGTCGCTGTAGTACGTCCGCCGGATGTGCGTGACGAGTGCGGCCTTCTGGATGCCGAGGAGTGACGCCTCCTCGGCGGTCGCCTGCCGTGGCTCGGGCTGCTCGACGGCGTGGCTGACGGTGACGCCGATGGCGGCCATGCGGTTCACGACGCCTGCCCCGGCATGCGGGCCGCCCTCGGGGAGTACGACGAGAGTGCCGGCCGTGAGGTCGTACGGCTCCCAACTCGTCGACAGTTGCACGGGCCTGCCGTCGGCGAGGAACTCGTACGAGGTGCGGACGCACAGGTCCCCTTCGGTGATGCCGAGCCGTCCCGCGATGTCGGCGGGCGCCGGCACCTTGGCGTCGGTCCGGCTCTCCCAGTCCCCTTGCCTGCCGACGGCCTTCATGTCCGCCCGGAACGGCGACCCGGCGGGCTGCTCACGCGCCGAGGATCGGACGATCCGCACCCGCTGCCGGGGCTCGGCGACGTAGGTCCCCGATCCGGCCCGTCCCTCCAGCACGCCCTGGGAGATCAGCAACTCCTGTGCCCGCCGCACCACGTTCTCGCCCACGCCGCATTCCTGGCCGATCTGGGCGCGGGAGGGCAGGCGGTCTCCCGGCTCCCACTCGTGCTCCGCGATCCGCCGCCGGAGTTCGTCGGCGATGCGGAGATAGGGCGGCTGCTCAGGCATATGGAAAATCTAGTCCACTAGCTCTAATCTAGTTAACTAGCTTCACTGAAAGTGATCGCCGGTGACGGAGGCTGCCCTGTGCCTGCTTCAGGTGTGAGCGCGGAGGCCATCGCAGCGCGGTTATCGGCCGCCGGGCTCGCCACGCACGTGGAAGAACACGCCCGGCACACGTCGGTCGAGGCGGAAGTACCGGAGTCCCTCACCACCGAGTCATGGCGGGAGGTCCTGGAAGCGGTGGCCGAAGCAGACCGCTTCGGGCTTCACGTCACCAGCCTGAACGGCCGCACCCTTTGGGCGGTCGTACGCAAAGCGGTCCCCTCGACGGGCGATGTCGGGGGACCGAGCCATCAGCGATAGGAGCTGATCAGCGTGCTCAACCGTATCCGCCGAGCTTTCACGCTCACCAGAGGGCGGCACCCCTCCAGGGGCAGGCACCGCCGCCCCGTCACGCCTTTTCGGCCGCCGGTCGCCCCTGCCTCCCGTGCGTCCGCTGACGCGCCGACGGTCGCTCTACGGCGGCCTTCCGACGGCGCGGGCCACCGCTACGGACTCACGGGCGAGGACAACGCGCTCGTCCGCCCGTACGTGCTGGCCTGGGAGAGGCGTACCCGACGACGCCCGGCGGTGGTCGTCGCTCCCCACCTGCCGGCCGACGCGCGGTCGCTTCTCCTGGGGGTGCGCTGATGTCCCGCCCTCGATGTGCTCCGGGCGTCGAGTCCTACCGATCGACTGCCTGCCGGATCGGCACGCACCGGGAGTGCGCGGTGTCCTCTCCGGCCCTGGCGCCGATCGACATCCCGGTGATCTACGAAGCCTGCGACTGCTCGTGTCACTCCATGCCTGGCGAGCGACAGTCGGCGGAGACAGAGCAGTGAGGGACCGGACGTCCGACGCCGAGGCGACCGAGGAACAGGCGCGAGGATGATGACGCAGGATGAATTGAGGCTTCTCCCTTGGTCGGGACCGGGAGGCAAGCCGTGCTACCTGAGCACCGACGACCGCGACGGCTACGTGTCCCGCCTGGCCGATCACATCGAGGCCTTGCAACTCGGGGCGGCAGACCAACTCCGGGAGGAAGCCCTTGAGATCCTGGAAGATCGAGGGATCGACGACGAGGAGGACATGGCTCTCCTCGCCGCTCGGTTGGCTGGCGCCTTGGAGGACGTGCTGCGCGTAGCGAACAGCCGTGGCCACCGCCTGGCGAAACTCGAGTCCTCCTGAGACAACGAAAACGGACAGCGGTCGAGACACCACGTCGCTAACGGGAGGTAGCCGGTATGTAGTTGGGTTGCCTCCCGCCGTGACAACCTTCTGATCCGTAGCTCTACAGAAATCGGCCGGGGATGGTCATACCGGTTGCTCGGGAGTGTCTGGGGGAGGTTGATGGTCGGGGGCGGTTACTGGGGTTGCTGTATCTAGTTGCTGTACAGCTGCCGCAGCTTTGCGGGTCCTAGCGAGGTTGTTGCGGGCGTCGAGGGTGTTGGGGTGGTCGGGTCCCAGAATCCGCTCGTAGTCGGCCAGGACCCGCTCGCGCAGGTCGAGGGCGTCCTGGATGCGTCCGGCATCGCTGTAGGAGTTGGCGAGGTTGTTGCGGGCTTTGAGGGTGTCGGGGTGGTCGGGTCCCAGAATCTGTTCCCGGTCGGCCAGGACCTGCTCGCGCAGGTCGAGGGCGTCCTGGGTGCGTCCGGCATCGCTGTAGGAGTTGGCGAGGTTGTTGCGGGCTTTGAGGGTGTCGGGGTGGTCGGGTCCCAGGATCCGCTCCCGGTCGGCCAGGACCCGCTCGCCGAGGTCGAGGGCGTCCTGTACGCGCCCGGCATCGCTGTAGGAGATGGCGAGGTTGTGGCGGGCGTCGAGGGTGTTGGGGTGGTCGGGTCCCAGGATTCGCTCGTAGTCGGCCAGGACCCGCTCGCGCAAGTCGAGGGCGTCCTGGGTGCGTCCGGCAGCGCTGTAGGAGTTGGCGAGGTTGTTGCGGGCGGTGAGGGTGTTGGGGTGGTCGGGGCCCAGAATCTGTTCCCGGTCGGCCAGGACCTGCTCGCGCAGGTCGAGGGCGTCCTGTACGTGCCCGGCATCGTTGTAGGAGGCGGCGAGGTTGTGGCGGGCTTTGAGGGTGTTGGGGTGGTCGGGTCCCAGGATCCGCTCCCGGTCGGCCAGGACCCGCTCGGCGAGGTCGAGGGCGTCTTGGACGCGTCCGGCAGCGCTGTAGGAGTTGGCGAGGTTGTTGCGGGCGTCGAGGGTGTTGGGGTGGTCGGGTCCCAGGATTCGCTCGTAGTCGGCCAGGACCCGCTCGCGCAGGTCGAGGGCGTCCTGGATGCGTCCGGCAGCGCTGTAGGAGTTGGCGAGGTTGTTGCGGGCGTCGAGGGTGTTGGGGTGGTCGGGTCCCAGGATCCGCTCCCGGTCGGCCAGGACCCGCTCGCGCAGGTCGAGGGCGTCCTGTACGTGCCCGGCATCGTTGTAGGAGGCGGCGAGGTTGTTGCGGGCGTCGAGGGTGTTGGGGTGGTCGGGGCCCAAGATCCGCTCGTAGTCGGCCAGGACCCGCTCGGCGAGGTCGAGGGCGTCCTGTACGCGCCCGGCAGCGCTGTAGGAGACGGCGAGGTTGTTGCGGGCTTTGAGGGTGTCGGGGTGGTCGGGGCCGTGGATGCTGTTGCTGAGGCGGAGGACGGTTTCGTCGTACTCGATCGCCTGGTGGTAGAGGCCTGCTTCGGTGAGGCTGCTGCTCACCTGGTAGATGCATGGGTGGGTGGCGGGCTGCCACAGGGCCGGCCGGGTGAGCTGGTCGAGATGGACGACGTTGGCGCGCAGCAGGGCGGCCAGTTCCCGGTCTTCGTGGTCGTGGCGGGGCCACAGGCTGGTGAGGGCGTCGGCGGCGTTGCGGGCGGTGGCGGGCAGTAGGCCGGGTGGGATGGTCTCCCGGACGGCGCGGGCGGTCAGGGCGTGCGTACGCAAGGGTGCGGTGGCGGTGTCCTGGGTGATCAGGGCGTAGGTGCGCAGATGTTCCAGTGCGTGGTGCACCTGTGCTTTGGTGACGGGCGGGTGGTGCTTGAGCAGCCAACGGCGTCGTGAGGGGCGTGCGGTGCGCAGGTGGCCCAACGCTTCGGGTGTGGTCCACGCTGTGGTGGGGTGGCCGAGGGGGTCCATGAGGGAGGCGAGGTGCAGCAGGGGCCTGACCAGTTGGCTGGTGTCGGCCTCCTCGACCGCGTCGAGGGAGAGCAGCAGGGAGGCGGTGACGGGCCGACCGTAGCCCTCGGTGTCCGCGCTTTCCGGCAGCAGATCGCCCAGCCGGCTGCTGGTGTCGCGCAGCAGGGTGAGGTAGTCAGCCATCGTGGTCCGCTTGTTGATCAGATATGCGGCGGCGTGGCCGAGCGCGAGGGGAAGGTGGCCGAGTTCGGCCGCTATCTCGCCAGCCTGGTCGGGATGGTGCAGGTGGGGGTGGCCGGCATCGGTGAGCCGGCGCTTCAGATAGGCGCGGGCCTCGGAATCGGTGTAGAGGCCGATCCGGATCAGGGCGCGGCCCCCTCCGCTGAGCTGCGCGTCCTCGCGTCGGCTGGTGGCCATCACCCAGCCTCGGCCGCTCCCGCTGTCGGGCCACCACTGCCGGACCACAGCCGGGTCGCTGATGTCGTCCAGCACCACCAGCCACCGCCGCCCGGCCGCCGCCAGCCACCGCAGAAACAGCCGCGCCGCCCCCTCCACGTCGTCCGGAACCGCTCCGGGAAGCCGCAACCGGCCGGCGGCTTCCGCATACGCGCTGATGACCTGATCAATGCTGGTGGCGCGCACCCACACCAGCACCTCCAGCCCCGCCTCACCGGAATGCTCCTGATCCCGCACCTCCCGCGCCAACAACGCCGCAAGCTGGCTCTTGCCCACCCCACCGAGGCCGGACAGCACCACATCCCGGCCCTCACCACGCGCTGCCTGCACCTTCTCGCGTACCTGCGTACGGGGCTGGAAAGCCGCAGCCGAACGCGGCACATCCCCTACCCACACCGGCCACTCGACGGACGGACCCTGTGCCGGCACGGGATACACATGCATGTCCCCGGCCACCTGCGTCACATCCCCACGCGACTGCGCCGTCTGCCGCGCACGCCGCTGCCCCGAACCACCCGCCACCGGTTCCCGCCCCCTTGCCTCAGATCCGGTCCCCGCCGACCTGATCGATGTCCCCCGCGCCATCGGAACGCGCCTTTTGCCGCACGTCCTCACGCATCACAGCGCCCGGCCCCCGGGCCCTCGTGCCCTGGCCGCCACCCGTCTGCCGGATACGGCCCCCGCCGCGGGCCGACTGCCGCACTCGACGCGATCCAACCCCACCGGCCTGCGACGCCCACCAGCCCAGAGCCGCCAGCACCCCCGCCGCCACCACACCCGCCACCGGCCCGATCACATCCCACGGATCATCACCCCCCTCGGCCAGCACCGCCCACGGCACCGCCACCCCAGCGAACGCCAGCGCCGAACCCGCCACCGCCACCAACCACCGCACAAACACCCGCACAACCCACCCCCGACGAAAATCCCGGCATCAGCCTGCGCACCAACCATGCTGGCACGCACAAATCCCCGCCCACCGTAAAAGCCCGCAGATGCCGCCAGGTCGCGCCCGGCACCGTGCAACCGATCGACGGTCCCTCGCCTCCACCCACCACTGCCCTCAGCTCCCATCCCGTCCGCCGT
>NZ_JAGGOO010000168.1 GCF_018614415.1 Streptomyces sp. ISL-12
GTGGGGCAAGAAGGCGGGCGCCGGCCTCGACGACCCGTCCTTCGTCCAGCCGGACCGGCCGATGTCGGCGATAGGCGGCTAGGGCCTGTCGTTTGGATCAGGACGCGGGACATCGGCGGGACTTGTCCATGCCGGTGAGCGGGGTCTGGTGCGTGCAGCTGCAAGGCGGAGGAGGGAGTCGACGCGATGGGGGTCCCCCCGCGCGAGCGCAGCCGAGCGTGGGGGAGTTGACAACCGACGGCAACGCCGCTGGGGGTCCCCCCACGCCGTTCAGGCAGTGGGGGAGCGCGTGCCAGACCCCGCGTCCGCGGCGTGATCCGAACGACAGGCCCCAGAACGGCCGGGCGGGGCGGTTTCCGCCGTCCCGCCCGGGGCACGCAGAAGTAATCGCCCGACGACCCCGCCGACCCCCGAGCCCGGGGAAGGGACGCGCCGCCATGCCGGATGCCGAGACCCGTACCGTCGCCAGCACCCCCGCCCTCCTCGCCTCCCTGGACCCGCTCCTGCGGGAGTGGCTGCCGCGGCAGCGCTGGTTCGCGGGCAAGGGGCGTCCGGTCACCGGGTTCTCGCTCGTCGCCGCCACCGAACTGCTGCCCTGCACCGCCCGGCTGGGCCTGGTCCACGTCCTGCTGCGGGCCCACCAGCCGGAGGTCCCCGCCCCGGCCGCGCCCGAGCACCCGGGCGACTGCTACCAGCTCCTCATAGGGGTGCGCGAGGCGCTGCCGCCCCGGTTGGCGCCCGCGCTGATCGGGCATGTGCGCCAGGGCCCGCTGACCGGGCGGACGGTCTACGACGCCCTGTACGACACCCGGCCCGCCGAAGTGGTCCTGGAGGCGCTGCGCAGCCGGGCCCGGGTCGGCGGGCTGCGCTTCGAACGGGACCCGGAGCAGGAGATCCGCGCCGGCCTCGCGCCCCGTCTGATGACCGCCGAGCAGTCCAACTCCTCGGTCGTCTACGGAGATACGTTCATCCTCAAGCTGCTGCGCCGGATCGTGCCCGGCGTCCACCCCGACCTGGAGCTGCCGCTGGCGCTGGCCCGCGCCGGCTGCCCCCGGGTACCGGCTCCGACGGCGTGGATGGTGGCCGACCTGGCCGGCGAGACCTGGGTCCTGGGCGTGCTGCAGCCCTACCTCCAGGGCGCGGCCGACGGCTGGGAGCTGGCCCTGCGGGAGCTGGCCAAGGGCGAGGACTTCGCCGCCGAGGCGCGGGAGCTGGGCCGGGCCACCGCCGAGGTGCACACGGCGCTGGCCGCGGCCCTGCCGACCGTCACCCTGGGCCGCGGGCACCTGGAGCGGATGGCCGCCCAGATGACCGAGCGGCTGGACCACGCCGTGCGCGCGGTGCCGGCGCTGCTGCCGTACGCGCCGGGGCTGCGCTCGGCGTACACCGCGCTGGGTTCGCTGGCCGCGGAGGGCCGTACCTGGACCGCCCAGCGGGTCCACGGCGACCTGCACCTCGGGCAGTGCCTGCGCTCCCCGTCCGGGCAGTGGTCGCTGATCGACTTCGAGGGCGAGCCGGCCAAACCGCTCGCCGAGCGCCGGCTGCCGCAGCCGCCGGCCCGGGACATCGCGGGGATGCTCCGCTCCTTCGACTACGCCGCGCACGCGGCCGACGCCCCGCCACCGGGCTGGGCCGCGACCTGCCGGGCCGCGTACTGCACCGGGTACGCGCAGGTCAGCGGGGTCGATCCGCGTACCGATCCGGTGCTGCTGCGCGCCTGCGAGACGGACAAGGCGGTCTATGAGGTGGTGTACGAGGCCCGGCACCGCCCCGACTGGCTGCCGGTCCCGCTGTCCGCGGCCCGCCGCCTGGCCGCGTCCGAACCGGCCTGACCGGCTGACCGGCTCACCGGCTCAACCGGCCTGACCTCTAGGAGGCTCTCCCCGTGACCCCCCGCCCGGACCCCAAGAAAGCAGCCGAGGAACAGAGCGCGGCGAAGAAGTCGAAGAAGGCGGCGGCCAAGAAGGCGACGACCGCCAAGAAGGCGACGGCCAAAAAGGCGACGGCCGCGAAGAAGACGGCGACCGCCGAGAAGACAGCCGCGAAGAAGACGCCGACGGCTCCGGCCCGCAAGAAGCAGGTGCCCGCGCAGCGGAAGACCGAGGCCCCCGCGCCCGCCACTCCCGCCACTCCCGCCGCCCCCGTCTCCCCCGCCCTGTCCGCCGCCGACCGCGAGCGGCTGCTCGCCGGTACGCACCACGACCCGCACGCCGTGCTGGGCGCCCGCCCCCTGCCCGGCGGCGGGATCGCGGTCCGCGTCTTCCGGCCGTACGCGCTGGCGGTGACCGTGGTGGCCGGGGAGGTGCGGGCCGGGCTGCGCGACGACGGGGACGGCTTCTTCTCCGGGCTGCTGCCGCTGCCGGAGGTCCCGGAGTACCGGCTGCTCGTCACGTACGAGGGCGCCGTGCACGAGACCGAGGACGCGTACCGCTTCCTGCCCACGCTGGGCGATCTGGACCTGTACCTGATCGGTGAGGGCCGGCACGAGCAGCTGTGGCAGGCGCTCGGCGCGCACCCGATGACCTGGCAGGGCGTGAGGGGCACCCGGTTCGCGGTGTGGGCGCCGAACGCGCGGGGCGTCCGGGTGGCCGGCGGCTTCAACTTCTGGGACGGCACCGGCCACCCCATGCGGTCGCTGGGCTCGTCGGGGGTGTGGGAGCTGTTCCTGCCGGGGGTCGGGGAGGGCGAGCTGTACAAGTTCGAGATCACCCGGCCCGACGGCTCCCGCACCCTGCGCGCCGATCCGCTGGCCCGCCGCACCCAGGTGCCGCCCGAGACGTCGTCGGTCGTGACCGCCTCGCACCACGAGTGGGGCGACGCCGAGTGGCTGGCCCGCCGTACGGCCACGCCCGCGCACGAGGCGCCGTTCTCGGTGTACGAGGTGCACCTGCCGTCCTGGCGGCCCGGCCGGACGTACCGCGAGCTGGCCGAGGAACTCCCCGCGTACGTCAAGGACCTGGGCTTCACCCACGTCGAGCTGATGCCGGTCGCCGAGCACCCCTTCGGCGGGTCCTGGGGCTACCAGGTCACCGGCTTCTACGCGCCCACGGCCCGGCTCGGCGGCCCCGACGACTTCAAGTACCTGGTCGACCGGCTGCACCAGGCCGGGATCGGCGTCCTGATGGACTGGGTGCCGGCCCACTTCCCGCGCGACGACTGGGCGCTGGCCGAGTTCGACGGCCGCCCGCTGTACGAGCACGCGGACCCGCTGCGGGCCGCGCACCCCGACTGGGGGACGCTGGAGTTCGACTACGGGCGGCGCGAGGTGCGCAACTTCCTCGTCGCCAACGCCGTGTACTGGTGCGAGGAGTTCCATATCGACGGCCTGCGGGTGGACGCCGTCGCCTCGATGCTCTACCTGGACTACTCGCGCGAGCCGGGCCGGTGGACGCCGAACGAGCACGGCGGCCGGGAGAACCTGGACGCGGTGGCCTTCCTCCAGGAGATGAACGCCACCGTCTACCGGCGCTGCCCCGGCGTGGTGACCATCGCAGAGGAGTCGACGGCCTGGGACGGCGTCACCCGCGCCACCCACCACAAGGGACCCAGCGGTTTCGGCGGCCTCGGCTTCGGGCTGAAGTGGAACATGGGCTGGATGCACGACTCGCTCCAGTACATGAGCCACGACCCCGTCCACCGCGCGTACCACCACCACGAGATGACGTTCTCGATGGTGTACGCGTACAGCGAGAACTACGTGCTGCCCATCTCCCACGACGAGGTGGTGCACGGCAAGCGGTCGCTGGTGTCGAAGATGCCGGGCGACTGGTGGCAGCAGCGCGCGAACCACCGGGCGTACCTCGGCTTCATGTGGGCCCACCCCGGCAAGCAGCTCCTCTTCATGGGCCAGGAGTTCGCCCAGGGCGCCGAGTGGTCCGAGGCGTCCGGCCCCGACTGGTGGCTGCTCGACCCGGGGTACGGGGCGGAACCCGACCACCGGGGCGTCCTCGACCTGGTCCGCGACCTGAACGCCGTCTACCGGGACGCCCCGGCCCTGTGGCGGCGCGACACCGACCCGGGCGGTTTCGAGTGGGTGGTCGGCGACGCCGCCGAGGACAACGTCTTCGCCTTCCTGCGCCGGGACACCGACGGCACCCCGCTGCTGTCGGTCTCCAACTTCTCCCCCGTCGTCCGCCCCGGCTACCGCCTGGGCGTCCCCGACGACGTCCCCGCCTGGACGGAGGTCCTCAACACGGACGCCGCGCGGTACGGCGGCTCCGACGTGGCCCAGCCCGGTCCGGTCAAGCCGGAGCCGCAGGGCCGGCACGGCCGCCCGGCGAGCGTCGGACTGACCCTGCCGCCGCTGGCGACGGTGTGGCTGCGGCCGGCCTGACCCGTACGTCCGCCGACAGGCGCTCGCGCGGTCCCTGCGGGACCATGGTGGCGGGGAGGGAGCAGGGCACTACGAGGACCACTGTCTCCGGGACGGGCGAGGTGCATTCCGGCCATGACGACACCGCCAGCACTGGACCGCGTCAACGTCACCCACGAGTGGGGCCTCCTGAAGGAGGCGGTGGTCGGCCGCGTCATCGACTTCCAGGTCCCGGAGCGGATCGGCGGGGGACTGCCCGGCGTACTGGACTTCGTGCCCGAGAGCACCCGGCGCGACCTGCCGCGCTGGGCGGGCCGGCTCTGGTCGGAGGCGGACCCGGACGGCTACGGGCGGGCCGTCGAGCAGGCCGACGGCCTGGCCCGGTTCCTGACCGGGCGCGGGGTGGCCGTCCACCGCCCACGGGAGCTGACCGAACTGGAGCTGGGCGCGTACGGCGGCGAGGGCGACCGGTTCAGCATGCAGACGTTCGTCCGCGACCCGATGATCGTGGTCGGGGACCACGTCGTCGAGTCCGCGCTGCGGCTGCCGGCCCGCTTCAAGGAACGCTTCGGGCTGCGTCCCGTCTTCGCCGAGGCGGTGGCCCGCGGGGCGCGGTACTCGGTGATGCCGCCGCCCCCGCCGTACCGCACGACCGAGGTGCCGGGGGCGACCGGGCCGTTCCTGGAGGGCGGCGACGTCCTCGTGCTGGGCCGGGACATCCTCGTCGGCTGCGGCCGGGGCGGCACGGCGTCCGACCGGGCGGGCGCGCGGTGGCTGGCGGAGCTGCTCGGGGACGGCTACCGGGTCCGGGCGGTACCGCTGAGCGAGGCGGTGATCCACCTCGACGACGGTCTCACCGCCGTCCGCGAGGGCCTGGCGGTGGTCTGCCGGGAGCAGTACCCCGAGGGCGTGCCGGACCCGGTCGCGGACTGGGAGCTGATCGACGTCTCCCTCTCCGACGCCGTGAACCTGCTGGCGGGCAACAGCCTCGTCCTCGGCCCCGGCGAGGTGGTCGTCGACACGCGGCTGACCGACCTCGCCGAGGCGCTGACCGCGCGCGACGTCACCGTGCACACCCTGCCCTTCGACGCCGTGACCCCGTTCGCCGGCGGCTTCCGCTGCGCGCACCATCCACTGGTGCGGGAACTGGAGCCCGGCGCGTGACCTAGGGCCTGTCGTTTGGATCAGGACGCAGGACACCGGCGGGACTTGTCCATGCCGGTGAGCGGGGTCTGGTGCGTGCGGCTGCAAGGCGGAGGAGGGAGTCGACGCGATGGGGGTCCCCC
>NZ_JAGGOO010000016.1 GCF_018614415.1 Streptomyces sp. ISL-12
TCATCTACACCTCCGGCTCCACCGGCCTGCCCAAGGGCGTCGTCGTCACCCACCGCGCCATCGTCAACCGCCTCGCCTGGATGCAGGACACCTACCGGCTCACCGCCGACGACCGGGTCCTGCAGAAGACGCCGTCCAGTTTCGACGTATCCGTGTGGGAGTTCTTCTGGCCGCTGCTCGAAGGCGCTGCGGTCGTCCTCGCCCGGCCGGACGGCCACCGCGACCCGGCGTACCTGGCAGCCCTCGTCCGGGAACACCGGGTCACCACCATGCACTTCGTGCCGTCCATGCTGGAGGCGTTCCTCCAGCACGACGCGGTCACCGGCGACCCCGCCTGGTCGGCGTCCCTGCGGCACGTCCTCAGCAGCGGCGAGGCCCTGCCGCCCGCCGCCGCCCGCCGCTGGCTCACCCTGACCGGCGTCCCGCCGCACAACCTCTACGGCCCGACCGAGGCCGCCGTCGACGTCACCCACCACCCCTACGGCCCCGCCGACGACACGGCAGCCTCCGTACCCCTCGGCCGCCCGGTCTGGAACACCGGTCTGCGCGTCCTCGACCCCTGCCTGCGCCCGGTCCCCGACGACGTGCCCGGCGAGCTGTACCTGACCGGAGTGCAGCTGGCCAGGGGCTACCACCGGCGCCCGGCGCTGACCGCCGAACGGTTCACCGCCGACCCGTACGGTCCGCCCGGCAGCCGCATGTACCGCACCGGCGACCTGGTGCGCCGCCGCGCCGACGGGGTGATCGAGTACCTGGGCCGCACCGACCGCCAGGTCAAACTGCGCGGCAACCGCGTCGAACCCGGCG
Organism: Streptomyces sp. ISL-12; assembly: GCF_018614415.1. Taxonomy (GTDB): domain Bacteria; phylum Actinomycetota; class Actinomycetes; order Streptomycetales; family Streptomycetaceae; genus Streptomyces. Next base: position 808 of record NZ_JAGGOO010000016.1, read on the forward strand.
AGATCGAGGCCGCGCTCACCGCCCTGCCCCAGGTCGCCCGGGCCGCCGTGACGGTACGGGACGGGGCCCTCGTCGCCTACGTCGTACCGTCCGGCGGCGCGACGGCCGTCCCCGGTCCGTCCGCCCCGCGTGAGGCCCTCGGCCCGGCCGTCCCCGGTCCGTCCGGCGCCCCGGCCGTCCCCGAGCCGCCCGCCCCGCGTGACACCCTCGACCCGTCCACCCTGCGCGCCGCCCTCGCCGGCTCCCTGCCCGCCCCCATGGTCCCCGGCGCCTGGGTGGTCCTCGACGCCCTGCCCCTCACCCCCAGCGGCAAGCTCGACCGGGCCGCCCTGCCCGCCCCGCAGGCGGTACGGACGGCGCCCCGCGCCCCGCGCACCCCCCGCGAACGGCTGCTCACGGAGATCTTCGCCGCCGTCCTGAAACTGCCCGACGCCGGGCCCGACGACGACTTCTTCCTGCTGGGCGGCGACAGCATCAGCTCCATCGCCGTCGCCGGCCGCGCCCACCGCGCGGGCCTCGCCCTCGGCCCCGGCGACGTCTTCACACACCGCACCCCGGCCGCCCTCGCCGAGGCCGCGACGGACGTCCAGGACACCGGCACCGGGGCAACCGCCCTCGCCTTCGAGCTGACCGACGAGGAACGCGCCCGCGTCGAGCGGATCGCCCCCGGCCGCATCGAGGACGTGTGGCCGCTCGCCCCGCTCCAGGAGGGGCTGTTCTTCCACTCCACGTACGACGACAGCGCCCTGGACGTCTACACCGTCCACGAGTCGTTCGACCTCGCCGAGCGCGTGGACGCCGGCCGGCTGCGTGCCGCGGTCCGCGCGCTGCTGGCCCGCAACGCCGGCCTGCGCGCCGGGTTCACCAGCGAGGGACTGCGCCGGCCGGTGCAGTTCATCGTCCGGGACGCCCCCGTACCGCTGACCGAGGTCGACCTCTCCGGGCTGCCGCGCGACGCGCAGGACCGGCGGATGGAGGGCCTGCTGGAGGAGTCACGGGCCCGCCGCTTCGACCTCGGCAGCCCCCTCCTCTTCCGGATGCTGCTGATCCGGCTCGGTGCGGAGCGCGGCGACCGGCTCGTCGTCGGACGCCACCTCATCCTCTGGGACGGCTGGTCCGCCTGGCTCTTCCTGGACCAGCTCTTCGCCCTCTACGAGAGCGGCGGCGACCCGGCGGGACTCGCCCGCCCCGGCTCCTACCGCGACTACCTGACCTGGCTGGAACGACAGGACGACACCGAGGCCACCCGCGCCTGGCGGGCCGCCCTCGACCGTTTCGACGAGCCCACGCTGCTGGCGCCCGCCGTCGCCGACCGCGGCCTGGCACCGGTCGTCCCGCGCCACCTCGACACCACCCTCGCCCCGGCCTCCGCCGAGCGGCTGCGCGGCTTCGCCCGCCGCCACGGCCTGACCGTCAACACGGTCCTCAACGCCGCCTGGGCCCTGGTCCTGGCCCGCGCCACCGGCCGCACCGACATCGCCTTCGGCACCACCGTCGCCGGACGTCCCAGCGAAGTCCCCGACGTCGAGAACGTCGTCGGCATGTTCCTCAACACCGTCCCCGCCCGCATCGCCCTCGACCCCCGCGAACCCGTCCTCGCCCTGCTGCGCCGCGTCCAGGGCGAACGGCTGGCGCTGATGCCGTACGAGTACCTCGGCCTCGGCGTCCTCCAGGCCGAGACCGGGCACCGGCGGCTGTTCGACACGCTGTTCGTGCTGCGCAACGCCGACACCGACGACCGGCTGGCGGAACTGCGTGCCCGGTACGGCGCCACCGCCGTCGCCAATGTGGACGCCACCCACTACCCGGCCAACCTCGTCGTCACCCCCGGCGACCAGGTCCGCGTCACCCTCGCCCACCGCCCCGACGTCCTGGACGACACGGACGCCCGGACCCTGCTGGACCGGTTCGTGCTGGCGGTGGACCGCCTGGTCGCCGACCCGGCGGTGCCCGTCGGCGCGCTGGACACCGTACTGCCCGCCGAGCGCTCCGCCGTCGCCCGCGCGGACGCCGGAAGCCGCCCGCCCGTACCGCACGAGACCGTGGCCGACCTGCTCGCCGCCCAGGCGGCCCGCACCCCGGACGCCACCGCCCTGGTCTGCGGCACCCGCACCGTCACGTACGCCGAGCTCGACGCCCGCTGCGACCGCCTGGCCCGCCTGTTGATCGCCCACGGGGCGGGCCCGGAACGGGTCGTCGCGCTGGGCCTGCCCCGCTCGATCGACACGGTGGTGGCGCTGTTCGCCGTCCTGCGCACCGGTGCCGCCTACCTCCCGCTGGAACTCGACCACCCCGCCGAGCGGCTCTCCCTGATGCTCGCCGACGCCCGCCCGCTGCTCCTGCTGACCACCCGGGCCGTCTCCCGCCGCCTCACCGCCGACACCCCGCGCCTCCTCCTGGACGACCCCGGCACGACGGCCGCCCTCGCGGCCCTGCCCGACGGCCCGCCGGACGTCACCTTCCGCCTGGACCACCCCGCGTACGTCATCTACACCTCCGGCTCCACCGGCCGCCCCAAGGGCGTGGTCACCCCGTACGCGGGCCTCACCAACATGCTGCTCAACCACCGCGAGGAGATCTTCGCCCCCACGATCGCCGCCGCCGGCGGACGACGGCTGCGCATCGCGCACACCGTGTCCTTCGCGTTCGACATGTCCTGGGAGGAACTCCTGTGGCTCGTCGAGGGCCACGAGGTGCACATCTGCGACGAGGAACTCCGGCGCGACGCCACCGCCCTGGTCGCCTACTGCGAGGAACACCGCGTCGACGTCGTCAACGTGACCCCCACCTACGCCCACCTGCTCATCGAGGAGGGCCTGCTGGAGGGGCACCGTCCGCCGCTGGTGCTGCTCGGCGGCGAGGCGGTCACCGAGACGGTGTGGAACACCCTGCGGGACACCGACGGCACCTACGGCTACAACCTGTACGGGCCCACCGAGTACACCATCAACACCCTCGGCGGCGGCACCCGCGACAGCGCCACCCCGACCGTCGGCCGCCCGATCCGCGCCACCCGCGCCCGCGTCCTCGACACCTGGCTGCGCCCCGTCCCCGACGGCGTGCCGGGCGAGCTGTACATCGCCGGCGCCGGCCTGGCCCGCGGCTACCTCGACCGGCCCGGCCTGACCGCCGGGCGGTTCGTCGCCGACCCGCACGGCGGCCCCGGCGAGCGCATGTACCGCACCGGCGACCTGGTCCGCCGCCGCCCCGACGGCAACCTGGACTTCCTCGGCCGCACCGACGACCAGGTCAAGATCCGCGGCCACCGCGTCGAACCCGGCGAGATCGAGACCGCCCTCACCCAGCACCCCGAGGTCTCCCAGGCCGCCGTCCTCGCCCGCGACGACACCACCGCCCCCGGCACCCGCCGCCTGGTCGGCTACGTCGTCCCCGCCGAACCGGACGCCGAGGCGCGGGAGTCGGCCGAGCGTGAGCAGATCGGCGAGTGGCGGGACATCTACAGCGCCGAGTACACCGAGATCGGCACGGCCGTGCACACCGAGGACTTCGCCGGCTGGGACAGCTCCTACGACGGCACCCCCATCCCCGTGGACCACATGCGCGAATGGCGCGAGGAGACGGTCCGCCGCGTCCGCGCCCTGCGCCCGCGCCGCGTCCTGGAGATCGGCGTCGGCTCCGGGCTGCTGCTGGCCCGGCTCGCCCCGCACACCGAGGCGTACTGGGCGACGGACTTCGCCGCCCCCGTCATCGGCAAGCTCGGCGCCGACCTCGCCGCCGACCCGGAACTGGCCCGCAAGGTCACCCTGCGCTGCCAGGCCGCCGACGTCACCGACGGCCTCCCGGCCGGCTTCTTCGACACGGTCGTCATCAACTCCGTCGTCCAGTACTTCCCGAGCCTGGACCACCTGCACCGCGTCCTGCGGGGCGCGCTGGACCTGCTCGCCCCCGGCGGCGCCGTCTTCCTCGGCGACGTACGCGACCTGCGCCAGGCCCGCGTCTTCCAGACCGGCATCCAGAGCGCCCGCGCCGGAACCGGCGCCGACCCCGACACCCTGCGCCGGGCCGTGGAGCGCGGACTCGCCCTGGAGAAGGAACTCCTCGTCGACCCGGACTGGTTCAGCACCCTCGGCACCGGCGTCGAGTTGCGCGTCAAGGCCGGCCGCCACCACAACGAGCTGACCCGCTACCGCTACGACGTCGTCCTCCACGAGGGCACCGCCGAGACGACCCGGCTGGACACCGTCCCCGCCGTCGACTGGGCAGGGCCCGACGACCTCGCCGCCCGCCTCGACGGCACCGGGCCGCTGCGCGTGCGCCGCGTCCCGGACGCCCGCACCGCGGACGACCTCGCCGTCCAGCGGGCCATGGACGGTGACGTGACACCGGTGCCCGCCGCGACCGTGGACCCGGAGGACCTGCGCGCCCTGGGCAAGCGGCACGGCCACCATGTCCTGACCACCTGGTCGGACCGCCCCGGCCTGCTCGACGCCGTCTTCGTCCCCGGTGAACGCCCCCGCCGCACGACCGGCCTCCACCGCCCCCGCCCCGACCGAGGCTCCGCCCCGTACGCCAACACCCCCACCGCCACCCGGGGTCACGGCGCGCTCGTCCGGCGGCTCCGCGACGACCTCGGGCGGCGGCTGCCCGCCCACATGGTCCCGGCCGCCTTCGTCGTCCTGCCCCGGCTGCCGATGAACGCCAACGGCAAGCTCGACGCCCGAGCCCTGCCCGACCTGGAGCCCGCCGTCGCCCTGACGGAGGGACGCGGCCCGCGCACCCCCGCCGAGGAGGTGCTGTGCCGGCTGTTCGCCGAGGTGCTCGCGCTGCCCCGGACCGGCGCCGAGGACAACTTCTTCGACCTGGGCGGCCACTCCCTGCTCGCCACCCGGCTGATCAGCCGCGCCCGCACCGAACTGGGCGCGGAACTGGCGATCCGGGACCTCTTCGAGGCACCGACCCCCGAGGTGCTGGCCCGGCGCGCGGACACCGGGCCCCGCTCAACCCGCCCCCCGCTGCGGCCCGTGGCCGCACGCCCCGCACGCGTCCCGCTGTCGGCGGCCCAGCGGCGGCTGTGGCTGGTGGAACGGCTCACCGGCACCGGCGCCGCCTACCACTTCCCGCTGGTGTTCCGGCTGCGCGGCGCCCTGGACGTGGACGCGCTGCGTGACGCGCTGCATGACGTGACCGCCCGGCACGAGGCCCTGCGCACCCGCTTCGCCGAGGAGGACGGCGAGCCCTACCAGTACGTCGTCCCGGCGGCGGAGGCCGAACCGGAGTTCCTCGTCACCGACGTGGACGAGGACGGGACGGCCGCGCGGATCACGGCGGCCCAGCGCCGCCCCTTCGACCTGTCCGCCGGGCTGCCGGTGCGGGCCGAGGTGCTGCGGCTGGCCGACGACGACCACGTGGTGGCGCTGGTGCTGCACCACATCACCACCGACGAGTGGTCCGACCGGCCCTTCCTCACCGACCTCACCACCGCCTACGCCGCCCGCCGCGAGGGCCGGGCGCCCAGGTGGACGCCGTTGCCGGTCCAGTACGCCGACTACACCCTCTGGCAGGACACCCTCCTCGACCGGATCGGCCCCGGACAGCTCGCCCACTGGACCGACGCCCTGCGCGACCTGCCCGAGGAACTCGCCCTCCCGCTCGACCGCCCCCGGCCCGACGCACCCACCGGACGCGGCGGCAAGGTCCGCCTGGACCTGCCCCCCGCCACCGCCCGCGCCCTGCGCGACCTGTCCGCCGCCACCGGCACCAGCATGTTCATGCTGTTCCAGGCCGCCACCGCCACCCTCCTGCACCGGCACGGCGCCGGTGACGACATCCCCCTCGGCGCGCCCATCGCCGGCCGCACCGACGACGCCCTGAACGACCTCGTCGGGTTCTTCGTCAACACCCTCGTCCTGCGCACGGACCTCACCGGGCCCGACCTGACGTTCCGTCAACTCCTCGGCAGGGTGCGGGAGTCGTCCCTGGCCGCGTTCGAGCACCAGGACCTCCCCTTCGACCACGTCGTCGAGGCCGTCAACCCGCCCCGGGTGGCGGGCCGCAACCCGCTCTTCCAGGTCATGCTCGGCTACCACCACCGGCCCGACGGCGACCCGGACGTCCTGGGCCTGCCGACCGAGTGGTACGACATGGACACCGGCGCGGCCAAGTTCGACCTCCACTTCACCTTCGTGGACCACTCCGTGGACGAGACGGGCCGCGACCGCTTGGCGCTGCTCCTGGAGTACGCCCTCGACCGCTGCGACGAGGCGACGGCCGGCCGACTGGCCGGGCGCCTGGTCCGCCTCCTGGAGCAGATCGCGGCCGGACCGGACACCGCCGTACGGGACCTGGACCCGCTCACCGACGACGAGCGGGACCTCGTCCTCACCCGCTGGAACGACACCGCGCACGACACCCCGCCCACGACCCTGCCGGAACTCTTCCGCGCCCAGGCGGCCCGCACCCCCGACGCCACCGCCCTGGTCTCGGGCACCGAGCGCCTGACGTACGCGGAACTGGACGCCCGCGTCGAGCGGGCGGCCCGGGTGCTCGCCGGCCGGGGCGTGGGACCCGAGCGCACGGTGGCGGTGGCCCTGCCGCGCTCCGTGGACCTGGTCGTCACCCTGCTGGCCGTGCACCGCGCGGGCGGCGCCTACCTGCCGCTGGACCCCGACCAGCCGGCCGGGCGGACCGCGCTCGTCCTGGCGGAGGCCCGGCCCGTGTGCGTCGTGGACGCCGCGCTGCCCGACGGCGGCCCGGCCGGTGACCTGCCCACCGCCTACGATCCCGCCACCCCCGCGTACGTGATCTACACCTCCGGCTCCACCGGCCGCCCCAAGGGCGTGGTCGTCCCGCACCGGGGCATCGCCAACCGGCTGCTGTGGATGCAGGACACCTACGGCCTGACCGGCGAGGACCGGGTGCTCCAGAAGACCCCCGCCGGGTTCGACGTGTCGGCGTGGGAGTTCTTCTGGCCGCTGATCACCGGGGCCGCCCTGGTGCTCGCCGAGCCCGGCGGCCACCGGGACCCGGCCTACCTCGCCGCGCTGATCCGCGACCAGGGCGTCACCACCGCGCACTTCGTGCCGTCCATGCTCCAGGTGTTCCTGGAGGAGCCCGCCGCCGCCCGCTGCACCGGCCTGCGCCGGGTGCTGTGCAGCGGCGAGGCCCTCCCGGCCGCGGTGGCCGACCGCTTCCACCGGCTGCTGCCCGCCGCACTGCACAACCTGTACGGCCCCACCGAGGCGTCCGTCGACGTCACCGCCACCGAGGTGGAGCCGGGCACCGCGCACGTGACCGTCGGACGCCCGGTGTGGAACACCCGGACCCACGTCCTGGACGCCGCGCTGCGCCCCGTCCCCCCGGGCGTCCCGGGCGAGCTGTACCTGTCCGGAGTCCAGCTGGCCCGCGGCTACCTCGACCGCCCCGCCCTCACCGCCGAACGCTTCGTCGCCGACCCGTACGGCGCCCCCGGCACCCGCATGTACCGCACCGGCGACCTGGCACGCTGGACGGCCGACGGACGCCTCGACTTCCTCGGCCGCACCGACCACCAGGTCAAGATCCGGGGTGTGCGCGTGGAACCCGGCGAGACCGAGGCCGTCCTCGCCCGGCACACCACCGTCGGCCGCGCCGTGGTCGTCCCGCACGACCAGCGGCTCGTGGCCTACGTCGTTCCCGCCGCCGGACACACCGTCGACCCGGCGGAACTGCACCGCCACACGGCCGCCGCACTGCCCGCGCCGATGGTCCCCGCGGCCTTCGTGCCCCTGGACGCGCTGCCGCTGACCCCGAACGGCAAGCTCGACCGGCGCGCCCTGCCCGCCGTAGACCTCGCGGCGGGCGCCGGCGCCGGCGGCCGGGGCCGCGACCCCCGCGAGGAGATCCTCCGCGCCCTGTTCGCGGAGGTGCTCGGCGCCCCGGAGGTCGGTGTGGACGACGACTTCTTCGCCCTCGGCGGCCACTCCCTCCTGGCGATGCGGCTGGCCGCCGCCGTCCGGGAGGCGTTCGGCACCGAGACGGCGCCGCGCACGGTGTTCGACGCGCCGACACCGTCCCGGCTGGCCGCCCGGCTGGACGCGGCCCGCGCCGCCACCCGGCCCGCCCTGACGGCGGGGCCGCGTCCGGCGCGGCTGCCGCTGTCGTCCGCGCAGCGCCGCCTGTGGGTCCTCTACCAGGTCGAGGGCCCCAGCCCCACGTACAACATCCCCACTGCCTGGCGACTCACCGGCACCCTGGACGTCGACGCGCTGCGGGCCGCGGTACGGGACCTCGGCGCGCGCCACGAGACGCTGCGCACGGTCTTCCCCGACGAGGAGGGCCGCCCCCACCAGCGGGTCCTGGAACCGGACGAGGCGCACGTCCCGTTCGAGACCGAGGAGACCAGCGCCGAGCTGCTGCCCGGGCGGCTCGCCGAGGCCGGCGCGTACGGCTTCGCCCTCGACCGCGAACCGCCCCTGCGCGTCCACCTGTTCCGCACCGGCGAGCGCGAGTGGACCCTGCTGCACGTGCTGCACCACATCGCCGGTGACGAGTGGTCGCAGGCGCCGCTCAGCCGTGACCTGGCCCTCGCCTACGCGGCCCGCACCGCCGGGCGGTCCCCCGAGTGGACCCCGCTGCCGGTCCAGTACGCCGACTACACCCGCTGGCAGAACACGTTGCTCGACCAGGTCGGCTCCGCACAACTCACCTACTGGAAACATGCCTTGAGCGGCCTCCCCGAGGAACTGCCGCTCCCCGTCGACCGGCCGCGTCCGCTGGAGGCGACCTACCGGGGAGGCGCGGCCGACCTCTCCCTCGACGCCGGTACGGCCGCCGGCCTGCGCCGGCTGGCCCGCGACCACGGCGTCACCGTGTTCATGGTGCTCCAAGCCGCCGTCGCCACCCTGCTCACCCGGCTCGGCGCCGGCCACGACATCCCGGTCGGCAGCCCCGTCTCCGGCCGTACCGACGCGGCCCTGGACGACCTCGTCGGGTTCTTCCTCAACACGCTGGTCCTGCGCACCGACACCTCCGGCGACCCCGCCTTCCGTGAGCTGCTCGCCCGGGTGCGGGAGACCGACCTGGCCGCCTTCGACCACCAGGACGTGCCGTTCGAACGGATCGTGGAGGCGGTCAACCCGGCCCGGTCCCTCGCCCGGCACCCCCTGTTCCAGGTGATGGTGGTGTACCTGCCCGCCGGGGACGACACCCCGGGCCTGCCCGGACTGCGGGCCGCCCGGGACGACGTGGCGACGCCGACCGCCAAGTTCGACCTCTCCTTCGACTTCGTGGATCGCGCCGACGGGACCGGCGTGGACGGGGTGCTGGAGTACAGCGCCGACCTGTTCGACCGGACGACCGCCGAGTCCTTCGCGGCGCGTCTGCGGCGCGTCCTGCGGGCCGTTACCGCCGACCCGGATCTGCGGCTCGGCGCGATCGACATCCTCGCCCCGGACGAACGGCGCCGCCTCACCGCCGGCTGGCACGCCAGGCCGCTCCTCGCCGCCCCCACCACCGTGCCCGCGCTCTTCGAGGAGCGGGTACGCGCCTGCCCGGACCGGCCCGCCGCGGCCTCCGACGGCATCGAGCTGACCTTCGCCGAACTCAACGCGGAGGCCAACCGCCTGGCGCGGGTCCTGGTCGCGCACGGCGCCGGACCCGAGCGCCTGGTCGCCCTCGCCCTGCCGCGCACCGCCCGCTTCCTGGCCGCCCTCCTCGCCGTGCACAAGGCCGGCGCCGCCTGTCTGCCGCTGGACCCGGACGCCCCGGCCGACCGCACCACCGGCATCCTCGCCGACGCCCGCCCGGTACTGACCCTGACGACGACCACCGCCGCCGCGCCCGGTGAACTCCCCGGCACCCTGCGGCTGGACGACCCGGCGACGGCCGCCCGGATCGCCGCCCACGACCCGGCCGACCTCACGGACGCCGACCGCACCGCCCCGCTGACGCCCCGCCACCCGGCGTACGTCGTCCACACCTCCGGCTCCACCGGCCGTCCCAAGGGCGTCGTCGTCACCCACGAGTCCCTCGGCCACCTCTTCCACAGCCACCGCGAGACCCTCTACGCCCCGGCCGTCGAGGCCGCCGGGCGGCGCCATCTGCGGGCGGGGCACGCCTGGTCGTTCTCCTTCGACGCGTCCTGGCAGCCCCAGCTCTGGCTGCTGGACGGGCACTGCGTGCACATCGTCTCCGACGAGGTGCGGCGCGATCCCGAACTCCTCGCCGCCGCCGTCGTACGCCACCGCTTCGACTTCCTGGAGGTCACCCCGTCCCTGCTGGCCCAGATGGCCGACAGCGGCCTGCCGCTGGACGCCGACGGCCCGCTCGCCGCGGTCGGCGTGGGCGGCGAGGCCGTACCGCTCGCCCTCTGGCGGCGCCTGGCCGGCCCGCGCGGCCCCGAGGCGTACAACCTGTACGGGCCCACCGAGTCCACCGTCGACGCCCTGGTGGCCCGGGTGCGGGACAGCGAACGCCCGCTGGTGGGACGGCCGGTGGCCGGCACCCGCGCCCATGTACTGGACGAGCGGCTGCGACCGGTGCCGCCGGGCGTGACCGGCGAGCTGTACCTGTCCGGTGGCGGCCTCGCCCGCGGCTACCTGAACGCCCCCGCGCTGACCGCCGAGCGGTTCGTCGCCGACCCGTTCGGCACCCCGGGCACCCGCATGTACCGCACCGGCGACCTGGCCCGCTGGACGGCCGGCGGACGGCTGGACTTTCTCGGCCGGGCCGACGACCAGCTCAAGATCCGCGGCTTCCGTATCGAGCCCGCCGAGATCGAGTCCGCCCTCACCCACCACCCGGCCGTCATGGAGGCACTCGTGACGGCACGCCAGGACGGTCCGCGCACCCTGCTGGTCGCCTACGTGGTGTCCACGGCCGCCCCGGCGGAACTGCGCGCCCACGTCGCGGCCCGGCTGCCGGACCACATGGTGCCGGCCGCCGTCGTGCCGCTGGAGCGCTTCCCGCGCCTGGCCAACGGCAAGCTGGACCGGACCGCGCTGCCCGCCCCCGACTTCACCGCCCTCTCCGGCGGACGGGCCCCCCGTACTCCCCGGGAGGAGGCCCTGTGCGCGGTCTACGCCGATGTCCTGGGGCTCGAACGGGTCGGCGCGGACGACGACTTCTTCGCCCTCGGCGGCGACAGCATCGTCGCCATGCGCCTGGTCGGCCTGGCCCGCTCCGCGGGCGTACGGATCACCCCGCGCCTCGTCTTCCGGCACCGCACCCCGGCCGCGCTGGCCGCCGTCGCCGAGCAGACCGCCCCGGCCGCCTCCCGCCCCGAGGACGACGGCACCGGCACCGTGCCGCTCACCCCGGTCATGCACTGGCTGCGCGAACTCGGCGGCCCGTTCGCCACGTACCACCAGTCGGCGCTGGTCCGCACCCCCGCCGACCTGGACCTGCCCGGCCTGACCGCCGTCCTCCAGGCGCTCGCCGACCGGCACGACATGCTGCGCGCCACACTGGTGCGGCCCCACCCCCGCGACGACTGGGCGCTGCACGTCCCGCCCGCGGGCTCCGTCGACGCCGCCCGGTGGATCGAACAGGTCGACGCCCGCGGCCTCGACGCCACCGCGCTGGCCGGTGCCGTACGGGAGCACGCGCACACCGCCCGGGCCGGGCTGGACCCGGACGCGGGGGACATGGTGCGGGCCGTGTGGTTCGACGCGGGCGGCGACGCACCGGGACGGCTGCTGCTGGCGGCCCATCACCTGGTGGTGGACGGCGTGTCCTGGCGGGTGCTGCTGCCGGACCTGGCGGCGGCCTGGCAGGACGTCCGCGCGGGGCGCCCCGCCCGCCTCGACCCCGTGGAGACGTCCTTCGCCCGCTGGTCCCGGCTCCTCACCGACCTGGCCCGCGACCCCGCCCGCGAGGCGGAACTGCCGGTGTGGACCTCCATCCTGGACGGCGGCACGGAACCCTTCCCGCTCACCCGGGCACCCGACCCCGACCGCGACACCACCGCCACCCGCCGCGAGGTCGTCCTGCGGCTGCCCGCCGAGCGCACCGGCCCCCTGCTGTCCACCGTCCCCGCGGCCTTCGGCGCCGGTGTCAACGACGTACTGCTGGCCGCCCTCGCCCTCGCCTTCGCCGACTGGCGCCACCGGCGCGGCGGCCACGACCGGACCGTCCTGGTCGACCTGGAAGGCCACGGCCGGGAGGCGGAACTCGCCGGGGACGGCGTCGACCTCTCCCGGACCGTGGGCTGGTTCACCAGCGTCTTCCCCGTCCGCCTGGACGCCGGGCCGGGCGACCTCGCCGACGCCTTCACGGGCGGCCCCGCCGCGGCCGACACCGTACGGCGGATCCGCGCGCACCTCGCGTCGCTGCCCGCGAACGGCGTCGGCTACGGGCTGCTGCGCCACCTGGACCCGCGCGCACGCGAGATCCTCGCGGCCCGCGAACCGGCCCGCGTCGAGTTCAACTACCTCGGCCGGTTCGGGCTGCCGGAGGCCACCGACTGGTCGTACGCGCCCGAGGAGGACGCGGCCGACATCGGCCCCGAGCCCGCGATGCGGCAGGGCCACGCACTGGAGATCAACGTGGTGACCGAGGACCGCCCGGACGGCCCCGTGCTCTCCGCCCACTGGGCGTACCTGGAAGGGCTGCTGCCGCGCGAGGCGGTCCAGGACCTGGCCCGGACCTGGTTCCGGGCCCTGGACGGCCTGCTCGCGTGGGCGGACGACAACCCGCGCACACCCGAGAACCGAGGAGGCAAAACCCGATGACCGAACGAGGAGGCGGAACCCGATGACCAACCCGTTCGAGGACCCCGACGGCGTCTACCTGGTGCTCGTCAACGACGAGAACCAGCACAGCCTGTGGCCCGACTTCGCCGACGTCCCCGCCGGCTGGCGCGCCGTCCACGGCCCCGCCTCCCGGCAGTCCTGCCTGGAGTACGTCGAGACCCACTGGACGGACCTGCGGCCCCGCAGCCTGGCCGAGGCGATGGACGGCTGACCGGACCCGCCACGAGGGGGACACGTCCCCCTCGTGGCGCGCGGCTCAGGGTCACGCGGCAGGCTGTTCCACCTCGGTCGCCGGCTTGCCGTCCACGGCCGCCGCGAGCTGCGGTACCAGCCGCTCCACCACGTACGGCAGGCTCAGCACGGAGACGAACGAGGTCGCGTGGCCGTAGTCGCTCGACTCGGCCACGAAGACCTCCCGGGCCTCCTTCACCACGCCCAGGTCCTGGTAGGAGGCGTCCGCGTGCAGCTTGGCGGCGTCCTTGGTGACGTCACCGGCGAACCACACGATGGCGTCCTGGTCGAGCAGGTCGGTGCGCTCCTTGCTGATGTTCGCGCCGAACTGGTCGCCGATCGCCTTGTCCAGCCCCTGGGGCAGCGAGAACCCGAGGTCGGTGAGGAGCCGCGAGCGCGCGTCCTGGGTGCCGAAGACGAACATGCCCTCGTAGGGGGTGGCCATCAAGGCGGTGGCGCCCTTGAACTCGGGGTGTTCGGCCGCCGCCGCCTCGATGGTGTCCTCGGTCTTCCTGACCACGTCGGCGGCCTGGTCAGGCTTGCCGAGCGCCCGGCCGACCCGCTCGGTCAGCTCCTGCCAGGGAACGCCGTAGTCGTTGTACTCCTTCGGCTGGGCGACCACCGGCGCGAACGCCGACAGCGACTCGTACTGCTCCTTGGTGAGCCCGCCGTACACCGCCAGGATCAGGTCGGGCTTGAGCGCCGCGATCCGCTCCACCTGGGGGCCGGTGCCGGTGTCCTTCAGGACGGTCGGGAGCTCGGCCCCGCCGAGCTTCTCCTCGGCCCACGGGCCGATGGCTCCCGGGTAGCCGCCCAGCCACTCGGTGGTGCCGACCGGCACCTTGCCGAGCGCCAGGACCGCGTCCTGGTCGGTGAGGCCGACCGTGACGATCCGCTTCGGCTCGGACTCGATCGTCGTGGAACCGTACTTGTGGTCGATGGTGACCGGGAAGGCGGACTCCCCGGAGGCGCTCGCCTCGGTGCCGGAACCCGAGGAGCCGGAGTCCGAGTCGTCCCCGCCGCAGGCCGTGGCGGCGGTGAGGAGCAGGAGGGCGGAGGCGAGCGCGGCGGCGAGCCGTGGTGCTCTGCGGGAGCGGAACATCGGTGGTCCTTCGCTTCGGGGTCTGGTGGAGCGGAGTGACGCGGGGTGGAGGCTGGGCCGGGCTTCGCGCGGGGCGGACCGTGCGGCCCGTCCCGGCAGTTCCGCTTCCCTCACGTGTCCTCTCGGAGCGGCGGTCACAGCACCCGGACGCCGGACCCACAGACTTAGGCAAGGCTAACCACAACTGCCGTGTCCGGCTAGCCCTTTGGAACGGCGGCGGGCGCGGTGGCGGGGGGCGCGAAGGCGCGGGGCGGGGGCGCGGGGCCGGGGGCGCGGAAGGCGGCGATGTCAGTGCCGGATGCGAGGCTGGACGTCATGGATGAGGCGGATTTCATGCGCGGCCGGGTCTACGGAGCCGAGCACGGGGACCCCGGGCCCCGGACCGGCCGTGCGTACGCGCAACTGGTGGGTGGCCCGCTGGACGGCCTGCTCCTGGACGTCACCGGCACGTTCGGGACCGGCGTACCGGAGAGCGTCGCGCTGCCTACGGAGATAGGCCGCTACGGCCCCGGGGGACGGGCCGTGTACGCGCCCCGGCCGACGGACGCCCGGCGGTTCGACTGGCAGGGGGACATCCGGTGACCGTCCCCCCGGCGCCGCGTGCCCCGTTCCGGGTGCCTGGTCCGCACCGGGTGCCTGGCCTGCAACAGACGTCGCACCTGCACCGGACACCCGGCCCGCGCCGATGCCCGGGCTGCACTGGAGATTCCGTTCGCGCCGGACGCCCGGCCCGCAGTGGAGACCTGGGCTGCACCGGACACCCGGCCCGCGCCGGGCATCCGGCATGCGCCGACACTCGGCCCGCGCCGCCGGACATCCGGCCCGCATCGGATCCGGCCCGTGCCGGACGCGACCGGGGGCGGCGGTGCTCAGCCGCTGAGCCGGGCCGCTTGCCGCCGCAGGGCGGCCGCCAGGGCCTGGGCCGGTGCCGTGACGGCAGCCGGCATCCGTACCAGGTCGACCCGCCGTACCTCCTCGGCGACGCCCGCCACGTCCACCAGGCGCACCCCGGAGGGCAGGACCGGAAGAAGCGCCGGGGTCGCCGTGGTGACACCGGCCCCGGCGGCGACGAGATGGAGCCTGGTCAGCCAGTCCCGGGCGGTGTGGCGGACCGCCGGGCGTCCGGGCAGTCCGGGCCAGACGCCCAGCAGGGGTTCGTCCGCGCTGCCCGGTCCGGCGATCCACGGCTCCCGAGCGATCTCCTCGGCGGTGACGTGGCCGCGTGCGCCGAGCGGCCCGTCCGCCGGCACCGCCACGGCCAGCCGCGTCCGAAGCAGCGGCTCGGACCGCAGCGGCGGATCGTCCGTGTCGGGGGAGCGGTGCGGTGGCCGGGAGGACAGCACGGCGAGATCCAGGGTGCCCGCGCGCAACGCCCGCACCAGCGACGGGGTCGTGCCCTCACGGGTCGTCACCCGGACCCGGGGGTGGTCCCGGCGCAGCGCGGCCAGCGCCCCGGCCACCACCACCGGCCCGGCGGGAGGGAAGAAACCGAGGCGGACGACGCCGCCGTCGGCCGCCGCGCCGTGCAACTCCTCGTCGGCGGCGGCCACCGCGTCCAGCGCGACGACGGCGTGCCGCAGCAGCGCACGCCCGGGGCCGGTCAGCCGCACACCACCGGGGTGGCGGTCGAAGAGCCGGACACCGGCCGCCTGTTCCAGCCCCGCCACCTGCCGGGAGACGGCCGACTGCGTGTACCCCAGCGCCTCCGCCGCCGCCGTGAACGTGCCCCGCTCCGCCACCTCGCGCAGCACCCGCAGCCCGACCAGTGTCATCTCCATGGGATCACCATGAGCGGACAGCATAGGGGGCATGCGAACCATTCGTTGGCGGAATGCCCCGCGCGGCTCGTAGCGTGACGGACATGCCTCTGACGAACGTGTATCTGCGCAAGGGAACGACTGCCCAGTACCGGCGGGACGTCTCCCTCGGCATCCACCGGGCCATGGTCGACGTGCTGGGAATCCCCGAGGACGACCAGTTCCACGTCTTCCACGAAGTCGACCCGGACAACTTCCACATGCAGCCGGTGGTCTTCGGTCTGCCGCGCGGGGAACGCGCCATGTTCCTCCAGTTCTCCTTCAACCACCGCCCCGCCGAGCAGAAGACGGCGCTCTTCGCGACCGTCGTCGACAACCTGCGACAGTGCCCCGGGGTCCCCGAGGAGGACATCCTGATGACCGTGACCGAGACGGCGAGGGAGAACTGGTGGGCCGCGGGCCGCGTCGTCGACCCCGCCACCGGCTACGACGAGCGCATGACCGCGCCCAGGTCCACGCCGACGCCGGCGCCGGCGACGACCGAAGGGGCGGACGTGCGCTGACGGCGGAGGCCCGGCGGACGCCCCGGTGTGTTCAGCGCCGCAGGTCGAGCCGCATCAGCACCCGGGGATGGCCGGCCAGCACCGAGGTGGTGCCGGCGGCATGGGTGAACCCGGCGCGTTCGAAGTTCTTGCGGATCCCCGCGTACGCCATCGTCATGTCGACCCTGGCGTCACCGTTGTCGAGGGGATACGCCTCGATCACCGGGGCGCCGTGGGAGCGGGCGAAGTCCACGGCACCGGCGATGAGCGCGTGCGAGACGCCCTTCCTGCGGTGCCCGGGGCGTACCCGGACGCACCACAGCGACCAGACCGGCAGGTCGTCGACGTGCGGGATCGTGCGGCTGCGGGCGAAGGAGGTGGCCGACCGCGGAGCGACGGCGGCCCAGCCGACCGGTTCGTCACCGTCGTACGCCAGCACCCCGGGCGGTGGATCGGCCCGGCACAGCCCGGCGGCGTACTCGCCGCGCGCCGGGCCCCGCAGCTCGTTGTTGAGCTTGGACGGGACGCGGTAACTCAGGCACCAGCAGACGGTGGCGTCCGGCGACTTCGGGCCGAGCAGGGCCCGCATGTCCTCGAAGACCGAGGCGGGGCGTACGTCGAGGGTCATGAACGCCACGATGCCACGGCCGGATGCCGTTGCCACCGCCTCGCCCTCCTGCCCGGAGCCACTCCGCGGCCGGCGGTGTCCCCCGACAACGTTCCGCGGCCACGGCCTGACAAGGTGGCAGGTATGCGTCTGTACGAAGAACGCCTCGCCGTGCCCGGCACCTGGTTCTGGCTCAGTGCCCTGCCGGGAGCGATGACCGCCGCCGTCCTGCTGCCGTTCGGACCCGCCGCCGCGCTCGGCGGCCTCGCGGTCACCGTCGCCCTGACGGCCCTGGGGCTGTACGCCTACGGCTCCGCCGCCATCGTGGTGACGGGCGGTCACCTCAGGGCGGGCTCGCTGCGCTACCCCCTGACCTCCCTCGGCATGGTGGAGATCCTGGACGCCGAGGAGGCGTTCCTGTGGCGCACCCGGCGGGCCGACGTGTCCGCGGCGATGCTGCTGCGCGGCTATGTCCCGACCGCCGTGCGCATCGAACTCGACGACCCGCACCGCCCCGCGCCCTACCTGTACCTCTCCACCCGCCGGCCCGCCACACTCCTCGCGGTACTGTCCTTCGCGCGCCGCTGACGACGCGGGAAGGCGCCCGGCGGATCAGGCCGCCGCGGCGAAGCTGCCGGCGATCGCCGTGTCCGTGCGGGCGTGCACCACCAGCCGCGGCCCGCGGGTGCTGCCGTCGGCCTCCAGCAGACGGCGCAGCGGCGCGCTGTGGGTGACCACGGACATGAGGATGCCGAGCCGGGCGCAGAACTGATGGGCCCGGAGCACGGCACTGACCGCCGCGCTGCCCGCCGCCCGGTCATCGATGACGACGACCACCGGGCTCGGCCGGTGGGCGTCGACCAGATCCGTGATCCGGCTCGCCAGGCCGGCCCGGCCGCCGATCCCGGGGTCCCGCTCCACCGTGATGACCAGCACCTCGTGCTCCAGACGGTACGACAGCATGGCAGCCTCCGATCCCCACCGTTCATGCCCGGTGTCTCCGGCAGTGAGAGTGCCCCGAGAACCGCCCACGATGCCCCGCGGTCTCGGACCCGCACGCCGGCGGTCCCGCACCACCGTTCACCCGGACGGCGTACGGCACCGGCCCTGGGCAGGGCCGACAGTCCGCAGGCGGGGCCGTCCCGTCTGGTGGGAGTCGTCCGGCGGTGCGACGCTGGGAGGAGAACCCGGAAGGAAGCCGATGGGACGGGACGTTCCGGCTCTGGTCTTCACCCGAGAGGACCGCCGCCGCTACCGCATCAAGATGCAGGAGTGCCTCGACGCGTTCGCCCAGATGCTGCGCGAGTCACGGTTCGAGTCGGGGCGGCCCCAGGTGGGGCTGGAGATCGAACTGAACCTGGTCGACGCCGAGGGCGAGCCCGCGATGCGCAACAGCGACGCGCTGGAGGCGATCGCGGACCCGGCCTGGGACACCGAGCTGGGCCGCTTCAACCTGGAGGTCAACATCCCGCCGCGAAGTCTGACGGCGGGCGGTCCCGACGCCTGGGAGTCCGAGATCCGGGCCGCGCTGAACCACGCCGACGAGCGCGCCAGGTCGGTCGGCACCCAGTTGATCATGACCGGCATCCTCCCCACCCTCCGCCAGGAGGACGCCGGCGACGCCGCCCTGTCGGAGAACCCGCGCTACCGCCTGCTCAACGACCAGATCTTCGCGGCCCGCGGCGAGGACCTGCGCATCGAGGTGGACGGAGACGACCGGTTGCGCACCTACGCGGACACCATCACCCCGGAGGCGGCCTGCACCAGCACGCAGTTCCACCTCCAGGTGTCACCGGACGAGTTCGCCGGCTACTGGAACGCGGCCCAGGCGATCGCCGGCGTCCAGGTCGCGCTGGCCGCCAACTCGCCCTTCCTCTTCGGCAAGGAACTCTGGCACGAGACCCGCATCCCCCTCTTCGAGCAGGCCACCGACACCCGCCCCGAGGAGATCAAGGTGCAGGGCGTACGGCCCCGCGTCTGGTTCGGGGAACGCTGGATCACCAGCGTCTTCGACCTCTTCGAGGAGAACCTGCGCTACTTCCCGGCCCTGCTCCCGCTGTGCGACGAACAGAGCCCCACCGAGACACTCGACCGCGGTGACATCCCCGAACTCGGCGAACTCACCCTGCACAACGGCACCATCTACCGCTGGAACCGCCCCGTCTACGCCGTCGCCGGCGACCGCCCGCACGTACGCGTGGAGAACCGCGTCCTGCCGGCCGGCCCCACCGTCGCCGACACCCTCGCCAACGGCGCCTTCTACTACGGACTCACGCGCGCCCTGGTCGAGGAGGAACGCCCGGTGTGGTCCCGGATGTCCTTCGCGGCGGCGGAGGAGAACCTGCACGCCGCGGCCCGGCACGGCATCGAGGCACGGCTGTACTGGCCCGGAACGGGCGAGGTGCCCGTCGCCGAACTCGTCCTGCGCCGGCTGCTGCCGCTGGCCCACCACGGTCTCGGACTCTCCGGCATGGACGCGGCCTGGCGCGAGCCGCTGCTCGGCGTCATCGAGCAGCGGTGTGTCACCGGCCGCAACGGGGCGACGTGGCAGAAGGAGATGTTCCACCACATCCGCGCCTCGGCCCACTGCGACCGCCACGAGGCGCTGCGGCTGATGACCCTGCAGTACATCGACTACATGCACCTCAACGCCCCGGTGCACACCTGGCCGGTCGACTGACGCCACCGGCCCACCGATGTCCCGGCCCACCCGGCGGCCCGGACCGGATCCGGCCCCGCCCCGGGCTGCCGCGACCGGTCCCACTGACGGCGACCGTGCCGACGGCGCACGGCACTCTTACCCGAATCCGCAGGTGGCAGCCCCTGTCGTCATGGTGATCTCAAGCGCGGAGGCCGAAGCGGAAGCAGGCGAAAAAAGGGGGGTGGCCCGACCACTCGCCGCGGTCCTGGGCCTCGCGGCGCACGCACGGCGTGATACCACTGCACTCGGCCGTGGCCCTGCTCACCTCGGGCGCCGCCCGCCCCGCCGGGCTCACCGACCGGGGCGGCCCGCCTTCCGGGGTCCCGCGCCGACCCGGTCGCCGTCACCGCCGACGCCGGCCGGCCCACCGTACGCATGCCCCTGCTCGCGGAGGAGTCCCGGGACGGCGACGCGCCCCGGTCTCCGTCGCCCGGCTCCCCAGCACCCCAGGACGGTGACCACCATGACGACACGCACCACCACTGCCGCCACCGACCCGGCCGTCCACCCGGCCCTCACCGCCGCCGCGCGCGCCGCCCTCGACGCCTATACGGCCGCCCGCGCCGCGCACGACCGCGCCACCCTCGCCGAGTCCGTGGCGACCGGCGCCGACGGCACCCCCACCATGCGCATCGACCGCCTGGTCGAGGACGCGGTGATCGACGCGCTGCGCCCGCACGGCGTCAACATCCTCTCCGAGGAGAGCGGATGGCTCGACCACGCCAGCGCCGTGTCCCTGGTCATCGACCCCCTCGACGGTTCCGCCAACGGTGCCGCCGGGGTCCCGCTGACCGCGTTCGCCGCCGCCGTGGCGATCGACGGCGAGTTCACCGAGGCGTACACGGTGTGGCTCGACACCGGCCGCGCCTGGTGGGCCCACCGCGACCAGCCGGTCCCGTACCGCACCTCCGGCCGCCGGGAACTGTCCGGTGCGGCCCTGTCCCTGCTCCGCCCGCACACGGCCGAGCCCGGCCCGGCCGCCGCCTGGTGGGCCGCCGCCTCCCGTGCCGCCCGCGTCCGCATCCTGTCCACCACCTGCCTGGAGGCCGCGCTGGTCGCCGAGGGCGCCACCGACGCCTTCGCCGACGCCTGCTCCGACACCCACCGGCTGGTGGACCTGGCCGCGGCGGCCGTGATGGTGCCGCGCGCCGGGGGAGTGGTCCTCGACGCCCGGGGCCGCCCCCTGGTCTTCGACACCGACCTCACCCGCCGCTGGTCGGGCATCGTCGCCGCCACCCCGGAACTGGGCGCCGAACTGGCCGACGTACTGACCACGGCGGCGGACGCGGTCACCGCTCCGGCGGCACCGGATGCCGGCTCATGACGGAGACCCGGTTGAACGCGTTGATGGTCACCGCGATCCAGATCACCGCCGATATCTGCGCGTCGGTGAGGACCGCGCGGGCCACGGCGTAGGCGGCCTCCTGTGCGGGGAGGTCGGCCGGCGCGGTGGTGGCCTCCGCGAGCCCGAGCGCCGCGCGCTCCACGTCGTCGAACAGCCCGGCCTCCCGCCAGGCGGCCAGCACGCCGAGCCGCTGCGTCGTCTCACCCGCGCGCAGTGCGGCACGGGTGTGGACGTGCAGACAGAAGGCGCAGCCGTTGATCTGCGACACCCGCAGGTTGACCAGCTCCACCAGAATCCGGTCAAGACCCGCTTCGTCGGCGACCGTCCGGACCGCCTCCGACGTCCGCACCAGCACCCGGTACGCCTCGGGGCTCTGCTTGTCGACGAAGACACGGCTGCTCAACTCGGACTCCCTGGGAGGCGCCGCCGCCAGGGCGAGCGGGCAAGTGATTGAAGATGAAAGTAGCATGAGGGGCGGAGGTGGTCATCGATGAGCAACGTCGAGACGGAACCCGCACGGACCCGCTGCGGACCCACGAAGGACGACGGCCGAGGGCCGGAGGAAGGCCGGGTCGACGTCCTCACCCCGCGCGACGTCCCTCTGGGCGGCCCGCGGGCCATGACGGTCCGCCGCACCCTGCCGCAGCGGGCCCGGTCCCTGATCGGCGCCTGGTGCTTCGCCGACCACTACGGCCCCGACGACGTGGCCCGCACCGGCGGCATGGACGTCGCGCCCCACCCCCACATCGGCCTGCAGACGGTCAGCTGGCTGTTCAGCGGTGAGATCGAACACCGGGACAGCCTCGGCACCCACGCCTACGTCCGCCCCGGCGAGCTCAACCTCATGACCGGCGGCCACGGCATCTGCCACTCGGAGGTGTCCACCCCGCGGACCACCGTCCTGCACGGCGTCCAGCTGTGGGTGGCCCTCCCGTCCGAACACCGCGACACCGACCGGGACTTCCAGCACTACGCGCCCGAACCCGTGCACATCGACGGAGCCCAGGTCAGCGTCTTCCTCGGCTCCCTGGCCGGTTCCGTCTCACCGGTACGGACCTTCACGCCCCTCCTCGGCGCGGAAGTCACCCTCGCCCCGCACACCACGGTCACCCTGCCCGTCGACCCCGCCTTCGAGCACGGCCTCCTGGTCGACCAGGGCGAACCGCACCTGAACGGCACCGCGTTGCACCTCGCCGAACTGGGCTACGTACCCCCCGGCACCGACACCCTGACCCTCCACAACGACTCTCCCGAACCGTCCCGCACGGTCCTGCTCGGCGGGCCGCCGTTCGAGGAGGAGATCATCATGTGGTGGAACTTCATCGGGCGGTCGTCAGAAGAGATCGCTCAGGCCCGGCAGGACTGGACGGAAGGCCGGCGGTTCGGGGTGGTGGAGGGGTACGACGGTGATCCGCTGCCCGCTCCCGCGCTGCCGACGGTCCCCATGAGACCCCGGCGAAACCGACCCTGACCAGGCAGGTATGAGTCCCTTCCCGGCGACCACGAAGCCTGGATGGACGATGGGTGCCTGCTGCTGTGGCGTGAGCGCTGCGAGATGATCGGGTTCGTCCTGTCCGGACAGGGGCTTCCTGCCCTCTACGTCAGCGGGGACAACGCCTCGATCCGCACCGTGGCCGAGATCTCCCGCCGGGTCGCGCACAT
Organism: Streptomyces sp. ISL-12; assembly: GCF_018614415.1. Taxonomy (GTDB): domain Bacteria; phylum Actinomycetota; class Actinomycetes; order Streptomycetales; family Streptomycetaceae; genus Streptomyces. Next base: position 23,444 of record NZ_JAGGOO010000016.1, read on the forward strand.
CGACGCGGCGGTGCTGCAGGCGGGCACCGCACGTGTGCCGGCGAAGTTCGACGGCCGCCCGCTGTCCCTGGACAGCCGACGGGCCGCAACGGCGGCAGCGGTCCTGGGCGCGGACATCGTGCTGTCTGCCCGCTACGACGGCTGGACTTACTTCTCCGAGGGCCCGGCGGAGCTCGAACTGGCCTTATACGAGGCCGCTCTGGCCCCCCTGCTCCACGCCGTGCCGCACGGGCACCACGGTGGCCCTACGCCCCTGCCCCATGCCCCTGACGGCCAACCACTACCGCACTACCAGCCCGCCCAGGACACGTGACATGCCCCTCGTACGTATCGACCTGATCCGCGGGCGCAGCCCGGAAGCCGTGCGGGCCATCGCCGACGCCGTCCGGCAGTCCCTCGTCGACGCGCTGAAGATCCCCGAGCGCGACCGGTTCCACATCGTCACCCAGCACGACGCCGACGAGATCACCGCCCTCGACGCCGGGCCCGTCTTCCAGCGCACCGGAGACGGCACAGCCATCGTCCACATCTTCACCCAGCGCGGCCTCAGCGCCGACGACAAGCAGGGCCTGTAACGCACGCTTGCCGAACGACTCGAGGCGGTCGGTATCGGCGGCACGGATCTATTCATCAGCTACTTCGAGAACGGCCCCGACGATCGGTCGTTCGCCGACGGCCGTGCCCAGTACGCCGAGGGCGACCTCGCCCAAGGAGTTCCGCCATGCCCCGTGGCCTGGCCTCTCTCACCGCCGACCTGCCTGTATGGGCCGCCCCGATGGACGGCGGTCCCAGTACCCCCGCCCTGGTCCAGGCCGCTGCCCGCGCCGGTGGGCTCGGGTTTCTCGCGGGCGGCGACAGATCCCCCGCCGACCTCGCCGCGCAGATCGCCGAAGTGCGGGCGAGCGGTGTGGACTTCGGCGTCAACCTCTTCGCCCACAACCCCATACCGGTCACCTCACATGCCTACCGTGGCTACGTCCACGCCCTCATTCTGGAAGCCGAGCGCTACGGCGTCGACCTGACCGTCGAGCTCGAGCCCGCCAACGAGGACGATGACGCCTGGTCGGACAAGACCGACCTGTTGCTGGAAGTGCCGGTCCCGCTCGTCTCGTTCACCTTCGGTCTGCCCCACCCGGACACCGTCCGCGCTCTGCAGGGGACGGGCAGCCTGGTCGCCCAGACCGTCACCAGCCCCGCCGAAGCCCTCGCCGCCGCCGAGACCGGCGCGGACCTGCTGATCGTCCAGGCCCCGGCAGCCGTCGGGCACTCCGCCACCTTCACCCCGGACCGGCCCCTCACTCCCATCGACCTGCCCGACCTGGTCAGCGACGTGCGGCACACCGTCCCCCTGCCAGTGATCGCCACCGGTGGCATCGCCACCCCCGCAGACACCGCCGCCGCTCTACGCGCCGGCGCCCACGCCGCCATGGTCGGCACTCTTCTCCTGCGCACCCACGAGAGCGGCGCCTCCACGCCCCACAAGGCAGCCCTTGTCGACCCGGCCTTCACGGACACCACGCTGACCCGTGTCTTCACGGGCCGCCCGGCCCGCGCCCTGCGCAACCGCTTCACCGACACCTTCGAACGCTCCGCCCCCCTCGGCTACCCGGCGCTCCACCACCTCACCAGCCGGCTGCGTAAAGCAGCAACCGCCGCGCACGACACCGATCTCATGCCCCTGTGGGCCGGAACCGGCCACCGCCGGGCCCGCGACGAACCCGCCGCCCAGACTCTCACCCGCCTCGCGGCCGGGCTGTGAATCCGCCGCGTCCCTGCCCCGTCACCCATGAATCCCAGCCACGAGATGATCAGCCCGTCCCCGCCGGGGGTGTCTGTCGTCGCTCCCGGTGAGGTCATCACCGACGAGGTACTGGACTGTCTGCGCAGCGGCGTCGAGCACGGGGTCCTGATCCCGGACGCGGCCGACCCGTCGCTCAAGACGCTCCGTGTGGTGGCGCGGGACTGACGACGGTGCGTGTGAGGACATCACGACCGCTGTGGAGTACGACAAGCCCGATCAGGACCGGCGGATCCCCTTGAACCGCATGCCGCGCCGCGTGCGCAGCGAGTTCGTCATCGCATCCGTTCATGTTCCGGGGCAGGTTCACGGCGCAGGTCCACGGCGCAGCACGGGCGGCGGGCTGACGGCCGGCGTCCGAATGCCGACCGGTCGCGGCGAGCGCTCTGGGCGATCGCCGGAGCCGGGGCAGCGCGCCGTCCAGCGCCGCGCCCCACTGCTGTGCTGCTGTGAGCGCGCGCGGGTTTTCCGACGGGGTGGCCGCCAGGTGTCCGGAGTTCGAGCTCGGGGTGGTTTGCGTCGGGCAAGTGGCTGTCGGTTAGGCTCCGGTCGGAGTGCTTGGGAAGCAGGTGCTGCCCGCGGCCGGCCCGAAAGGAGCCGGTTGCGGTGTTGCTGCTGCCCGCCGTCCCGCAATTGGAGCCTCCCTATGGGTCAGCTTCCCTGGCACCCGGATGAAGGAATCACTCCGGCGACACCGTCTGGCTCCCGTCCTGTCCAGTGGGATCCGCGCTGGGCGCAGGAAGAGCTCGATCTGCGCAACCGGGGTCTGGGCCATGCAGGTGTCGGTCGTGCTCAGAACGTGCTGGCCAAGCGGTACCACCTGGCCTCTGCTGATCAGGCGTTCGAACTACTGAGAACGGTTTCGCAGCAGTCGAACATCAAGCTGCACACGCTCGCCGACGCCGTTGTCCGCACGCCCGCCCCGGACCAGGACGCGCCCTTATGGTTTCCCGGCCGGGCGCGTGTCAGCCCGCCCCGGCTGCCGGGCCTGAGCCTGGACCGGGGCTCGCGAGGCAGCCAGGGTGCCGTCCTGAAGGCGGCGCTGCACCGGGTGCTGTCGATCACGCAGACGCCGATGGGCAACGTCCAGCTGGCGGAGAGCGGTCGGCTCCATCTGGCCCGGCACACCGGCCTGAACACGTACTTCACCGACTTCTTCGCCTTCGTCGACGCCCCCACCACCGCCTGCTCGCAGGCGGCCGCCGAACGCCGGCAGGTCACGGTGCGGGATGTGGCGACCGCGGACGTGTTCGACGAGGCGTCCCGTTTCGCCATCCTGCAGGCAGGCAGCCGGGCTGCTCACAGCGTCCCTCTGACGAACGGCAAGGGCGGAGTGCTGGGCATGGTCTCCTCCCACCACGAACGCCCCCTGGCCGGCTTCACCAGCGCCCAGCTCCACGCCCTGCAGCAGACGGGAACCGACGTCGGCCGCTGGCTGTCCTGGCACTGGCACACCGTCGTCCTGGACGCCCTGGAACGCCTCCACGCCCAAGCCGTCAGCGCGCACCACTGACGTTGTGCGGGGCTGCGTCCGCAGTTCTCGGTGGTCCGGGAAACGGCGGACGCAAAGCTGCCGGCTCTCGCGAGGTGACGGCTCTCACCTGACTGCCCAAGCGATCCCCTCGCGACAACCCCACAGACGGTCCCCGACAACCGGACCCGGTCACGCGTGGGTTCACGCTTTCACCACAACCGGGCCGCGTACGGAGAACTGGCTGAACAGCCATCCGCTCGTTACTTCCGCAGGAGCCGCCCATTCGGACGCGTCGAACGCCTCGCGGGCCGCGCGCACCGCGGCGCCACTGGTTGTCGTAGCGCCCTCCGGCACCCTCCCGGATGGCGTCCTCGGCGTAGAGGTCCAGGATTGGTTCGATGCGCTGCTTGCCGTTTCCCATGCCGAACTCGGGGCAGGGAGTGTCGCAGAGCGCGTCGATGATTGCTTGGTTCGGTCATGCTCCGCACTGTGTCCGCGAGGCATGCGGATCACCAGCGTCCGGTCCGCTGGGCGGAACGCCGGTGTCGGACAGAGAGCACCGCGACCGCGTCGGCCTACGTCCGTGAGGTCGGCCGACGGGGGCGAGGTCTGTGGTGGCCGGACAACCACGACGACGTGCGCTCGATCACCCACCTGCGTCGGCGCAAGCGTTCGGCATCGGCTGCCTCAGCCCTTCGCTGTCGTGGACGTTGGCGCATGAGACGCCGACGATGCGGGGCAGTCCGCTCGCACCTGAGCGGTGTCAGTCGCCGTCGGCGATGAAGTCGGCTATCGCGCCAGCGACGGCTTCGGGCTGCTCGTCGGGGATGAAGTGCCCGGCGCCGGGCACGATGACTCCGGTGGTGTTGTCGGCCCAGGGGCTGATGGAGGCCGCCATGTCCGGGATGGAGCCGTGGCTGCTGGATATTCCGAGGACGGGCAGGGTCAGGTGCTGCCGGTCGAGCGCCTGGTGGTTCCTGCGCGCCGACTCGGCGGCGTCCCGGTAGTAGGCGAGGGAGGCGCGGAGGCCGCCGTCGGCTGCGAGGGCCGCCGCGTAGTGGTCGAGGTCCGCGTCGTCGAACGTGCCGGGAGCGAGGGCCTTCGCCTTCAGGAACCAGCCGACGTACTCCCGTTCGCGGCCGGCGAGCAGGGTCTCGGGCAGGTCGGGCACGAGGTGGAACGCGAAATGCCAGGTCTTCCACGCCTGGGCCGGGTCGGTGGGAATCGTCTCCGGGAGGGTGATGCCGGGAATTGCGGCGTCGAGCAGGACGACCCCGCGCAGTTGACTCTCATAGCCGAGGGCGAGGGAGAAGGCGACCCAGGCGCCGATGTCGTGGGCGGCCAGCCAGTAGGCCGGCACCCCGAGCGCCTTGACGGCGGCGTGGACGTGGGCGGCGACCGTGTGGGTGTCGTAGCCGCGCTCCGGGCGCTCGGAGTGGCCCTGGCCCGGCAGGTCGACCGCGATGACGCGGAACCGGCGGGCGAGGCCGGGCATGACCTTGCGCCAGGCCCGCCAGGTCTGCGGGAACCCGGCGAGCAGGACGACAGCCGGACCGTCCGGTCGGCCGCCTTCGACGGCATGAAGGCGGATGCCGCCCGCGTCGACCCAGCGGTGGGTGAATCCGGCCAGGTCGTGCAGGGGCAGGTCAGGGACGGGGTTGCTCGCGGAGACGGTCATGGGGTCCTCCATCGGTGTCGGGGTGTGCTGGTCCGGCGGTCCGGCCGAGGGCCGGGCCCGTGAGGGCGATGCGGCTGACGACGGCGGCCATGCGGTGCTCGGAATTCGGGTCGCGGGATGGCCGGCGGTGCGACGACCTGAGCCGACGGTGGGGGTGGGGCGCCTGCCGCGCGCCGCCCCGGTTTGCGGGGGACGCCCGGTCACGATCATGCCTGGAGGCTAACACATCTTGAAACGTTCAGTTCAAGATAAGATGGCGGGCAGCGACGGGAACACCGACACACCAGCAGGGAAGTGCCACGTGGCAGGCAAGAAGCAGTTCGACATGGACACGGTGCTCGACGCCGCGATGATCCAGTTCTGGCGCGCCGGCTACGCCGACACCTCGGTCGACGACCTGTCCCGGACCACCGGCCTGAACCGCAGCTCGATCTACTCCTCGCTCGGCGACAAGGACACGCTGTTCCTGCGCTGCCTGGATCGTTACGCCACGCGCTACGGCGACAAGTACGACGCCGCCCTGGCGTGTGCGGTCTCCGGGCCCGTTGCGGCGGTCCGCGCGTTCTTCGACGTCACCCTTGAGCGCATCGCCGATCCCGAACTGCCCGACGGATGCCTGATCGCCCAGTCGGCCATGGCGATTCCCGTGCTGAGCCCGGCCGTCGCGGCGCACGCCAGGCAGGCGCTCGGCCTCCAGCGCCTGCGTCTGCGCGCCGCGTTGGAGGCGGGCCGGATGACCGGCCAGGACGCCGAGGCCTTCGCTGTGCACGTGGCGGCCGTTAACCAGTCCCTCGCTGTCATGAGCAGAGCCGGGGCGAGCCCGGCACAGCTCCTGGCCATCGTGGACGTGACCGTCGACGCGCTCTCGCAGGCGTTGCGCGCGCGCAACCAGACCGGGGGACTGTGAACCGGTCGGTGCGGCTCCCGGTCATGGAATACGCATCGATGACCCAGTCCCCACCACCCCGGTACCGGTCGTTCGACAGACCCGTGCACGGACGGGCGAAGATGCCACGTAGGAGGGGGCCCACGCCGGCCTGTTCCTCCGTGTTCACGGTGACGCGGGAACGGCGGTTCGGGTAGGCGCGTCCCAGAGAGGAGAGGTGAAGATCCTCAGCACCGACGACCGGCCCCACCCAGGCACCGAAGGAACGGACACAGTGATGGCCCTGCCCCCGGCAACCGCCACGGAGACCTCCGAGGCAGCCTCGGCCACTCTGGGCGAGCAGCTCCTGCTCCTCTCCCTGGACGACGAGTCCGGCACCGCCGCGGAGCCGGCGAAGGTCGCCCCGGCCGTCGCCGCGGCCGCGCTGGTGGAACTCGCCCTGGCCCGCCGGATCGACGTGACCGATGACATGGTCACCGTCGTCGACGCGACGCCGCTGGGCGAGCCGGCCCTCGACGCCGCGCTCGACGCCGTCGTCGGCCGGCAGGAGCCGGGCGGCACCAAGGACTGGATCCACCGGCTGAGGACGGACGCCGTGGCCCGGGCCCGAGCGAGCTTGATCGCGAAGGGGCTGGTTCGGGAGGAGAAGAAGAAAGTGCTCGGCCTCTTCCCCGTGCGCCGCTATCCGGAGGCCGACGGCTCGGTGGAGGCGGCGGTGCGGCAGCGCCTCGACGCGGTCGTCCTGTCGGGCGCGGCGCCGGACGAGCGTACGGCGAGCCTGGTCGCCCTCCTGCACGGGGCGAAACTGCACCGCCTGGCCTTTGCGGACGCCGACGCGCGCCGGGTCGAGGCGGCCATGGAGTCGGTCTCACAGGACCGGTGGTCCGCGGCGGCGGTGCGTCACGTCGTGAAGGCCGCGGAGGACGCGCTGACGGCGATCATCGCGGTGGTGGTGACGACGACGGTCGTCACGAGCTGACGCCTCGGGAGCCGCCGCCGGGGCGCGGCTCCCGAGGCGTCAGGGGCGGCGCGCTCCTGCTCGTCGGAGGCATGCTGGTCGTCCTCGGCGTGCGGTCACTGCCACGCGGTCGCCTCGGTCCCGTGGACGCAGTAGTAGTCGTACGTGCTCTTGCCGCCGGGCTTGGGGACCGCGCAGGCGGTGACCTCGAACTCGCCGTCGCCCACCCGTACCATGTGGGTGTACTGGTCGTCGCCGTAGTCGATCTCGGCGGCGCGCTCGGCGCCCCCGGCCGCCTCGACCGTGACCAGGTCCCCCTTGCTGCCGCGCTCGATCTTCGCCCACACCGCCTGGCACTCCTCGCTGTAGCGGAGCTGGAGTTCGGCGGGGTTCCCGGCGGCCGGCTCGAACGTGCGCGCGTCGCCGTCGCAGCCCTGCTTGCCGGGGTTCTTCCCGTCGCATGCCTCACCCGGGCAGGCCGGTTCCGCCAGGAACGTGTTGATGACGTGCTCCCCCAGCGGGGACAGGACGGCAGCCGCCACGGCGCTGACGATCGCCACGGCGTAGGCCACGGTGGTCGCGCTGTTCCACCTGCGCCCGCCTTCGGGCCGGGGGTCGGACGGCTGGGTGGCCGGCTCGGGGGACGTTGCGGAGCTGTTGTCGGTGCTGCTCGTCGTCATGGGACCGCCTTGGTGCTCTGGACGGGGAGGGAGAACTCACCCCGCGGTGTCAGGGGGGGGCGGCGCGGATCGGGATGCACGCGCGGCATGCGCGGCTCACGCGTTCCCCCTGCTCACGCGCCTTTTGCGTGGGCAACGACCCCCGCCGTACCGGGTAACGGGGCGCACGGTCGCCCCGCGAGGTGTGAAGCCGGAGCATGACCACCCGGCGCGACACCCTGGACGACCGGCGCACGGCCCCGGCTCGCCGTCGCCGTCGACCGCCGGAAAAAGTCCGCGAGATTGCTGTGCATATTGTTAACAATCTTGTAGCGTGCGTCTCGCCTCGGCCCGAGGCATCGGCGAGGCACTTGGTGCTCGATGAGGGGAGACTCCATGCAGCCGCACTCCGTGTCCACCGGACGCGAGGCACTCACCCACCCGAGAGGGCCGCGGGACGGACGCCCGGTGGCCCGCACCCATCTCCTGAGAGGCATGGCACTCGCGGGTGCCCTCGCGCTCACGGCCGCCGTGGTGCCGACCTCCGTCGCGGCGGCCGCCACCGGCGCGTCCGCCGCGCAGCACCGCGGCAAAGCCGCGGATCCCCAGGACGCCGCGCTGGACTTCGACTCCGCCGCCTACACCACGATCACCGTCACGGTCGACGGCCGGCCGATGAACGTGCGCTGGTACAAGGAGATCTGTTACGTCGCCGACCCGGTCGCGGCGGCGGCCCAGCAGCCCGGCGGTCCCGGTGGCGGCGGCACCACCATCCCCAACACCGCCTGCGGCTACCAGAGCATGAACGTGTTCGTCCCCGAGAGTGCCTTCGGGGACCAGCGGGCGCCGGTCTACTTCGCCGTCAACAACAGTGGCTGGAAGGCGAGTTACGTCCGCGCCAGTGTCACCGCCGGCACCTCGTACAACAGCTCGACCAGCAACGTCGGCGCCGCCCTGAAGGCCGGTTACGTCTTCGCCGACGTCGCCAACCGCAGCCGCGGACTGGTCGGCGCCGACGGCTCGGCCCCCGGCAAGGCCCCCGCGGCGGTGGTCGACGCCAAAGCCGCCGTGCGCTACCTGCGCCTCAACGACGCCGCGATGCCCGGCAGCGCGGAGCGGATCGTCATCAACGGCACCAGCGGCGGAGGCGCGCTGGTGTCGATCCTGGGCGCCTCCGGCAACAGCGCCGAGTACACCCCCTACCTCGCCGCGATCGGCGCCGCCGGCATCGACGCCAAGGGCCGCAGCACCCTGCGCGACGACGTCTTCGCCGTCAACGCGTACTGCCCGATCACCGACCTCGGCAACGCCGACATCGCCTACGAGTGGCTGTACAACGCCCTCGGTACCCGCGACGCCACCGGCTCCAACGCCTCACCGGAGGCGGCCACGGAGCTGGCGGCCCGGTTCGCCGCGTACGAGAAGAGTCTCGGGCTGCGCAACCCGGACGGCTCCCGGCTCACCGCCGCGACGATGCTCGACACCATCGAGAAGGAGGTCGTCCGTTCCGCCGAGACCTACCTGGAGGCCGACCCCGCCCACACCATCCCGCCGCTGGGCGGCACCTTCGAGATCACGTCCGGCGCCCCCGGCGGCTCGCCCACCACGAAGTCGTACGTCAACGACTGGATCGACGTCGACGACACCACCGGCACGGTGCGTTCCGTCGACATGGAGAAGTACCTCTCCTTCGTCGCCACCCAGGCCACGCTCAAGACGACCCCCGCCTTCGACGCCGTCGGCGTCGACGGGAACACCACCAGCGGCACCGAGACCGACCTCTTCGGCCCGCCGACGCGGAAGTACATGAACTACACCGAGTACAGCTGGAACCACAACGACGTCGCCGGCGACGGCAGCGGTCTCGACGACACCGGCCTCACCTGGGATCAGTACACCGCCGAGAAGAGCACCGCCGTCGACGACCAGGTCCACCTCCTGAACCCGATGGACTTCGTCGGTACCAGTGCCGACACCGCGCCGAACTGGTACGTGCGTCACGGCACCCGCGACCGGGACACCGCGTTCACCGTCTCGGTCAACCTCGACCGCGCGCTCGCCTCCGACCGGCAGGTCGAGAACCTGGACTACCTGCTCGCCTGGAACCAGCCGCACGCGGGCAACTACGACGTACCCGAGGCCATGACCTGGATCGCCGACGTCGTCCGTGCGGCCGGTGACCCGCTTTCCTCCAGCCACCGCTGACAGTCCGGGTGCGGGGCGCGACCGCCGAGGACCGGTGCCGCGACGTCACACGGCGTCGCGGCACGGCGGGCCGGGGGCGATCGGCCGGGGAGTGGGCGCGGGCGGTGGCGTCAGCCGCCGTTGGACTGCCGGACCCCTTCCGCCAGCGCGTCGAAGGTGTACAGGTAACCGCCGTCCGGCCCGCTGACGGTCATGTACGCCTTCCGTCCGCCGGGGGCGATGGCGACGTTGGTCGCCGACTCCAGTCCTTCGGCGGCGCGGGCCGGCACCTCCACGGTCGCCAGACGGTCGCCGTTCTCGCTGTAGACCGCCATCGCGGGCCGGCCGTGCAGCCCTTGGTAGAGGTTGCCGTCCGCGTCCACCGCGATCGAGTCGGTCTGGGCGACCCCGCCGTCGACCCGGACGGCGGTGTGGCGCGACGCCACCGCGCCCTCGCCGTCGAGGAGCAGGTACGAGATGCGGTTCTGGGTCAGTTCGCTGAACCACAGCCCGCGGTAGTCCGCGTCGAAGGAGATGCCGTTCGGGGCGGCCAGACCGTCGGCCAGGACGGTGGCGTCCTTCCCCGCGCGGTCGATCCGCACCACGCGGCCCTTCGCCTCCCCCTCGGACATGCCGCGTGAGTCGCTGACGTACAGGTTGCCCTCCTGGTCGAAGGCGAGGTCGTCGGGGTTCATCCGCGCGCCGTCGACCTCGCCGGAGAAGAAGGTCCGCGGATCACCGCCGTCCGGCGCCAGGCTCACGATGTCGCCGTGCGCGAAGTCGGTCAGGTAGATCCGTCCGTCGTACGGGCTGAACTGGGCCGAGGTGTAGGCGCCGCGGTCGTCGGTGTACACCTGCTCCGAGGTCTTTTTCCGGACGTCGACGCGCAGCACCTTCGGCTCGCCGGCCGGCGCGGTGACGTCGACGACGAGCAGCCTCCCGTCCTCGTCGAAGACCGGGCCCTCCAGCAAGGTCATCCCGGCCTGCTGGTGCGTCTGCGTCAGCCGCATGACCTGCTGCGCGCGGAGGGTGCGGTCCGTCCCGGCGCCGCCCGGGTCCGCCGCGGACCCGCTCGTCTGCGTACCGCAGCCCGTGAGGGTCAGCGCACCGGCCGCGGTGAGACCGGCGAGAGACCGGATCGGAAACCGTCGCATGCGAATCACTCTTCCTGTCCGAAAGTATGCGGAAGCAACCACAAGCCCACCGGACAACACTGTCCGGTTGTTGTTACGGTAGTGCATGGCTGCTCAAGTCATACGACTCCGTGCCCAGTTCACGGGTGAGGTGACTCTTCGGCAGCGAACCGGAAGGAATGAGGCCCCCACATGGAACAGTCACCCGCCCTCTCCGGCGAGGAACTCGCCGCACTGCGGGAGCGGTACCGGCTCGAACGGGAGCGGCGTGTGCGCCCCGACGGCGTACGCCAGTACCTCGGCGCCGACGCGGAGTTCGGTTACTACGCCGCCGACCCGTACGCGGGGGAGCCCGCCGAGCGCGAGCCGGTGCGGGACCGGGTGGACGTCGCGGTCGTCGGCGGCGGCTTCGGCGGCATCCTCGCCGGTGCGCGACTGCGCCAGAAGGGCGTGCGACGGGTCCGTGTCATCGAGAAGGGCGGTGACTTCGGCGGGACCTGGTACTGGAACCGGTACCCCGGCATCCACTGCGACATCGAGGCGCACGTGTACCTGCCGATGCTCGACGAGACCGGCTACGTACCCGAGTGGAAGTACGCGCCCGGTGAGGAGATCCGCCGGCACGCGGTGCGGATCGCCGAGAAGTCCGACCTCTACGCCGACGCGCTGTTCTCCACCGCGGTCACGTCGCTGACCTGGGACGACACCTCCGAGACGTGGATCGTCACCACTGACCGGGGCGACAAGTTCCGGGCCACGTACGTCGTCACGGCCACCGGCACCCTCTCCGAGCTGAAGCTGCCCGGCATCCCCGGCATCGAGACGTACCGGGGCCACACCTTCCACACGTCGCGCTGGGACTACGGCTACACCGGCGGCACCCCGGACGGCGGACTCACCGGCCTCGCGGACAAGCGCGTGGGCGTGGTCGGCACCGGCGCCACCGGCATTCAGGTCGTCCCGAAGCTCGCCGAGGACGCCGGACACCTCTACGTCTTCCAGCGCACCCCCTCCACCGTGGACGTGCGCGCCAACCGCCGCACCACCGCCCGGGACGTCGGCGCCGACCGCCCGGGCTGGGCGACCGAGCGCCGGGACAACTTCCTCAGGATCGTCTCCGGCGAACAGGTCGACCAGGACCTGGTGGCGGACCGCTGGACGTCGTCGGCCGGTCTGCTGGAGAAGCTCGTGCCGAGCTTCCGCCGCCAGGGCGACCGGGAGGTGTTCGAGGCGGCCTACGAGGCCGCAGACGCCGCCAAGATGAACGAGATCCGCGCCCGGGTCGACGAGACGGTCACCGACCCGGAGACGGCGGAGAAGCTCAAGCCCTGGTACCGGTACGCGTGCAAGCGCCCGACCTTCTCCGACCTGTACCTCCAGGCGTTCAACCGGGACAACGTCACCCTCGTCGACACCGCCGACACCCACGGCATCGAGCGGATGACCGAGCGCGGTGTGGTCGTCGGCGACACCGAGTACGAGCTGGACTGCCTGATCTTCGCCACCGGATTCTCCGTCGGCGTCTCCGGCGTCCACTCGGGCCGGCTGCCCGTCACCGGCCGCGGCGGCGTCCGGCTCCAGGACGCCTGGCGCGCCCACGGCCCGCGTACCCTGCACGGGTTCACCAGCAACGGGTTCCCCAACCTGATCCAGCTCGGCGGCACGCAGAGCGCCAGCAGCGTCAACTACACCCACGTCCTGGACGAACACGCCGTCCACGCCGCCGCGTTGATCTCCGCGGCCGAGGCCAGGGGCGCCGTCGTCGAACCGTCCCGTGAGGCCGAGGACGCCTGGCTCGCCGTGTGCGCCCAGGACGCCCCCGACCACGAGTGGTTCCACGCCGAGTGCACCCCCGGCTACTACAACGCCGAGGGGCGCGGCCGGCCGAACGGCCCGACCGCCTACCCGCACGGCGCGGCCGCCTTCCACGACCTGCTCAGGCGCTGGCGGGACGAGTCCGTGGACGAGGTGCTCCGCGCCAGGGCCGCCACGGCGGACCGGAAGGTGTAGCCCGCTGCACCCCGCACGGGGAAGCGGACTCTCCCGCCCGATGTGTCCCGTCCGCCTAATGTGAGCGGCATGGGGAAAGCGATCGTGCGGGCCGCGCGGGCCACCGTCCACCTGTGCAGGTCGATGGCGCTGGTCTTCGCCATGTGCCTGTTCATCAGCGTGATCTGCGTCGCCGTGGCCGGGACACTGATCGGCGCGGGCGTCTGGCTGATCCCCGAGACGGTGCTCCTGATCCGCCGTGTCGCCGGCGCGAAACGGTACCTGACCGGCCTGTGGACGGGCGACGAGGTCGCCCAGGCCTACCAGCCGATCACCGGCCCGCTCCGGCGGCGCCTGCGCGCCGCGCTGCGCGACCCCGGTACCCGCTCCGACCTGATCTGGGCGGCGGCCTTCTACGTCTACGGCTGGACGGGCCTGCTGGCCCTCCCGCTGTGGCCGCTCGGTCTGCTCGTCGACGGAGTCTGGTGCGGCCTGCTGCGACGGCACCCGGTCGTCCTGCCGCTGATCAGCCGGCTCGCGGACCTGGAGGCCGCCTGGTCGACGGCCCTGCTCAAGCCCTCCCCGCAGGCACGACTGGCGGCCCGGGTCGACGAACTCACCCAGACCCGAGCGGGTGCCGTCGCCGCGCACGCGGCGGAACTGCGCCGCATCGAACGCGATCTGCACGACGGCACACAGGCGCACCTGGTGTCCCTGTCCATGCGGCTGGGACTCGCCCTGCGCGCCTACGACAGCGCCCCCGGGACGGCACGCGAACTCCTCGTCGAGGCGCGCGACCAGGCAGAGCGGGCCTTGACCGAACTGCGCCACGTGGTACGCACCATCCAGCCCCCGATCCTGTCGGACCGGGGGCTGGCCGGGGCGGTCCGGGCCCTGGCGGCCGGCAGCGGACTCGACGTGGCCGTCGACATCGAGGGGCTGGCCGACGACGGCCCCCGCGCACCCGCCGCGGTGGAGGCGGCCGCGTACTTCGCCGTGGCCGAGGCCCTGACCAACGCGGCGAAGCACAGCGGCTCGTCCCGTGCCCGCGTCCACCTGGCGCGGGTGCGCACCGGTCTGCGGCTGACCGTGCGGGACGAAGGCGCGGGCGGCGCGGACGAGACCAGCGGCACCGGGCTGCTCGGCATCCGCCGCCGGGTGGCCGCGCTGGACGGTACGGTGACGGTGAGCAGTCCTGCAGGAGGACCGACCGTCGTTGCCGTGGAGCTGCCGTGCGTGTGGTGATCGCCGAAGACAACGCACTGCTGCGCGAAGGGCTGGTCCTCCTGCTCACGTCCTGCGGACACGAGGTCGCCGCCGTCGCCGCCACCGGCCCGGAGATCCTGCCCGCCCTGCTGGAACACCGGCCGGACGCCGCCGTGCTCGACGTACGCATGCCGCCCGCCTTCCGCGACGAGGGACTGCGCGCGGCGCTCGCCGCCCGCGAACACCTCCCGGACCTGCCCGTACTGGTGCTCTCCCAGTACGTCGAGGAGTCCTACGCCGCCGAGTTGCTGAGCGGCGGCGGCAGCGGCGTCGGCTACCTGCTCAAGGACCGCGTCGGACGCGTCGACGAGTTCCTCGACGCCCTGGAGCGGGTCGCCGCCGGCGGCACGGCCCTGGACCCCGAGGTCGTCACCGAGCTGCTGACCCGCCGCCGTGACTCGCCGCTGGACTCGCTGACACCGCGCGAACGCGAGGTGCTGGAGCTGATGGCGGAGGGACACGACAACGGCACCATCGCCAAGGCCCTGGTGGTGACGGAACGTTCGGTGAGCAAGCACATCGGCAACGTCTTCCTCAAGCTGGGCCTGCCGCCCAGCGACAGCGGCCACCGCAGGGTGCTCGCGGTCCTGACGTATCTGAAGGACCCGCGCTCGGCCGGGTGACCTGCCCGGTGGTGTAGGCCGCTGCACCACCGGTCCGGGAGAGGACTCCCTCGTCGTGGCGCTCGCCGGACGGGATCGTGGAGAGCACACCAGGACACGCCGCCCCGGCGTCCGCCACGACGGACGCCGGGCCCTGCCCTGTCCCGTGCTCCGTTCCGCTGATGTGGAGGCGTCCTTCCGCCATGGCAACTTTCCTGTACCGCACCGGCCGTTGGGCCTTCCGGTGGCGCCGGCTCGTCACGTTCCTGTGGCTGGCCGTCCTGGCCGGCACCGGTTTCGCCGCCGCCCAGGCGCCGGCCCCTCCTGACGACGGGTTCGCCCTGCCGGGCCTGGAGTCGCAGCGGGCGTACGACCTGATGGACGAGCGCTTCCCGGATTCGGGCGCCCACGGCGCGAGCGCCCGGCTCGTCTTCGTCGCACCCGACGGGGAGAAGGTCACCGCCACACGGCACAAGGCGGCCATCGAGAAGCTGGTCGTCGAAGCCGGGGGCGGCTCGCAAGTGGTCCAAGCCGTCGACCCGTTCCGGGCCCAGGCCGTCAGCGCGGACGGCTCCACCGCGTACTCCACCGTGACCTTCGAGGCGGAGGCCGCGGACCTGACCGAGGCGAGCAGGGAGCACCTGGAGCGGGCCGTCGCCCGGGCCCGGGACACCGGCCTGACCGTCGAGACCGGCGGTGACGCCCTGGCCACCCAGCCCGCGGAGGGCCGGTCGGCCGAGGCGGTCGGGCTCCTGGTGGCCTCGGTGGTCCTGCTGGTCACCTTCGGCTCCATGGCCGCGGCGGGACTGCCCCTGCTCACCGCGGTCATCGGTGTCGGCATCGGCATGACCGGCGTCACCGCCCTCGGCAGCACCTTCGGCCTCTCGCCGACCACCGGCACGCTCGCGTCCATGCTCGGACTGGCCTGCGGCATCGACTACGCGCTGTTCGTCGTCTCCCGCTACCGCGAGGAGCGCGGCAGGGGACACGTCCCGCGGGAGGCCGCCGCACTCGCCACCGGCACCGCCGGATCGGCCGTGCTCTTCGCCGGTCTGACCGTGGTCATCGCCCTCGCCGGGCTGACCGTGGCGGGCATCCCGATGCTCACCAAGATGGGCCTCACCGCCGCGGGAGCGGTCGTCGTCGCCGTCCTGATCTGCCTCACCCTGGTGCCGGCCCTGCTGGGCTTCTGGCCCGACGCGGTCCTCGCCCGCCGGACACGGAGGAAGGCGAGGGGAGCGAAGGGCGCCGAGCGCGACCACGGCGGCACGGAGGACAACCGCGGCAGCCGTTGGGCCCGCCTCGTGGTGCGCCGCCCCCTTCCCGTGCTGCTGCTGGGCGTGGTCGGCCTGGGCGCGCTGGCCGTCCCGGCGGCCGGTCTGCGGCTGGGCATGCCCGGTGCCGAGGCCGAGCCCACGTCCACCACCGAACGCCGCGCCTACGACGCCCTGGCCGAGGGCTTCGGCCCCGGCTTCAACGGCCCGCTCTCCATCGTGGTGGACACCGAGGGCACCGACGACCCCGAAGCCGCCGTGGAGATGATCTCCCGGAGGATCGCCGCCACCGACGGGATCGTGTCCGTCTCCCCGGCCCGGTTCAACGAGGCCCGCGACACGGCCGTCGTCACCGCCGTCCCGTCCACCGCTCCCACCGACGCGGCCACGATCGACCTGGTGAAGACCCTCCGCGGCGACCGCCCGGCCGTGGAGGTGAGGGTGGGCGCCACGTACCGGATCACCGGCAGCACCGCGGTGAACATCGACTTCGCGGAGAAGTGCCGGTCGGCGCTGGTGCCCTACCTGACCGTCGTGGTGGGCCTGGCCGTCGTGCTCCTGCTGCTGGTCTTCCGCTCCCTCCTCGTCCCGCTCAAGGCGGCGCTGGGCTATCTGCTCTCCGTCCTGGCCGCGCTGGGCGCCGTGGTCATGGTCTTCCAGCACGGGTACGGCGCCGAACTGATCGGCCTGGAACAGACCGGTCCCATCATGAGCATGATGCCGATCTTCCTGGTGGGCATCGTCTTCGGACTGGCCATGGACTACGAGGTGTTCCTGGTCTCCCGGGTCCGTGAGGCGTACGTCCACGGGGAGCGGCCCGGCCAGGCCGTCGTGTCCGGCTTCCGCTCCAGCTCCCGGGTGGTGGTCGCCGCGGCGCTGATCATGACCGCGGTGTTCTCGGGCTTCGTCGGCTCGGTCGAGTCCATGATCAAGGTGATCGGCTTCGGCCTCGCCGTCGCGATCCTCTTCGACGCCTTCGTCGTCCGCATGGCCGTCGTGCCCGCGGTGCTCGCCCTGCTGGGCGACCGGGCGTGGCGCCTGCCGCGCCGGCTGGAGCGGCTCCTGCCCGACCTCGACGTGGAGGGCGGGCGGCTCACCCGGGAGCATCCCACCGTGGTGCCGTCGCCCGACCTGACCCGTATAAGGTGAGCCTTGCCTAACTAACGGGAGTGTTGTCGTGCGTGTATGGAAGTGGAAGGCCGCCCTGGGCGTGTCCACTGTCGTCATAGGGCTGTCGACCGGATGCTCGTCCGGTTCCGGTTCCGGAACCGCCGCGGGGGCGGACGGCGACCGGAGCCTGGTGGCCGGTGCGTCCGAGGGGCCGTCCGCCGCGCCCAGCACCCTTGCCGACGGCATGGGTTCGGACCAGGAGACCGACGGGGTGTTCCCGCGCACGGTCGACCACTTCCAGGGCAGCACCACCATCGAGGCGGAACCCGAGAAGATCGCGGTCCTCTCCACGGGCCAGCTGGACGACCTGCTGAGCCTCGGCGTCGTCCCGACGGCCTCCACCCGCGCCGACAACGCCGGACTGGTCCCGGACTACTTGACGGACACCTTCCCCCAGTACAAGTCCGGCCTCGCCGCGATGACGGACGCCGGCACCCGGCAGGCGCCCAACCTGGAGTCGCTCGCCGCCGCCGGGCCCGACCTGATCCTGGTCAACGACTCCCTCGGCGACCTCTACCCGAAACTGTCGAAGATCGCGCCCACCGTGGTCACCGCCGGCCAGGGCGTCAACTGGAAGCGTGACCTGCTGCTCGTCGGCGACGCCATCGGCAAGGGCCGGGCCGCTCGGCAGCTCCTCGACGACATCGTCGAGGACGCGCAGACCAAGGGGGCGGCCGTCGCGGGGGACCCGACCGTTTCCATGGGCGTTTCACCCCGGACCGCACCCGCATGTTCGGTGTCTCCTCCTTCACCGGCTCCCTCGCCGTCGACATGGGACTGGCCCGGCCGAAGTCGCAGCGGTTCACCGCGATCTCGCAGGACATCAGCGCCGAGAAGATCGACACCGCCGACGCCGACTGGATCTTCTACTCGGTCCAGGGCGACGCCACGGAGACGGACGCCGCCACTGTCCTGGCCGGACCGCTGTGGAAGTCGATGAGCGCCGTCCGGGCCGGACACACCGTCAAGGTGGACGACGACCCCTGGTACCTCAACGCCGGGCCGGCCGCCGCGCGGCTGGTCGTCACCGAACTCTCCGAGAAGCTCGGCGAGTAGCGGCCTTGGCGCGCCGTCTCGTCTGGCCGGCGGCCGTCCTCGCGACGGCCGCCGCGGTCGTCCTCAGCCTCGCCATCGGCACCCGCGCCGTGCCGCCGGCCGCGGTGCTCGACGCGCTGCTGCGCGGCACGACGTCACCCGACGCCCTCGTCGTACGGTCACTGCGGCTGCCCCGCACCGAAGTGGGACTGACGGCCGGTGCCGCGCTCGGCCTGTCCGGAGCCACCCTCCAGGCGGTCACCCGCAACCCGCTCGCCGACCCCGGCATCCTCGGCCTGAGCCAGGGCGCCGCGGCCGGTGTCGTCATCGCCATCTCCCTCGGTCTCGCACACGGCTTCGCCGGCTACGTCTGGTACGCCTTCGCCGGTGCGGTCGCCGCCGCGTGCCTGGTGTACGCCATCGCCGCACGAGGCCGGGGCGGGGCGTCACCGGTGAAACTGGCCCTGGCCGGTACGGCTCTGTCGGCGATGACCGCGGGAGCCACGACCGTCGTCCTGACCTCCAGCTCGGCCACCCTCGACCAGTTCCGCTTCTGGCAGGTGGGTGCCGTCAGCGGGCGCGACGCCGACAGCGTCGTACGGATGCTGCCGTTCCTGGCGGCGGGACTGGTACTGGTGCTGCTGTGCGCGCGGGGGCTGGACGCGCTGGCCCTGGGCGACGAGACCGCGCGGGCCCTGGGGCACCGGGTGCGTCTCGTACGGGGGGCCGCCGCACTCGGGGCGGCCCTGCTGACCGCCGCCGCGGTGGCCGCGGCGGGGCCGGTCGCCTTCGTGGGCCTGGCCGTTCCCCACCTCGCCCGACGCCTCACCCGCAACGCCCCGCACCGTGTGCTGCTGCCCCTGTCCGCGCTCCTCGGCGCGGCGTTGCTGCTCGCCGCCGACGTGGCGGGGCGTGTGGTGCGGGCGCCGGCCGAGGTCCCCGCCGGGGTGATGACCGCACTGGTGGGCGCGCCGGTACTGGTGGCGCTGGTGCGCAAGAAGGGAGCGACGGCATGACGGGCGGTGGCGGCGGGACCAGCCTCGTACCGAAGGACGCCCGGCCCAGGGGCAGCGTCGTCCTCCGCCCCCATCCGCGCGTCTCCCTGCTCCTGCACCGCCGCGGCACCGCCGTCGCGGCCGTCCTCGTCCTGCTCCTCGGCGCGGTGATGCTCCTCTCCGCCTGCGCGGGCCAGACCTGGGTCGGCCCGGCCGAGGTGTACCGCGTTGTATGTGGGGAGGGGGGACCGCACGACCTGGTGGTGGGCGAACTCCGCCTTCCCCGCATCGTGCTGGGCGCGCTCGTGGGCGCCGCTCTCGGTCTGTCCGGCGCGCTCGTGCAGACGGTCACCCGCAACCCGCTGGCCAGCCCGGACGTCATCGGCGTGAGTCACGGCGCCGCAGCGGCGACGGTGCTCGCCCTGGCGACCGGCACGATCGCGTCGCCGGGCGCGCTGCCCGCCGTCTCCGTGGCGGGCGGCCTGGCCGCGGCGGCCCTGGTCCACGCGCTGGCCTGGCGCCGCGGCATGCGGCCGGCCCGGCTGGTCCTGATCGGCGTCGGGATCGGAGTGGCCCTGTCCGCGGTCGTCCAGCTGTACCTCACCGAGGGTGAACTGGAGACGGCCGAGCAGATCAAGCTGTGGCTCACCGGAAGCCTCAACGGCCGGGGCTGGGAACAGGCCGGACCGCCGGCCGTCGTCCTGCTCCTGTCCCTGCCCTGCCTCGTCCGGGCCGGCCGGGTGGCACGCCCGATGGGCCTGGGCCAGGAAAGCGCCGCCGCGCTCGGCGTACGGGTGGACCGGGCATGCCTCGGCCTGACGGTGCTCGGCGTCGCCCTCGCGGCCACGGCGACCGGCGCGGCGGGCCCGATCGCCTTCGTCGCCCTCACCGCACCCCAGCTCGCCCGCCGGCTCGTGCGCACCCCGTACCTTCCGCTGCTCACGAGCGCGCTGACCGGAGCGGTCGTCCTGGTCACCGCCGACCTGGCCGCCCGCATGCTCGTGCCGCCCCTGGAGATCCCGGTCGGCGCGCTGACCGCACTGGTCGGCGGACCGTACCTGCTGTGGCTGCTCGGCCGCAGGGCGGACAGGTGACGGACCGTCAGCAGAGGCGCCTACAGCGGGGCGGGGGACGAGGCCCCGGTGATCAGCCGCCGGGGGCTCCCCGTGCCGTCCGCGGGCACGCTCCACAGATCGCTGCTGCCGACCTCGCCGTCGGTGGGCAGGGCGTAGGCGAGGGTGTCGTCGTCCAGCCAGGTGGCCTGGTCGTCGACGCTGTGGCGTTCGGCGAGCGGTGTCTCGCGCAGGGTGCGCAGATCGAGGACGTACTCGCGCCACAGGTCGGTACGGGACAGCACCCGCTTCTTGAAGGCGACCCGGGTCCCGTCGGGGGAGAGGGAGGGGCACTCCACGTTCTCGGTCAGGGTGGTGACCGACTGTCCGGAGACCGAACCGCGCACCAGGTACGTCTTGTCGGCGGTGTTGAGGGTGGCGTAGAAGGTGTCGTCGTCGGCCGCGAAGGTGACGCCCCAGAAGTTGACGTCCGCGGCACGGTAGGACTCGCCGTCCAGCGTGATGGCGAACGTCTCCAGGCTCGGGATCAGCCGCCCGGTACGGGTGTCCAGGATCGAGGTCCGGGTGGAGAAGAAGGTGGACGCGTAGGACTCGCCGGAGACGAAGACGGTCCAGGCGGCGAAGCGGCCGCTGGGTGACACCCGGGCCCGGCTGGGCGTGCCCGCCAGCGCGAACGTGCGCTGGGTGCGCAGCCGCGAGTCGAGCAGCAGGGCGCGGTTGCTCTGCTTGAGCACACCGGGGTCCGACTGGAGGCAGACGCCGGTGCCGGCCGCCGCGTAGAAGCGCACGCACTCCAGGTCCGAGGCGGTCCGCTCACCCCCGGGGGCCGCGGACGGCACCGAGGCGACCGCCGCGCGGTGCGGGCCGGCGATCTGGTTGACGAACGCCAGCCGGTCCTTCTGCCCGAGGGTCACCGTGCCGGCGCGCACGGCGGGGTCGCCCGACCGCGGCTGGTCCGCGCGGTCCGCGCGGTCGGCGGCGCGCAGCACCATGCCGGTCGCCGTGCCCGCGAGCACCAGGACCGCCGCGACGAGTATGAACAGGCGGCGGCGCAGGGATGTCATCGGTGTCGGTGTCCTTCTCGCGTCTCGGGTGTCGCGGTGGTGGTCATCGGAGCCGGCGGGCGGGCCGCAGTACCAGGCCGGTGACGGCCGCGCAGCACAGCAGGCCGATCGCCGAGCCGGCCAGCGCCGGGCCGTCACCCCACACCGTCCAGGCGGCGCCGAAGCCGAGCGAGCAGCAGAACCGGGCCAGGGCCTGGCTGGTGCCGACGATGGCGAGCCCGCTGGCGCGCAGGCGCTCGGGCACGATCCCGGCCAGCGCGGCCGGAAGCACCCCGTCGGTGGCGGCGTAGAACGTGCCGTGCAGGGCGAGGACGAGCGGGACGAGCAGCCCGGTGTCCGGGGCCCACAGCAGCAGGGCGTAGGCGGTGAGCAGGCCCAGGTGCCCGGCGACGAACACGCGGTGGCGGCCGATCCGGTCGGCCAGCGCGCCCATGGGCACGGCAAGCAGCAGGAACACCACGGCGGTGCCCAGCGGCAGCAGGGTGAACCACTCCTCGCCGACGCCCGCGCGGCGTTGCAGGAGGAGGTAGACGAACGCGTCGCTGACGGTGGTCAGACCGAGCAGCGCGGCACAGCCGGCGAGGGCCCGGAGGCGCGGCAGGCGCAGCAGTGCGAGTGCCTCGCGGACGCGGACGGGGGGCTTGGCGCCGCCGACGCCCGGCGCGTTCGGGTCGGCGGTCCCGCCCGCTTCAGCAGCACCACCAGCCTCCGTACCCGCCCCCCGCCCCCGCCCGGGCACGAACAGCACCAGCACGAGCACCCCGAGCACGGCCACGCACGCGCTCACGCCGAACACGGCGTCGTAGCCGTCGGCCGCCGCGCTCAGGATGAGGAACGCGGCCAGCGGGCCGAGCATCGCGCCGGTGGTGTCCATCGCCCGGTGCGCACCGAACGCCCGGCCCTGGTGCGCGACCGGCGTGGACAGGGAGATCATCGCGTCGCGCGGCGCGGTGCGCAGCCCCTTGCCGGTGCGCTCCAGCGCCAGCACCGTGCCGAGCGTGCCGATGCTGCCGGCGAGCAGGAGCAGCGGCTTGCACAGCGCGGACAGCCCGTATCCGAGGCCCGCGAGGAGTTTGTGGTTCCGTATGCGGTCGGCGAGGTGGCCGCCGGTGAGCTGGACCAGCGCGCTGACGCCGTTGTAGACGCCGTCGAGGGTGCCGAACGCCAGCGGGCTGAAACCGAGCGTGGTGACGAGGTAGAGCGGGAGGACGGCGGTGACCATCTCCGAGGAGACGTCGGTGATCAGGCTGACCGTGCCGAGGACGAGGACGACCGGCGCCACCCGGGGCCGGGGGCCGCGTCTTCGGCCCGGCCCGGTGTCCGCCGGCGGGGCGGAACGGTCGGTGAGGTACATGTGCGTGACTCCCGGTGCGGTGGGCTCAGTCCTGCCGGCTGCTGTCGTCCCGCAGCCAGGTGCCGAAGTCCTGGGCCCGGATGGCCTTCCGGGCCCTGCGGCGGGCGACGACCGCCGCCGCGACGAAGACGGCGACGCTCACGAGGAGCTTCGGCTCCGCGCGGACGAGGGCCCGCAGATCGGCGGCGCTGGTGCGCGCCGAGGCGTCCTCCGGTCCCTGCCGCTGTTCGACCTGGGCGGTGGACACCGCCGCCCGCACCCGCCGTTTCATCAAGTCAGCCCAGGTGCGCGGCGGTTGGACCACGACCTCGGCCGCGTCGACCACCAGCCGCTCGCGCGGGGTGAACGCCAGGGACGCCGCAAGGTCGTCCGCCATCAGCGGGGGCAGTGCGGCGACGCGGGCGTGCCCGGCCTCGGAGACCGCGATGACACCCCGGCCGAACAGCCCCTCGCGTACGGCCGGCAGGCGTTGCCACACCCGGTAGTACGCCCGTACCGGCCAGGCGCAGGAGGCCAGCGGGATCCGCCGCTCGGGAGCGGTGGCCAGGACGCCGGAGCCGTCGTCGGCCAGGGGCTCGGTCAGGGCCCGTACCCCGGCGCGCGTGATCACGACGTCGGCGTCCACGTAGAGCCGGGGGAAGCCGAGGGCGTGGTCGTCGCCCGCTCGCAGGGCGGCGTGTTTGGAGGGGACGGGGATCTCCACGACCCGGACGCGCGGGCCGCGTCCGGCGGCGATCCGCGCGGTGTCGTCGGTGCAGCCGTTGCACACGACCACGATGTCGGTCTCGCCGTCGGTGAAGTCCTCGGCGGAGTCCTTGGAGGCGTTCTCGGCGGAGTCGGCCAGCAGTGAATCGAGGAGCCGGCCGATCACACGCGCCTCGTTGTGTGCCGGGATCACGATGCTCGTCACCTGGGCAGTATGCCGCCGGTGTCACCCTTGTGAGGCATGTTTCGTCCAACTGTTCCCGTGGCTCTGTTTCATGGTCTAGATTGACGTCCGCCGGGTCGGTGATGAGGGAGGGGAACGTGTCGCTGAGGGCATGGCGGGCACGACCATGAACTCCGGTCCGGCGACAGAGCAGTGACCAACGAGCAGGCGCTATGAAGCGGTTGGGGAACCGCTGACGGCTTTTCGAACGTCCGGTGCCGCCGTGTGAGGAGACACGTCGGCGCCGATTCAGCCCTGGCTGCGGACCAGTGACCGTACATCCCGTGTGTGCGCGGTCGGGGACAGTTGCGCGTGTGGTGGTGGGGGGCCATGGCCATTGAGGTCACGCACGAGCCGGTGGATGTGGAACGTGGGCGTCCGCAGGCTCGCCGAAGACCCTGGGACCGGAAGTACCGGACGGTCCTGCTGATCGCGGACGGCCTGGCGGCCGTCGTCGCGGCGTTGTCGGTCCACGGTGCGTACGGCCGGTGGGCGGTGGCCTTGGTGCTGCCGCCGGCCTGGATCGCGATCATGCTCGCTCACCGGTCCTACGACCGCGGTGCCCTGGGGCTGGGTACCGAGGAGTACCGGCGGGTGTTACGCGGCGCCGTGGCGCTCCCGGCCCTGTCCGCGGCCGTCTACTGGCTGTTCACCCGTGATGCGGACCTTCTTCATGACATGATCATGTCCGCTGTGCCGGTGGCCGTGACCGGCACGGCGGCCCGGTACGCGCTGCGCCGCCGGCTGCACCGGCGCTGGGCACGGGACCGGAGCCGCGGCCAGGCGCTGCTGGTCGGGCCGGCGCGCGACATCCTGGAGCTGATCACCGTGCTGCGACGCGGGTGCGTCCAGGAACTGCAGGTAGCCGGGGTGTGTCTGAGCGACCCGGAGAACGCCACGGAGATCCGCCGGACGGGACTGCCCGTGCTCGGCGGTGTCGACGACATGAACGACGCGGTCGGCGCCCTGGGCATCGGCACCGTGGTGGTGCTCCCCACACCCGGTCTGCACGCCTCTGTCCTGCGCCGGATGTCCTGGACGGCGGCCGCGCGGGGCGTCGACTTCCTGCTGGCCCCGATGGTCTCCGACATCTCGGCGGCACGGCTGGCGGTCCGGCCCATGGGCGGAGTACCGCTGGTGCGGATCCAGGCGCCCAACCTCTCGCGGGCCGCCCGGCTGCCCAAGGAACTGCTGGACCGTTCCCTCGCCGCCGTGCTCCTGCTGCTGCTCGCGCTGCCCATGCTGGTCGTCGCCCTCGTGGTCCGCCTCGACAGTCCCGGGCCGGCGTTCTTCCGCCAGCAGCGCGTGGGCCGCTACGGCGACCACTTCACCATGCTCAAGTTCCGCACCATGCGGCCGGATTCGGAGGCCCTGCGGGCGGAGCTGCGCCATCTCAACCAGAACAGCGACGGACTGCTGTTCAAGGTGAAGGAGGACCCGCGCGTCACCCGCGTCGGCTCGTTCCTGCGCCGCAGCTCCCTCGACGAACTCCCGCAGCTGCTCAACGTCGTACGGGGCCACATGTCGCTCGTCGGCCCCCGGCCCTCGCTGCCGGAGGAGGTCGAGGAGTACTCGCCGGACATCAAACGCCGGCTGCTCGTCAAACCGGGCCTCACCGGTCTGTGGCAGGTCAGCGGCCGCTCCGACCTGCCCTGGGAGGAGGCCGTCCGGCTCGATCTCGGATACGTGGACAACTGGTCGATGAGCCTCGACCTGTCGATCCTGCTGCGGACCGGGTCCGCGGTGGTGCGGGGGACGGGGGCCTACTGATGGACGGGGCCCCGGGGAGGGGACGGGCGGCCTGCGGCCGGACCGACGCCCGCGCGGACGGACCGGGGACCACGAACCACGAACCACGGAGCGACCGGGGGCCCGTGGGCAGATCAGGGCCCGTGGACGGATCGGGGCCCGTGGACGGACCCGCGTCCGCAGGCGGGCCGGGAACTACTGATGGACCGGGCACTACGGACGGACCGGGGGGTCTGCTGATGGACCGAGGGAAGAAGACAGCCGTGCCACGGCAGCCGCTGGGGGTCGCCGTCGTCGGCGCCGGCTACTGGGGACCCAACCTCGTACGCAACTTCCAGGCCAGCGACCGCTTCCGGCTGCGCCGGCTGTGCGACCTCGACGTGGAGCGTGCCCGGCGGGTCCTCGGCGGCTACTCGACCGTCGAGGCCACCGCGGACTACGCGGCCGTCCTGGCCGACCCCGAAGTGGCCGCCGTGGCCGTCGCCACGCCCGCCGGCACGCACCTCGACATCGCCCTGGCCGCCCTGCGCGCGGGCAAGCACGTCCTCGTGGAGAAACCCCTCGCCGCGACCTACGCCGACGGGACGCGCCTGGTGGCCGAGGCCGAGGAACGCGGCCTGACCCTGATGTGCGACCACACCTACTGCTACACCCCCGCCGTTGGCCGCATCCGGGAGGCGGTCCGGTCCGGCGAACTCGGCGAGATCCACTTCGTCGACTCGGTCCGCATCAACCTCGGACTCGTCCAGAAGGACATCGACGTCCTGTGGGACCTCGCCCCGCACGACCTGTCGATCCTCGACTTCATCCTGCCCGACAACGTCGAGCCGGTCGCCGTCGCCGCCCACGGCGCCGACCCGATCGGTGCCGGACAGGCCTGCGTCGCCTATCTGACGCTCCAGCTCAACACCGGGGCCATCGCCCACGTGCACGTCAACTGGCTCTCGCCCACCAAGGTCCGCACCACCATGGTGGGCGGCGCCAAACGCACCCTCCTGTGGGACGACCTCAACCCCCTCCAGCGGGTGGCGATCTACGACCGGGGCGTGGACCTCGCCTCGCCCCAGGAGATCGGCGCCGACGAGCGGCGCGACATGCTCGTCTCCTACCGCTCCGGGGACATGATCGCGCCCGCCCTCACCGAGAAGGAGGCGCTGCGCTCCATGGTCGACGAGTTCGCCGACGCGATCCGCGACCGCCGGGCGCCGCTGACCGACGGCCGGGCGGGGCTGCGGGTGCTGGACATCCTCGAGGCGGCGTCCCGGAGCCTGGAGTTCAAGGGCGCCGTCGTCGGCCTGCGTGCCGGACGCTGACCGGCCGTTCCACCACACTGAGAGGGAGCAGTTGAGCACCGTACGCGGCAAGAAGATCCTGGTCACCGGGGGAGCCGGCACCATCGGCTCCCACCTCGTCGACCTCCTGGCGGAGGGCGGCGCCCGTGAGATCGTGGTCCTGGACAACTTCGTCCGGGGCCGACGGGCCAATCTCACCACGGCCCTGACCAGCGGCGCCGTGGAGATCGTCGAGGGTGACGTGCGGGACGCCGCCACCGTCCGGAAGGCCACCGAGGGCGCCGACCTGGTGTTCCACCTCGCCGCCATCCGCATCACCCAGTGCGCGGAAGAACCCCGGCTGGCCAACGAGGTCCTGGTCGACGGCACCTTCAACGTCCTGGAGGCGGCGGCCGAGGCCGGCGTCTCCAAGGTCGTCGCCTCCTCCTCGGCCTCGGTCTACGGCATGGCCGAGACCTTCCCCACCACCGAGCGCCACCACCCCTACAACAACGACACCTTCTACGGCGCCGCCAAGGCCTTCAACGAGGGCATGCTGCGCAGCTTCCACGCCATGTACGGCCTGGACTACGTCGCGCTGCGCTACTTCAACGTCTACGGCCCCCGGATGGACATCCACGGCCTCTACACCGAGGTCCTCATCCGCTGGATGGAACGGATCGAGGCGGGCGAGCCGCCGCTGATCCTCGGCGACGGCACCCAGACCATGGACTTCGTCGACGTCCGCGACATCGCCAGGGCCAACGTGCTGGCCGCCGAGTCGGACCTCACCGACGAGGTGTTCAACATCGCCAGCGGTACCGAGACCTCCCTCAAGGAGCTGGCCGAGGGCCTGCTGGAGGCGATGGGCGCCCAGGGCCTGGAGCCGGTGCACGGCCCCGCCCGCTCGGTGAACGGCGTCGAACGGCGCCTCGCGGACACCTCCCGGGCCGCCGAACGGCTCGGGTTCACCGCCGGGATCGACCTCCGCACCGGCCTCAGCGACCTGGTGCGGTGGTGGCGCGCCGAGCGGGAGGCGGCCCAGTGAGCGGCACCGACCGTATCCCGGTGATGATCCCCTGGCTCGGCGAGGAGGAGGCCCGGGCCGCCTCCGAGGCCGTGCTGTCCGGCTGGGTCGCCCAGGGGCCGAGGGTCGCGGCCTTCGAGCGGGCCTTCGCCGAGCGGGTGGGCGCCGAGCACGCCGTCGCGGTCAGCTCCTGCACCACCGCCCTGCACCTGTCCCTCGTCGTCCTCGGCATCGGACCGGGCGACGAGGTGGTGGTGCCCTCGCTGTCCTTCATCGCCACCGCCAACGCCGTGCGGTACACGGGCGCTCAGCCCGTGTTCGCCGACGTCGACCTCGCCACCGGCAACCTCACCCCGGCCACCGTGGACGCGGTCCGCACCCCCCGCACCAAGGCCGTCCTCGCCGTCCACCAGGGCGGCATACCGGCCGACGTACCCGCCCTGCGCGCCGTCTGCGCCGACTGGGACCTGCCCCTGGTGGAGGACGCGGCCTGCGCCATCGGCTCCACCGTCGGCGGCAAACCCGTCGGCCACGGCGCGCTGCTCGCCGCCTGGTCCTTCCACCCCCGCAAGCTGGTCACCACCGGCGAGGGCGGCATGGTCACCACCGACGACGCCGAGTGGGCGGCCCGGCTGCGCCGGCTGCGCGAGCACGGCATGAACGCCTCGGCGGCCGAACGCCACGCGAGCGGCCGGCCCGTACTGGAGAGCTACCTGGAGGTCGGCTTCAACTACCGGATGACCGACATCCAGGCCGCGGTCGGCCTCGTCCAGCTCGGCCGGCTCGACACGATGATCGCCCGCCGCCGCGAACTGGCCGACCGCTACGGGCAGTTGCTGCGCGAGGTCCCCGGTCTGACCCCCGTACGCGACCCCGGGCACGGACAGGGCAACTTCCAGTCCTACTGGGTGCTCCTCGACGAGGACTTCCCCGGCGGCCGGGACGGCCTGCTCGGCGCGCTCGCCGACGCCGGCGTCTCCGCCCGGCGCGGCATCATGGCCGCCCACCTCGAACCCGCCTACGCCGGCCACCCGGCCGCCCCCCTGCCGGTCACCGAACGGATCAGCCGCGACTCGCTGATCCTGCCGCTGTTCCACACCATGACCGAGGACCAGCAGGACCGGGTCGTGGCGGTACTGCGCGAACGGGCACCGGCATGACCCCACTGGTGATCGTCGGCGCGGGGGGATTCGCCCGGGAGACCGCCCAGGCGGTGCTGGCCGCGGGCGAGTTCGAGCTGCTCGGACACCTCGACGACGACCCGGCCCTGCACGGCACCGAGACGGACGGCGTGCCCGTCCTCGGCGGCTGCGACCTCGTCCACGGCCTGCCCGAGGCCCGGGTGGTGATCTGCGTGGGCAACCCCCGCGACTACGCGGTCCGCGCCCGCCTGGTCCGCCGCCTCGGCCTGCCCGAGGAGCGCTACGCGACCGTCGTCCACCCGACGGCGGCGGTCTCCGCCACGTCGGCGGTCGGGCCGGGCTCGGTCCTGCTCGCGCACTGCGCGCTGACCGCCGCGGTACGGGTGGGCGCGCACGTCGCGGTGATGCCGCAGGTGGTGCTCACCCACGACGACGTGGTCGAGGACTTCGCCACGCTCGCCTCCGGCGTGCGGCTCGGCGGCGGCGCACGCCTGGCGAGGGGCGCCTACGCGGGGTCCGGCGCCCTGGTCAGGGAAGGCACGACGGTCGGCGCCTGGTCGCTGATCGGCATGGGGAGCAGCGTGCTCGGCGACGTGCCGCCGGGCGAGGTCTGGGTGGGGAGCCCGGCCCGACGGCTGCGCGCCGCGCCGGCGCCCGCGCTCGCCCAAGCCGCACTCGACACACGGACCGAGCACGCACAGGGGGGACCTGTCAGATGAACCGGATACCGCTGGTGGACCTCAAGGCGGCCCACGAGGAGGTCGCCGACGAGGTACGGGCCGGATTCGACCGCGTCCTCGCGCACACCGCGTTCGTCGGCGGCGAGGAGGTCCGCCTCTTCGAACGCGAGTACGCCGACTTCGGCGGCGTCGCGCACTGCGTGGGCGTCGCCAACGGCACCGACGCCCTCGAACTGGCCCTGCGCGCCGTCGGCGTGGGCCCGGGCGACGAGGTCGTGGTGCCCGCCAACACCTTCATCGCCACGGCCGGCGCGGTGGCCCGCGCCGGAGCCCGCCCGGTCCTCGCGGACTGCCTGCCCGACAGCCACCTCCTCGACCCCGAGGCGGCGCTCGCGGCGGTCGGCCCGGCCACCCGCGCGGTCGTCCCCGTCCACCTGTACGGGCAGCTGGCCGACGTCACCGGCCTGGCGGACCGGCTGCCCGCGCACGTCCGGATCGTCGAGGACGCCGCACAGTGCCAGGGCGCGACCCGTGAGGGCCGCACCCCGGGCAGCGGCCACATCGCCGCCACCAGCTTCTACCCGGGCAAGAACCTGGGCGCCTACGGCGACGCGGGCGCCGTCCTCACCGATGACGCGGAGACCGCCGGCCTGGTACGCGCCATCGCCAACCACGGCGGCGTCGCCAAGTACCGCCACGACGTCCCCGGCTTCAACAGCCGCCTCGACGGTCTCCAGGCCGTCGTCCTGCGCGCCAAACTGGCCCGCCTCGCCGACGGCAACGCGGCCCGCCGGGCCGCCGCCGCCCGCTACGGCACCCTCCTCGCCGGCCTCGCGGCGGCCGGCCGGGTCGTCCTGCCCGTGACGGCACCCGGCAACACCCACGTATGGCACCTGTACGTCGTCCAGATCACCGGCGCCGGCCGCGACGACGTCGTCGGCAAGCTGAACGCCGAGGGCATCGGCGCCGGGGTGCACTATCCCACCCCCGTCCACCTCACCCCGGCCTACCGCCACCTCGGCCACGCCCGCGGCGACTTCCCGCACGCCGAGCGGGCGGCGGACCGGATCCTGTCCCTGCCGCTCTACCCGCAGATCACCCCCGACCAGCAGCAACGTGTCGTGGACGCGCTCGCCCACGCGCTCGACGGCTGACGCGGCACGGCTGAGAGGTACGCATGAACAGATGGAGCAGACGGATCCGGGGCGTCCGCCTCGCCGTCGTGGCGGCGTTGATCTGGGCGGTGCTCCCGCAGGCCGGGGCCGCGCAGGCGGCCGTGGACCCGTGCGGCGCGGACTCGAACCCGGTCGTGTGCGAGAACTCCAAGGCGGGCACCCCGAAGTCCGAGTGGTTCGCGCCCAACGCCTACGGCGACATCAAGGGCTTCTCCACCAAGGAGAGCGTGCGGGCCGGTGACACCGTCCAGTTCAAGATCCAGTCGCCGGTCCCGTACCAGGTGCAGATCTACCGCCTGGGCTGGTACGGCGGCGACGGCGCCCGGCTGATCTCGACCGAGGCCGAGGCGTCGGCCGTCCACCCGGCCAACTACACCACCGAGCCCGCCGACTGCACCACCAAGAGCGCCACCGGTCTGGTCGACTGCGGCAACTGGCCGGTGAACGTGACCTGGACGGTGCCCGACGACGCCGTCTCCGGCCTGTACATCGCCAACCTCGCGCAGACCGACGGCGACGGCCTGATGCCGTACCCGTTCGTCGTCCGCGACGACGGCTCCACCTCCGACATCGTCGTGCAGACCAGCGACCAGACCTGGCAGGCGTACAACGACTACGGCGGCCAGGACCTCTACGGCGGCGCCGGACCCGCGCCCGACGGGCGGGCCTACGAGGTCAGCTACAACCGGCCGCTGGACATCGGCGGCGACAACGGCATCTACGGCTCCGAGTTCATGATGCTGGCGTGGCTGGAACGCAACGGCTACGACGTCAGCTACCTGTCCGGCGTGGACGTGTCCGTCAACGGCGACACCCTGCTGAAGAAGCACCGGGTGTACCTGTCCTCCGGCCACGACGAGTACTGGACGCAGAGCCAGTACACCCACGTCCTCGACGCCCGCAAGGCCGGCGTCCAGCAGGGCTTCTTCAGCGGCAACGAGGTGTTCTGGCAGACCCGGCTCACCCCGAGCATCGACGGCACCGGCACCGACAACCGCACCCTGGTCTGCTACAAGATGACCAAGATGGCCCAGAACAACGGCATCGCCGACCCCAGCGGCACCTGGACCGGCACCTGGATGGACCCGGCCAGCACCCGCTACGGGCAGGACTACCAGCCGCCCAACATCCTCACCGGCTCCATGTTCACCGTGAACGGCTACCGGGCCGACGCCATCACCGTCCCCGGCTCGTACGGCAAGAACCGCATCTGGCGCGACACCTCGATCGCGGACCTCGCCGCCGGCCAGACCGCCACCTTCCCCGCCGGCACCCTCGGCTACGAGTGGGACAGCGACATCGACAACAGCACCCGGCCCGCCGGCGCGATCAACCTGTCGTCGACGACCGTGGACATCGACGACGGCAAACTCCGCCTGGACTGGGGCAACACGTACGGCAACGGCACGGCCACCCACAGCCTCGTCGCGTTCCGCGACCAGGACTCCGGGGCCCTGGTGTTCGGGGCCGGGACCGTGCAGTGGTCGTGGGGGCTGACGGACGTTCCCACGTACCACCCCGAGGACACCGTGGTGACCGAGGACGCCCGGATGCAGCAGGCGACCGTGAACGTCCTCGCCGACATGGGCGTCCAGCCGCTGACCCTCCAGAGCAACCTGGTCACCGCCACGGCCTCCACCGACACCACCGGCCCGGCCATCACCGTGGCCGCCCCCGTCGCCGGGGCCACCGTCCCGGCGCTGAAGCCGGTCACCGTCAAGGGCACCGCCACCGACTCCGGCGGCGGTGTGGTGGCCCGCGTGGAGGTCTCCACCGACGACGGAGCGACCTGGCAGGCCGCCACCGGACTGACGTCCTGGACCTACAGCTGGACCCCGGCCACGCCGGGGCCCGCGACCCTCAAGGTCCGCGCCGTCGACGACAGCGTCAACATCGGCACCGTCACCACCATCCCGGTGACCGTCGGCCCCCAGACCTGCCCCTGCACCGTCTGGCCGGCCTCGGCCGTACCCGGCACCGTCAACGCGGGCGACGGCAGCGCGGTCGAGCTGGGCGTGAAGTTCCGCACCACCACCGCAGGTTCGGTCACCGCCGTCCGCTTCTACAAGTCGCCCGCCAACACCGGCACCCACACCGGCAGCCTGTGGACCGCCTCCGGCACCCGCCTGGCCACCGGCACCTTCAGCAACGAGACCGCCTCCGGCTGGCAGCAGCTCAACTTCGCCACCCCGGTCAACGTCAAGGCCGACACCACGTATGTGGCCTCCTACTTCGCACCCAACGGCGGATACTCCTACGACGCCGGCTACTTCGCCGGCCAGGACGCCGGCCTGGCGCCGCTGACCGCCCCGAAGTCCGGCACCCACGGCGGCAACGGCGTCTACCGGTACACCTCCGCCAGCGCCTTCCCGTCCACCCAGTCCGACGGCAGCAACTACTGGGTCGACGTGGTGCTGGACACCTCGACGGCCACCACCGTCCCGCCCACCGTCGCCTCCACCTCCCCGACCTCCGGGGCTACCGACACCCCGATCACCGCATCGGTGTCGGCCGTGCTCAGCGCGTCCGTCGACCCCGACGACCTGACGTTCACCGTGAAGGACCCGAGCGGCGCCGCGGTCCCGGGGACGGTGACCGTGCCGGCGGCGGACAAGGTGACCTTCACCCCGTCGAGCCAGCTCTCCCTGCACACCACCTACACCGCCTCCGTACGGGCCTCCGACGTCTGGGGCAACGCGATGACGGAGCCCGTGACCTGGTCGTTCACCACCAGTTCCACCCCGCCCCCGGTCACCTGCCCCTGCACCCTGTGGGGCCCCTCCGCGACGCCGGCCGTCACCGACATGACCTCCGACACCAACTCCGTGGAACTGGGCACCCGGTTCACCTCGTCGGCCGACGGCTGGATCACCGGCGTCACCTTCTACAAGGGCGCCGGCAACACGGGCACCCACACCGGCAGCCTCTGGTCCGACGACGGCACGCTGCTCGCCGCCGGCACCTTCACGGGCGAGACGGAGTCCGGCTGGCAGACACTGGTCTTCGCCACCCCGGTCAAGGTCACCGCCGGCACCGCGTACGTCGCCTCGTACCACGCGCCGAACGGCCGGTACGCGGTGGACGGCGGCTACTTCGCCTCCGCCCACCAGTCCTATCCGCTGACCGCCACCGCCGACACCGCGGCCCACCCCAACGGGCTGTACAAGTACGGCTCCGACCCGGCCTTCCCCACCGCCTCCCACGGCTCCGCCACCTACTGGGTGGGCCCCGTCTTCACCGCCGACGACCCGAGCGCCTCGATCGCGGCGGAGGGCTCCGCGGAGCCGACCGCGACCACGGTGACGTACACCGCCGACGCGGTGGACCCGCTCACGGTGACCGTGCCGGACGACGCGGGCCCGTCGTCCGTCCGGGCCACCCTGGACGTCCTGTCCGGCGCCGACGACGAGGCCGCCGCCGAGCAGCTCGGCGTCCGGCCCGTCACCCACTACGACCGGGCCGCCGGCAAGGCGTCCGTCCACCTGACCGCGCCCCTGCCGGACGGCACCCGGTTCCGGATCACGGTCACGGCCGTGGACGAGGACCGGCGGACGGTCGGCTCCCGGAGCTGGACCCTGACCGCCGACTCCGTCCGCCGCCCGAAGAACTGATTGGCTTCCCCACGATGAGCAGCGTCAGTGTTGTCATTCCCTGCTACAAGTACGGCCACTTCCTCGCCGACTGCGTGAGCAGCGTCCTCGACGAGCAGGACGGCGTCGACGTCCGGGTGCTCATCATCGACGACGCCTCACCCGACGACTCGGCGGAGACGGCGCGGAAACTGGCCGCCGCCGACCCGCGGATCGAGGTCCGGGTCCACGAGACCAACAAGGGCCACATCGCCACCTACAACGAGGGCCTCCTGGAGTGGGCCGACGGCGACTACGTGGCCCTGCTGTCCGCCGACGACCGGCTGGTGCCGGGCGCCCTGGTCCGCGCCGCGGCCCTGCTCGACGCCCACCCGGAGGCCGGGTTCGCCTACGGGCGGCCCCTGCGCTTCCGGCACGGCGGGCCGCTGCCGAAGGCCCGCACCCACAGCACCGGTTCGGTCGTCTACCCCGGGCGGTGGTGGCTGGAGCGCCGGTTCCGCGAGGGCACCGGCTGCATCACCTCGCCCGAGGTCGTCGTCCGCACCAGCCTCCAGCGGGCGGTCGGCGGCTACGACCCGGCCCTGCCGCACGCCGGCGACATCGAGATGTGGATGCGGCTCGCCGCCCACGCCGACGTCGGCTACGTACGCGGCGCGGACCAGGCCTTCTACCGGGTCCACGGCGACAACATGTCCACCACCGACTTCGGCGGCCAGCTCGACGACCTGCGCCAGCGGCTGGTCGCCTTCGACTCGGTGCTCGCCAAGTGCGGCGACCGGCTGCCGCACGCCGACCGCCTCGCCGACCAGGTGCACACCCGCCTCGCCCGCTTCGCCCTGCGCCGCGCCTACCGGGCCTACGACCGGGGACGCACCGGCGTCGTACCGGTCGACGAGTGCGTGGCCTTCGCCGAGCAGTGCCTGCCGGGCTACCGGGCGCTGCCCGAGTACCGCGCGCTGCGGCTGCGCCGGCGGATCGGCCCGGCGGTGATGCCGTACCTCCAGCCGCTGGTGTGGTCGGCCGTGGCCGAACGCGGCCGGGAACGGTTGTGGTGGGAGTCGTGGAAGCGGCGCGGAATCTGATGGGACGCCAGTACCACCCGGTGTGCGTCTCAGTGGGCCGTGGCCACCGGAGCGGCGTGCGGGCGGCGGCCGTGCGCGGCGGCCGGCCGGCGGCCCGCCAGCAGGCGGTCCAGCCACAGCGCGCCGAGCACCCCGCCGGCCGTGCCCAGCAGGGCCGTGCCCGCCAGGCCGCGGACCCTGTCACCCTGGACCGGGGCGGCGCTCGGGGACGTCAGCACGGACGGGGTGATCCGCGCCCCGGCCGGAACGCCCTGCGCGGTCTGGAGCCGTTCGACATGGGCGCCGTACACGTCGATGACGCGGCGCACCGTCGCCACCGCGGTGTCCCGGTCCGACGCCTGCGACTGCACCTGCAGGGACGGGATCAGATACTGGGGCATCGCGCTGGTGCCGCTGTTGCGCGGCACCAGCTGGTAGTCCCCCCGGACGCCCGCCGCCCGCAACTCGTCCTTCCCGGACGGGGAGCGCAGCTGCCGGACGACCGCGTAGGAGACCGCGGCGAGCGGCGGCTGGAGATTGGTGAGCTGGTTGGGCTGGTTCCGGGTCACCGGCGGCTTGAGGACGACCACCGCGGACCCCGTGTACCGGGGCTCGGGGCGGACCACCTGGTAGGCCCCGGCGGCCGTCAGCAGCAGCGCCACCACCACGACGTACCAGCGGCGCAGCAGCGCGTCGGCGACGTTCCCAGGCGACATCACGCATTCCTTCCGTCCCTCCCGATACTGGCAGGGCGCGCCGGGCGACGCCACCGGATCGAGGGGGACGGTACGTGAGCCTTGGCGAGATATGGGCCATTCTGCGCAGGCGGTGGTACTTCATGGTGCCGCTCACCCTGCTCAGTCTGCTCGGCGGCACCTACCTGTACGCGACCGTCCCCGTCTCCTACCAGTCGCAGAGTTCGGTCGCGCTCCTCGACTCCTCGGCCGTGGCCCGGCTGGCCCCCACCTTCGGCAACCCCATCTCGAACGCGGGCGGTTCGCTCATCGTCACGGCCGACGTCCTGATCAGGACCCTCGAATCCGGCGACGCC
This sequence comes from Streptomyces sp. ISL-12, assembly GCF_018614415.1. Lineage (GTDB taxonomy): Bacteria > Actinomycetota > Actinomycetes > Streptomycetales > Streptomycetaceae > Streptomyces. Next base: position 59,710 of record NZ_JAGGOO010000016.1, read on the forward strand.
GCGAAGGAGTTGTACAGCCGGGGCGTCACCGACCCCTACACGGCCGGGTTCGCCCCGGGCAGCGAGAGCCCGCTGCTCCAGCTCAGCGTCACCGGAACCGACCGCGAGAAGGTACTCAAGGAGACCGACACCCTGACCGCCTTCGCCGGTGAGCAGCTCACCGCCCTCCAGGAGGCCGCCGAGGTCCCGCCCGCCTACCTGGTGGAGACCGCGCCCGTCGTCCTCCCGCAGACCCCGGTGGCACAGTCGAAGAGCCGCTACCAGGGCGTCGCGGCCGTGGTCATCCTCGGTGTCGTCAGCGCGTTCCTGCTGTCGATCCTGATGGAAGGCGTCGCGGTGGTACGCCGCCGCCCGCCGGCCGCCCCGCGACCGCACCGGCCGCGCGCCCCGAAGCGGGTCCGGGCCGGGCCGCTCGGCCGCCGGGTCGACGCCACCGCGATCCTCACCGTCTACCTGGTGCTGGCCTTCTTCGTCCCGTCCAACCTGGCGCTGCCCGCCCTCGGCGGCGTCGGCACCCCCGCCAACGTCTTCGCCCTGCTCGGGCTGTTGTGGTACCTCGCGACCTGGCTGGGCGGCCGGATCCTGCCCGCGCCGGGCACCCGGCCCGTACGGATCGTGATGTGCCTGCTGGGCCTGGCCGTCCTCGCCGCCTACCTCGCCAACAGTCTGCGCGGCAGCTCCCACCAGGAGGTCCTGGGAGCCGACCGCGGCCTCATCGGCTTCCTGGTGTGGGTCGCCCTGGTCGTCCTGGTCTCCGCGGGAGTGCGGGAACGCGGCCGGCTCGACGTACTGATGCGCCGCATGGTCGTCATGGGGTCCGTGGTCGCCGCGATCGGCTTCTACGACTTCTTCGCCGCCACCAACGTCGCCGACTCCATCCACATCCCCGGCCTGCGGACCAGCGTCGCCCAGGTCTCCGTCATGGACCGCGGCTCCTTCACCCGGCCCCGGTCCACCACCGCCCAGCCGCTGGAGTTCGGCGGCATGCTGGCGATCCTCCTGCCCTTCGCGATCCAGCAGGCCTTCGACCCGGTCCGCCGCCACCTGCCCGCCCTGCGCCGCTGGGGACCGGTGCTGCTCATCGGCGGCGCGCTGCCCCTGACGGTGTCGCGGACCTCCGTCCTCGGCCTGCTGCTGGTCGCCCTCGTGATGGTGCCCCGCTGGAAGCCGGCCCGCCGCTGGGCCGCCATCGGGATCATGGCGGCCTCCGTCGCCGTCTTCAAGGTGCTCGTGCCCGGACTCATCGGCACCATCACGGAGCTGTTCGCCTCCTTCCTGTCCAACTCCGACAGCAGCACCCAGGCCCGGACCGTCAAGTACAGCGCGATCGTGCCCTATCTGAAGGAACACCCGCTGTTCGGCCGGGGCTTCGGCACCTTCACCCCGGACCTGTACTTCTTCACCGACAACCAGTACATGCTGACCGCCGCCGAGACGGGACTGCTCGGGGTCGTCGCCCTGTTCGCGCTGTTCCTCGCCGGCATCCACCACGGAGGCGCCGTGCGGCGGCTGGCCCGCACCGACAGCGACCGCGAACTGGGGCAGGCGTTCTTCGCCTCGGCGCTGGTCGCCCTCGTCATCAGCGCCACCTTCGACTCGCTCAGCTTCCCGATGTTCGCCGGCATCTTCTTCCTGACCCTGGGCGCGGGAAGCAGCTACCTGGGGTTCGTCCGGCGCGAGGCCGCCGGCCCCGGGCCCCGCAAGGCCGCAGAGACCGAAGTGACCGAGCTTCCCCGACCCGCGGAGTCCCGATGAGCACCGTCGCCGTCATCGTCGTCACCTGGAACAGCGCCCCGGTGCTCCCCGGGTTCCTCGCCGCGCTGGAGGACGGCATGGCCGGACTCGACTGGCGGCTGGTCGTCGCCGACAACGACTCCGCCGACGACACCGTCGAGGTCCTGCGGACGCTGGCCCCCGCCGCCACCGTCGTGCGGACCGGCCGCAACGCCGGGTACGCCGCCGGCATCAACGCGGCCGTGGCCGCCGCCGGTGACTTCGGCACCGCCCTCGTCTGCAACCCGGACGTCCGCATGCGGCAGGGCTGCGCGAAACGGCTCGTGGACCGCCTCGGGGACGGCACCGGGATCGCCGTCCCCCTGCTGTACGAGGAGGGCCGGGACACGCCCCACCACTCGCTGCGCCGCGAGTCCAGCGTGACCCGGGCCCTGGGCGAGGCCCTCATCGGCAACCGCAGGGCCGGGCGGTTCCCGGGGCTGAGCGAGATCGTCACCGACCCGGCCGCCTACCGCCGGCCCACCCGCGCCGACTGGGCCACCGGCGCGCTGATGGCCGTATCGGCGGACTGCCGGGCCGCCTGCGGCGCGTGGGACGAGTCGTTCTTCCTCTACTCGGAGGAGACCGAGTACTGCCTGCGTGCCCGGGACCTGGGATACGCCACGCGGCTGGAGCCGACCGCCGAGGCGGTGCACCTGGGCGGCGACTCCCGGGTGTCGCCCCGGCTGTGGACCCTGCTCACCCTCAACCGGGTACGGCTGTACGGGCGGCGCAACGGGCCCCTCGCCACGGCCTGCTTCCGGGCCGCCGTGTTCCTGCGCGAGGCGTCCCGGGCCGCCCTCGGCCGCGAGGCCAGCCGCGCCGCCGCCGCGGCCCTGCTGCGGCCGGGCGCGCTGAAGGCCACACCCGGACCGTGACGCTCACCCGGACCACGTCGTGTAGAAGCTGCCCGGGTTCACCAGGTACCGCACCGTGGGGTGCGGCACGTGGCGCACCCGGTGCCCCCGGCCGTACCGGCGGATCAGCTCCCAGTCCTCGCGCGGCAGCACCCGCGGTGTCCGGCGCAGCCGGCTGAAGTGCAGGGAGCCGTCGCGCCGGGCGACGAACGCGTTGGTGTCGAGGAAGGACTCCCGGGCCGCCCGGCGCCGGTCGAACGGCACGGACAGCACGTCCCGTTCGGTGCCGTCCGGCAGGACCCGGCGCAGCGCCGTGTACACGCCGTCGGGCCCGCCGGGCGCCTCCAGCACGGCCAGCGCCCGCTCCAGGTGGTCGGGCTCCCACAGGTTGTCGTCGTCCAGGAACGCCACGTACCGCGACCGCGTCAGCCGGATGCCCACGTTGCGCACCACCCCGGCCACCCCGGTGTTGCGGGACAGCGACACGGCGAACAGCCGGGGGTCGTCGGGCAGCTCCGGGAGCCCGGCACCGTCGTCCACCACGACGACGACCTGGTCCCGCGCGGTCTGCGCCAGCGCCGAACGGACCGCCGCCCGCAGTTGCTCGGGCCGCCGGTGGGTGGCGATGACCGTCGCCACCAGGGCGGCCGGCGGGGGAGCGAGGGCCGCCGCCAGCCGACGGGTCTCGGCGTTCTCCAGCCGGCGCAGACGCAGCGCGGAGGGCAGCAGCAGGACCTTGTTGCGCAGCTCGAACAGGACGATCCAGCCGAAGGCGTGCTTGAGCAGCTCCCACGGGGCGCGGACGATACGTCGCATGATCCTCTTCCTCAGCCGGCCGGCTCGGGGACGACCGGGGTACCGTCGGAGAACCGGTTCCCGCGCCAGACGTTGCCCGCGCCGCCCGCGTTCCAGGCGGTGACCGGTCCGTAGAAGCCGCTGTTCGGGTGGTAGCGGGTCGAGAAGACGTTGTCGGTGACCCTGATGCCGGTGGCACCCTCGCCGCCCCCGTACAGGGCGTACGCCCCGCCCGCCAGGAGGTTGCCGTCGATCACCGTGTCGGAGACCCGGCCGGTGTCGGCGAAGGCCCACGGCGGCCGACGCCCCGCGGTCCACGGGCGCGGGGTTGAGCAGGGTGTTGTGCCGGATCACCAGCTCGCCGTCGTTGCCGCCGCCGCTGATCACCGCGTCGAGGTGCTGCCACTCGCCGCCGTTGTTGCGGAAGGCGACGAGATCGTGGACGTAGCTGTCATGGATGTGCCCCTGCCCCATGGACAGGGCGTTGCCGAACACCGAGATGTCGCACCAGCCGACCTCGACGGAGCTGGTGCCCATGTTGGACACGGCGTAGTTCACCCCGCCGTTGTCGGGGCCCTCGCCGGGGACCGCGGTGATGGTGCTGTGCAGGATCCGCAGCCCGTGGTGGCCGGGGCGCAGGTTGACGCCCCACCAGTTGGCGGAGGTGATCCGGGAGTCGACGATGGTGACGTCGTCCGCGTAGATGTCGAGCGAACCGGTGATGTCCTGCCCCTTGATGACCGCCCCGTCGGTCCGCACGCTCAGGTCGCCCGTGGACTTCGGCGTGAGCCGGACCCGGGGGCCGGTGCTGCGGGCGTCGGGGAACGCGGCCTCGACGGGTGCCGCCGAGGTGGCGGGCGGGGGGACCGGTGACGAGGGGCTGCCCGTGGCCGCCGACGGGGAGCCGGTCGCCGAGGGGGCCGCCGAGGTGCCGGGCGGCGCGGTGGCGGAAGGGGCGCGGGCGGGCGGCGGGGAGCCGCTTCCGGCCGGTCCGCTCGCCGCGGGGCCGTCCGTCCGCGCGGGGCCCGTGGAGCAGGCGGCGGTCAGCAGCAGAGCCAGACAGGCCGTCAGACGGCGGCGCCTCGTCATACGGTCTCCGGTGTCTTGGAGCCGAGCAGGAAGCGCCGGCCGGGCAGCACGCACACCACGTAGCAGGCCAGGGCGCTGGTGCCGATGACGAACAGGGCGAGGGTGCCGTCGCCGAGGAGCCGCCGCTCGGCGAGGACCACCAGGGTCATCACCGCCCCCGCGAGGAACGGCCAGGCACAGGCCCGGCCGACGGCGGCGAGCCCGACCCCGGCACGGCCGAGGGCGTACAGGAACACGGGGACGATCAGCCCGGCGGCGACCAGGACGTGCCCCTGCGCGACACCGACGATGCCGTCGAGCCGCGCACCCGCGATGAGGACGGGAACGAGCGCGGCCACCCACAGGCCCTGTACGAGGATGAGGGAACGGCGCTGTCCGGCGGCGACCAGACAGTCGTAGGCGAGTTCGCAGCCGATGCGGATCAGGCCCAGGGCCATCAGCCACGGCAGCGCGGCTGCGGCCGGCACCCAGGTGCTGCCGTAGACCAGCTCGACGACGGGCGCGGCGAGGCCGCCGAGCAGCACACACAGCGGCACGGTGCCGGCCACCAGGACGCCCAGCGCCCGGCTGAAGCCGTCGGCGAGGGCCCCCGGGGAGCCGGCGAGCCGGGAGAACCCCGCGAAGGAGACCCGTCGGGCCGCCTCGGAGATGACCCGGACCGGCCACCCGGACATGTTGAACGCCAGTACGTAGAAACCGAGCGAGACCCCGCCGAGCGTGGAGCCGACGACCATGGTGTCCACGTTGACGACGGCCAGGGCGAGCAGGCTCGCACCGGCCAGCGGCAGCCCGAACCGCAGGAGGGCGCGCGCCTGTTCGGGGTCCCAGCCGAACCGCAGCGTGCCGGGCGCGGCCACGGCGCAGCCGACGAGAGCGGCGACGTTGCCCGCCACCGCGCCCCACGCGAAACTCATCGCCCCCCAGCCCGCGAAGGCCAGCATCAGGGTCACCGCGGTGCTCAGGACGAAGTTCAGCGCGTCGATGACCATGCGCTTGCCCTGGGCGAACTCCCGCGTCAGGAAATTGGCCGGCACCTGCGCCACCCCGTCGATCACCAGGCACAGGCACATCACCCGCAGCACACCGGTGGCGTCCGGCGAGTCCAGCAGTCCGGCCACCGTCGGCGCCGTGACGAACAGGCCCGCGTAGAGCAGCACGCTGGACGCGGTGGCCAGGGTGAGCACGGTCGGCGCGAAGCGGCGCGGATCGCCGTCCCAGCGGACGACGGCCAGGCTGACGCCGAGTTCGTTCGCGGAGAGCAGGACCAGCAGGACCGTCTGGGCGATGCCGTAGACACCCCACTCGGCCGGGCCGAGCGCGAAGCGCGCCAGCACGATGCCGGTGGCGAAGTTGCCCAGGCGCATGACCATCGTGTTGGCCAGGCTCCAGCCCGCCGCGGAACGCACCTTCCGGCCGAGGGAGCCGCTGTCGGGAGCGTCCGAACCGGGGGAGTGCCCGGCGGGGGTGTCCGCGGCGGGGGTGTGCGGGCCGGCCGTGTCCGCGGCGGGGGTGCCGCTCGGGTCAGCGGCGGTCCCGCTGTCCGGTGGGCGAACGCTGTCCATGGGTCGGCTCCTCGTCGAGCGGCTCGGCGGCGGGCGTCACGGCCGGGCGTCCCGCCTTCGGCTCCGCAGGGGTCCGGCGATCGGTGGCCCGGGACCAGGCGGGCGGACGCCTCAGGGCGATGGTCCGGTCCGCGACCGGCTCACCGGGCCCGTGGGTGCTGCCCGGTTCCGGCGTGTCCCGGTCCCGCGTGTCCGACTCCGGCGCGTCCGGCTCCGGCGTGTCCCGGTCCGGTCGCGCGGTGTGGTCCGGCTCCGGGGCGGAGCCCGGTCGCTGTGGCGCGTGCGGCCGGCGGCGCGCTTCTACCCAGAACACGGCGACCAGGCTCAGCACCAGGCCCAGCCCTCCGGCCATCACCAGGTACTGGAGCCGCGTCTTGGTCTGCGCCACCGGCTGCTGCGGGGCCACGACCGTGGTCATCCGGATCATGGCCTTCGGGTCGACCGACTGCTGCCGCTGGAACTCCTTCAGCCGCTCCGCGGCGTACGCCGTCAGCAGCTTGTCGGAGGCCAGTACGGCCTTCTCGTCCGTGCCCGTGACGGTCAGCCACATCAGCGGCCCCTGGGCGTTGTCGGCCAGCTTGGCCTCGAACGTGCCTGTGGCACCACGAGACTTCAGCTCCCGCACGGAGCTGTCGGAGTTGAGGTTGCGGGCCAGGCCGTCGGCCATACCGGTGAGCGAGGTCTGTGTGCTCAGGAACGGGTTGCCGTCGTAAGCGACGGTGGCCTTCTGGGAGTTGAGGAGTACCACCGTGCTCTGCGACTGGTACGTCACCGGGACCAGCAGGGCCACGGCGGCCAGCAGTGCGGCGGTCAGGAACAGCCCGGGCAGCAGGACGTACCAGCGCCTGCGCATGACCCGGAAGATCTCCGCGAGATCCATGGTGGTACCCCCTGGCGACCCGGCGTTCGACGAGCATATGCGGCAAGCGGATCATATGGGGAACGTCGGTCTCGTAGGCCTTGGTTGGTCGGTGGGCCCCGGTTGGTCGGTGGACCCGGGCTGGTCGGTGGACCCGGGCCGGTCGGTGGGCCGTGGCCGGGTGCGCGCGGTGCCGCCGCTCAGCAGCACCTCGGCGATACGGTCGCTCGCCCGGCCGTCCCACAGCGCGGGCCGGCGCGGCGCGGGAGGGGCGTCCAGCACCCCGTGCACGGTGCTCACGACGCGCGCCGGGTCCCGCCCGGCGAGCACGTTGGTGCCCTCCTCGACGGTGACGGGCCGCTCGGTGTTGTCCCGCAGCGTCACGCACGGCACGCCCAGGGCGGTGGTCTCCTCCTGTACCCCGCCCGAGTCGGTCAGCACGACCCGGGCCGCGTCCTGGAGCGCGATGAAGTCCAGGTAACCGGCGGGCGGCACGAGCCGGACGCCCGCCGGGACCCCCAGCTCGGCCAGCCGGCCGGCCGCGCGCGGGTGGGCCGGCAGCACCAGCGGGCAGCGGCCGGCGATCTCGCCCAGGGCCTTCAGCAGCCCGGCGAGCACCTCCGGGTCGTCCACGTTGGCGGGCCGGTGCAGCGTGACCAGGCCGTATCCGCCCTTGGTCAGTCCGAACCGGTCGAGGACGTCCGAGGCCCGGGCCCGCTCCAGGTTGGCCAGCAGCGTGTCGATCATGACGTTGCCGACCAGGTGGATCTGGTCCTCCCGGTACCCCTCGGCGCGCAGGTTGCCGGCCGCGTCGGGGGAGGGGGCCAGCAGATAGTCGCTGACCCGGTCGGTGGCGACGCGGTTGACCTCCTCCGGCATGCTCCAGTCACGGCTGCGCAGTCCGGCCTCGACGTGCGCCAGCAACGGGCCGGCCTTCGCGGTGACCAGGGCGCAGGCCAGCGTGGAGTTGATGTCGCCGACCACGACGACGAGGTCCGGGGCCACCTCGCCGAGCAGCGGCTCGAACGCGGTCATCACCCGGCCGGTCTGCTCGGCGTGGCTGCCGGAGCCGACGCCGAGGAAGCGGTCCGGCGGGCGGATGCCGAGGTCGGTGAAGAACACGTCGTTCATGGCCGGGTCGTAGTGCTGGCCGGTGTGGACGAGGAGCACCTCGGCGCCCCGGCGCTCCAGCGCGTCCATCACCGGTTTGATCTTCATGTAGTTGGGGCGTGCCCCGGCGACACAGATGATGCGCGGCATTGCTTCAGAGCACCTCGATCGTGGGTCCGGACGGCAGCCGTCGGCGGCAGTCGAGGACGAAGGGGGCGTGTTCGGCGACGAGTTCGTAGTCGAAGGAGTCGTGGTCGGTGAGCAGGACCACCACGTCGGCGGCCTTCAGCTCCTCCGGTTCGAGCTCGACCCGCACCAGCCGGGAGTCCACCGGCAGGCTCTCCACGACATGCGGGTCCGCCGCCCTGACCTGCGCACCCATGTCGAGCAGGAGTTGGGAGATGCGCAGCGCGGGCGACTCGCGGGCGTCGCCGGTGTTCTTCTTGTAGGCGAGCCCGAGCAGCAGGACGCGGGAACCGTTGACGGACCGGCGTCTGGTGTTGAACAGGTCGGTGATCCGCCGTGTCACGTACTCGGGCATGTGGTTGTTGACGTCGTTGGCCAGCTCCACGAAGCGGAAGCTCTGGCCGAGTTCGCGCTGCACCCGCCAGGACAGGTACGAGGGGTCGATCGGCAGGCAGTGTCCGCCGACGCCCGGCCCGGGCGTGAACCTCATGAACCCGAAGGGCTTGCTGGAGGCGGCGTCGATGGCCTGCCAGACGTCGATGTCCAGGTGGTGGGCGAACATCGCGATCTCGTTGACCAGCGCGATGTTCACGTGCCGGAAGGTGTTCTCGAGGAGCTTGGCCAGTTCCGCTTCCTTGGGCGACCCCACCGGCACGGTGGTGTCGACGAGTCGGCCGTAGAAGTCCTGGACCGCCTTCAGCGAGGCTTCGTCGACGCCGGAGACGACCTTCGGGGTCTCCTTGAAGCCCCACACCGCGTTGCCGGGGTCGATCCGCTCCGGGCTGTAGCCGAGCCGGAAGTCGCTGCCCGCGGTGAGACCCGACCCCTCCTCCAGCAGCGGCCCGAACAGCTCCTGGGTGGTGCCGGGATAGGTGGTCGACTCCAGGACGACCGTGGCCCCGGGGCGCAGATAGCGCGCGAGGGTGACCGCCGACTCCTTGATGTACCGCAGGTCGGGGGTGCCCTCGTGGAGCGGGGTCGGCACCGTCACGACGGCGACGTCGAAACCGCCGCAGTCCCGAGCCGACTCGCTCGGTCGGTAGGTGCCGTTGTCCAGGGCCGCGCGGACCCGCTCGGAGGAGACGTCCTCCACGAAGGACTCGCCGGCCGCGAGGCTCTTGATCCGCCGGGTGTCGACGTCGTAGCCGATCACCTCGTGTCCGACCTCGGCGGCCCGGATGGCCAGCGGCAGGCCGACGTATCCCTGTCCGACCACGACGACACGCATCAGTGACTCCTGTTCGCGGGAGCGGTCGACGGGGTGAGCCGGATGCGCTCGCGGACCGTCATGAGGACGAAGGCGGCATTGGTGGTGAGGTAGCGCCGGCCCAGGCGGCGCGGTTCCTGCAGGGCCCGGTAGAGCCACTCCAGCCCTCGGCGCTGCCAGGACTCGGGGGCCCGCCGGGTGACCCCGGCCAGGATGTCGAAGGAGCCGCCGACCCCGTGCACGACCCGGGCGCCGGTGCGCGCGCCGTGGGCGGCGGTGAAGATCTCCTTCTTTGGTGAGGTCATGCCAAGGAAAAGCATGTGGGCGCCGCTCTCGGCGATGGATTTCGCGATCGTCTCCTGCTCGGAGTCGTCGAAGTAGCCGTTCCGATGGCCCGCCACCTTCAGTCCGGGGAACCGGACGGCGACCCTTCGCAGCATCTCCTGGAGCACCTCCTGCCGGGCGCCGAGGAAGTACACCGGGATGCCGGCCTTCTCCGCCTCCGCCAGCAGCCTCAGGAACAGGTCGATCCCGGCCACCCGCTCCGGCAGCGGGGCGCGCAGCACCCGCGCGGCCCAGACCACGGCCTGCCCGTCGGCGAGGACCAGGTCGCAGCCGGTCACCGCCTCCGCGAGCCGCGGGTCGCGCCGCATGTTGACCAGCTTCGCCGCGTTGACCACGCCGATCTCCAGCTGCCGGCCCTCCCGCACCGCGGCGAGGCAGCGCTCGACGGTCTGGTCCATGGTCAGCGGGTCCAGCTCGATCCCGAACAACGACCTCCGCCCGCTCATACCCGGCCCCCCTGCCAGGCGTAGAGCATCCAACCGAACTCGTACGGCCGGCATTCGCGGTCCACGGAAAGCGGGCGGTACACCCGGTCCAGGGTCCTCAGCCGCAGCCCCGCGGCAGCCCGCGTGGACAGTCCGCGCACCGCCCGCACGGCCTTCTTCGGGTCACCCCGGTAGACCTTGCGCCAGGTCACGCCCAGCTCGTCGAGGATCAACGGCTCCTGGGCGGACGGGTGTCCGGCCAGTTCCGGTACGTCCGTCATCCAGCGCAGGCCCTTGCGGAGAGCCGCACTGAAGTCGCCGCCCCCGGCCTCGGCCAGGTCGAACAGGGCGGTCGGCGCCATCGCGTGCTGGTGGACGCTGTAGACCGGATAGCCCTCCACGACACCGCCGGTGCGCGCGTCGTAGTGCCACCACCACTGGCCGCCCTCGCCCTGGAGCTCGCAGATACGGGCCGCACACGCCTCGGCCGCGGCCAGTGCCTCGGGATCGCCGGGGCCACTGGCGTGGGCGCGGGCCAGTGCCTGGAGCGGGTACGTCTGGTCGGCGAAGCAGCTCACGTGCGCCCGGTACCAGGGGAGCAGCCCGGGGCCGGTGGCGTGCGGGAACAGCGGGCCGCCGCCGGTGCGGGAGCGCAGCAGACGGCCGCGGGCCGCGGTGAGGTGCTCCTCCACATCGGCCGCGTCGCGGGCCGCCGCCAGCGCGGACAGCACCCACGCCGCCTCGACGGTGTACTGCGGCCGTCGGTGGTCGTCCAGCGCCGTCACCCGGGCCAGGGCGTCGGACAGCTTGGGGTGCCCGGTCTCGGCGGCGGCCCAGGCGATGAGCGCGGCGTCGCCGAGGTTGGTCACCGACGGCAGCGACTCCACCAGCAGGCCGGTGAACTCCTGGGCGGTACGGCCCGCGAGCACCGTCCGCTGGCGGTCCTCGGGCAGGTGGTGGACGCCGAGCGCGGTGATGGCCGCGTACCGCCTGCTGGTCCCGCGCTGCTCCACGCGCCAGGACCCGTCGGGCGCCCGCGTCCCGGCCAGGGTGAAGGCGAAGGCCTCCTTGCCCGGCAGCAGCATCGAGGGCAGGCCCGACTCGGCCAGGGACAGCAGCCGTTGTGCGAGCGGCAGCAGCGACGGTTCGTCACGACCGAGCGCCGCCAGACGTGAAGTGGTCATCTTCCGGACACACCAACCCCCCTGTGGGTCCTGTGTTCAACAGACTGTGTCCGTCGGGCCGCGACCGGCCGGACGGTGGAAAGGCAGACGTCAGACGCCGGATCGGCACGTGCTCCCGGCTTTGGACACAGGTGTCCCCATCACCCCGTAACCCCCCTGGGCACGACTGGCTCGTGTGCTCATTGTGCTCGGTCTGCACACTTCGTACACATGTTATGCCGGTAAGTGTTCGAGGAATCGGGCTTTGCGAGAAACAGCTGAAAACAACTGGGAACGCAGGGACCGGCGTCAGGCGCGCTCCACCAGTTCCCCGTCCTTCTCGTCGTACAGCGCCCCCGTCTCCGGGCACTCCCAGGCGCCCGGCGTGCCCGCGCTCTCCACCAGCCGGACGCCGGCCCGGCCGACCCAGCCGATCCGGCGGGCCGGAACGCCCGCCACCAGCGCGAAGTCGGGTACGTCCCGGGTCACCACGGCGCCCGCCGCGACCAGCGCCCAGCGGCCGACGCGCACCGGGGCCACGCAGACCGAACGGGCCCCTAGCGAGGCCCCCTCCTCGACCACGACCGCCACGGCCTCCCAGTCGCCGCCCCGCTTCAGCCGGCCCGTCACGTCCACCGACCGGGGGAAGTGGTCGTTGGTGAGCACCGCCGCCGGGCCGACGAACACGCCGTCGGCGAGCACCGCGGGCTCGTAGACCAGCGCGTAGTTCTGGAGCTTCACGTTGTCGCCGATCCGCACCCCGGGGCCGACATAGGCTCCCCGGCCCACGACGCAGCCGCTGCCGAGCCGCGCGTCCTTCCGGATCTGGGCCAGGTCCCAGACCGCCGACCCGTCGCCGACCGTGGCGGAATCGTCGACCTGGGCGGTCGGCTGAACCCTGAAGCTCATGTGGTGGAACCTTTCTGCCGAGGTGGGGGCCGGGGTGGAGTGCTATGAGGAGACGCTGTGAGGAGACGCTATGAGGAGATCTGCACCTTGCTGTGGTCGCCGAGCACGAACCGGTGCGCCGACGGGTTGCGCGGGGCGGGCGTGACCTCGACGTCGCGCCCGATGAGCGAGGCCTCCACCCGCCGTACGCCCGTCACCGACGAGCCGCGCAGCACGATGGAGTACTCGATCTCGCTGTCCACGATCCGGCAACCCTCGGAGAGCGAGGTGAACGGGCCGATGTAGGCGTTCTCGACGACGACGCCGGCACCGATGACCACGGGGCCGACGATCCGGCTGCGCACGACCCGGGCGCCCTCCTCGACGCGCACCCGGCCGATGATCTCGCTGTCCGCGTCGACCGTGCCCGCCCTGAGCGGTTCCACGGTCTCCAGCACCGACCGGTTGACCTCCAGCATGTCGGTGACGTTGCCGGTGTCCTTCCAGTAACCGGAGACGGTCGTGGAGCGGACGTCGCGCCCTTCGTCGATCAGCCACTGGATGGCGTGCGTGATCTCCAACTCCCCGCGCCAGGAGGGCCGGACGGCGCGGACGGCCTCGTGCACGGCCGGAGTGAAGAGGTAGACGCCGACGAGCGCGAGGTCGCTCTTGGGCGTCCTCGGCTTCTCCTCCAGCCCGATCAGCCGCCCCTGGGCGTCCAGTTCGGCCACCCCGAACCGCCCGGGATCGGGGACCTTCGTCAACAGCACCTGAGCGTCCGGACGTTCCGCGCGGAAGCTGTCCACCAGCGGCGTGATCCCGCCGACGACGAAGTTGTCACCGAGGTACATGACGAAGTCGTCCTCGCCGAGGAACTCGTGGGCGATGAGCACCGCGTGGGCCAGACCCAGCGGTTCCTCCTGCGGGATGTAGGTGACGTCGAGGCCGAACCGCGAACCGTCACCGACCGCCTCCCGGATCTCCTCCGCGGTGTCCCCGACGACGATCCCCACCTCGGTGATCCCGGCGTCCGCGATCGCCTCCAGGCCGTAGAAGAGCACCGGCTTGTTGGCGACGGGAACCAACTGCTTGGCGGACGTGTGGGTGATGGGACGTAAACGAGTACCGGAGCCACCGGACAACACAAGTGCCCTCATGCGGAGCACCCTACTCATGCCGGAACGGTCGACGGAGGGATTCCGCACACACCTTCGACTGGGGGGCGGACGCCGAAACCGTGTCGCAGACACGGGGAACTTGTGCAGTTTTGCGGTCGGCGGCATGGAACCCGGACGAGGCCGCCTATTTCGCCGTCCCTCCGCCGCCGACTCCGTGATAGCACGGAGCGACCGAGTCGAAAGGGCTTACGACCTCATGGGTATCTTCAGCCGTCGCCAGAGCGCGACCGCCGAGCAGGCGTCACCTGTCGACTTCCGTGCGCCGGTGGAGGAGGTCACGCCCGCCGGTGTCGCGCTCGACCCCAGGCTGCGCGCGCTGACCGGTGAGTGGACCATCGACCGTCCGCACAGCCGCATCGGGTTCTCCGTGCGGCACGCGATGGTGACGACGGTACGGGGCTCCTTCGCCGACTACGACAGCAAGCTGTACTTCGACGGGGCCCGGCCCTCCGAGTCGCGGGCGCACCTCGTCATCAAGGTGGCCAGCGTCGACACGGGCGTGGAGCAGCGCGACGCCCACCTCGTCGGCGCCGACTTCTTCGACGCGAGCCGCTACCCGGAGATGGTGTTCCGCAGCACGTCCACCGTGCACGAGGGCGGGGAGAACTTCCGTATGACGGGCGACCTGACCATCCGCGGCATCACCCGGCCCGTCGACCTCCAGCTCGACTACCTCGGCTCGGTCATGGACCCCTTCGGCTACGAGCGCGCCGGTTTCGACGGCACCACCACGATCGACCGCACCGAGTGGGGCCTGGTCTACAACCAGCGCCTCGAAGCGGGCGGGGCGATGGTCAGCGAGAAGATCCGGCTGCAGTTCGACATCTCCGCCATCCGGGCGTGAGGTGATACCGGGGCGGGAACGACACCGGGACGGTCCCGCCGCCGGAGGCGCTCCGCCGGCGAGCTGCCGCCGCCCGGCGCCGCCGTCACTCGCAGAACACCCGCACCTTGGCATCGGGGTCGTCGACGTCGACGGAGACCTCGTCGAGATGCTCGATGAGGTCGTCGAGGTGCTGCTGCTTGAGCTCGCCGAGGTCGATCGGCACCCCCGCCTTGCTCAGCTCCGTGTTGACCTTGGTGATCGCCTGGGGAGGGAGGAGGCTCGTGAGCCGGACCCCCGCGCGCAGCAGTTGCAGCGGCACCCGGATGTTGACCCGGCTCGCCCCGTCACCGGAGTCGTCCGCCGCGTCCACCAGCACGCGCAGGTACTTGGGGCGGGACTTGGGGCCGGAGGCGCCCGGCGGTGACGCGGGCCGGTCCTGTTCCAGGGCGGCGATCAGCCGCTCGGCCGCATCCGCGGTGATCTTGCCCTCGGCCAGCATTTCCAGGACCTGACGGCGTTGTTCGTTCATCGCCACTGTCTCTCCTCCTGCTCATCTGACGCTTACCAGTACGGCCGTGCGGTGGTACTCCAGCTCGAACCGCGTGCCGGGCAGCGCCCACAGCACGCGCCCGGCACCGCGCAGCGCGCCCAAGGGGCGCACCCCGGTGGCGAGGCAGGCGACGACGGCGCCCAGTACGGCGAGCAGGATCAGCGGGGACAGCACCAGCAGGACCAGCGGGACCGGGATGTACAGCCGCCTCCGGCGGCCGTCCGGACGTCGGAGGCCCACGGTCACGAGGCAGGGGATCACCGGGAGCCCTCCAGCTCGGCCAGTGCCTCCTGGGCGCTGATCTCGCCCCGCCGCAGTCGGCCGACCACGGCGGCGGCGTCGACGGGCGCGGGGTCGGTGTCGACGAAGTCGAGCTGCTCGGCGATCCGCTTCAGCCGGGACTTGACCGTCGGGTAGCTCACCCCGAAGATCCGCTCCATCTCCTTGATGGAACCGTGCGACCGTACGAACGCGGCGACGAACACCTGGTCGTCGATGCTGAGCTGGGCCAGCTGCGGGGGTTCGAACTCCCCCTCGATCGCGACGCCGCCGCGTGCGAGGCGGACCCGCTCGACCACGAACGGCTGCCCGCGCGTCAGGTCCGTCAGTTCCTGCCAGTCCACCCTCGGCTCCCTGCTCTCGGCGACGCGCTCACTGTTCATTTGTATCTTGAGATTTTTAAGTCGTCAACGCTCAGGAATTGATTTTCTTTATCTCTGCTTCATTGGTTGCCGGCCCGGGCGCCGAGTCACTCGCCTCCGCCTCCGCCATCACCGCCCCCGCCGTCGCCCCCGCCTCCGTCTCCTCCGTCCGCGCCCCAGCCGTCACCCCCGCCGGGTTCGTTGTCCGGGCGTCCCCTGCCGAGGTTGCTGTACCAAGGACGGCCCCACGCGTCGTCGTCGGCGGCGGCGGGCTCGCCCCGGTACACGGGGCGTCCCCGTTCCGCGCGGAACCGTGCCGAGCCCGTCGTGTCCCCGAGCCCGAAGGCGGCGGCGAAGAGCTGGGCCATGACGGCGTCCAACGGGTCACCGCTCGCGTAGTGCACGGGAGCCAACGGCAGCAGCACCATGCCCGGTTCGCGCGCGAGCCGGCTTGGCAGACGGGTCAGCAGGGCGACGGGCCGGTCATTGCACAGCAGCCGCGAACTCGTCGCGTTCTCCCGCCGCAGGACCCAGTGCCGCCCCGGGATCCGTACCTCCACGAGACTCCGGGACTTGCGCCAGTTCTTCTCGAGACCGAGGCCGGCTGCCGTGTCGGCGACGGTCAGCCGCAGGCCCTTCGACGGCTCCGGGGCGTCCGGGCGGAAGCCGTACGGTGCCCGCAGCCGCAGGACGGGAGCATGGGGTCCCCATACGTCCACGCGCACCAGGCGCCGTTCCACGGCGACGGCGATCTGCCCGGCGGGTCCCGGCGCGAACCGCCGCGCGATCCACAGGGGCACCCCCTCGGCCCGGCCCCGGGCGGACAGGGCGGCCACCTGTCCGGGCCCGCCGCACCGCAGGACCGCGAGGTTCCCCAACTGGTGGGCGAACCGGGCGGCATGCCGAGCCCTCACCGGGGTGCAGGAACCGGTGACGCGGGTGACCGGGACGATGCCGGCGCCGTCCGCCAGCGTGTGCGGCGGGCGCTCCGTGCCACCCCCGCCGAGCCAGCGGCCCCGCTGGTACGCCTCGGCCATGGCGCCGAGGTTCAGCTCGTACAGGGGAGTGGTCCTCGAGCCCACCCGCAACCGGTCCCCGGTCAGCTCCACGGTCCGGGACAGCGGATTGCGCGACCGTTCGCCATAGAGCACCTGGTTCACCACGACCCCCGTACATCGTGCGGCCCCGACCGGCCCGCCGGATGCGTGTGTGCCGGGTCCACGAAGCCACTGCCACTACCACTCTCAGACCGCGCCGGTGTCCTCGTGGTTCCACGAGGGATCGGCAGGGTGACGGCGAGGCTCTGGGGCAGGGCGGGCCCCTAGCCGAGCCACTCCCGCAGGAGCGCCTCCCGCTCCGCCTCCCGGGGCGAGCCCCCTTCCCACGTGCGGCCCCACTCCGACATGGCCGCCAGGGTCGTGGTCATCGTCGCGGCGCCCTCCGCGAGGCGGGTCAGGAGGGCGCGGGAGAGGTCGGTCTCGGCCTGGGAGTAGCCGACGGCCGCGGCCACGTAGGCCGCCAACTCATGGTCTCCAGTGGCTGTTTTGACGTTCAGCGTCATCAGCCCCGGAGCGTCGTCCGCCCCGCCCGAGCCAGGGTCCACGAGATTCAGCACCGTGGTCCACGCCATGCCCGTGACCGCGCCGACCCGCCGCATCACCGTCTTCACGGGCACGTCCGTCACCGTCAGGCTCCGCACGTCCTCCCACAGGTGGAGGCCGGACTGTCCGTCCCCGAGGGCCACGACGCCCTCGGGGGACAGGCGTACCCCGGGAGCCAGACCGGACGGCTTCGCGCCCACGTACACATCGCCCTCGGCGATCCAGAACAGGCCCACCATGGCCATGGGTTGCTCACTTCCCCCGACGACGGCGCCACCGCCGTGTCTCACATCAAAACGATCAAGTCGCTCTCCGCAACGCGCGAGGCCGACCGGAAGTTCCCGTCCCGCGCCCCGATTCACATCTGTAAAACCGATTGCCTACAACGGAAACATCTGTTGGACAGGGTTTACGAGGGCCGCTGAGGATGTTCGTGCGGTAGCACAGTCAACGCGACACCGGATGGACTGCCGCACGAGCGGAGGCGAAATGCCGAGTGAACAGACTGAAGTGGTCGTCGTCGGGGCGGGCCAGGCCGGCGTGGCGGTGAGCGAGCACCTGGGGGCCCACGGCATCCCGCACCTCGTCCTGGAGCGGGACCGGGTGGCCGAGCGATGGCGCTCCGAGCGGTGGGACTCCCTGGTCGCGAACGGGCCCGCCTGGCACGACCGCTTCCCGGGCATGGAGTTCCCCGACGTCGACCCCGACGGCTTCGCCTCGAAGGAGCAGGTCGCCGACTACTTCGCCGCGTACGCCGAGAAGATCGGCGCCCCCGTCCGGTGCGGTGTCGAGGTGACCTCGGTGCGCAAGCACGCCGGCCGGCCCGGCTTCCGGGTCGAGACGTCACGGGGATCCATCGACGCCCGCTTCGTCGTGGCCGCGACGGGGCCGTTCCAGCGGCCCGTGATCCCGCCCCTCGTCCCGGACGGCACCGTCCCGGTACAGATCCACTCCAGCGGGTACCGCAACCCGGAGCAGCTGCCCGAGGGCGCGGTCCTCGTCGTCGGCGCCGGTTCCTCGGGCGTCCAGATCGCCGACGAGCTGCGCCGCTCCGGCCGCCGGGTCCTCCTCTCCGTCGGACCGCACGACCGTCCGCCCCGCCGGTACCGCGGACGTGACTTCTGCTGGTGGCTCGGTGTGCTCGGACTCTGGGACGCCCAGACGCCGCCCGAGGGCGCCGCCCACGTCACCATCGCGGTCAGCGGCGCCCGCGGCGGCCACACCGTGGACTTCCGGGCCCTGGCCGCCACCGGCGTCGAACTCGTCGGCATGACCGCGTCCTGCGCCGACGGCGTCCTGCGCTTCGCGCCCGACCTCGCCGACAACATCGCGCTCGGTGACACCAAGTACCTCGCGCTCCTGCGGGCGGCCGACGAGTACGTGGAACGCAACGGCCTCGACCTGCCCGAGGAACCGGAGGCCCACGTCCTCGGGCCCGACCCGGAGTGCGTGACCGACCCCCGCCTGGAACTCGACCTGGCCGCGGCCGGCGTCACCTCGATCGTCTGGGCCACCGGCTTCGCCACCGACTACGGCTGGCTCCAGGTCGACGCGTTCGACGAGCGGGGCCGGCCGGACCAGCGGCGCGGAGTCTCCCGCGAGCCCGGCGTCTACTTCCTGGGCCTGCCCTGGCTGTCCCGCCGCGGGTCCAGCTTCATCTGGGGTGTCTGGCACGACGCCCGGTACGTGGCCGACCACATCGCGACCCGGCGCGCCTACCTCGCGTACGGCACCGCACCCGCGACCCCGCAGAACTGAGGAGCACCCCCATGACCTCCACCAGCGAGGGCCGTCCGGCCAAGGCCCCGATCACCGCCGGCGGACACACCCGCGTCCGCCCGTTCAACACCCGCGACACCTACCCCGAGCAGAATCTCGACAACGACCTCTGCCAGGCCGTCGTCGCCGGCCGCACCGTCTACGTCCGGGGCCAGATCGGCCAGGACCTCGACACCAGCGAGTCCGTGGGCATCGGTGACGCCGAGGCCCAGGCCGAGCAGGCCATGGCCAACATCAAGACGCTGCTCGAAGAGGCGGGCAGCCGGATGGAGCACCTGGCCAAACTGACCATCTACCTCGTCGACCCGCGCTACCGCGAAGCCGTCTACCGCACCGTGGGCCGCTGGACCAGGGGCGTCCACCCCATCTCCACCGGCCTGGTGGTCTCCGCCCTGGCCCGCCCGGAGTGGCTGTGCGAGATCGACGCGATCGCCGTGATCCCCGAACCGTCCGAGGAGGCAGGAGCATGACGTTCTCCCTGGTGGTCCGGGACGGCGAGCGGTTCGGCGTCGCGGCCGCCTCGTCCAGCCCGGCGGTCGCCGCCCGGGTCGTCCATCTGCGGCCCGGTGCCGGCGCGGCGACCTCGCAGAACATCACCGACCCCAGGCTCGGCACCGCCCTGCTGGAGCGGCTCGCCGCGCACGGCGACGCGGAGCGGGCGCTGCGGGAGGTCACCGAGGAGAGCGCCGACATCGCCTACCGGCAGCTGACCGTACTGGGCCGCACCGGCCCCGGGTACGCCTACAGCGGCTCGCACACCCTCGGCAGGCATGCCTCGGCCACCGCCGACGGCGCGGTCGCCGCCGGCAACATGCTCTGCGGCGAGCACCTGCCCGGCGTACTCCTCGACGCGTACGCCACCGCCACGGGAGAGCTGGAGGAGCGGCTGCTCACCGCCATGCGGGCGGCCGTCGCCGCCGGCGGCGAGGAGGGGCCGGTGCACTCCGCGGGCCTGGCGGTCGTCGCGGACGTCGGCTGGCGGGTGACCGACCTGCGGGTGGACTGGGCCGAGGACCCCGTGGACCGGCTCGGCGACCTCCTCGACGTATGGCTGCCGCAGCGGGACGACTATGTGCGGCGCGGACTCGACCCCGCGGCCTCGCCCTCGTACGGCGTCCCCGGGAACCTGTGATGGGCGGCGCGCTGAAGGAGGCGGTCCGGCGGGCGGTCGCCCGGCACGCCGAGGAGCTGACCGGCCTGTCCGAGCGGCTGCACGCCGATCCGGAGACCGCGTGGGAGGAACACCGGGCGGCCGCCCGCGTGCCCGAGCCGCTGGACCGCGCCGGATTCGACGTCACCGCCTCCTACCTTGGCCTGGACACCGCCTTCCACGCCCGGTTCGGCAGCGGGCCGGTGCGGATCGCGCTGTGCGCCGAGTACGACGCGCTGCCCGGCCTCGGTCATGCCTGCGGACACAACCTCATCGCGGCCAGCTCGGTCGGCGCCGCGCTCGGCCTCGCCGCCGTCGCCGACGACGCGGGCCTCACCGTCGAGGTCTAAGGCACCCCGGCCGAGGAGGGCGGCGGCGGCAAGATCGAGATGCTGGACCGGGGCGCCTTCACCGGCGTCGACCTCGCGATGATGGCGCACCCGGCGCCGGTCGACGTCGCCGAGGCCCGCCCCTTCGCGGTCAGCCACTCCAAGATCTCCTACACCGGGAAGTCCGCGCACGCCGCCGCCTATCCGGAGGCCGGGATCAACGCGGCCGACGCCTTCACGGTGGCCCAGGTCGCCATCGGGCTGCTGCGCCAGCAACTGCCGGCCTCGGCGCGGGTGCACGGTGTCGTGACGCACGCCGGTGACGCCCCGAACGCCATCCCGGAGCGGGCGACCGGACGCTGGTACGTACGGGCCGAGTCACTCGCCGAACTGGCCGAGCTGGAGCCCCGGGTCATACGGGCCTTCGAGGCGGGGGCCCTCGCGACCGGCTGCGACCTGGAGATCGAGCCGGAGAGCAAGCCGTACGCGGAGTTCCGTACGGACGAGCGGGCCCTCGGGCACTACCGGGCCAACGCCCTCGCGCTGGGACGGGAGTTCGCGCAGCCCGGCCAGGCCGCCCGGATGAACCGCGCCTCCACCGACATGGGCAACGTCTCGCAGGCGGTGCCGGCCATCCACCCCTACATCGGCATCGGCTCCCTGCCCGCCACCAACCACCAGCGCGAGTTCGCCGCGCACTGTGTGGGCGGCACGGCCGAACGGGCCCTGCTCGACGCGGCCCTCGCGCTGGCCTGGACCGGCGTGGACCGCGCCACGCGGGCCGGGAAGGCCACGGCATGACGACGGCGACAGCGGCGCACGACCGCGGCCGGCACCGGACCGGACACGACACACCCGGCCACGCCGACGCCGCGGCGGGCGCCTGCCACGGGGCCCGCACCGTCCGGGCGCCGGCCGGCTCCCCGCCCCGCCGCGCGGGCCGGCCCGGCCCCGCCCCGGCGATCCCCGAGCGCGCGCCGCTGACCGAGGCGGAACTCCGCGAGCTGACCAGCCCCACCCCCCTGACCGGCCTGCCCTCGCCCTGAGAGCACGGCGCCGGCGGCACCCGCACTGCTCCGGCTTCTCCACCCCTTTTCCCCAAGGAGGCGCGTATGCCCACGCGTGACAGCAGTGCCACGATGACGACCGAGGCCGAGCCGGCCACCGACGTCGCAGCGCTGCGCAGGAGTGTCGCCGCGGGAGCCGTCGGCGTGTTCGTACACTGGTTCGACTGGGCGGCCTACGCCTATCTCGCCGGTACGGTCGCGACCGTCTTCTTCCCGGCCGAGGACAGTACGACCGGACTGCTCGCCGTGTTCGGCGTCTTCGCCGTCTCGTTCGGCATCCGGCCCGTCGGCGCCCTGGTCTTCGGACCGCTCGGCGACCGGATCGGCCGCAAGCGCACCCTGTCCCTGGTCATCTTCATGATGTCCGGCGCGACCCTGGCCATCGGACTGCTCCCCGGCTACGACGCGATAGGCATCGCCGCCCCGATACTCCTGGTGGTGCTGCGGCTGGTCCAGGGCTTCGCGGCGGGCGGCGAGTTCGGCAGCGCGGCCAGCTTCCTCGCCGAGAGCGCGCCGCGCCGCCGCCGTGGATTCGGCGTGAGCTGGCTGGAGGTCGGCTCCCTGCTCGGCTTCCTCGCCGGTTCGTTCGTCTTCCTGCTGCTGTCCGCGGGGCTCGACGAGAACCAGCTCACCGCCTGGGGCTGGCGCGTGCCCTTCCTGGTCGCCGCGCCGCTCGGTGTCATCGGCTACGTCATCCGCAACAAGATCGAGGACACCCCCGAGTACCGGGCGCTCGAAGCCAACGGCGCAGTGCCCAGCAGCCCCGCCCGCGAACTGCTCCGCTCCCACAAGCGGGAGCTGCTCCAGGCGGCCGGTCTGATGGCCGCCATGCACGTCCCCTTCTACGCCGTACTGACCTACCTCGTCACCTACGAGACCGACCACCTCGGCCACTCCGCCGACAGCGCCGCCCTGCTGTCCACCGTCATCTCCCTGCTGGGCCTGGTGCTGGTGCCGCTGTTCGGCAGGCTCTCCGACCGGGTGGGCCGCAAGCCGGTGTTCGTCGGGGCGACGGCGGCGCTGCTGGTCCTGTCCACCCCCGCCTTCCTCCTGATGCGGACCGGGCTCACCGGCACCTGGATCGCCGGACTCCTCCTCGGCGCGATCCTGGCGGCCATCCTCGGCACCTACGCGGTGTGGTCGGCGGAGATCTTCCCCACCCGCACCCGGCAGAGCGGACTGTCCGTCGCCTACAACATCACCGCGGCGCTGTTCGCGGGCACCGTGCCCTACCTGATGACCGTGCTCATCTCGGCGACCGGCTCCACCCTGGTGCCCGGCCCGTACCTGATGGTGTTCGCCGTGGGCGGCCTGGTCGCCGCCCTCTCCCTGAAGGAGACCGCCGGCCGCGCGCTGCTGCGGCCCGAGGACGTACCGTCCGAGCGGGTCTAGGCGCCGCCGATACAGTCGGCGCGGACACGGTTCACCGCGCACAAGGACCTCGCATGACGTCACCGCTGGGTTTCACCCTCGTACAGCTCCGCTACTTCCTGGTCGCCGCCGAGCGCGGGTCGATGACGGAGGCGTCGCAGGAACTGCACATCGCGCAGTCCGCCGTGTCCGCTGCCGTCTACAACCTGGAACGGGACCTGCGGGTACAGCTGTTCATCCGGCGCCGGGGCCGGGGACTGACCCTGACCCCCGCCGGGGAGCGGCTCCAGCAGCAGGCCCGGGACCTGCTGGCCCGCGCCCGCGAGGTCGAACGGGAGGCCAGGGGAGAGGGCGAGGAACTCGCCGGACCGGTCACCGTCGGCTGTTTCGTGACCCTCGCCCCGTACTACCTGCCACCCCTGTTCAGCGAGTGCACCGAACGCCATCCGGGCATCGAGATCGACGTGGTCGAGGCCGAGACGGACCAGCTCGTCCAGGCCCTGACGGCCGGACGCATCGACTTCGCCCTCACCTACGGCCTCGGACTGTCGGCCGCCCCGGAACTGCGCGGCGAGACGATCGCGCTCGCCCCCGCCTACGTCCTCGTCCCGGCCGGCCACCCCCTGGCCGGCCGGGACAGCGTGGAACTGAACGAACTGTCCGCGGAACCGCTCGTCCTGCTGGACCTCCCGCACAGCCGGGACTACTTCCACTCCCTGGTGGCCGCCACCGGCACCGCCCCCGACGTCCGCTACCGCACCCGCAGCTACGAGACCGTACGCTCCCTGGTCGCCCGCGGACTCGGCTACTCCGTGCTCAACCAGCGGCCCGCGACCAGCCAGACCTACGGCGGCGGCGAGGTCGCCGCACTCCGGCTCCGGGACGGCGGACCCCCGCTCGAAGTCAAGATCGCCTCCGTGGACGGCATGACCCAGACCGCCCGCGCCCGAGCGGTGATGGACCTGCTGCGCCAGATCGCCGCCCGGCCATGACGGTGTGACCCACCTCACCGCAGCGCGGGCGGCGCGGCGGACAGGGTGAAGTGTGGAGATGTCACTGCGCGCTCGCGTGCGCGCCGGAGACCCCGACAGGGCGGACGGGCATCGGCCTCACGTACACGGCCTCCGGCGGCTCCGGCGGCTCCGGCGGCTCCGGCGCGAAGGACGCGAACGGCTACTGGGTGTTCGACGCGAAGAGCCTGGCCTACCTGGGCACCACCGAGAGCGCGCTCCTGGAGGTCGGCGTCACGGACGAGAAGGGCGAGGCGGCGGCCGACCCGTCCTGAGCCGTGCGGGGGAGGGCGTCCGTCCCGGTGGACGCCCTTCGCGCGCCATCAGCACCCGGGCGGTGCCGCGCCGAGGCCGAGGGCGAGGACCGCCGCGCCGACCGCGCCGGCGTTGTCCCCCAGTTCGGCGGGGCGGATCTCGGACGGCACCGCGTACTCGGCCGAGCGCGCCAGCGACCGGCGCAGTCCGTCGGCGAACAGCGGCAGGCAAGAGGCCGCGCTGCCGCCGATGACCGTGACCCTCGGCTGGTAGAGGGCGTGCAGCGCGGCCAGGCCGCGGCCGACCAGAACGCCGTACTCGGTGAAGATCCGCCGGACCGCCGGATCGGTCGCCGCCGCCTCGCTGCCGTACCGCAGTGTCTCGTTGCCCGGATGGTCCTCGCCGAGGCGGACGCGCAGCATGCGTTGCAGGGCGCCGCGCGAGGCGGCCTGTTCCCAGCAGCCGGTCAGACCGCAGTAGCAGCGGGCCGGATCGGAGGTCACCGGGAGGTGGCCGCCCTCGGGGTGAGCGCCGTCCAGGCCGCGTACCGGGCGGCCGTCGACCAGCATCGCGGCACCGATGCCGGTGCCGAGCGTGATCATCAGCATCCGGTCGCACCGTCGGCCGGCTCCGGCCGCGTGCTCTCCGAGGGCCGCGCTCACCGCGTCGTTGTCGATGACGACCGGCACGCCCAGTCGCTCCCGCAGGGACGCGACCAGAGGAAAGTCCGAGAACCACGGCAGCGTGTCCTGGTTGTGGACGACACCGGCGGCGTTGTCCACCGGACCGCTCGCGCCGATCCCCACGGCGGCGGCGGAGGTACCGGGCGGCAGCACGCCGGTGACGAGCCCCGCCAGCCGGCCGACGCGCTCCGGGACCGGTCCGGCACCGAGTTCGGCGCTGAGCGCGTTCGCCGACGCGACCGTCCGGCCGTCCCGCCAGGAGAGGGCCCGGACGCCGGTGCCGCCCAGGTCCAGGCCGACGGTGACGGGGGCATCCGTGCGGTGCCCGCTCACAGCGTGTCCGTGATCTTGCGGCCGAAGCGGAACTCGCCCGGGACCTGCCCGGCCGCCCGCGCCAGCGCCACGGTGAGCTGCTGGACGTGTGCCATCCCGAACACGAGCCGCTCGAAGGTGCCGCCGCCCGCCGGGGTGGGCAGGTGCCCGGTTCCCGGGTAGGCGCGCGGGCCCACCGTCACCACGGTCGAGCCGGCGGCGGTCAGGTCCCGGGCGAGCGCGGGCAGTACGGCGTCGTCCGCGTCGCCGGTGCCGAACAGCAGCACGGTCAGACCGGGGCCCGCCAGCTCCAGCGGGCCGTGCCGGAAGGCCCCGCCCACATAGCCCTCGGCCGCCACCCGGCTGGCCTCCTTGGTGATGAGCGCGCCGGTCAGCGCGGTGGCCGCGTCGGCGCCGGTCCCGACGTAGGCGAACCGGGGGTACGCGGCGGCCAGGGCCTGTCCGGCGAGGCCGGTGGGGAGCGGCCGGCCGGCGAGCAGCGTGCGCAGTTCCTCGGCGGTGCGGCGCAGTCCGTCGGTGAGCGCCTGGTCGTTCTCGCCGCCGTGGAGGGCGGCCAGGACGCGCCGGTGGGCGGCCAGGGTGTTGACGTAGCTCTTGGTGCTGACGGTCGCCTCGGGGCCGCTGCGCAGTTCGACCAGTACGTCGGCGGCGAGGGCCAGCGGGCTGGTGGAGTCGTCGGTCGTCGCCAGGACGGTGCGGGGCCGCGCCGGGCCGGTGAGCCGGTCGAGCAGGGCGACCAGTTCGCCACTGCGGCCGGACTGGGAGGTGGCCCACAGCAGCGTGCCCGGGGTGATCCGCTCGGGGGTGTCCAGCAGTTGCCCGGCGTCGAGGCGCCAGACGGGCAGTCCCGCCGCCGCGAGGGCGCGCTCGACCGGCACGAAGGAGTAGAGGGAGGAGCCCATGCCTGTCAGGACGACGCGGTCGTACCGGCCCAGGTCGATCCCGGAGAGCGCGGCGGGCAGCGGACTGTCCGCCTGCCGCAGCAGCGCGTCGGGCTGGGCGTCGATGTCGGCCAGGTAGCCGGCGGGGGAGGAGGGGGAGGGGCCGGTCATCGGAGTCCTTCCGTGGAGCATGCCCGTGAGGCAAGGGAATGGGAGGCAGGGCATCAGCCCATCACGCACGGAAACGTGCAGTCAATAAGCGAAAGCGTGCAGGTATATCGGCACGGTTCCTGAGGGGCGGGTCAGCGGCCCGGGGCTATCGCCGGCCGCCGCCGACGGTGGGGACGCAGCGCAGGGCGGCCCCGTACGCGGCGCGCTCCTCCTCGGGCAGCCCGTCGTCCGTGAACAGGGCGGACACGGCGGACAGCTCGCACACCGGGGCCAGGGACCTGCGGCCCAGTTTGGAGCTGTCGGCCACGACGACGACCCGTTCCGCCGCCTCGATCATCGCCTGCTTGACGGCGATCTCGACCACGTTGACGTTGGTGACCCCGGCCCGTGGATGCACGCCTTCGGCGCCGAGGAAGGCCCAGTCGACGTGCAGTCCGCGCAGCGACGCCACGGCACCCGGACCCACCAGGGTGTAGACGGTGTCGAGCATGACGCCACCGGTCACGTGGAGCTGGTGGGTGGGGTGGCCGGACAGGCACAGGGCGACCATCAGGTCGTTGGTGATGACGGTCAGGCGCTGCCGCTGCCGCAGCGCCGCCGCCACGTGGTACATGGTCGAACCGTTGTCGATGATCAGTGACTGACCGTCCTCGACCAGCTCCGCGGCGGCCTCGCCCAGCGCCCGCTTCGCCTCGGACCGTTGGCTGCGGCGCACGTCGTACGGTGTGTCGACGGCCTCGGCGGGATCGGCGGGCAGCACCCCGCCCCGGGTGCGGCGCACCAGCCCGGCCCGCTCCAGCTGGGCCAGGTCACGGCGCACGGTCGACCCGTCCACGCAGAACTCGCGCGCCAGTTCCCCGGCTCCGGCGTACCCGTGGGCCCGCACATGCTCCAGCATGGCCTGCCGGCGCTCGGCCGAGGACTCGGACACGGGTCAACCTCCTACGTCTTGCCGGTCGGCCGACACCCTACTGCGTCCGGGTGCGGCCGTGCACGCGAACGTGCACGAGTGGCCGGTCACGCGCCGCGGAGGCGGTGGCGTTCCTCGGCGGCGGCACGGAAGCGTTCCTCCAGTTGCTCCAGCGTCCGGCCCTTGGTCTCCGGCATGCGCAGACAGAACAGTACGAACAGCACACAGACCGCGGTGAACAGCCAGAAGGTGGTGGGCGTGCCCAGTCCGTCGAGCATCGGCAGCGAGGTCAGGCCGATCACCAGGTTGGTGGCGAAGATGACGAAGGTGGCCACGCCGGTCGCCTTGGCCCGCACATGCAGCGGGAAGATCTCCGAGATGACGACATAGGCGACCAGCCCCGGACTCACCGCGTACATCACGATGTAGAGGCAGAGGAAGGCGAACGACAGCCAGTTGGCGCCGGGCAGTCCGGGCACGGACATCACCACGGCGAGCGCGGCCAGGGTGACCGTCATGCCGACGGCGCCCGCCAGCAGCAGCGGCTTGCGTCCGACCCGGTCCACCAGGGCCATGCCCACCACCGTGAACAGCACGTTGACGACGCCGAGGCCCACCGTGGCCAGCAGGGAGGAACTGGAGCCCATCCCCGCGGTCTGGAGGATCTGCGGGGCGAAGTAGATGACGAGGTTGATGCCGCAGCCGTTGGCGAAGAACGCGACCAGCACACCGATCAGCACCATCGGACGCACCCAGGGCGCGTTCAGGTCGCGCCAGCCGCCGCTCCGCCGCGTCTCCTGCCGGTGCACCGTCTCGATCTCGCGCAGTTCCTCCTCCACGTCGGCCTGGCCGCGCACCCTGCGCAGCAGGTCACGGGCGGCGTCCAGCCGTCCGCGGGCCACCAGCCAGCGGGGCGACTCCGGCACGAGCAGCACCCCGCCGGCCAGCAGCAGGCCGGGCACGGCGGCCAGTCCGAGCGACCAGCGCCACGCCTGGCTGTCACCGAACACCGCGTTGACGCCGTAGGCGAGCACGATGCCGAGCGTGGTGAGGAGCTGGTAGCCGGCCACCAGGGCTCCCCGGATGCGGGCCGGGGCCAGTTCGGCGATGTAGACCGGGACCAGTACGGAGGCGGCGCCCACCCCGGCGCCGAGCACCACCCGGGCGAGCAGCAGCACGGTCAGTGCGGGAGCGGCGGCCGACAGCAGTGCCCCGAGCGTGAACAGCACACCGGACAGCAGCAGCACCGGACGGCGCCCGAAGCGGTCACCGAGCGGGCCGCCGGACATCGCGCCGATCGCGCCGCCGAGCAGCGAGGTGCTCACGACGACGCCCTCCATGAAGCTCGACAGGCCGTAGTCGTCGGCGACGAACCCCGCGGCGCCCCCGGCCACGCCGGTGTCGTACCCGAAGATCAGGCCGCCGAAGGTGCTGATGGCGATCGCCAGATAGACGTACCACGTCATGCGTCCGGAGCCGGGGCGGAGCTCGGCCGGGGCGGGCCGGGGAGGAACGGGCGCGCCCTGCCGGGCGCCGGGGTTGGACTGCATGCGTGACCGTCCTTGCGTGCTGGTGGCGGAGCGTCGCCTGACCGGCGGATCTCCATGGGGGTGGGAAGGATCCTCCGCTGCACGGTTGCGTGCGGTCAATAGCGGCAATCGTGCGGAAACAACTGCACGGTTCCGTGTTTCGATCGGGCTGCACGGGTGTTTCGTACGGACGTCGTGTCCGGTGGGCCGGTCGGTCCGGCGCCGGTGGTTCTCCTCCTGAAGACCGGGAATACCCCCGGGGGGTATGGTGTTCCGAGTGTGTGAAGCACCGGTGACGGGGCACGTCGAACGGGAATGGGGATGACGTCATGGTCCACAGCACGCACCACACCGGACACCACGGTCCGCACGACGGCCCGCACACCGCCGCGGCGTCCTGGCCCATGGCGGTGAAGGCGACGCTGCACTGTCTGACCGGCTGTGCCGTCGGTGAGATTCTCGGCATGGTCATCGGCACCGCCCTGATGTGGGGCAACGTCCCGACCATGGCGCTGGCGATCGCGCTCGCCTTCGTGTTCGGCTACTCGTTCACCCTGTTCGGCGTCCGCCGCTCCGGCCTGGACCTCAGAGCCGCGATCAGGGTCGCGCTCGCCGCCGACACCGTGTCCATCGCCGTGATGGAACTCGTCGACAACGGCATCATCGCCCTGGTCCCCGGAGCCATGGACGCACACCTGTCGGACGGGCTGTTCTGGTCGGCGCTCCTGGGCGGGTTCGGCGTCGCCTTCCTGATCACGACCCCGGTCAACAAGTGGATGATCGGCCGCGGCAAGGGTCACGCCGTCGTCCACGCCCACCACTGAGGCGCCGGCCTCCCGAGCGGTTACGGGGGGGCCGGCGTGTCAGCGGAGCGGGCGGACCAGGACCCGTCGCAGGTCGCGGAGGTCGACGTCGAAGGTGTCGGCCCGTGGTGCGCAGCCCCGGGATTCGGCGGCGGCATGTCGCTCGGCGCAGCCGCCGCTCAGCGCAGCCGCGCTGCGGTGGACGGCCATGACACGGCCGTGGACCGGTGGGCGGGACGTCACCAGTTCTTGTACCGCACCTCGCCCAGGCCGCAGAACGTGCAGCCGGCGCTCAGGAAGTCCTCCGTGCGGCGGAACTCCTCGTCGGCCAGGTGCCACCGCAGCCACGCGGTGATGATGTGCTGACCGTTGCGCGTGGCGGCGATGTGATCGGTGCCGTCGAGGATGCTGAACCACACCGGGACATCGGTGTTGGTGTAGTCGCGCTCCACGTTCGAGGTGGCGAAGTCGTCGTCGCCGCCGATGTAGAGGGCCGGATTGCGCAGACTGTCCGGGCCGTTGCCGTCGAAGGAGCCGCCCGCCACGTGGACGGTGGTCTCCAGCCGCGGGTCGTCGGCGACGTCGAACGTCCCGATCGATCCGCGGGAATGGCCGCCGAAGGCCACCTCGGTGAGATCGAGGTCCTGGTACAGCGGGTCGCCGGAGTCGGTGTTCACGTCCTCCAGCCAGTCGAGGGCGTCGACCATGTAGGCGCCGCTGCTGGACGAGACCTCGCTGTAGACCACGAACCCGTGCGACGCCCACTGGCGCAGCATGTCCTCGTAGGCCGCCGGGTCGGAGCCCGCGCCCGGGCCCCAGACGAGGACCGGGTGGTCCACACCGTCCCGGCCGGCGGCGGCCGGGTACACCAGCCATCCGTCGCCGCCGGGGCCGGCCGACTCGTCGACGGTCACCGCGTACGGCCCCGGCGCGGTCACGTCGGACACCGGAGGCAGGGACCCGGGCGGGGGATCGCCCGGCCCGCCGTCGCCCGCCGCCTCGACCAGCACGTCGTCGACCGTCAGCGACTCCAGGACGCTGTTGGCGTCCAGCGAGAACCGCAGTCGCAGCTGGTGTCCGTCGACCGACGCGGGCAGGCGGAACGACGCCGCGCCGGTGGCGGTGCGCGCCGACTCCAGCGAGGTGAACGACCCGCCGTCGACCGAGTAGGCGGCGGTGAACGTCTCCCCGAGGTCCAGCCCGGACGCCGCCCGGGTGTACGACACCGTCACCTCGCTGTGCCCGGTCAGATCGATGGGCGCGGACGTCAGCGACGGGTCGGAGAGCAGCGAACCGCTCAACCGGGCGCCGTACGTGCCGGTGGTGACGGAGCCGTCGGCGGTGAAGGTGCCGAGCCCGTCGGAGAAGTCCTCGCCGTAGACCGCGCCGGCGGCGGCAGCGGGAGGCGTGAGCGTACCGGCGGCTCCCACGGACAGGGCGGTGAGGGCCACGGTGCCGCACACGCGTAAGCGCCAACTGGAACGAGACATGTCGGAAATCCCTCCTGGCCGCGCCGGCCGGCTGCGCCGTCGGCGCGGGGTCGTGTCGTCGGTTGCGGGGACGTGCCTGCCTGTCGCGGTTGCCGAAGGAGAACGTCTCGGCACCGGAACGAGCCGATTCAAGCGGGGAGCCGCGACGCGGGAACCACGTGAATCACCGGTGCGGCGCGGCGGGGCCCGGCACCGGGACCGGACCCGGCGGGGCCTTGCGCGGCCGGTATTCTTCGGGGGTGACGCAACACCCCAGGCCGGACGAACGGCGGTCCCCGAACCCCGGTCCGAAAGCCGCCGCCCGCAACCGGGCGGCCCTGATCGCCGCCGCCCGGGAGATCTACGCGGAGGCCGGCCTCAACGCCCCGCTGTCCGCGATCGCACGCCGGGCCGGCGTCGGACAGGGCGTTCTCTACCGGCACTTCCCCGACCGGGCCGCCGTCGCGGCCGCCGTGCTGGAGGAGAACGTGCGGCAGGTCGAGCAGGCCGCAGCGGCCGAGGGCGCCACCTTCGAGGACGCCCTTGGTGTCCTGTCCTGGCACCTGACGGAGTCGTCGGCCTTCATCAGCCTGCTGCACGCCGACGAGGCGGACCGGCGATCCGGGACCTCCGCGACCCACGCGTACGCCCGCGCCCTCTCCGAACGGGTCGAGCGCGCGCTGCGCGACCGCCTGCCGCCGGGGCACCGGCTGGCCGCGGCCGACGATCTGACGCTCGCCGTCGCCATGGTCTCCGGTGCCGTCATCGGCCCGACCCACGAGGAGCGGACCGCCCGGGTACTGGCGGCCTGGCGGCTTCTCGGCGTCGAGGTGGGGCCGGTGCGGCCGTTCGAGGGGTGAGCGCGGACGGGGCGTCAGCCGCCGACGGACCGGCGGACGGGCACCTCGGCGAGCCTCTCCGCGCAGTGATCGTTCCCGCGTACGGGCGGGACCTCCTCCGGCTCCCGTCCGGCACCGCCCCGAAACCGCAGGCGCCCCTCCGCGCCTCAGGGCACCAGCAACTGTCCGGCCGCCAGGGCACGGTAAAGGGCGTCCCCGGCGAGCAGTTCCTCGTGGGTGCCGGTGGCCCGTACCCGGCCGGACTCCATCACGACGATGCGGTCGGCCATGGTCACGGTGGACAGCCGGTGCGCGATGACCACGACCGTCGTCTCGCGCGCCACGTCCACGACCACGTCGCGCAGGGCGCGTTCGTTGGCGGCGTCGAGCTGGGACGTGGCCTCGTCCAGGAGCAGCAGCCGGGGCCGGCGCAGCAGCGCCCGGGCGATGGCCACCCGCTGGCGTTCGCCGCCGGACAGCCGCGTGCCCCGGTGGCCGACCGGCGTGTCGAGCCCCTGGGGCAGGGCGCGCGCGAACGCGTCGAGACGGGTGCGGACGAGCACCTCGCCGATCTCGTCCTCGGTGGCGTCGGGGGCGGCGAACAGCAGGTTCTCCCGCAGCGTGCCGGAGAGCACGGGCGCGTCCTGCTCGATGTAGCCGATGCCGGCCCGCAGGTCGGCCAGGGGGAGGTCGCGTACGTCCCGGCCGTCGATGAGAACCCGGCCGGAGGTCGGCTCGTAGAACCGTTCCAGCAGGGCGAACACGGTGGACTTGCCCGCCCCGGACGGGCCGACCAGGGCGGTCATCCGGCCGCCGGGCGCGGTGAAGTCCACTGCCCGGTGCACGTCGGGCAGTTCGGGCCGGTAGCGGAAGGAGACCTTCTCGAAGGTGACGGTGGCCGGGGGACCGGCCCGCCCGCCCGTGCTCACGTCGCGGCTCTCCGGCGGGGCCTCCGGGGCGGTGTCGGTCTCCAGGAGGTCGATCTCCCGCAGCCGGGCCACGGCCGCCGCCCCGACGTGGAACTGCGTGGTCGCCTGGATCAGCTCGGACACCGGCTGCGTCAGGTAGAAGAGCAGCATCAGGAAGGCCACCAGCACCGAGACCTCGACGGTCCCCGACGCCACCCGGGCGCCGCCCACACTCAGGACGCACAGGAACGACAACTGCACGGACAGGCCCGCCGAGGTGCCCATCAGCGCCTGCCAGCCGGCCGCCCGGACACCGCTGCGCCAGGCCTCGTCGGCACTCCGGTGCACCGCGGCCGTCTCCCGGTCCTCGGCCCCGGACGCCTTCACCGTCCGCAGGGCGCCCAGGGCCCGTTCCAGTACGGCGCCCATCTCACCCACCGCGGCCTGGGCCCGCGCGGTGGCCCGCGCGATACGGGGCATGGTGACGGCCAGCACCGCGCAGGTGAGCGCGATGACACCGGCGGTCACGCCGAGCAGTACCGGGTCGAGCAGCCCCATCGTCACGGTGACGCCCGTCAGGGCGAGCGTACTGGTGACGGCCGAGACCAGTGACTGGGTGGTGACCTGCCGGAGCAGCGTCGTGTCCGAGGAGACCCGCGACAGGAGGTCACCGGGTTCCAGCCGGTCGAGTTCGGTGATCCTCAGACGCAGCAGCCTGCCCGTGATCCCGTGCCGGGCGCCGCGCACCACCGACTCGGCGGCGCGCGCCAGGACGTACTGGCCGAGTGCGCGCAGCACGGCGCCGAGCACGACGAGCACCGAGAGGGCGGTCAGGGCGCCGGTGACGGGCCGCCGGTCGCCGAGGCCGTCGATCAGTTCCTTGGCCGCGAGCGGCTGGGCCAGCATGGCCGCCGTACCGGCGAGACCCAGCAGTCCGCCGCAGACGATCCGCGGCAGCTGACCGCGGGCGTACCGCAGCAGGGCACGGCCGGTCGTGCGCAGCGTCAGGGAGGCGAGGGGGAGCGGCGGGGCGGCGGGCGGCCGGGCGCGCACGGCGGGCCCTCAGCGGGCGGCCGGGGCCGGGCGGGAGCCGACGCGGCGCCGTACCGCCGGGAAGACCCGCGTCGCGAGCCGCTCCAGGTGGGCCAGCGTCTCGTCCGTCCCCTCGGCTCCCTCCACCTGGCACATGACGCGGGTGCAGCCGGAGACGCCGATGTGGTGCGCCAGCCGCTCCACGCAGGTCTCCACCGGCCCGACCGGGTGGTGGGCGAGGATCCGGCCCGCCAGCGTCGCGACGTGCTCCTCGGTCACCGGCGGCGCGGCCGGCAGCGACGGGTCGGGCGGCAGACCGCGGTGCTGGTTGAGCGCGAGGATGAACCGGGCCCGGTCCCGCATCAGCCGCTCGGCCTCCCGCGGGGAGCCGGTCACCCGGGTGAACACGGCGAACGCGTGCCCGCCCACGGGCGCGCCCGCACCGGTGGCGCGGACCCGCCGGGCGTGGAGGGCCACCATCTCCGCCTTCGCCTCGGCGCTCTTGTCGAAGAACAGCATCAGCGGCAGTCCCCGGTCGGCGGCCAGCTCGATCGAGGCGGGGGAGCCGGCCGCCACGTACACCGGCGGGTGCGGTGAGGTGCGCGCCGCGGGCAGCGGCCGGACCGACGGCGGGGCGGGCGCCGCGAGACCCGTGGGCACCTCGCCGCGCAGCGCGTCGAGCAGGCGGTCCAGCGGCCGGCCCAGCCCGGCCCGCCAGTCGCCGATCCCGCCGCCCAGCACCTCGTACTCGACACCCGGGACGCCGCGCCCCACCCCGAGGACGAACCGGCCGCCCGACACCTGGTCGAGCAGCGCCGCCTGCTCGGCCGTGTGCACGGGCGAGTGCAGCGGCAGGACGGTCACCGCCGTGCCGACGTGGACACGCTCCGTCCGGCCCAGCAGGTACGCGGCGAGGGCCAGTGCCGACGGGTTGACGGCGGAGTCGAGGAAGTGGTGCTCGGTCAGCCACACGTCGTCCAGACCGAGCGCCTCCGCGCCCCTGGCCACCGCCACCGTACGGGCGAGTACTTCGGAGTCCGTCTGGCCCGGGTACCGGTCGGTGGTCAGCAGGACGCCGAACCGGACGCCGCCGTCCGCCGTCATCGCTCCGCCCGGTCCGCCGCGGGCACGGACACGCGCTGCAACGGGCGGAACAACTCGACGCCCCCGCCCTCGCCGACGGGACGGCCGTCCACCTCCACCCAGGCGTGCGCGCGGAACGGCTCGGTGCGCACGCCGGTGCACCAGTCCGGCCACTGCCCCCGCACCCGGCACAGCAGCACGGTGGCCACCGAACGCTGCAGACACCCCTGCCCGGCGCAGGTGCGGCTGACGGACACCACCGCCCGGCGGCTGAGCAGGGCCTGTGCCTCGGCGCAGGGACGGGCGCCGCGGGCGACGGCGCGCAGTACCCGGCGCAGCCGGCCGGGAGACAGCCGGATCAGCAGCCAGGCCGCCGTCACGGCGAGCCGGGCGAGCAGCGCGTCACCCCGGGAGAGCGGGGCCCGTGCTTCGGGTACGACGGGGAAGGTCATGCCGTCACCAGCCGGGCCCCGACCAGGCGCGCCACCAGCGCGTCGACGTCCGCCGCCACCCGCTCCCGCTGCCCGGGGAAGGACGTGGCGAGTTCCTCGACGATCTCCGGTACGCCGAGGCCGTCCCGCAGCAGCCGGACGACGGTGGCACCGGTGCGGTTGAGCATCCAGTAGCGGCCGGTGGACTCGTGCAACAGCACCATGCCGTCGTCGGTCTCGGCCGTGGTCACGTCGGGGGCGAGTGAATAGCTCATCGGATTCCCTTCGCGGCACCGGTCCGCTCCCGGGCCGCCTCGACCGAGCGCAGCCACGACTCACAGGCCAGCGTGGAGACCATCGGGATGAAACTCCGTGGGGTGGGGTGCGGGGCGAGGAGCACGGAGCGGACCGCGACCGGGTCCACCAGGCCCAGCCGGGCCAGCCGCATGTCCTCGCCGAGCTCCAGCAGTTCCCGCCGGTGACGCCGCACACCGGCGTACACGTCGGCGCTGAACTCGCCCTTCGTGGTGCGCTCCAGGACCGGATCGGGGACGGTGCCGCGCAGCGCCGCCGTCAGCAGCGGCTTGGTCAGCCCCGGGCGGGTGCGGTCGGTGAGCCGCAGGGTGAGCGCCGCCTCCAGTACCTGGTCGTCGAGGTACGGGGCGTGGTACGAGACGCCGGAGCGGGAGGTGAGACGGTCGGTCAGACGGACGCTCGTCCCGCAGCGGCGTACGGCCTGGACGACCTCGTGCTGCGCGGGATCGGGGGAGTGGGGCTCGGCTCCCCGCTCCGCCGCGTCCCGGAGCAGCCGGCGGCAGACGTCGGCCGCCGGGGCGGTCACCCAGAACGGCAGCCGCGGGTGATGGCCCCAGCCGGTCAGTGGTTCACGGGGTCCCCGGATGGGCGTGGTGAGGGAGCGTGACGCCGCGTGCAGCCACTGGCCGTACGACGGGTCGCGCAGCAGGTTGCGCACCAGCGCGCCGAGCGGCCAGCGGTACATGCTGCGGGCCACCCGCAGCTCGGTGAGGGACCGCAGCGGCGCGCGGCGGGCCAGGGCGTGGAAGAAGGAGGGCGCCGGGTGGAAGAGCTCGTCGCCGCCGTGGCCCGTCAGGTGGACGGACACCTCGCGGGCGGCCAGCCGTTCGGCCACGTAGGTCATCGCCGCCGTCGTCCGCCACCAGGCGTACGGCGCCTCCAGGTCGTCCTCGGGGACGGGGCGGCCGGCGAACGAGTGCGGCACCTGAGACCAGGGCAGGACGAGGGACTCGGCGTCCGGCAGGTATCCGGCCGCCTGCCGTGCCCACCAGGCGTCGTCGTTGGCGGGGTCCACGGCGTCCTTGCGGACGGTCACCAGCCTCCGGCAGCCCTCGTCCGCCGCGGTGAGCAGGGCCAGGCTGGTGGAGTCCAGTCCGCCGGACAGGTCGCAGCCGACGACGCCGGACCGCGTCCGCGCGGAGACCGCGCCCCGCAGCGCGGTCAGCACCTGCCGGGCGCTGCGCCCGATCGGCTGGTCGGCCGGGGGAGGGGACCACCAGCGGACCGTGTGGTGGCTGCCGTCGCGTCGCACCCGGAGCCAGTGGCCGGGCCGCAGACAGGACACGGAGCGCCAGGCCGTGCGGCCGGTCAGCGGCCAGGGCGGCTGGGCCAGGAGATGGCAGACCACCGTGGTCTCGTCGACCTCGCCGCCCGACAGGGCCGCCAGGGGGTCCGGCCGGTCGGCCGCCAGGGTGAGGCCGTCGACGGTGGTGTGGAAGATCTCGCGGACACCCGAGAGGGAGCCCTGGGCGCGCGTCTCACCGTCGAAGGAGGCCAGGGTGTGGTAGCTGCCCGGGATCGCCCGCAGGGCGTCGCCGAGCCGGTCGAGGGTCGCACAGTGTCCGACCACGCGCGCGAGGTCCCCGGGGGTCGCCGCGAAGCAGCCGAGCAGGGCGACGCGGCGGGTACCGACGGAGGCGGTCAGGATCTCGTCGTCCGCCCAGGAACCGACGACCCAGGGACGCCCGGACGCGTGGGTGAGTATCCCGTCCGGTTCCCGGTGGCGCGACGGCACACCGGCGGCGACCGCGCCCAGCCGGTGGTCGGGCAGAACGAGAAACCGCATGAGTCCTCCACTGGTCCACCGGAGCGAGCCGGTCCGACGTCGACGGGCGCACGTGCCGGCTCCCCCTCCCACGTGGTCACCGCGGGCGAGGCGGGGGAGCCGGCCCGGTGGGCTCAGCAGCCCAGCCACCAGCACAGGTCGTAGGCGTCCCAGCCCCAGACGCCCGTGTCCAGGGTGAGTTCCCTGAAGCCTCCGACCTCGACCAGGGCGGGCGGCTCGTACACGGTGTTCTCGCTCATGTCGTTCACCTCCCCTCGCATTCGCGCTCACTGCCGGCGGAAGGCCGCAGTGCTGCCCCCGTTCGTGCTTCATGCTGGGCAGGTGGGTGCAAATGTAGGGACGCGCCGGTCCCGGGCGCCCGAGCGGAACGTCCCGGTGAAGTCCCCTTTCTGTCCTGGTACATGGACAGCGCGATGAGCGAGCCTGAAAACTGGCCGGACGGCTCGCGGGGGCCGGCTCACCGAGGACGGCGGGAGGGACGGATCCGGATGCATTCCGCTCGGGGGACCCGGTACGGCAGAAGACGAGCGCTGCGCGGCGCCCTGGGAGTCGCCGGCGCCCTGGCGCTGGGGACGGCGGCTTCCCGCTCACCGGCACGGGCCGCCGCCGGACACCGGGCCGGCCCCGTCCTCCCCGAGGTGCCGGGCATGCTCGGCGACCGGCTGGCGAACGAATTCTGGTACCAGTTCGACGAGGCGACCTATTTCCGGCAGTCACCGCGACTGCGGGAAGCCTATGCGGAAATGGCCCGGTACCTCGGCGGGAACGCGTTGACCGGTGTCCGCGACGCGTGGGTGAGAACCGGGGCAGAACCCGGTTATCCGGAGACGTACGCCGCCTTTCTCGAACCGGTGCGCGAACCGCTCCGGGTGATTTCCCGCGCTCAGGTCGAGGTCTTCGACAGGTATTACGGCCGGCGTCCCGACGGCATTCTCGACGCGATGTCGTACTTCGCCCAAGGGGTGCTGTTCGATCCGCGCAGGGCGCCACAGGAGTCCGAAGTGCACACCATGAACGGGGACCCGCCGCTCGCTTACCACACCTGGCACGCCTACCAGTACGCGAGCGTCCTGCTGGACGTCGACCGACGGTTCTGGGCCGCGATGATTCCCGTCAACGGGTTCGCGTGGGCGCTGCAGCTGGTGGCGAAGCCGGACACCCGGACCGTCAACCCCCCGCTGCCCCGGCCGACGGTGGCACGGGTGGCGGCGTCCTGGCTGCCGCGCGGCCCGCGGCGCATCGACGCGGACCTGCTGGCGTTCCATCACCGCTGACGCGAAGGGGCGGGCGTACGGCCCCCGGTACGCCCGCGCCCCCTTCGCGTCACCTGGTCCGCCGTCCGCCTGCCCTCCGCCGGGCGTCAGGCGGGACGTTCCGCCGGGTCGGGGCGCGGCCACGGCATCCCGTGCAGTCGCTCGATGTCCGAGTTGAAGCGCTGGAGCAGGTCGGCGAAGGCGGCGATGTCCTCCTCCGGCCAGTCGGTCATGATCCGGTCCAGACTTGCCACCAAGCCGGTGCGCTCCTCGTCCAGACGCCGCTCGCCCTCCTCGGTGATGCGGAACTTGCGGGCCAGGCCGCCGTCGGGGTCGGGGATGCGCTCGACCAGACCGGCCCGCATGGCGGCCGCCGTCTGCCGGTTGAGCGTGGAGACGTCCAGCCCGAACGCGTCGCCCAGCTGCCCGATCGACATCGGGCCCTGCACGCGGATACGGCTGAGCAGGATGTAGGCGCTGCGGTCCAGGACACTGCCGGTGCGTCGGCCTTTGCTCTTGTGCAGATGCATATAACGGCTCAGCAGCATCTGCTCGAACTCCACCCGTTCCGTAGCCCTGTCCGCCCTGTTCACAAGCCCTCTTCTCCGCCCTCTGCGTCGCCGTGCGCACCCTCGGACCCAGTCGGCTCCATCATATGCACTCGACACATCATGTGGTAGATACACAAGCTATGTATGATGCACACCGCGTCTCGGTGGAGACGCCGTCACTCATCCAGGTTTCGCAGAGGAGCTCCCATGGACGGCCCCCAGCCGACCACCGCCCGCCCGGGCGGCGTCGTCGCCACACTCGCCCTGGCAGGCACCGTCGCCGCGGTCATGCAGACGCTGGTGACCCCCCTGATCGCGGAGATGCCGCAGATCCTGCACACCAGCTCCTCGAACGCGGCCTGGGTGGTCACCGTCACCCTCCTCGTCGCGGGGGTGTGCGTGCCCGTCTCGGGCCGGCTCGGTGACCTGGTCGGCAAGCGGCGGATGCTGCTGGTCTGCGCGGTGCCACTGGTCGTCGGGTCGGTGGTGTGCGCCCTCTCCTCCTCCGTCGTGCCGATGATCGTCGGCCGCGGACTGCAGGGGATGGGCATGGGCATGGTGCCGCTGGGCATCGCGCTGCTGCGCGACGTCGTCCCGGCGGAGAAGCTGAGCGGCTCCATCGCCCTGGTCAGCGCCTCCATGGGCATCGGCGGCGCCATCGGCCTGCCGCTGGCCGCCGCCGTGGCCCAGTACGCGAACTGGCGGACGCTGTTCTGGGGTTCGGCCGGCCTCGCCCTGCTGATCGGCGCCCTGATCTTCTTCGTCGTCCCGGACGTCCCGGCCGGCGCCAAGGGACAGCGGTTCGACGCCCCGGGCGCGGTCGGGCTCGCCATCGGCCTGGTCTCCCTGCTCCTGGCGATCTCCAAGGGCGCCGACTGGGGCTGGAGTTCGGGCACCACACTGGGCCTGTTCGCCCTCGCGCTCGTCGCGCTCGTCGCCTGGGGCTTCTACGAGCTGCGCACCCGCGACCCGCTGATCGACCTGCGCACCACGGCCCGCCCCCGCGTGCTGCTCACCAACGCGTCCTCGATCCTCATCGGCGTCGGCATGTACGCCTTCATGCTGATCGCGCCGCAGCTGCTCCAGTTCCCCGAGGCCACGGGCTACGGCCTGGGACAGTCGATGCTGGCGGCGGGCCTGTACCTCGCTCCCGGCGGCGTGATGATGATGATCGTCTCCCCGCTGGGCGGCAAGCTCATCAACTCCCGCGGCCCCAAGCCCGCCCTGATCCTCGGCGCGCTGGTGATAGCCGTCGGGTACGGCCTCGCCCTCCCGCTGATGGGGACCGCCTGGGGTCTGATGGTCGCCGGTATCGTGATCAACAGCGGTGTCGCCCTGGCCTACGGTGCCATGCCCGCGCTGATCATGAGCGCGGTCCCGCTCTCCGAGACGGCGGCGGCCAACGGCTTCAACGCCCTGATGCGCTCCCTCGGCACGACCATCGGTTCGGCGGTG
The DNA here is from genome assembly GCF_018614415.1 of Streptomyces sp. ISL-12. Lineage (GTDB taxonomy): Bacteria > Actinomycetota > Actinomycetes > Streptomycetales > Streptomycetaceae > Streptomyces. The sequence continues at coordinate 100,158 of NZ_JAGGOO010000016.1, forward strand.
ATCGGTGTCGTCCTGGCACAGATGACCGTCACCCTGGGCGGCTACTCGCTCGCCTCCGAGGACGGCTTCCGTACGGGACTGCTGATCGGCTGCGGTGTCGCGCTGGTGTCGGCCGCCGTGGCCTGCCTGATCCCCGCCCTGCGCGCGGACAGCGGTGCGGCCGCGGACGAGCAGACCCCGGCCGAGAAGGCGCCGACCCGCGCCTGAACCGACACGGGCGCCCGGTGTTCACCGGGCACCCGCCGGGCCCGGCATCAGGAACAGGGCCCCGCCCGAGGCGAGCGGGGCTGCCCGGCTCACGCCTCCGCACGGCCCCGCACCCGCCCCGCGCGGCCGCACCGGCCCCGCACAGCGCCCCCGCTCCGTTCACGGCCCGGCCGAACCGGGCATCCCCTCCGCGAGTCCGCCGCAGCCGGAGGGCGGGAACCCGACCGCCGGTTCCCGGCCCCCGGCCCCGCGACCGAGGAGGCCCCGCATGATCCGTACCGGCCAGCAGTACAAGGAATCCCTCTCTCCCGACCGGCAGATCTGGATCGACGGCGAACGCGTCAAGGACGTCACCGCACACCCCCAGTTCGCCCCGATCGTCGGCATCCGCGCCCGTATCCACGACCTCGCCCACGAGGCCGCCACCCAGGACGTCATGTCCTACGCCGATCCGGCGACCGGCGAGCGCCACAGCGTCGCCTGCAAACCGCCGCTCACCCAGCGGGACTGGCACGACAAGCGCGCCGCCGTCGACACCGTGCTGGACGAGGCGCGCGGCGTCGTCACCCGGGTCGGCGACGAGACGGTCGGCGAGATGTGGTCGCTCCTCGACGGACAGCGGGTCCTCGACGAACTGGACCCGCGGTTCTCCGCGAACATCCGGCGTCACGTCGCCCGTTCGGTGACCGATGACCTGTTCCACGTCTCGGCCGACACCGACCCCAAGGGCGACCGGTCCAAACGCCCCCAGGACCAGGACCCCGACCTGCTGCTGCGCGTGGTCCGCGAGACCGACAGCGGCATCGTCGTGCGCGGCGCCAAGTACGAGACCGCGGCGGCCTACGCGAACCAGGCGTTCGTCAAACCGGCCGTCGCCGACTGGGGTGGCACCGAACTCTCGGAGTACGCCGCCGGGTTCATCGTCGACATGAACACCAGGGGCCTGAAATTCCTCTGCCGCACCGGGTTCGCCGGCCGCGGCAAGGCCGAGGACTACCCCCTGTCCCACCGCGTCGACGAGATCGACACCCTGGTGGTCTTCGACGACGTCGAGATCCCCTGGGAGGACGTGCTGTTCCACCGGCACACCGAGGCCGCCGCCCTGCTCCGCACCACCCTGCACCGCTACTCGGCGCTGCCCTTCACCCACCGCACCCTGCGCCTGGCCGACCTCATGATCGGCGCCGCGCTGTGGAACGTACGGCAGACCGGGCTGGAACGCCGCCCGGCGGTGCGGGAGAAGCTGGCCCAGCTGGCCTGCTACCGCGAGAGCGTCAACGCCCATCTCACCGCGGCGATCGCGATGGGCACGACGTCACCCGGCGGACTGTTCATGCCGGACCAGTCCCTGCTGCACACCGGCCGGGTCCTGGCCTGCTCCCAACTGCCGCAGATGACACACCTCGCCCGTGAGCTGTGCGGCGGCCAGATCTGCGTCACCCCGGACTCGGCGAGCTTCGCCGACCCCGAGGCCGGCCGCTGGCTGGAGAAGTTCTACTCGATCGACGAGAACTGGGTGGCCGACGACCGGCGCAAGCTCCTCGCCTTCGCCCGCGACCTGCTCAACTCCGACTACGCCGGGCACCGCCTCACCTTCCAGCTCTTCGCGCAGGGCCCGCCCTTCGCCCAACTGGCCGCCGTCTACCACGCCTTCGACTGGAGCGGCCCGCTGGACCTGGTCCGCGACGCCGCCGGACTGTCCGACCGTGTACGGGGCCCGGAGCGGGACTGACGAACGCCGCCGTACGGCACCGGCCCGGCCGCCGGCGCGTACGCGCACGGCTCGGCTCGGCTCGGAATGCCCGGGGGAACGGCGGAGGGAGGTACCCGCTCTCCGCCACTCTCAACGTATAGCGCACGGGGGGCCTTGCGGCAAGGCCCCCGTCGTGCCGCAGAATGACCGGCCTGAGCCCAGGACCAGCGAAAACGGGAGTCGCCGAGTGCGTGTGTTGTTGTCGACGTACGGGTCGCGGGGGGACGTCGAACCCTTGGTGGGGCTGGCCATGGCGTTGCGGGACCTCGGCGCCGAGGCGCTGGTGTGCGCGCCGCCGGACGAGGACTTCGCGCGGCGGCTGGCCGGTGCCGGTGTGCCCCTGGTACCGGTCGGCCCGTCGGCGCGCGCGCTGACGAAGGCGGCGCCGGCGCCGTCGTCCCTGCCCGAGCGCGCGGCGGCGTTGATCGCCGCCCAGTTCGAGGTGGTCACCGAGGCCGCCGAGGGCTGCGACGTGCTGGTGGCGACCGGCATGGTGCCGGCCGCGGCCGGTGCGCTGTCGGTGGCCGAGAAACTCGGCATCCGCTCCGTGTCCGTGACCTTCCAGCAACTGACCCTGCCGTCCCCGCTGCGCCGGCCGCTGGCGTACCCGGGCCGGCCCCTCCCGCCGGAGGTGGCCGACCACCGGGTGCTGTGGGACCTGGACGCCGAGAGCATCGACGTACTGTTCGGGGAGGCGCTCGACACGAGCCGGGTCTCCCACGGACTGCCCCCGGTGCGGGGCGTACGTGACTACGTCATCGGCGACCGGCCGTGGCTGGCGACCGACCCGGTCCTGGACCCGTGGCAGGGGACCGGGGACCTCGGCGTCGTACAGACCGGGGCCTGGATCGCACCCGACGTCCGCCCGCTCCCGGCCGCGTTGACGGCGTTCTTGGAGGCCGGCGCGCCACCGGTGTACGTGGGCTTCGGCAGCATGCCCCTGCACACGGCGCCGGACGCCGCCCGGGTGGCGGTCGAGGCGGCCCGCGCCCACGGACGCCGGGTGGTGCTGGGCGGCGGCTGGGCCGGCCTGACCCGGCCCGACGACGGGGACGACTGCTTCCTCGTCGGCGAGGCCGACCACCGGGCGCTCTTCGGCCGGGTGGCCGCCGTCGTGCACCACGGGGGCGCCGGCACCACGACCACCGCGGCCCGGGCCGGCACGCCCCAGGTGGTGGTGCCCCAGGTCGCGGACCAGCCGTACTGGGCGGACCGGGTCGCCGGCCTCGGCATCGGCGCCGCACACGACGGCCCGGCCCCCACCGTCGCCTCCCTGACCGCCGCCTCGGGACGGCCCTGGCGCCCGGGACCGCGGCGCGGGCCCGTACTGTGGCCGCCACGGTGCGCACCGACGGTGCGACGGTGGCCGCGAAGCTGCTGCGCGACCTGGCCGACGCGGCGAAACCGCGCGGATCAGCGCGAACGTGAACCCCACGACGGCACGCGGGACACCCGTCCCCGGCCCCCGCAACGCGCCTTGGTCGCGAGCGTGACCCACACATCGGAGCTGAGACAACCGTGAAACCCCTGACCACCAGCGCGTTCGACCTCCCCGACCGGCTCTCGGCCAAGGCCGACCCGGCACTGATCGCCGAGGACGAGCGGCACTTCGCGGCCCTGGCGGCCTGCCTGGAGCAGTCGATCGCCGAGCTGTCCGACCGTCTCGCCGCCACCCGCAGGGCCCCCGGCGGCCTGGGCCGGCAGGCCATGGACCGGGACACGGAGATCCACCGGCTGACCTCCCGGCTGCGCGCCCTGCGCCGCTTCGGCCTCGACCTGTGCCTCGGACGCATGGTCGGCGCGGACAGCCCCGAGCCGGTGTACGTCGGACGGCTCGGCCTCACCGACAGCACGGGGCGCCGACTGCTGGTCGACTGGCGTTCCCCCGCCGCCGAGCCGTTCTTCGGCGCCACCCACGCCCGTCCCATGGGGCTGGCGAGCCGCCGCCGGTACCGCTGGACCGACGGCCGGATCAGCGACTACTGGGACGAGGTGTTCACCCCGGACGGGCTGGCCGGCCACGCCGCGCTCGACGACCAGTCCGCCTTCATCGCCAGCCTCGGCGGCACGCGGACGGCACGGATGCGGGACGTCCTCGGCACCATCCAGGCCGACCAGGACGCCGTCATCCGCGCGGGCTCCCGCGGCACCCTCGTCGTCGACGGCGGTCCGGGCACCGGCAAGACCGTCGTCGCGCTGCACCGTGCCGCCTACCTCGTCTACTCCGACCCGCGCCTCGGCCACCGCAGGGGCGGTGTCCTGTTCGTCGGCCCGCACCGGCCCTACCTCGCCTACGTCTCCGACGTCCTGCCCAGCCTCGGGGAGGAGGGCGTGCAGACCTGTGTCCTGCGCGACCTCGTCGCCGAGGGGGCCGGAGCGGGCGTGGAGGCCGATCCGGAGGTGGCCCGGCTCAAGTCGTCCGCCGACCTGGTGAAGGCGATCGAGAAGGCCGTCCGGTTCTACGAGGAGCCGCCCGCCGAGGGTATGACGGTCACCACCCCCTGGTCCGACATCCGGCTGAGCGCCGGCGAATGGGCCGCGGCCTTCGAGGCGGCGGCCCCCGGCACCCCGCACAACGAGGCCCGCGACCAGGTCTGGGAGGAACTGCTCACCATCCTGACCGACAAGCACGACGGCGACGCCCCGGAGGAACTGCTCCGCAGGTCGCTCAACCGGAACCGGGAACTGCGCACCGCCTTCGACCGCGCCTGGCCACTGCTCGAAGCGGCCGACCTGGTCGGCGACCTCTGGTCGGTCCCCGCCTACCTGCGGCTGTGCGCCCCCTGGCTCGACCGGGACGACGTACGCAGGCTCCAGCGCGCGGACCCGGCCGCCTGGACCGTGTCCGACCTGCCGCTGCTGGACGCGGCGCGGCAGCGGCTCGGTGACCCGGAGGCGGCCCGGCGAAGGCGCCGGGACCAGGCCGCCCTGGCCGCCCAGCGCGACCGCATGGACCGGGTCGTCGACAACCTGATCGCGGCGGTGGCGGACTCCGGCGCCGACGGTGACGACGGCGAGGGCCTGGTACGGATGCTGCGCGGCCAGGACGCCCAGGTCAGCCTGGTCGACGAGAGCGAACTGGCCACCGTCGAACCGGATCTCCTGGCCGGTCCGTTCGCCCACGTCGTCGTCGACGAGGCGCAGGAACTGACCGACGCGGAGTGGCAGATGCTGCTGGTCCGCTGCCCCTCGCGCAGCTTCACCGTCGTCGGGGACCGCGCCCAGGCCCGGCACGGGTTCACCGAGTCATGGCGGGAACGGCTCGAACGGGTCGGCCTCGACCGCATCGGCCTCGCCTCCCTGAACATCAACTACCGGACGCCGGAGGAGATCATGGCGGAGGCCGAGCCGGTCATCCGGGCCGCTCTCCCGGACGCCAACGTGCCCACCTCCGTCCGCAGCGGCGGCGTTCCCGTCGTCCACGGCTCCACCGCGGACCTGGAGACGGTCCTCGGCACCTGGCTCGCCGCACACGACGAGGGAACCGCCTGTGTCATCGGCGACCCCGCGTTCCGGGCGACGTCCCGCGTCCGCTCGCTCACCCCCGAACTGGCGAAGGGACTCGAATTCGACCTGGTCGTCCTCGTCGACCCGGACCGGTTCGGCGAAGGCGTCGTGGGGGCCGTCGACCGTTACGTCGCGATGACCCGCGCGACCCGCCGGCTCGTCGTCCTCACCAGTTCCTGACCTCCGCGGGCGACGCGGCGACCGGCGTACGGGTACGGTCGTCCGTTGCCGCAGGAGCGGGTTCGCGGAGCGTGCCGGGACGCGGCGGGAACTATCGTAGGGGCGACAAGTGTTCTGGTCGCGCGGGACGAAGGCGGCGTCCCGCGTTCCACGGGGGAGTCGGACGGCGGTGGCGGAATGGGTGAGGTCGGAACGGACGGCGTGGCCGGCGCGGGGACGCCGTCCGGGGGTGGTGCGCGCGGGCTTTCGGTGACGTTCGAGCCCGGCACGTTCCGCGTCGCGGACGCGCGTCGTGTCGCGGTCCGGTATCTGGCCGCGTCACGGGACGAGCGGGCCGAACCGTGGCCGGACCGGGTCGTGGAGGCGGCGCAGCTGGTGGTCAGCGAACTGGTCACCAACGCGGTCAAGTACGGATCGGGCCCGGTACGGCTGTCCCTGTCCGTCGCCGGCGGCATGATGTCGGTGACCGTGCGGGACGGCGAGACGGCCCTGCCGGTACCGCGGCCGGCCGACCCCGGCCGGGTGGGGCAGCACGGCCTGGAGATCGTCGCGGCGCTGAGCCAGCACCTCGACGTCCGGCGCGAGCCGACCGGCAAACGGGTCACCGCCCGCATCGCGCTGCGCTGAGCGCGCCCACCGCCGAGGAGAAGGGACATCGGCCGGCCGCGAGGGCGAGTGCGAGTGCGGGGAGGGGGACGGAGGCGTCGGGTGCCGAGGCGGCGAGGACGCCGGCGGCCGGCCGGGGCGAACCCGCCGGACCGGCCCCGCCCCATTACGGGAGCCGCGGGCTCCGGTCGCCGTACCAGTCCATGCACAGGACGGTGGCGTCGTCCCGCAGCCGGCCCCGGCAGGCGTCCTGGACGGCGCCGGCCAGGGTGCGGACCACCTCCCTGGGGTGGAGGGCACGGGAGTCGCGGAGCAGGGCGGGCAGATCGACCCCGGACGCGCCACGCTCCTGCATGCCGTCGGTGAGCAGGACCAGCCGGTCACCGGGGCGCAGTTCCAGGTACTGGACCTGGTGGGGGACGGGGGAGGCGACACCGAAGGGCAGGTTCGCGGTGAGCATGAGCTCCCGTACGGTGCCGTCGCGCAGCAGCAGGGGACGCGGATGGCCGGCGTTGATCAGCTGGACGGCGCCGGTGCTGAGCTGGACGCACAGCAACTGACCGGTGGCCAGGCCCCGGTTGTGGTGGAGCAGGGCGTGGTGTGCGCGTCTGGCCTGTTCCGCGATGCCGCATCCGGTGCGGCGGGCGCCGCGCAGCGCCCCGAGGAGCAGGGTGGCCAGCAGCGCCGAGTCGGTGTCGTGGCCCATCGCGTCGGTGATGGACAGATGCAGCACGTCCCGGTCCAACGCGAAGTCGTAGGTGTCGCCCCCGATGTTGTCGGCCGGTACCAGACCTCCCGCGATCGAGAACTGCGCGGCCTCGCAGGCCGAGGCGGACGGCAGCAGCTGGTGCTGGATCTCGGCGGCCAGACTGGTCGGTGTGGTGCGCCGGCCCCAGTGGTAGAGGTCGGTGAAACGCCGGTCGGTGACGATGATGTAGGCCAGGGCGTGGGCCGCCTGGTCGACCTTGCGCAGGACCGACGGGTCGTCGTGCGGAAGGGTCACCTCCAGGACACCGACGCAGTCCCCGCGGTTGGTGACCGGTGAGATCACCCGGTGGCTTCCGTCACCGTCCGGTTCGACGCGCCGGCGCTGCGACCGCAGCACCTTCTCGTAGACGCTGTCGCGCAGCGCGATGTGCGTCGCCCCGTGCCCGTCCCGTACGCCGTCGGCGGTGGTGAGCCGTACCAGCTCCTCCTCGATCAGATCCAGGAAGAGGAAAGAGACGCTGGCCGCCGCGAACCGCTTCTGAAGGTTGCGCGCCACGACGTCGACCGATTCCACCGGCGAGGCCTCCTCGGCGTCGGCGAGCAGGTCTCCCAACTCCAAGGTGTTGCCGTCCATGGTCCTCTCCCTCCGCCGTCGTGGCTTCCTGCCGTTGCGGATGGTTCATCTGCCCGGTCACGGCCCGCACATGCCCGGAAGATCCCGCGTCGAACGCGGTCGTGCGGGTGTGCGGAGACGGAAACACGTGAGAGTGACAGCCGGGTTCACACCATTGGCGTAAGGGGAACGCGGGTACTCCTCAGTCAGGTCAGCCGAGCGAGAGGTGACTCATGCTCTTCACGCTGTGCACCGCGGGGCCGCTGCTGCTCGCCCTTCTCCTGGTCCATCAGAACACCGACCGGCGCGCACCGCGCCACAAACGCCACGGTCCGCCCGTCCGTTGACGTCACCCGCCCGGGTCACCTCGGCCGCCGCCTCGCGCGGTGCCCGTACCGCGAGGGGCGGCCGGGGCAGCAGCGCACCGGGGCCCGGCAGGCGCCGTGGCCCCAGGCCACCGCGCGCTGCGGACACCCGGAGATCAGCGGCGACGGGCGGACCGCCGTTCGCCTCGTGGGCGACCGACCTGGTGCCCGGCGAGGACCCCAACGGCGAAGGCGACGGCGTCTTCGTCACCGGCCTGCGCACCGGGCGCACCGCGCTCGTCGGCCGGGCCCCGGACGGCACGCCGGCCGCCGCACGACCAGCGCCGCCCGATGGACGCCTGGGGCCGCACCGTCGCCTTCACCTCGGCGGACGGCGCTCTGGCACCGGGCACGGCCGGGCCGGGTGGCGGCGTGTACGTCCGCACCCTGTACTGACCGCCGTAATCGATTGACTTTCGATCGATACCGATCGAGAATCGATACATGCCTCGCCTTCTCATCACCGTCCTGCGCGTCGGTATCGCAGCGTCGATCATGCTCGGTCTCTTCGGGCAGATCGTGGTCATCCCCACCGCGGCGGCCGACGAGGTCGACCGGTTCCCGGCCTACGCCCCGTTCGCCGCGCCCTATGTGGCCGTCGCGATCACCGGCGTCGCCTGCGTCCAAGTCGTCCTCGCCGCCATGTGGATGCTGCTCGACATGGTCGAACGCGATGTGATCTTCACCGAGCGGGCCTTCCGCTGGGTCGACATCATCATCGGCGCCGCGATCGTGGCGACCCTGCTGGCGTTCGGGGTCACCAGCCACCTGGGCGTGGCCGAGATCCCCTCGCCCGACGACGGCATGGAGGTCACCAGCGCGCTCGGCGCCGCGGCCGTCTGCGTGGCCGTGGGCGCGGCGTTCGCGATGCTCATGGTGATCATGCGGGGTCTGCTGCGCAAGGCGACAGCGCTGCGGGCCGAGATGGCCGAGGTCGTCTGATGGCGATCGTCGTCGACCTCGACGTCCTGCTCACGCGACGGGGGATGTCGGTCGGCGCGTTCGCCGACGCCGTCGGCATCACCCCCGCCAACGTCGCCGTACTGAAGAACGGACGTGCCAAGGCGGTGCGCTTTACGACACTCGACGCCATCTGCCGCACCCTCGGCTGCCAGCCCGGCGACGTGCTGCGCTGGGTGCCCGACGGCGACGGTACGGAGACGGCGGGGACCGGGGCGTGAAGTGCCGGTCCCGACGATCATGACGCGGACACCCGGGGGCAGAACGGTTCGCGCGCCCGGCCGCCGGTGAACTCGCTCCGTGCCTGTCAGGCCCAGCACGGCAGCCCACGGCGCACCAGAATCGCACGTGCCCGGTGGATATCCGTTGTTGCGGTCCGGTTTCGAGCCGGCGGCGGTGGGTTGCCCGCCCGGGCGCCGCGCGTTCTCCAGGTATGGAAACCCCCTACGCGGCACTGAACGGCGCCTACTGGCTGGACGACGACCTGGCTCCCTGCCCGGACTGTTTACGCATGCTGGACACCCCGCCGGCCGACGACGCCGGACGGGCCCGGAGCGACGGTGACCGGCCTGTCCGCGCGGTGTGGCGAGCCGTCAGCGGCGTCACCTCCGCGGCGCACGCGGCCCTGTCCGCGCTGAGCCCGCGAGCCGGACGCCGGCAAAGGTCCCGACGGGACGGTACGGGGGTGCGCTGCGGCTATGAGCGGTGACGTGCCGCCACCGGTCTCGTCGTGCGACGGGGCTTCTTCCGGGACATCGCCACCGTGCCTGCGTGTGACCGCGCCGACGGGAGCGGAGCGGGTCGACGACACCGTCCGCGCCCGGCCGGTGGAGCGGCGGGCCGACCTCCCCTGGGCGGTCGGCGCCGCTGCCGTCTCGTCCCGCCGGGCACCCGGATGAGGTCGTCCAGCCGCATGGGGCCGGCCGCCCTGATGCCTCCGCCGGTGGATTGCCATGACCACCGCACAACGGTGGTCCGTGTCACCGGTGTTGACGCGCGGACCGCTGCCCGGCCTCCGGGAGTCACCGCTCGGCCTGCGGCAGCCGCTACTCGGCCTTCTCGGACGGTGCCTCGTCCGCCGGCGCCGCGGCCGGAGCGGCCTCGGACACGGTGTAGAAGACGGAGGAGCCCTGCTTGGTGCGCTGCACCTGGTTCCTGGCCACCAGGTTCTCCAGAGTGTTGCGCACGACCGTGGTCTTCACCGTCCGGTCGGCGTGGGCCTCGCCCAGCGCGGTGGCCACCTCCGCGGCGGAACGCGGCTCCGTCTGCTCGGCCAGCACGCCGAGAATCAGCTCGCCCAGCGTCGGTGCGGCCGGCTTCTTCGCCGCGGACTTGGTGGCGGACTTGGCGGCGGTCCTGGCAGCCGGCTTGGCCGCGGACTTGCCGGCCGGCGGGGCCTTCTTCTCCGCCTTGCGCTGCTGCGGCGCGGACTTCTTCGCCCGGGTCTGCTTGCCGCCGGTGCCCTCGGCGGGCGTCGACTTCTTGCGCGGCGACGGCACGGCCGCCGTGTCGGGCGCGACCGTCTCCTCGGCCGGGGTCCGCGTCGAGCCCAGTGCCTGCTGGATGTTGACCAGCACACTGTGGTCGCGCTGCAACGCGGCGAGCTGCTCCTGCAAGGTGGTGATCTCCGAGCTGAGGCGCTCCTGTTCCTTGGCGTTGCGCTCGAGATCGCCGGTCACCTGCGCGGCGTACTGCGAGGCGAGTTCGGTGGCGGTGGACGCTGTCTCCGACATGGTCGGTCACTCTCCTTGATGCTGACGGTCGTTGCTGTCGGCGGGCAGCAGCCGGGTGCCGACGGACGGCGGGCCGCCCTTCCGGCCACGCGTGACACCTGCGCGGGCCTCGACTGCTGCGTATGCCCTGAGGTGGAGATACTACGTACAACTAGTGCCACTTGTTCCTCTCGGGTCGTTTTCCGCTCGGACGGGAGTGGCTGACACACCATCAGATGATGGGTCATGGAATGCGGTACGACCGCGTCGGACAGGTACCCCTGGGTGCGGCCGGTGCCGTCGGCGGTGAGCGTGCAGCCGTCGGTGTCCAGGACGGGAGTGGAGGTGAGGTCGCGGACGAAGAAGCGCTCGTCGGGGGTGTGGCGGCCGGCGCCCGCGTGGTGTCGCGAACGGTCGACCACGCGTCGGGCAGGGGCGTGACGCTGCCCGGCGCGGTGGCCGCCGTGGCGGGTGGGGCGAGGGCGGCGGGGGTGGCACCGGCGCCCGCAGGCGGACCCGGCGAGGTGCGCGGGAGGTGCCTCAGGAGTGTGTACGCGGTGTTGTTTCACGGGGTTCGCGGACGTCGGAGACCAGGGTGGGTCCGGACGCGCCTCGGACGGGAGAGGAGCCGGCCGTGGGCAGGGAGCCTTCCCGTGTGCTCAGGGCACGCAACACGGCACGGGCCACGGCGTCGTTCTGGCGGAAGGCCGGGGCGTCGGTGCGGGGCCGGGCGAAGGCGGCGACGGCGCGGCTGTCGGTGGGGGCGCCGAGGGCGATCCGGCGCGGGTGGGGGCCGCCGAGGAGCGGGTCGAGTACATGGGCGTCGGTGGGGGAGACGGTGAGCAGTCCGGAGCGGTGGGTGTGCGAGGGGTCGGTGACGACCTCCTCGGCTATCTCCCCGGCCCGGTACAGGCGCCGCAGCAGGGGGTCCTCGGTGCGGTCGAGTGCGTGACGGGGCAGATACGCCTCGATCAGGGCGGTCGCGTGCACGGTGTGCCCGGGCACCGTGGGGCTGGTGGCGGTGAAGGTGCCGGTGGCCTCGTCCGTGCCGATCCTGAGGTCCGCGCCGGTGAAACAGACGATCCCGGCCCGGGACAGGGCGTGCAGCTGGCGCAGCCGGAACCCGGGCGGGCCGGAGGCGAGGAAGCTGAAGAAGCCCTGCCACCAGCCGTCCACCCCGTCGGCCACCGAGCGGGCGGTCAGGCGCCCCGACGCGACCAGCCGGGACAGGTGGCCGTAGACGGAGAGCAGGGCGAGGAACGCGCCGAGGTCCGCGCTGTGGTCCGGGTCCTCGCGGCGGGCCACGTCCCGGACGATGTAATCGCGCAGGTGTTCCTGGAAGGCCTCCGGGGTGGCGAAGGTGACGCCGGTCAGCGGCCGGTCCAGGGCCTCGAAGTCGAGCCGGTCCGCCGGATCCGGAACCGACGCGGCGACGAGGGCGGCCATGTCGCCGGAGTACCAGTCGAGACGGTCGTAGGCGGCGGAGAACGCGGACCAGGTCCCGGTGGTGCGCCCGGGATGGGCGTGGAACAGCTCGTGGTAGTGGCCGAACCCGATCTCCTTGGCCATCAGGGGCCACACGTCGCGCCGCAGGTCCAGCGGCCGTCCCCCGGCGAGCAGCGCGTCGACCGCCTCCGGCCCGAAGTGGCGCGGCAGCGGCGGGCGGGGGCCCCGGAGCCGGTAGCCGGTCTTGGAGTGGTACGGCACACCGCGCCGCGATCCCACGTGCAGGACCGGCTCACGGCCGGCCGGCAGATAGGCGAGTGTCCCGTCCGGTTCGGTGCGGTACCTGCCGCCGCGGCCCTCGGTGAGCAGCACGGCCAGGTCGACGAAGGCCAGCCCGAAGCCGCGCAGCACGACGTGTTCACCGGGCCGCAGCGCCGAGAGGTCGGCGTCGGCGGAGAAGGCGGGCGGCAGGTGGAAGCGGCCGTGGCGGCGGGCGAAGGCGGCCAGGGCACGGTGCTCGGCGGCGGGCGCGGCGTCCAGGTGGCCCTGGGCGAGCACCACCAGGTCGGCGGTGAGCGGTGTGTCGCTCCCGGCCAGGCACACCCGCTGCGGACCGTCCGGGGGACCGGAGACAGCGGTCGCGGTGGCCCGGTGCCAGGTGACGGTGACCGACGGCGGCAGCGCGGCCAGCGCCGCGCGGAACACCCAGTCCAGATAGGCGCTCTGGGCGCGCCGGGTGGGGAAGTCGGTGGGTGCGAGCGCGCGGAGTTCGCCGAGCACCTCCGGGTCGGCGGGTTCGGCGTAGGGCGCGTACCGGGGGCCGTTGCCGGAGAACTGGGCGGCCCACTCGGCGAGCGAGGGCCCGGGCCGGACCGTTCCGTCGATGACGGAGGACTCGTCGGTGAACATGGTCACGTCCTCGGCCATGGAGTTCATCCGCAGCAGCGGCGACTGCTCGTGCCGCCAGACCCGGCCCGGACCCGGCGGGTGCGGATCGATCAGATGGATGCGCAACTCCCGCTCACCCGACCAGAGTTCACCGGAGTTGGTGGCCAGGCGCTCCAGCAGACCGGTGGCCCGCGGTCCGGCACCGACGACGGCCAGTACGGCGGCGGAGGCGGTGGCGCTCACTGGTCACCGCCGGTCACGGGCCGGGCGTCGGCGGCCGTCGCGGCGCTCAGCCGGGAGCGGACGGCGCCCAGCCGCTCCCGCAGCCGCCGCACCGGGGTGGGCGGCAGGGCGCGGGAGGTGCCGCGCGCGTAGTGCCGTTCCACATAGAACTGGCCGACGCTGAGCACCGTGGTGACCGCGATGTACCACAGGGTGGCCACCAGCAGCAGCGGGATCACCTGGTAGGTCTGGTTGTAGACCAGCTGCACCGAGTACAGCAGGTCGTGCACGGCCAGCACACTGACGATGCTGGTGCCCTTCAGCGTGCCGATCAGCATGTTGCCGGCGGTCGGCACGATGGAGCGCATCGCCTGCGGGATCACGATCCGGCGCAGCGTACGGCGCCTGCTCAGGCCGAGCGCCTGGGCGGCCTCGGTCTGCCCGGCGTCCACCGACAGGATGCCGCCGCGCACCACCTCGGCGGCGTACGCGGCCTCGTGCAGGGTGAGGCCGACCACCGCGGTGAGGGTGGGCCCGAACAGGTCGACCGTCTTGACGGTGACGAACTCCGGGCCGAACGGGACGCCGAGCCCGAGGGTCGGATACAGGGCGCCGATGTTGAACCAGAACAGCAGCTGCACCAGCAGCGGCGTGGACCGGAAGATCCACACGAAGCCCCAGCTCAGGGTCCGCAGTACCGGGTTGACCGAGAGCCGCATCACGGCCAGCGGCGTACCCAGCAGGAAGCCGAGCACCATCACCGCGGCGGTCAGCCAGAGGGTGAGCAGCAGTCCGTCGAGGACCGCGCCGGTGGTGAAGTACCGGCCGACGACGCCCCACTGGAAGGCGTCGTTGCGGACGACCGAGTCGAGGACCATCGCGAAGACCAGCAGCGCGCCGGCCGCGGCCACCCAGCGGCCGGTGTGGCGGCGCGGCACGATGCGGGGCAGGTGCGCACCCGGTGCGTCAGGTGCATCAGGTGCGTCGGGTGTGCCGACAGGGTCGGCGGTGACGGTGGAGGGAGTGGTGACGTCGGAACGTGTGGCCATCGGGGGCTCTCCGGGGGAGGGATGCGCAAGCGTCGGTGACCACCCGGCGACACCGGCGGCGGAGCGCGGCGCGAACGCCGTACGGGGCACGGTGCGGCCGGGAGGCCGGCGTCATCACACGTGCCGCGTCCCTCAACGCGGCCGGAGGGCACCGCACGGGGCGGAGCCGATCCGTGTCGATCGTATGTGCCCATGGCCTCGCCGTGTCAACAGGGCCTCGGTGGGGCGGTGTCGAGCGCCGGGAGGGCGGTACCGGTATGCGGTCGCCGCTTGACGTGCCCCGTGATGTCCTGCTCAATTAGTCGCATGGACGCCCAGCAGCGCTTGGTCTCGCGTGACCACATCGACTTCGGTCGGGTGTGGTCCGCGGCGTGTCGCGGCTGACTCCGCGGCGGACGGCCCGACCGGTCCTTCCCTCCCTCGGCGATCCCTCGATCCCGTGATCCTCTGATCCCGTGAACCTGATTCCGTGATCTCTTGATCCGGTGATCTCCTGATCCCGTTGCGGGCCGAGTCCTCCTTCGCGCTCGTCCGCGCCGCCGCCTTCCGTTCCTCCCGCCACTCGGCGTCATCACGTCTTCCAGTACCGCACCGGACACCGCGGTGCTGACACCCCCTCATGTCTTCGACCGCCGGCGGTCGCCGAGCCCGTACGCGTGCGGCCGGCGACCCCTGCCACCCTGCCCGAAAGGCCCTGCCATGCCCGTGGAATTTCTCGGCATAGCCGCCACCAACGACGGCTCGGAGACCACTCCTCGCTCCGGCGCCGCCTTCGACAAGGAATACACGCTCCGGCTCGCCCGTGCCCACGAGGACCACGGCTGGGACCGGGTGCTGTTCGCCTACGGCTCCGGAGCCCCGGACCCCGCCCCGGCCGCCGCCTACATCGCCAGTCGGCTGGACCGCCTCCAGCTCCTGCTGGCCCACCGGCCCAACGTCTCCTACCCCACCTTCGCCGCGAAGACCTTCGCCACCCTCGACCGGATCAGCGAGGGACGGCTGACCGTCCACTTCATCACCGGCGGCAACGACCACGAGCAGGGCCGCGAAGGCGACACCCTCACCAAGGACGAGCGCTACGCCCGCACCCGGGAGTACATCCGGATCGTCAAGAAGATCTGGACGACGCACGAGCCCTTCGACCACGAGGGCGAGCACTACCGCTTCCACGACTTCGTCAGCGACGTCTTCCCGGTGCAACAGCCCCGGCCGAACGTCTCGTTCGGCGGTTCGTCACCGGCCGCGTACGCCGCCGGAGGCGCCGAGGCCGACATCTACTGCCTGTGGGGCGAGCCGCTGGCACGGACCGCCGAGCAGATCGAGAACGTCAGGGCCGCCGCGCGGGCCGCCGGCCGCACGGACGTCCCGCGCATCCAGGTCGCCTTCCGTCCGATCATCGCCCCGACGGAGGAGCTGGCCTGCGAGAAGGCGCACCGCACGGTCGGCGCCATCCGCCGGCGGCGCGGGTCGGGCGTGGTACGCCACCACCGCCGCGACGCCCCGCAGAGCGCGGCACCTCAGAACACCCGCTCCCAGCGGCTGATCGCCATCGCCGAGGCGGGGGAGCGCTACGACCGCGCCCTGTGGACCCCGACCGCCGCCGCCACCGGTGGCGCGGGCAACTCCAACGCCCTGGTCGGCACCCCGGAGACGGTCGCCCAGGCACTCCTCGACTACTACGACCTCGGCGTGGACATCCTCTCCGCCCGCGGCCACGACCTGCTCGGCGACGCGATCGACTTCGGCCGGTACGTCATCCCGATCGTCCGCGAGGAGGTCGCCAAGCGCGACGCCGAGCGCCACGCCCAGCGTGACGAGCGGGCGGACCGCACCCCCCAGTCCCTGGCGGCGGTGCGCGGATGACGTCCGTCGCCCGGCCCGTCACCGGACTGACGGTGACCCAGGCAGCGGTGTCCGACCCCAGGGTCCGTCCCCTGCTGCGCGAACTCGGCGACGAGTACTCCGCGCGCTACGGGAAGGACGCGCACGCCGAACTGGCCCGCTACCCCGACGAGGAGTTCACCGCGGCGTACGGAGGCGTCCTGCTGCTCCTGCTGGAGGACGGGACGTCCGTGGCGGGCGGTGCCTTCCGCCGGTACGACGAGGACACCGCCGAGCTGAAACGCATCTGGACCCACTCCGCGCACCGCCGGCGCGGGCTGGCCCGCCGGGTCGTCGCCGAACTGGAACGCGAGGCGCGCGCCCGCGGCTACCGGCGGATCTACCTGACCACCGGTCCGCGCCAGCCCGAGGCCCGCGGCCTGTACCTGGCCACCGGCTACACACCGCTGTTCGACACCGCGGCCGACCCGGAGACCATCGGGCCGCTGCCGTTCGAGAAGCACCTGAGCGGCAGACGGCCGGAGAACCACCTGAGCGCGACGCCGATGCGTCCCGCGCAGCCCCAGAACCACCCGAAGGAGACCGACCAGTGAACCCCACCGCGGCCAGGGCGCGCCCGCGCCACCTCGTCGCCGCCGCCCTGCTGCCCCTGCTGGCCCTGACCGCCTGCGGCTCCGGCGACACCGGCACCACCGCTCCGGCGGGCGCCCAGGCCCCCGCGCCGACCGACGACCCGGTCGCCGCCGTCCGCAAGGTGGAGTCGGCCGCCGCCCTCCTGCCCGCCGAGGTCCGCGAGGGGGGCACGCTGCGGGTGGGCAGTTCGGTCGGCGCACCGCCCTCCGCCTACTACCCGAACGGTTCCGACAAGGCACCCGAGGGCCAGGACATCGACCTCACCGACGCCGTCGCCAAGGTCCTCGGCATCGAGGTGCGGCGCCAGGACGCCTCGTTCGAAACGATCCTGCCCGCCCTCGAGAGCGGCAAGTACGACGTGGGCACCGGCAACTTCGGCGTCACCAGTGAGCGCCTGAAGACCATCGACTTCGTCACGTACATCGACGACGGCCAGGGCTTCGCGGTGAAGAAGGGCAGCACCGCCCTGAAGAAGAAGGTCACCGACCTCACCCAGCTGTGCGGCCTGACCATCGGCACCAACGCCGGCACCACGTTCGAGTCCACCCTCACCGCGCGCAAGAGCGTGTGCGCCGACGCCGGGAAGGAGCCCTACGACGTCAAGGTGTACTCGGAGAACGGCGCCACCCTCACCGCGCTCCAGCAGGGCCGGATCGACGTGATCATGTCGACCATCAACGGCCTGCGCCACCAGGCCGCGCAGCCCGCCGCGCAGACCGCCTTCATCGGGGAGTACCACCGCCTCGACGTCGGCTTCGCCTTCAAGAAGGGCTCCCCGCTCACCAAGGCGTTCCAGGCCGCCGTCAACGAGCTGATCGACGACGGCACGTACGCCCGCATCCTCGAGAAGTGGGGCACCTCCGCCTCCGCGATCGACGCGTCGCGGATCAACCCGCCCGAGCACACCTGAAGCCGAGCAGGAACCCCGTCATGAGACTCACCACCGACTCCGCCGGCGATCCCACCGCCGCACCGCCCGGCGCGGCCGTCCCCGGCGGCGGTCCCGAGGCCCCGCCGGTCGCCGACGACCCGGCGTCCCTCAAGGTCGTCCCCGCCCGCCACTACGCCCGGTGGGCGGCTGCCGCCGTCGTGGCCGTGCTGGTGGCCCAGTTCGGGCACGGCCTGGCCACCAACCCCGTATGGGAATGGCACGTCTTCGGCGACTACGTGCTGTCCGAGACCATCGTCCAGGCAGTGTGGGTCACCCTCCAGCTCACCGCGTACGCCACCGTGCTCGGCTTCCTGCTGGGCACCGTCCTGGCGTTCATGCGGCTGTCGCGCAGCCCGCTGCTCCAGACCGTCGCCTGGACCTACATCTGGATCTTCCGGTCCATCCCGATGATCGTCCAGCTCGTGTTCTGGTTCAACCTCAGCGCCCTGTACGAGAGTCTGGGCGTCGGCATCCCCTTCGGACCGGTGTTCTGGTCGGTCGACAGCGACAGCCTCATCGGCACGATCGGCGCCGCGGTCATCGGACTGTCCCTGCACCAGGCCGCCTACGCCGCCGAGATCGTCCGCGGCGGCGTCATCTCGGTCGACCCGGGGCAGTCGGAGGCCGCCGCGGCCCTGGGCATCCCGCGGCTGCGGCAGATCCGCCGGATCGTGCTGCCCCAGGCCATGCGCGCCATCCTGCCCACGGCCGGCAACGAGATCATCGGGCTGCTCAAGGGCACCTCGGTGGTCTACGTGATGGCCATCGGCGAGCTGTTCTACCAGGTCCAGGTCGTCTACGGCCGCAACGGCCGGGTCATCCCGCTGCTGCTCGTGGCCACCGCCTGGTACGTGGTGCTGACCTCCCTGCTGTCGGTCCTCCAGTACTACGTCGAACGCCGCTTCGCCCGCGGCGCCGACCGCACCCCGCCCCCCACACCGCTCCAGCGCCTCCGGCACACCGCCCGCTCCCTGCGCGCGGCGGCCGCCCGGCGCGAACTGCCCGTCGTACCGCTGAAGATCCCGGGAGGGAACCGATGAGCGACTTCATGGTGGACGTCCGCGGCGTCCACAAGAGTTTCGGGCCCCTGCACGTGCTGCGCGGCGTCGACCTCCAGGTGCGTGCCGGGCAGGTCACCGTGATCCTCGGACCCTCCGGCTCCGGCAAGTCCACGCTGCTGCGGACCATCAACCACCTGGAGAAGGTCGACCGCGGCTGGATCGGCATCGACGGCGAACTCATCGGCTACCGCCGCTCCGGTGACACGCTGCACGAGCTGAAGGAGAAGGACGTCCTCAAGCAGCGCACCCACATCGGGTTCGTCTTCCAGGACTTCAACCTCTTCCCGCACCTGACCGTCCTGGAGAACCTGGTCGAGGCCCCCGTCTCCGCGCTGCGCCGCCCGCGCGCGGACGCGGAGGAGACGGCACACCGGCTGCTGGACCGCGTAGGACTCGCCGACAAGGCCGGCGCCTATCCGCGCCAGCTCTCCGGCGGCCAGCAGCAGCGCGTCGCCATCGCCCGCGCGCTCGCCCTGGAACCGAAGGTGCTGCTCTTCGACGAACCCACCTCCGCGCTCGACCCCGAACTGGTCGGTGAGGTCCTCGACGTCATCAAGGACCTGGCGGGCACCGGCACCACCATGATCGTCGTCACCCATGAGATCGGCTTCGCCCGCGAGGTCGCCGACACCGTGGTGTTCATGGACGGCGGTGTGGTCGTCGAACAGGGCCCGCCCGCGGCCGTCCTGGACGCCCCGCGCCACGAACGCACCCGCGCCTTCCTCGCCAAAGTCCTCTGACCGCCCTCCTCTTCCCCCCTTCAGGAGAACCACCGTGCCCGTCCTCGCCCGCACCACCACCGCCGCCGTCACGATCACACTCGCCTCGGCCCTCGTCCTCGCCGGCTGCTCCGACCCCTCCGACGGCTCCACCACCGAGGTCGCCGGTACGTCGGGTGCCAAGACGAAGATCAACCTGAGTGCCGATCAGCAACGTGTCACCACGGCGAAGGTCGACTCCATAGCCGCGCGGCTCCCCGCCGAGGTACGCGAGAGAGGCACCCTGGAGACCGTCGCCTCCTCCACCTCCGCCGCCCCGCTGAACTTCTACGCCACCGACAACAAGACCGTCATCGGCGTCGAGACCGACCTCGTCCACCTGGTCGCCGACGTCCTCGGCCTGAAGGTCCGCATCACCCCGGTCTCCTGGGAGAACATCTTCGTCGGCCTCGACAGCGCCAAGTACGACGTGAGCTTCAGCAACATCACCGTCACCGAGGAGCGCAAGGAGAAGTACGACTTCGCCACCTACCGCGAGGACAACCTCGGCTTCGAGGCGAAGAAGGGCAGCGGCCTGAAGGTCGACGGGCCCGAGGACGTGGCCGGGCTGACGGTCGCCGTGAGCAGCGGCACCAACCAGGAGAAGCTGCTCATCGAGTGGTCGAAGGAGAACGAGAAGGCCGGCCGGAAGCCGGTCGACATCAAGTACTACCAGAACGACAGCGACACCTACCTCGCGCTGCGCTCCGGCCGCATCGACCTCTACCTCGGCCCCAACCCGACCGCCGCCTACCACGCGGCCACCGGCCGGCAGACGGAGGTCGTCGGCACGTACTCCGGAGCCGGCGACACCTTGCAGGGCCTCGTCGCGGCCACCACGAAGAAGGACAGCGGCCTCGTCGAACCGCTCGCCGACGCGCTGAACGAGGTCATCCGCAACGGCACCTACGGCAAGGTGCTCGCCCGCTGGGGCCTGTCCGACGAGGCCGTCGAGAAGTCGGAGATCAACCCGCCCGGCCTGCCGAAGACCGACGAGTAGCCCGCGGCACGGCACCGCCGGCCTCATTTCTCTATTATCCCTACCGGATTTATAGGAAACTGTTGACCGGGGGTGGTCGGGGTGCGCAGGATGGAACACATGTGCAGCACGCAGCAGCCGCTCGTTCGCCGTCGGCATGTCGACTTCTGTCGCGTCGCCAGCGCGGTCTGCCGCCTTCCGCAGGACGACCTCTGACGCAGCGACGCGCGCCGTCACGTCACCCCGCTCCACCCCCCTCCTGTTCTCGACTCGCCTCCCCCCGGCCGCCTGCCCGGCCGCCCGGCGCCCCTGTCAAGGAGCCCGTCATGACCACCCCCCTGCCGTCCGACACCCCGTCACCCGGACCCGCCGACCCCGGCCCCCGCCATCTGCGGCTCGTGCCCGGACAACCGCCCGGCGACCCGGGGGCGCGGACCGCCGAGCCGCTCGTCGGCTACGTCGTGTTCGTCCCGGAAGGCACCGACCCGGCCCGGCTGTTCGTCCCGGACGGGCCGCGGCCGGTCATCCACCCCCTCGCCCCCGCGCCGACGGCCTCCGCCGAGCGGAGCACGGCCGAGGAGGAGAACGGCATCCGGATCGACGCCGTACGACGTGTCGCGCGGATCGGCGGACACGTACTGGACCTGACCTACCTGGAGTTCGAACTGCTCGCCCACCTCGTCGCCCACCCCGACCAGGTGCTCTCCCGCGAGTCGCTCATCGGCAGCGTATGGGGGTACGGCCACATCGGCGACGGCCGCACCGTCGACGTGCACATCGCCCGGGTGCGGGCCAAGCTCGGCCGCGCCCACCGGCACCGGATCGTCACCGTCAGGCGGGTGGGCTACAAGTACACCCCGGCCCGGCCGCGGTGTTCCGGCTCCGCGTCGTGAGGACCGTCCCGAGGAGGAACGGCAGTGGCACTGCCCCAGCCCCGTCCGACGTCCGGCCGCCGGTCACCGAGGGGCCGGGAACGGACATGACGACGACCGCCCCCGCCCCGGACCCGACGGCCCCCGCCCCGGCCGGGGCACCGGGCCGTGCCCACTGGCTGCGCGTCGCCCGCGAGGTGGCCGAGGACCTGGCCACGGACGCCATCACCCGCGACCAGGCCGGCAAGCCCCCGTTCGACGAGGTCGCCCGGCTCCGTGAGGCCGGACTGCTGACCCTGCTGATCTCCGCCGAGCACGGCGGGGGAGGCGCGGACTGGGGCACGGCCCACGCCGTCGTCCGGGAGGTCGCCGCGGCCGACGGAGCCATCGGCCAGCTCCTCGGCGGTCACTACGTCCTGTCCTGGACGGCCCGCTTCTTCGCCGGTCCCGACCTGGCCGAACGGGTCGCCCGCCGGTCCGCGGCGGGCCAGTGGTGCTGGGGCGGCGGCTTCGCCGCCCACGAGCCGCCCCTGCGGCTCACCCCGGACTCCTCCGACGGCTACCTGCTGAACGGCCGTCAGGGCACCGTCGGCGGCGCCCGCGTCGCCGACCGGCTGGCCGTCCGCGCCGCCCGGTCCGACACCGGCGAACCGCTGGCCGTCCTCGTCGACCCCGCCCGTCCCGGCGTGACGAGCGGGGACGACGGGGACGCGTTCGGACAGCGGCTGTCGGGCGGCGGCAGCGTGGAGTTCGACGCCGTACCGGTCCCGGGTGACGCGGTGCTGGGGTCGCTCTCCGCCGACGAGGGCGCGCTGCCGCCGTTCGCCGGCCTGGCCGCCGCCACCGGACGCCTGGTCTCCGCCCAGCTCTGCCTGGGCATCGCCGAAGGCGTGCTCGCCGAGGCCCGTGAGTACACCAGGACCCGCGAGTACACCCGGGCCGGCGACCGCTCCCTGCTCGGCGACCATCCCGGCGTCGGCCTCCCGTCCTGGCAGGACGGCCTGGCGCGGGACCCGTACGTGCTGGTCACCTACGGCGAACTCACCGTCGACGCGCGCGCGGCGTCCGCCCTCGCCGACCAGGCGGTGGCCGCACTCGACGGCGGGCTGGCCCGCGGCGAGGACCTCACCGACGACGAGTGCGCCGAGATCTCCGTACTCGCCGCCGCCGCCGAAGCCGCAGCCGCGCGCGCCGTCCACGACATCACCACCCGCACCCTGGACGTCATCGGCCCGGGCGCCGCCTCCTCGCGCCACGGTTTCGACCGATTCTGGCGCAACGCCCGCACCCACACCCTCTACCACCCCGTGGCCCACGGACTGCGCGAGGTGGGGGACTACTTCCTCAGCGGGGCGCACCCCCCGTTCGCCCTCCCCGCCTGACGGGCACGGCGCGCCCGCCCCGGAGCGGCGGCCGGTGGCGGGGGAGGGGCGGCCGTCGTCCACCGCCGCGGACCGGAGACGGCCCGAAGCGGGGCACACGGGAAAGCACCGGCCGTACGGAGGCGGTGACGCCCCGCACAGCCGGTGCCCGGTGTGCCGTGCCCGGTCAGCGGGTGACCAGCAGCCCCCGGCCGCGCAGCACCCGCCGCTCCAGCGGACTGAAGACCAGCAGGTCGACGGCGATGCCCACCACCAGGATCAGCAGGATGGCGAGGAACACCTGCGACATGCTGGAGTTGTTGCGGCCGTTCTCCAGCAACTGGCCCAGCCCGATGCCCAGATCGGGCGAGGACGCGATGATCTCGGCCGCCATCAGCGACCGCCAGGAGAACGCCCAGCCCTGCTTGAGCCCCGCGAGATAGCCGGGCAGCGCGGCCGGCATCACGATGTGCCACGCGCCGCGCAGCCCCGTGGCGCCCAGCGTGCGGCCGGCCCGCAGGTACAGCGGCGGGATCTGGTCCACGCCGGCCACCAGACCGTTGGCGATCGACGGCACGGCACCGAGCAGGATCACCGCGTACATCATCTGGTCGTTGA
This sequence comes from Streptomyces sp. ISL-12, assembly GCF_018614415.1. GTDB lineage: Bacteria > Actinomycetota > Actinomycetes > Streptomycetales > Streptomycetaceae > Streptomyces. The sequence continues at coordinate 123,429 of NZ_JAGGOO010000016.1, forward strand.
GCCCGAGCCAGATGACGGCGGGCGGCACCCACGCCACGGACGGCAGGGACTGCAGCCCGGACAGGATCGGCCCGATCGCGGCCCGGACGAACCTCACCCTGGAGACCAGCAGACCGAGCGGTGTGCCGATGACCAGCGCCAGCAGGAAGCCCAGCAGACCACGGGAGACGGAGGTCCAGATGTAGTCCAGCAAGGTGCCCTGGAGCCACGCGTCGGACACCTCGCCCCACACCGCGGACGGCGAGGGCAGCTTGTACGCGGGCGCGACCCGCGCCCACACCAGTACCTGCCAGACGACCAGGACGAGGGCGACGGCGGTGACGGGCGGCAAGACCTTGCGCAGCAGGACCTCGCGCAGGGGCGGACGGCCCACCTGCACGGTGTCCAGCGCGTCGAGCCCCGCCTCCAGGCCCGCCAGATCCTGCGACGCCGTGTCGTGTGGCTGCGCCGGACCGGTGTCAGTGCTGGCCATGGCGGCGGATCTCCCCTCGTAGTTCCTCGGTGATCTCGGCGGACAGCTCGGCGACCGCGCTGTCCTCCAGGCGGCGCGGCTGCGGGATGCCGACCGTCCAGGACCGGGCGATCCGCCCCGGCCGCGACGACAGCAGCACCACCCGCTGGGCCAGCCGCACCGCCTCGCGCACGTTGTGCGTGACGAACAGCACGGAGAGGCCGGTCTCCCGCCAGATCCGGGTCAGTTCGTCGTGCAGGACGTCCCGGGTGATGGCGTCGAGCGCCGCGAACGGCTCGTCCATCAGCAGCAGCCTGCTGTCCTGGGCCAGCGCCCGGGCCAGCGCGACGCGCTGCCGCATCCCGCCGGACAACTCGTGCACCCGCTTGCCGTACGCCCCGTGCAGCCGGACCAGTTCGAGCAGCCGCTCCGCCTCCGGCCGGCGGCCGGGTTTGGCCACGCCCCGCATCTTCAGGGCCAGTTCGATGTTCTTGCCCGCCGTCAGCCACGGGAACAGCGCGTGTTCCTGGAACATCAGGGCGGGCCTGCCGTCCGTGCTGATCGCGCCCGCGGACGGCCGGTCCAGGCCCGCGACGAGGTTCAGCAGCGTGGACTTCCCGCACCCGGAGGCTCCGAGGAGGGTGACGAACTCACCGGGTGCGACATCGAGCGTGATGTCGTCCAGGACGAGCTGCTGTCCACCGGGCGCCCCCGGCGCGGGGAAGGACTTCGAGACGTGCTCGACACGGGCGGCGTGCGTCGCGGCCCCGGTGCCCTCAGCGGCCTTGGCGGTCTTGGCTGTCGCGGTGGCCATGGTCGTCACCTCCAGGGATCTTCATGGGATCGGTGCGTCCGGTGCGTCCGGTGGTGCTGCCGGCGGGCCCGGTGCCGACGGCGGGTCCGGTGCCGACGGTGGGTCCGGTCGCCGTCACTCGGTGCCGAGACCGGCGTCGTCGACCTCGGCCTCGCCCTCGGCCTTGAGAACCTTGTTCAGCGGCGCCAGGTCGTAGATGCCCTTGAGGTTCGGCTGCTCCAGCAGTCCCGCCTTCACCGCGTGCTCGGCCTCGGTGTCCAGCGTCGAGGCCAGCGGGTCGTCCAGGAAGGTGATGGACTTCCACGCCGGGTCGATGACCTCGTCCGGCAGCGCCTTGCCGGAGAGCTTCTCCAGCGCCTTGTTGGCGGACGCCTTCGCCTCCTCGGGGTTGGCGTTGATCCACTTGTTGGTCTCGACCGAGCCGCGCAGCACCGCCTCGACGACGTCCGGGTGCTCCTTGAGGAACTTCTGCGACACGATGATGTTGGTGATCACGAACTTCTTGTCCGGCCACAGGTCGGACTCGTCCAGCAGCACCTTCGCACCGTCGGCGACCAGCTTGGACGCGGTCGGCTCCGGTACCCAGGCGCCGTCGATCGAGCCGGACTTGTAGGCGTCCGGCGTCACCTTGTTGTCCGAGCGGACGACCGACACGTCGCCCTTGCCGCTCTGCGCGTCGACCTTCCAGCCCTGTTCCGCGATCCAGTTGAGGAAGGCGACGTCCTGGGTGTTGCCGAGCTGCGGGGTGGCTATCTTCTTGCCCTTGAGGTCGTCCTCGGACTTGATCTTGTCCGGGTTGACGACGAGCTTCACCCCGCCGGAGGCCGAACCGCCGATGATGCGCAGGTTCTTGCCGTCCGCCTTGGTGTAGCCGTTGATGGCGGGGGAGGGGCCGATCCAGCCGATGTCTATGGACCCGGAGTTGAGGGCTTCGATCTCGGACGGGCCGGCGTTGAAGGTCGATGCCTTGATCGTGGTGCCGCCGAGCTCCTTCTGGAACAGGCCCTCCTGGACGCCGACGAGTGCGGTGGCGTGGGTGAGGTTCGGGAAGTAGCCGATCCTGACCTCGTCCGCGGAGAGCTTCTCCGCGTCCGCGGCGACGCCCGTGCGCTGGTCGTCGTCGGTGGACTCGGAGCCGTAGCCGCACGCCGTCAGCAGGAGGGGGAGCGCCGCCAGGGCGGCGAGGGTGCGCAGGGGGGTGAACGGTCTGGCGGCAGACACGGAGGTGTCCTTTCGGAGGGTGCGTGGGCACGGAGCTGCGGGGGCACGCGCGCGGAGGCGGCGCGTGCCCGGGGAACGTCCAGGAACGGGACGGCGATGCGGGCGCCGTTCTGTTCCTCGGTGGGCCGGTCTTGTCGTGGGTCTCAGAGGCTGGGACAGACGGCGCTGGACGTGCGGAGGAGGTCGATGTGCCGACGGGAGGTGAGGAAACGGGAGGTGAGAAGGGGCAGCGATCGGCCTGCGCGGCTGAGCGCCCTCATGGTCATCACCCCTTGATCCCTAGTTTTCCCACCGGGTTGATAGGGATCGTGGCAGAAGGGGGCGCCTACCCCAAGGGGGAGTTCATATTATGGTCAGCCACGTCTCGTCATGTGAGATGTGCAGTGGGTGGCCGACCTGTCAGGGGTTGGTCCATGCCCCCGGGGTGTCGGTCAACGCGGCCACGTCGGCGGGCAGTTCGGCCGAGGCGACATCGGCGAGCGTCACTCCGTCGAGGATCTCGCGGACGTTGGACCGCAGGGCGATCCAGAGCGGCAGCAGCGACTCGGCGGGGCCCCGGTAGGACAGCTCGGGCGGGCGGACTCCGCGGACGGACACCAGGGGGCCGTCCACAACGCGGATGACATCGGCGATGGAGATGGACGCGGCCGGCTTGGCCAGCCGGTAGCCGCCGTTGCCGCCGCGCTGGCTGACCACGAGCCCGCCGCGGCGCATGTCGCTGAGGATGCCCTCGAGAAACTTGTGCGGGATGTCCTGGGCGTCGGCGATGGCCTCGGCCTTCACCGGCCCGTCATCCCCCGACGCGACGAGTTGCAGCGCGGCTCGTACCGCGTAGTCCGCCCTGGCTGAGATCCGCATACGTGCATTATTCCGCACGGCGGCGTGGCCTTCCGCCGAGCGTCTTCGCCGAGGTCGTACGGGGTGCCGGGGACGTCCGCGCGGTGCGCGTGGACGGGTCGGTCCGTCGCGCGCGGAGTCACGCCGGCGGGGGACACCGGTGCCGGGTTCCCGGCAGGGGGTGTGACGTGTCGGGTGCGGTCCGGCGGGCCGTCGGCAGGGCAGCCCCCGGCCGGCGGGCGCCCTGCCGGCCGGGGCCCGTCCCGCCGCCGGGGTGCTCCCGTGACGCGCGGGGACGGGCGGACGGGCGGGTCGGTGGTGCGGGCGGTCCGTGGCCCGGGTCAGTCCCCCCGGCGGCGCAGCGCCAGCCAGAGCACCAGGACGCCCGCACCCGCACCGGCCAGCAGAAGGGTGCGGTGGTCCCGCGTCGCCCGGGCCGACCGGGCGGCCGTCTCCCGCACCGGCTCCGGTGCCTTCTCGTGCCACGTCCGGCCGGCTCGGGACGCGGCGGCACGGGCCTGCCCGGTGGCGCGGACGGCCTTGTCCCGGACCGGCTCGGGCACCCTGTCCCGCACCCGGTGCGCCACCTCACCGGCTTTGTTCCTTCGCCTGCCCGGCCACCGAGGCGGCCTGTGTCCGTGCCTGTCCGGCGACCGAGGCGGCCTGTTGCTTGGCCTGTCCGGCCACCGCCGCGGCCTGGGTCCTGGCCTGGCTCGCCTTCTCCTGGGCGCGGGCCTTGACGTCCGTCTTGGCCGCGAGTGCCTCCACCGTCTCGCCCAGTTCCCTGCGGGTGCGTTCGACCTGCTGCCGCAGTTCCTCGGGGCTCTGCGCGGCCGGTCCGTCGTGCGGCGGCTGGGTCATCGGTGTGCGCTCCCCTTGATCTCGGCCACGTCGGCCTTGATGTTCTCGATGGTCCGCTGCGGCGTCGGCGGCGCCGCCCGGCCGACCTGCTTCTTGCCGGTCAGGGCCAGCACCGCGGCGATCACACCGAGCACCGCGGTCACGATCAGCGCCGCGGCCCACACGGGCAGAGGGACCGCCAGCGCGGCGATCGCGGTGGCCACCAGAGCCTGGAGCATCAGGAACCCCACCAGGCCGGCACCCCCGAACATGCCTCCGCCCTTGCCGTACCGCTTCCCCTTCTCCTTCATCTCCGCCTGCGCCAGCTTCAGTTCGCCGCGCACCAGCTCGGTCAGCTGCTGAGAGGCCCGCTGCACCAGCTCGCTCACCGGCTCCTGCCCCGGTCCGTGCCCCGGTCCGTGCCCGTCCGCACCGGCGGAGTGCGGCCGTGTGCTCGTGGTCGCCACGGTGATCATCTCCGTTCCGTTCGCCGCTTGCCGGGGCCCGCGCCGCGGTCCCCGGCGTCCCTGAAGCGCGCGAGTACCCCCGACGGCGGCCACCAGACGGCCGTCGTCAGGCCGCGTCCGAGTGCCGGGCCCGGCCGTCGGCGCGACGGCGGTGTTCCGCCGCCGCGCCGACGATCAGCCGCAGATGCCCGTGCTGCCGGTGCCGCCCGTGCCGCGCCGTCGGCAGCCGTTCGGGCGGGCCGAACAGCCGGTCCTCCAGCCGGTCCATCCCGTACAGCAGAAGGCCCAGGACGGGCAGCAGCAGAACGGCGACGACGATCACCACGGGCCCCCTTCGCACCGGCACGCCGAGCCGGGTACCCGCTGTCCGTCCCGGGAGCGGTGACAGGAGGTGAAGGTTCCATGACGGTGGGATGCCCCGGCCGGGCGCGCCCCGGCCCGCCGCATGCCGACCGGCCCGCGCGCGGGTAGCGTCCCTGAGTGGGAGCCGTACCGGGTGCCGGGCCCGCCGTGCGGCCCGGCGGGAGCGGGACGGACGAAGGCCGCTCCGGTCCGGATCGATCGTCCCCGGTGCCGCTGGAGGTGCTCGGTGACCAGCACACGTGGACCGGCCGTCGGCCTCGACGCGCTGGACGCCGCCTTCACGGAGACCGTGCGCCGGATCGGCGCGTCCCTGGGCGCGCTGTACCTGCTGGCACCGCGCGAGCCGCTGCTGCGGCTGGACGTGCTGTACGGCGCGCCCGCCGAGTTCGCCGCGCCCTGGCTCAGGGTTCCGCTGGAGGCCCCCGCCCCGGTGGCCGACGCGGTCCGCGAGGACCGGCTGGTGTGGGCCGGCGGCCACGAACAGCTGGCCAGGGCCTACCCCCGTACCGCGGTGGCCCTGCCCTACCCGATGGCGCTGGCCGCCGCGCCCGTCACCGGCGTCCGGCCCTGGGGCGCGCTGCTGCTGATGTGGCCGGCCCCGCGCCCGCCGCACATGTCCGGACGGGAACACGGGCACATCACCACCAGTTGCCGCCGCCTGGCCCGGCTGATCGAGGAGGCCGCCGGACACGGTGTCCCGCCGGACCGCGACGCCCCGCCCCGGGTCGTGCCGGCCGGGCGTGCCCACCAGGGCGCGAGCCCCGACCTGGCCGCCGCCGACTTCGCCGAGCGCCTGCCCGGCGGCAGTTGCGCCGTGGACCTGGCGGGACGTTTCACCTACCTCAGCTCCAAGGCCTGCGAGCTGCTGGGCCGGGACGCCGGCCATCTGCTGGGCACCCTGCCGTGGCAGTCCCTGCGCTGGCTCGACGACCCCGTCTACGAGGACCGCTACCGCGCGGCCGTCCTCAGCCGGCGGCCGGTCGCCTTCACCGCGTGCCGCCCGCCGGACCGGTGGCTGGACTTCCACCTCTACCCGGACGCCAGCGGCATCAGCGTCCGCATCGTGCCCAGCGGCGCCGAGCCGGCTCCGGCCGAGGCGCCGGGCCGGGCCGCGCGCCTGGCCGCACCCGCCCGGGCGGGCCGGCTCTACCAGCTCACCCATCTGGCCGCCGCGCTGGCCGAGGCCGTCGGCGTACAGGACGTCATGGACCTGATCGCCGACCAGGTCCTGCCCGCGTTCGGCGCCCAGGGCCTGATCCTGGCCGCCGCCGACGCGGGCCGGCTCACGACCACCGGGTCCCGCGGATACGCCCCCGACGTCGTCGAGCGCCTGGACGGCATGCCCGAGGACAGCGACCTGACGCCCGCCGGGCGCACCCTCAGCACCGGCGTCCCCCTGTTCTTCTCCGCCCCCGAGGAACTGCGGCGCGGCTACCCCGACGCTCCGGTGGTCAGCGGCAAACAGGCCTGGGCGTTCCTGCCCCTGGTCGTCTCCGGCCGCCCGGTCGGCTGCTGCATCCTGTCCTACGAGCACAGGCACCTGTTCCCGGCCGAGGAACGCGCCGTCCTGACCGCCCTCGCCGGCCTCATCGCCCAGGCCCTCGACCGGGCCCGCCTCTACGACACCAAGCTCGACCTCGCCCACAGCCTCCAGCAGGCCCTGCTCCCGCGGACCCTGCCGGCCGTCGCGGGCCTGCGGGTGGCCGCCCGCTATCTGCCGGCCACCCGGGGCATGGACATCGGCGGGGACTTCTATGACCTGATCGGACTCGGCGACGGCGCCGCCGCGGCCGTCATCGGCGACGTCCAGGGGCACAACGCGGCGGCCGCGGCGCTCATGGGGCAGGTCCGGACCGCCGTCCACGCCAACGCGGCCCGCGGCACGCCGCCGGAACAGATCCTCTCCAGCACCAACCGGCTCCTGACCGACCTCGCCCCCGACCTGTTCACCAGCTGCCTCTACGCGCACCTGGACTTCGCCCGCGGCCGGGCCACCCTGGCCAGCGCCGGTCACCCGCCGCCCCTGGTCCGGCTGCCCGGCGGCCTCACCCGGCCCGCCGACGTGCCGCCCGGCCCGCTGCTGGGCATCGACCCCGACGCCGTGTACCCGCACAGCGACATCCCGCTCGTGCCGGGGCTGACGCTGCTCTTCTACACCGACGGTCTCATCGAGACGCCGGGAGTCGACCTCGACGACGCCATCGCCCACCTCGCGCGGCACTTCGCCCAGGCCGACGACCGGGACCTCGACCTGCTGATCGACGACCTGCTGAAGAAGGCCGGCCCTTCCGGCCGGCGCACCGACGACGTCGCGCTCCTGGTGCTGCGGCGGGACACGACGGACGGGAGGCCCTGAGGCCCCCGCTCAGGTCCGGGGGTCGCGCTGCGCGTCGTGGCGGGCCAGAACGGACAGGAGGGCGGCCACGGTCAGGCCGGCCTCGGCCTCGGCGGGATGCCGCAGGGGGACACCCGGTTCGATCCGGTAGACGTTCGACCTTCCCTGGCGGGTGTGGGAGAGGTAGCCGTCCTCCTCCAAGTCGGAAATGATCTTGTGCACCGCGCGCTCGGTGAGGCGGCAGTGCGCGGCGATGTCCCGCACGCGTGCGCTCGGATCGTCGGCGATCACCGCCAGGACACGGGCGTGATTGGTCAGGAACGTCCAGCCGGCGTGTGGTTCAGGTACTCCACCCATGATCCCTGAGTATGACGTGTGTTTCATGCATCAGTAAATAGGAACTCGATTTCAGGTATTTGTTGACAGGTGACGTCGTCGGGACCGATGCTGGTCCGACACAACAGCGCTGGAAAGGACGACGTGTGCCATGACCCCGCAACCGTTCTCCGCGGTGCGCTCCCTCACCCCCGGCGGTGTCACCGTGGTGACGCTGCGCGGTGACATCGACCAGGACGTCGGTGCCGAGGTGCGCCAGGCGCTGCTGCCGTCCGGCGTTCCGGCCCCGTACACGGTGGTCGACCTGGCCTCGGTGTCCTTCATGGACTCGGCCGGCGTCAACGCGCTGATCCAGGCCCACCATGCCGCGCGCTCCCGTGACGGCTGGATACGGCTGGCGGCGTGCTCGCCCACGATCCTGCGCGTGTTCGACATCCTCGGCATCGACGGGCTCCTCCGCTGCTACCCCACCGTGCGGGAGGCCCTCGGCGACTGACGCGTCATCCGATGACGAACGGGAGCCGCGCGGCCAGCGGGCCGAGCCGGGCCCGTTCCCCGTCGGTCGGCACCCGCCGCCCGGTGCCGAGCAGCAGGGCGTCCGTGTCGGAGAACGAGGCGGGGAACGCCGTACCGGCGATCCGCTCCAGCAGTTCCCGCGACCGCGCGAGTCCCTCCGCGGGCGGCCTCGGGGCGCCGGGAAGGCGGGCGACGAGGTCGAGGTGGTGCAGCGTCCACTCCAGTACGTACGCGAGGAGGTAGTCGCCCGCGGTCAGGACCTGGCCGCGGGTGCCGACCGTCAGTTCCGGATCGGCCAGTTCCGCGGCGCGGCCGGCGGCGGAACCCACGTCGTCCAGGTGGAACTCGAGGAGCCCGGGGTCCTGGTACGCGGCGGCCAGCCGGACGGTCAGCGCGTCGAGGGGGTCGTCACCTGACGGGGGTGCCCCGGTGACCTCCCAGTACGTCACCGCGTCACGGGTGGGCGCGGCGGCGACCGGGGTCGCCAGGGTGATCAGGACGTCCTGGGCGTCGATGACCAGATGGCACACGAGGTCCCGGACCAGCCAGCCCGTACAGCCGGACGGCCGGGCGAAGTCGTCGTCCGCCAGCCCGGCGACCGCCGCGCGCAGCGCCGCCCAGGAACGCGAGAAGAGGTCCACGGCGGCACGGTAGTGCGGCGCGTACGGGCGGACAACCGGGCCTGGGGGCAGGGGGCCACCACGAGCGGCGCACGGACGGTCCGCCGTACGCGGTCCGGCGTCGTGCGTCCGGTTCCGACAGCCGACAGCCGACAGTCACGTTGTCGAGCGTGCCCGGCGGAATCGCCGGACGGGCGTGGCAACGGCGCGTCGGTCGCCCGAACGGGGGGCGGGCGAAGCGCCCCCGCGTCACGTGGTGCCCGCAGGGGCGCGGACACGCCGCCCGCGCCTCCGCGCGCTCCGTCCGGGCGGCGTTCACCGCGCGTCACGCGGCGGCCGGGCGGGCCACAGTGTCAGTGTCCAGTCGATGGGATCCATGGACGGCGCGGTCCGCCCCGCCGCCCGCGAGAAGGGACACAGGTATGGAGCCGCCGAAGACCGTGACGACCGGCGGTCTGCGAACCGACGAGGACGCCTACTACGACGCGTTCACCCGGTTCCTGGCCAACAGCGACGAGAAGGTCACCACCCACGCCTACCTCGACGAGGTGGTGCGCCGGCTGCCGGCCCGGCGCGTGTTCCTCGACATCGGTCCCGCCGACGGCGCGACCACCCGCCATGTGGGCCGGTCCTTCGACCGCACCGTGTGCGTCGAACCAAGCGAACCCATGCGCCGGGCCCTCGCCCGTACCTGCCCCGACGCCGTGGTCCTGGCCGAACCGGTGCACCGCGCCGATCCCGGTGTCGGCGTCGACCTGGCGCTCCTCTCCCACGTGCTGTACTACGTCCCCCGCGAGGAGTGGGCGGCGACGCTCCGGCGCGTCCTGGGGTGGGTCGAGCCGGGCGGCACCCTGCTCGTGATCCAGCAGGACCCGGACAACGCGTGCATGCGGATGGTGCGCCACTTCACCGGCGTCGGCTTCGGCCTGCGGGAGCTCGCGGACGAACTCGCCGCGGCACCGGACGGCCCGACCGCTGACCTCCGGCTGGAGTCCGTCCCCGCCCACTACCGCAGCGACGACCTGGCGGAGACGGTCACCGTCGCCGGGTTCCTCCTCAGCTTCCCCGGCAGTACCCAGCCCACGCGCGAGGCGGTGGAGGAGTACGTGCAGCGGCACTTCAGAACCGAGGACGGCGCCTACCGGATCGCGCACCACCAGGAGGTACTGCGCGTCGAACGTTCCGGCGCGCGGACGGACGACTGACCGGCCGGCCCGGTCGTCCGGAAAAACTCGGTTGCCCCGCCGCCGGATGCGTGCCAGCGTGTGGGTGCACTGTCGTCGAGGCAACGGAGCGGACATGCTCATCCAGAACGTTCTCCCGACCCCGCGGCCCACCCGGGCCGCCTCGCTCGCGAACGTTCCGGAGTACTCGCATGCCCACGCAGCTCAGCGCCCGCGCCGTCACGAAGTCGTACCACGGCCGACTCGTCCTTGATTCCGTCACCTGCACCCTGGGCGCCGGTGAACGCACCGGCGTGGTGGGGGAGAACGGCTCGGGGAAGAGCACCCTGCTGCGCCTGCTCGCCGGTGCCGAGCGGCCCGACAGCGGTGACATCGTCGTCCGGGCCGACGGCGGCCTCGGCCACCTCCCGCAGGACGGACAGCTCCCGCCCCACCACACCGTCCAGCAGGCCGTCGACCAGGCCCTGAGCGACCTGCGCGCCATCGAGAGCCGGATGCGCGCGCTGGAGACCGCCATGACGGCGGGGGACCGCGCCGCGCTCACCGAGTACGGCGAGCTGATGACCGCCTTCGAACTGCGCGGCGGCTACGAGGCGGACGCCCGCGTCGAGCGCGCCCTGCACGGACTCGGTCTGGCCGGGCTGCCCCGCGACCGGCCCGTCGGCGCCCTCTCCGGTGGCGAACAGGTCCGGCTGCGCCTGGCCGCCGTCCTCGCGTCGGCCCCCGAGGCGCTGCTCCTCGACGAGCCCACCAACCACCTCGACACGGCCGCCCTGACCTGGCTGGAGGACCACCTGCGCAGCCGCCGCGGCACCACCGTGGTGGTCTCCCACGACCGCGCCTTCCTCGAACGCGTCGCCACCACCCTCCTGGAGGTCGACGCCGACCGCCGCACCGTCACCCGCTACGGCAACGGCTACGCCGGGTACCTCGCCGAGAAGGCCGCCGCCCGCGCCCGCCAGGCCGAGGAGCACGCCCGCTGGCGGGCCGAGGTCGACGCCCTGCGCGAGAGCGCCGCCACCACCGCCCGCCGGGTGGCCCCCGGCCGGGGCATCACGGACAAGAACAAGATGGCCTACGGCATGGCCGCCGGCCGCGTCCAGCAGGCCCTCGCCGGGCGCGTGCGCAGCGCCGGGCAACGCCTGAGCCGCCTGCTCGCCGACCCCGTTCCGGCGCCCCCGGAGCCGCTCCGCTTCGCCCCCGCGTTCCGCCCCAGCCCGCTGACCGGCACGGCCCTCACCGCCACCGGCCTCACCGTGCGCGGCCGGCTGGCCCCCGTCGACCTGACCGTCGAGGCCGGCGGGCGGCTGCTGGTCACCGGGGACAACGGCACCGGCAAGAGCACCCTGCTGCGCGTGCTGGCCGGCCGCCTCACCCCCGACGCCGGCCGGCTGACCCGCCGTGGCCGGGCCGGCCACCTGCCCCAGGAGCCCGTCTCCGGCCGCCCCGGCACGACCCTGCTGGAGACCTACGCCCGCGGTCTGCCCGGCACGCCCGAGGGACACACCGAACGGCTCCTCGCCCTCGGCCTGTTCAGCCCCGACCGGCTCACCGCCCGCGTCACCGACCTCTCCACCGGCCAGCGTCAGCGGCTCGCCCTCGCCCGCCTGCTCAGCCGCCCCTGCGACATCCTGCTCCTCGACGAGCCCACCAACCACCTCTCGCCGGCCCTCGCCGAGGAACTCGAAGAGGCCCTGCGCACCTACCCCGGCACCCTCGTCCTCGTCTCCCACGACCGCCGACTGCGCGAGCGCTGGCGGGGCGGCCACCTCACCCTCCCGGCCCGGCACCGGAGCCCCGCTCCGCCCGCCTGAGGCCCCCCACCGAGCCACCGTCCGACCACCGAACGAAGGAGACCCACATGACCGCAGGCCCGCAGAAGAAGACCGAGAAGCCCGAGGAGACAACCGCGAAGACCCAGGAGACGGAGCAGGCAGAGGAAACGGAACAGACCCCGGAGGCCGAGGCCAAGCGCAAGTTCCAGGAGGCCCTGCAACGCAAGGCCCGCGCCAGCAGGTCCCAGCAGGCCCACCAGGACGGACGCCAGAAGATCAAGGGCCTGAACGGGCCCAAGGGCCAGAGCCGCAACTTCCGCCGCAAGTCCGGCTGACACCCCGCCGCTCCACCCGGTCGCCGCGCTCCGCACCCCCGGACCGCGGCGGCCCCCGGACCTCCGGACCGCCCGGTCACCCGGCGAGACGCCGTTGACCTTCGAGCCGGTCGAGACTCCATGATGACGGCGTGCCCCCTTCCGAATCGATGCCGATCGGCGTCTTCGCCCGGCGCAGCGGCCTGACCCCCAGCGCGCTGCGGTTCTACGACGACGCCGGGCTGCTGCGCCCCGCCGAGACCGACCCGGCCACGGGCTACCGCTACTACCGGGAAGAACAGGTGGCGCGGGCGACCGCGCTGCGCCGGCTCCGCGAGATCGACATGCCCCTCGGCACCGTCGCGAAGGTCCTCGACGCCGGCCCCGAGGACGCGGTCCGGCTGGTCGACGAGCAGGTCGCGAAGGTCACCGCCGACGCGGCGGCGGTGCGGCGGACGGCCGCCGTCCTCAAGGCCTCCTTCGATGCCTCTTTCTCCCTCTCCTCCGCATCCTTCACCGACCTGCCGGGTGTGCCCGTCACGGCGCTCAAGGGCCCGGTGCTGGCGGACGCCGTCGAGCAGGTCCTGACCGCGACCGCCCACGAGCCGGGCACGCCGGTACTGACCGGCGTACGTATCGAGGCGGCCCCCGGGACGGTCACCCTGACCGCGACCGACCGGTACCGGCTCGCCACCCGGACCCTGGCACCGGCCGACGCCCCGGTGACGGCGTGGACCGGCACGGTCGACGGCGACGAACTGCGGTCCACGACCGCCGGGATACGCCGCGCCCCGTGGGTGCGCCTGGAGGCGACGCCGTACGCGGTGCGGTTCCGCCTGGCGGACCGGGACGAGAGGCTCTGCCGGCTGCTGCCGGGGGAGTACCCCGACCACCGGCTGATGCTCGCCTCCCTCACGGAGGTCACCACCCGCGTCACCCTGCCCAAGGAACGGCTCCTGCGGGCCCTCGAGGAACATCCCGGCGAGCGGATCACCCTGCGGGTGACCGACGCCGGCGTCGAGACGGACGACGCGGGTGACGGGACGCGTCTGTCCGCCGTGGTCACGGGACATGCGGTGCGGGTCCGGTTCGCGCTGACCACGCTCTATCCCGCCGTCAGCACCGCTCTCGGCCCCGAGGTGATGCTCGACCTGCGCGGACCCGACCAGCCCGTCACCGTCCGCTCCGCCGACCGCGGCGACCTCACCACCCTGGCCATGCCCGTCGGCCCCGACCGGAGCCCCGCACCGTGAACCCCGAGAACACCGCACCCGACCCCGTCATGGACGCCATCGGCCGAGCCGTCACCGAAGGGCACCGCGGAGACACCGACTCCGCCCGCCGCGCCCTCCTCGGCCTCTGGACCCGGACCGGTGTCACCGGCGACCCACTGCACCGCTGCACCCTCGCGCACCACCTGGCCGACCTGCACACCGACCCCGCCCAGGCCCTGGCCTGGGACATCCGGGCCCTGGACGCCGCCGACGCGGTGACCGAGCAGCGCCTCCAGGAGCACCACGCCGGCCCGCGTCTCCGGGGCTTCTACCCCTCCCTCCACCTCAACCTCGCCGACGACTACCGCCGCCTCGGTTCCTTCGACGCCGCCGCCGGACACATCGCCGCGGCACGGGAACACGTCCCCGACCTCCCGGAGGGCCCCTACGGCGACCTGCTGCGCACCGCCATCGACGAGGTGGCCGAGGCCGTCGCCCGGCGCAGCACCGCACGGCGGGCGTCCGCACCGGGACCCTCCGCGTGACCCCGCCGGCGAAGTCTTAAGCGCCGGTTAGATCTCGCCCGGAGGCCCTGGCTGCCGCTGCGGTCATCGGTCAAGCTGCTGCGACCTGCGGTGATGCGGGTTCGCCGCAGGCATTCCATTTCCTCACAGGCTGGAGACACTTGTGTCCACGACGGGCGCGCGGGCCGCCGCGCCGAGCCCCTGGAAGGCGATCATCGGTGGCTCGATCGGCAACATGATCGAGTGGTACGACTGGTTCGTCTACTCCACCTTCTCCGTGTACTTCGCGTCCGCGTTCTTCCCCGAGGGCGACGCCACCTCCCAACTCCTGCACACCGCCGGCATCTTCGCGGTCGGCTTCTTCATGCGGCCCGTGGGCGGCTGGCTGCTCGGCCGGCTCGGCGACCGCAAGGGCCGCAAGGCCGCGCTGACCGTGACCGTGCTCATGATGTCGCTCAGCGCCCTCCTCATCGCCGTCGCCCCCACCCACTCCCAGGTCGGTTACTGGGGCGCGGTCGTGCTGCTGCTCGCCCGGCTGCTCCAGGGACTGTCGGTGGGCGGGGAGTACGCGGCCAGCGCCACGTACCTCGCCGAGGCGGCGCCCGCGGGCCGGCGCGGTTTCTTCGCCAGCTTCCAGATGGTGTCGATGAAGATCGGCCAGCTCATCGGGCTGAGCCTGCAGATCCTGCTCCAGCAGAACATGTCGGAGCAGACCCTGACCTCCTGGGGCTGGCGCATCCCCTTCGTCGTCGGCGCGCTGGGCTCCGCCGTAGTGTTCTGGCTGCGCCGCAACCTGGTCGAGACCGACGCCTTCGAAGAGGCGGCCCAGGAAGCGGCCGACACCACACGGCCGGGCAAGGAGCGCGGCACCCTGCGCGGGCTGTGGGAGTACCGGCGCACCGTCGCCCTCGTCGTCGGCTTCAGCATGGGCGGCACCCTGTGCGACTACACGTACTCGACGTACATGACCAAATATCTGCACAACACCGCCGGTCTGAGCACCACCGACGCCTCGCTCGTCAGCTTCGTCGCCATCCTGGTCTTCATCTGTCTGCAACCCCTGGCCGGCGGGCTGTCGGACCGCATCGGCCGCAAGCCGCTGCTGATCGGCTTCGGCCTCGGCGCGATGATCTTCACCGTTCCGCTGATGACCGCCCTCGGCCATGTCTCCACCTTCGGCAGCGCGCTGCTGCTGATGATCGCCGGGCTCCTGATCATCACCGGATACACCTCGATGAGCGCCCTGGTGAAGGCGGAACTGTTCCCCGCCCGGGTCCGCGCGCTGGGCGTCGCCCTGCCGTACGCGCTCGCCAACGCCCTGTTCGGCGGCACCGCCGAGTACGTGGCGCTGTGGTTCAAGGACGCGGGCATGGAGTCGGGTTTCTACTGGTACGTCACGGCCTGCGCCGCGGTCTCCCTGGTGGTGTACCTCACCATGCGCGAGACGAAGGACGTGTCCTTCACCCGGGGCGACCGGGCCCCGCGCCGCGCCGCCGAGGTCACGGCCTAGCCTGACGCCATGCGTGTGCTGCTGATCGAGGACGACGAGCGGCTCGCCGACGCCCTCACCACGGCCCTCGTCGAGCGCGGCCACCCGGTGGAGCGGGTGAGCCGCGCCGACGAGGGACTGCGCCGCAAGGACCGCGCCGACTTCGTCCTCCTCGACCTCGGACTGCCGGACATGGACGGCCTGGAGATGCTCCGGCGACTGCGGCGGGTCTCCGCCGTCCCGGTGATCGTGCTCACCGCCCGCGGCGACGAACGCACCGTCCTCCAGGGCCTGAGCCAGGGCGCCGACGACTACCTGACCAAACCGTTCCGCATCAAGGAACTGCTGGCCCGGATGGACGCCGTACGCCGCCGCGCCGGGCAGTCCCGGCTGCCCGGCGGGGGCTCCCCGGAACTGGACGTCGGCGACGTCCACATCGACCTGGCGTCCCGCACGGTGACCGTGGCCGGGCGCGAGGTCACCCTGACGGCACGCGAGTTCGACGTCCTCGCCCTGCTCGCCGGGACGCCCGGGGTCGTCCGCAGCCGGCAGGAGATCATGGACGCGGTCTGGGGAGACGCCTTCCTCGCCGTCTCCCGCTCGCTCGACGTGCACGTCTGGGGCATCCGCACCAAGACCGGCCGGCCCGACCTGATCCGTACCCTGCGCGGGGTCGGCTACCGGCTGGGCGGCTGATGCGCCGCCGGCTGCTGGCCACCTACCTCACGCTGATCGGCGGCGTCCTGCTCGCCCTGTCCGTCCCCCTGGGCCTGGCCTACACCCAGGAACGGACCGCCGAACTCCTGCTCGCCCGGCGCGCGGACGCCACCCGGCTCGCGGAGCTGGCCGAAGGAGCGATCCAGGACAGCGACCCGAGTGTGCTGCGCGCCGAGGCCGACCGTTACGCCTGGCTCTACGGCGCCTCGGTGGAGGTACGCCGCGACACCGGCACCGTCCTGGTCGGCGCGGGCGGCGGCGTGCCGCACAGCGCCGGACCGCTGCGCCGGGCCCTGGCCGGCCGCACCACCTCGCACCTCCCGCTGGTCACCGTCTTCGGACCGGACCGGGTGGTGATCGCCGAACCCGTGGGCAGCGACGCCCAGGTGACCGGCGTGGTGCTGCTCGCCGCGCCCACCGCCGAGGCCCGTGACGACGTCCTGATGGTGTGGCTCGCCCTGGCCGGGGGAGCGGCGGTCGCCTTCGCCCTCGCGGTGGAGGCCGCGCGGCGCCTCGCCCGCTGGGCCCTGCGGCCGGTCGACGAACTGGACGCGGTCACCGAGGCGATCGCCCAGGGCCGGATGACGGCCCGGGTCCCCGACACCGGCGGCGGACCGTCCGAGCTGCGGCGGCTGGAGTCGCGGTTCAACGCGATGGCCGACGCCGTCGCCGCGGCGCTGGACAAGCAGCGCGCGTTCGTCTCCGACGCCTCCCACGAACTGCGCACCCCGCTCGCCGTGCTCAGCCTCCGCCTGGAGAACCTGCGCCCGCACCTGAAGGAGTCCGGCGCCGACCGCTACCACAGCGCCATGGAGGAACTCGACCGCATCGGCACCCTCCTGGAGGACCTGCTGACCCTCGGCCGCATCGAGGCCAAGGGAGCCGCCCGTGCCGAGCCCGTCGACGTCGTCGCCGAACTCGCCCCCCGGCTGCGCGTCTGGGCGGAGGTCGCCGAGGCCGCGGGCGTGCGGCTGCGTACCGTGCTGCCCGCCGCCCTGGTGGTGCGGTGCCCGCCCGACACCGTCGGCCGGATCACGGACATCGCGGTCGACAACGCCGTCAAGTTCGTCCCGCGCGGCGGAACCGTCACCGTCACCGTCACCGACACGGCCGGCGCCGGGGCCCCGGGCGCCGGTGACGTACTGCTGCGGATCGAGGACGACGGCCGTGGGCTCGACGACGGGGAACTCACCGCCGCCCGCGACCGCTTCTGGCGCTCTCCCCGGCACAGCGGCGTCGACGGCAGCGGACTGGGCCTCGCCATCGCCGACGAACTGGCCCGTGCGGCGGGCGGCACCCTCGGCCTGCGGGCGGCCCGGCCGTACGGCCTGGTGGTCGAGTTCCGCCTGCTCGGCCCCGGCCGCCGGTGACCACGTACGGCGTGCTCAGCCGTAGACACTCCGGTAGTACCGCACGGCCCCCGGGTGCAACGGCACCGGATCGGTGCCGATCGCGTACCGCTCGTCCAGGTAGGCACCGGGCACCTCCGGACCCGGCAGGGTCTGCCGCGCCGCGAACATCGCCCGCGTCACCTCGAAGGCGTCCTGGGCCGACACCGCCGAGCGGGCCATCAGATACGTCGGCACACCCACCGTCGGCACCTCGGACTCCTGCCCGTACGTCCCCGCCGGTATCGACACATCGACATACGCCGGTCCGTGCTCCGCCCGCAGCACCCGGGCCAGCCCGTCCAGCGGGACCAGCGTGACGGGCCGGGCGGCGGACAGTTCGGTGACGGCGCTCGCCGGCACTCCGCTGGACGCGAAGAACGCGTCGATCTCACCGCGCCGCAGCGCCCGCACCGAGTCGTCGAGCCCCAGGTAACAGCGGCGCACCCGCCCGCCGAGCCCGGCGGCGGCCAGGATCCGCCGGGCGACGACGACGGTCCCCGACCCTTCGGCACCGAGGGAGACCCGCAGCGACGCCAGGTCCGACACGGTGGCCACCCCGGCCGTGGGACGTGCCACCAGGTGGGTGTAGTTGAGGTAGATACGGGCCAGCGCCGACACCGGCAGCGACCGGGAGAACCCACCGGTGCCCTCGAAGGCGTCCGCGGCACTGTCCCCGAGCACCAGACCGAGGTCGGCGTCGCCGGAACCGAGCAGCCGGAGGTTGCGGATGCTCGCCGAGGTGTTGACCACGTCGACGCGCAGGGACCCCACCCGCCGGTCGATCTCCCGGGCCAGCCGGCTGCCGAAGGTGCCGTACGGCGCACCCGACAGCCCGGTCGCCAGCACCAGCGACCGCACCCGGGTCCGGCCGGGGACCGTCGCGGGACTCGACGCGGCCACCGCGGCGGCCAGGGCGAGCAGCGTGCGGCGGGCCGCCTGCGGACGGGGACGGGGGGACACGGGACGATGGTAGTCCGGCCACTGGGCGGCCCGTCTTCGCCCCGTCGTCCCTGTCCCGTGCCCGCGTGCCCGGCCGTCTCTCCCCCGCCCGGGGGAGGCCCGTCCCCCACGGGCGGGATCTCCCCGCCGCGCCGGACCGCTGTACTGGAGCGGTCGGCCGGAGACGCCGTCATCTCCCACGGAACGAAACGGAACGGAAGGACCACGATGCGCGACTGGACCAGACGACGCCTGCTCCTCACGGCGGCCTCCGCCACCGGGCTCGCCGCCGCGGGGACGGCACCCGCGCACGGCTCGGGACACGACGGCCTGGTGGAACGGCTGAGGGCCCTGCCGGGACTCAGGATCGTGGCGGAACAGCCGGCCGGCCACCCCGGGTACCGGTTCTTCGTCCTCGGGCTGCGCCAGCCGGTCGACCACACCGACCCGGCCGCCGGCACCTTCGAACAGCGGCTGGCGCTCCTGCACACCTCCGCAGACCGGCCCACTGTCGTGTACACCGGCGGGTACGCGGCCGGGCTGACTCCCGAGAGGACCGAACCGACCGAGCTGCTGGGCGGCAACCAGGTCGAGGTGGAGCACCGCTTCTTCGGCGCCTCGACCCCCGGCACACCCGACTGGCGCCACCTGACGATCAGGCAGGCCGCCGACGACCACCACCGCGTGATCCGGACTCTGCGTCGCCTTCTCCCCGGCGCGTGGATCTCCGTCGGCGGCAGCAAGGGCGGCATGGCGAGCGTCTACCACCGCAGGTTCCACCCGCACGACGTGGACGGCACCGTGGCCTACTCCGCGCCGAACAACGTGGACGACCAGGACGACAGCGCCTACCACCGCTTCCTGGAGACCGTGGGCACCGCCGCCGAACGCGACGCCCTCAAGGCGGCGCAACGCCAATGCCTCCTGCGCCGCGCCGACATGGTCGCCCGCTACACGGCCTGGGCCGCCTCCGAGGGCACCGGCTTCAGCATCATCGGCAGTGCCGACCAGGCCTTCGAGACCGCGGTGCTGCGCGCGTCCTTCATGTTCTGGCAGAACAGCGGCCCCGCGATCCCCGGCCCCGACGCCACCACCGACGAGCTGTACACATGGCTGTGGTCCACCGCCGCCCTCCCCGTCTACGCCGACGCCACGGTCCGGGAGTACGTCCCGTACTTCTACCAACTCGGCACCCAGCTCGGGTACTTGGACGTGCCCGTCGCGCACTTGGCAGACCTGCTGCGCCATCCGGACGCGCTGGCGCCGCGCTCCTTCGTCCCGCGTGACATCCCGATGCGCTTCGATCCGGGCGCCATGCCCGACATCGACCGCTGGGTGCGCCGGCACGGGCACCGGATACTGTTCGTCAACGGCGAGCGGGACCCGGCCGTCGCCGAGCACTTCCGTCCCGGCGGGCGGGACTCCCGCACCCTGTGGGTACCCGGTGGCGACCATCACGTCGCCATCGCGCGCCTCTCCACCGCCGACCGCGCCGCGGCGGTGTCCGCCCTCGCCCGCTGGACGGGAGCACCTCTCACGCCCCGGTGACTCCGTCGACGCGCTCCCTGATGAGGTCGGCGTGACCGTTGTGCCGTGCGTACTCCTCGATCAGACGCACCAGGATCCAGCGCAACGAGACCCCGTCACCACCGACGTGGCCGGCGTCCCGCGCGGACAGCCGGCCCCGGTCGTCCAGCGACGCGCCCGCGACGAGTTCCCGGCCCCGGGCGACCTCCGCCCGCCACACGGCCAGGGCCTCGTCGAGCCCCCGGCCGGGCGCCGGGCCGAAGCCGTCGGCGTTGTCCGCCCCGTACACCGGGGGTACGTCCTCGCCCGCGAAGACGCCCTGGAACCAGTGCCGTTCCACCTCGGCCGAGTGCTGGACGAGACCCAGCGGCGTCAGCGACGACGGTGCCACCGCGGCCAGTCGCACCTGGTCGTCCCGCAGCCCCGCACACCTGAGGGCGAGCGTCGCACGGTGGAAGTCCAGCCAGGCCTCCAGCATGGGACGCTCGTCCGCGTACAGCGGCGGGACGGGCCGGCCGTCCGGTGTCGTCTTCATGGAACCACCATGGCAGGGGCGGGCCCGTCGCACGACCGTCCGCCGCGGATCCTCCTACGGCGTCAGCACGATCCTGCCGAACACCTCACCGGCGTCCATCTTCCGGTGCGCCCGCACCGCCTGCTCCAGCGGCAGTACCTCGTGCACCACCGTACGCAGTTCGCCGCGCGCCGCGGCGGCGAAGTGCTCGCTCCGCACGGCCTGCCGGTCCGCCACGGACACCGTCGCGGCGCTGAACGTCGCGAACGACAGCGACCTCTGGAACGCCGCCATCAACGCCGTGCCGAAGTCCGCCGGCGGCTGCCCGCCGACCGCGCCGACGACGACCAGCCGGCCGTTCGGGAGGAGCCTGTCGAAGAAGGACGGCATGTCCGCACCGGCCACCACGTCGATGACGACGTCGTATCCGGCGGGAGTGTCCTCGCCCCCCGCACCCGAGCGGTCCAGCACATGGGTCGCGCCCAGCTCACGCAGGAGCGCGCCGCGCTCGGCGGACGACGTCGTGACCGCCACCGCGCCGGCCCCGCCCCGGGCGGCGAGCTGGACCGTCGCGATCCCGAGGCTGCCCGCCGCACCCCGCACCAGCACCGACTCGCCGGCGGCGAACCGGGAGTGCGCGAGACCGAAGTGCGCCACCACCGAGGAACTGCCGAGCGTCACCGCCGCCACGGCGGACAGGCCCGCGGGAAGGGGAAGGACCTCCGCCACCGGTGCCGTCACCTGCTCGGCGTAGCCGCCGCCCGTACCGGTGGACGCCCAGACCCGCCGGCCGGTCCATGACGGGTCCACCCCGTCGCCTACGGCGGCCACGGTGCCCGCCACCTCACCGCCGGGGACATGGCCTTCCCGGAACCCGTACGCGGCGAGCGCGCCGCTGCGGATCACGGCGTCGACGCCACCGACGCCGATCGCCTCGGTGGTGACCAGTACCTGTCCGGCGGCGGGGGCCGGAGCCGGCAGGTCGACCACCGCCAGACCCTCCGGACCCCCGAACGCCTCGATCGACACTGCCTTCAACGCCGTCTCCTCACTGCCCCGGACGTGGTGTTTCCCCGCCGTCGGACGCTAACGGACGCCCCCGTCCACTTCGCTGAAGTGAGAGCGGTGACCGACCGTTTGCCTCACACCCTGCGCGCCGACGCCCGCGACAACCGTGACCGCATCCTCGACGCGGCCCGCGCGCTGTTCGCCACCCGGGGGCTCGACGTACCGATGCGGGAGGTGGCCCGGCAGGCCGGCGTCGGACCCGCGACCCTGTACCGGCGCTTCCCGACCAAGCGGGACCTGGCCACCGAGGCCTTCGCGGACCAGATGCGCGCCTGCCAGGACATCGCCGAGGACGGTCTCGCCGACCCGGACCCATGGCACGGCTTCCGCCGCGTCATCGAGAGGATCTGCGCGCTGCACGCCCACGACCGGGGCTTCACCGAGGCGTTCATGTCGGCCTACCCCGACGCCATGGACTTCGCCGCCGACCGGGAACGGACCCTGCGGGCGGTCGCCGCACTGGCCCGGCGCGCCAAGGACGCCGGCCGGCTGCGGCCCGACTTCGCGCTGGACGACCTGATCCTCGTCCTCATGGCCAACCGGGGCATCCAGGCCTCGTCGACGGCCGCCAGGGCCGCCGCCTCCCGCCGCTTCGCCGCCTTGGTGATCCAGGCGTTCCAGGCATCCCCGGACCACGCGCCGCTGCCGCCGGTGGCCAGGCCGGCCTGAGCCGCCCCGCACGACGGGAGCGGTCCCGGCCGCACCGATGGACGCCCCGGCACTGCGGCGCGGGACGTACGGGCGGCTACGGCCGATGGGGGAGAGGGGCCACGCGAGACGAGGCGGAGGGTGCCACTCGGGTCTCCTCCCGGCCCAGCGGCACCAGGGGCAACGGACGAGGCCGGCCACGGGCGGAACCCCGTCGGACAGTTCAACGGAAAACCCTTCGCGTCCCGTGGCACCCGCATAGCGTGCGATGCGTGCCGGACCCCCTGCCGCGCTAGGAGACTTGAGATGTCCTACGACAACTCGGAGTCGTACCCGGTCCGACAGCGGGACGGGGCCGGCCCGGCCTCGTGGTCCGGTCACCACCGGGCGCTGCGGGTCCTGCGGCGCGCCTGCCGCCGGCAGCGGCGGGTGGCCACCTTCGCCGCCCTCGGCTACTTCGCCGTCTTCCTCACGCTCACCGTCGAGGCCCCCGCCTTCATGGCCCGCCCCGCGCCCGGCGGACTCCCCACGGGACTGCTGCTGGCCCTGGTGCAGGTGCCGGTCACCTGGCTGGCCGTCGTCCTCTTCGCGTACACGGCACGCCGGTACGTCGATCCGCCGGCCCGCAGAGTCAGCGGGTACGGACGTCCGGCCGACGGTGACGGGGCGCCGCCGCGATGACGGAACTCGGGGGCGCCGCCCAGTCCTGGTCCCTCGTCGCGTTCTGCAGCGTCGTCACCGTCACGCTGCTGCTGTGCGTGCTGACCGGCCCCGACCGCGACGACCTGGAGGAGTTCTACACCGGCTACCGCTCGCTGTCGCCGCTGCGCAACGGCCTGGCCGTGGCCGGCGACTACATCTCCGCCGCCACCGTCCTCACCATCGGCGGGGTCATCGCGCTGTGCGGTTACGACGGGGTCGTCCTGGCCCTGAGCACACTGCTGTCCCTGCTGCTGCTGATGGTGCTGCTCGCCGAACCCCTGCACAACACGGGCCGGTTCACCATGGGCGACGTGCTGGGCCGGCGTATGCCGGGGCGGTCCGTGCGCATCGCGGCGTGCGCGGTGACGCTGCTGTCGCTGGTGCCGATGATGACCGTGCAACTGGCGGGCGTGGGGCAGCTGCTGGCGTTCATCCTGGGCTTCTCCGACAGCACCATGAAGACCGGGTGCGTCGTCGGCGCGGGACTCCTGATGATCAGCTACGCGGCGCTGGGCGGGATGAAGGGCACCGCGCTGATCCAGATCCTCAAGACGGTCATCCTGCTGGGCTCCGGACTGGTCGTCGCCGCCCTCATCCTGCACACGTTCGACTGGCACCCGGGGACCATGGTCGACACGGCCGCGCGGCGCAGCGGGGCCGGTGACGCGTTCCTGCGGTACGGACTGCAGTTCGCGGACGGGCCCCACCCCGGCGCGGACATGATCAGCACACAGGTCGCCATCGTGCTCGGCGGCGCCTGCCTGCCGCACGTCACCATGCGCATGTACACCGCCGGCAGCGCCCCGCAGGTACGGCGCACCATGTCCTGGGCGGTGTCGTCGGTGGCCCTGTTCATGCTGGTGATCACCGTCATCGGCATCGGCGCCACGGCGCTCGTCGGCCGCGCGGGGATCACCGCGGCGGACCCGCGCGGCAGCACGGCCTATCTGCTGGGCGCGCGGGCCGCGTTCGGCCCCGAGGTGTCCCGCGCCGAGAGCCTGCTGTTCAGCACGGTCACCACGGCGGTCTTCCTCACCCTGCTCGCCTCCGTCGCCGGGATGACGCTCGCCTGCGCCAACTCGCTGGCGCACGACGTCGCCGCCTCCCGCCGCACGGGCCTCGGACCGGTGCGGGAGACGACCCTGGCCCGGGTCAGCGCGCTGGCCGTCGGAGTACCGGTGGTGGTGCTGGCCGCCCTGGCCCAGCACCGCGGCCTGCAGCCGCTGGCGACGCTCTCCTTCTGCCTGGGCGCATCGGCCATCGCCCCCGCCCTGGTCTTCACCCTGTTCTGGCGCCGCTTCAGCCGCACCGGCCTGCTGTGCACCCTGATCGGCGGCTCGGCCGTCACCCTGGTCCTGATGTCCGGCACCCGGCTGGTCTCCGGTTCCCCGGCCGCCGCCTTCCCCGAGGCCGACTTCAACTGGTTCCCGTTCTCGACGACCGCCCTGCTGTCGGTGCCGCTGGGCTTCGCGTTCGGCTGGCTGGGGACCCTGTGCGGCGGACGCCGCGGCGCACGGCGCGAACGCGAGCGGTACGCGGCCGTCGAACACCTCGTCCTGGCCGGCCCGCCGCGGGGCCGCCCCGGATGGACCCCGGACGACTGACCGCCGTACGGCTCCCATGGGGGCACCGGTCCGCGCCGCGCGCGGAGGCCGGGCACGGTCCTCGCCAAGGGCCTGTCGTGCGGATCAC
>NZ_JAGGOO010000169.1 GCF_018614415.1 Streptomyces sp. ISL-12
ACCACATGAGATGACCTCTTACTGCGTTCAGGCCGCTGCGCCGAGTTCGGCGGTGTCCAGAACATGGTCACCCGGCCCGAGGACGAGCGGTGCGCAGCCGGGTAGTTCCGCTGTGGCCGTGCAGCCCTCCGGCACCGTGACGTCGGCCGTCATGCCGGTGGCGGTGAGCTCCCAGGAGAGTGCGGCCGTCCCGTAGGGCGTGTCGTGGCGGACACGAGCCCAGGTGATTCCGCCACCCGGGCGAGGACGGAAGGAGAGCCGGCGGTAGCCGGGGGCGGTGGCGGTGATGCCGCCGACCACACGGTGCAGCCAGTCGGCCACTGCTCCGAGCGCGTAGTGGTTGAAGCTGGTCATGCCGCCCGGGTTGAGCGTGCCGTCGGGGCGCAGACTGTCCCAGCGCTCCCAGATCGTGGTAGCTCCCATGGTCACGGTGTAGAGCCAGGAAGGGCACTCGGTCTGCAGCAACAGCCGGTAGGCGACGTCGAGGTGGCCGTTGTCGGTGAGGGCGTCACAGATGAGAGGGGTGCCGACGAAGCCCGTGGAGATCCGCGCTCCGTCGGCGAGCACGATCTCGGCCAGTCGGTCGGCGGCCGGTCGGCGCTGCTCCGGGGTGAGCAGGCCGAAGGCGAGGGCGATGGCGTACGCGGTGGCGCTGTCGCTGGTCAGCCGGGCCGAGGGCAGCACGTATCGGCGCCGGAAGGCGTCAGCCACCTCGTCGGCGAGCGCCGCGTACCGTTCGGCATCCGTGTCGATCTCCAACTCTCCGGCGGCCAGGGCGAGATGCCGTGCGGAGTGGGCGAAGTAGGCGGTGGCGACCAGGTAGCGGTCGGTGCGGCCGGCGGCCGGGTCATCGGGCGGGGCGGCCGGGTCGAGCCAGTCCCCCAGCTGGACGCCGGTGTCCCACAGGCGGGTCGGCCCGGCGAGGCGTTCGACCAGGTCGACCCATGCTTTGGCCATGGGGTAGTGGTGGCGGAGGAGTTCCCGGTCACCGAAGCGCCGGAAGAGCGTCCAGGGAGTGAGGGTGGCGACGTCGCCCCAGGCGGCGCCGGGGTGGATCGGTGTCCACATCGGCTCCCCCGGGATGACCGGGACATACCACGGGATGGTGCCGTCTGGGAGCTGTTCGAGGCCGACGTCGGTGAGCCAGGAGTCGAGCAGACCGGCGCAGTCGAAGAGGAAGCTCGCCGTGGGGGCGAAGACCTGGATGTCGCCGGTCCAGCCGAGGCGTTCGTCGCGCTGGGGGCAGTCGGTGGGCAGGTCGACGAAGTTGCCGCGCATGCTCCACACGACGTTCTCGTGCAGGCGGTTGACGAGCGGGTCGCTGCACTCGAACCACCCGGTACGGCGCATGTCCGTGTGGTACACGCGGGCGGTGACCTGGCCCGCCGTCAGCTCGCCGGGCCAGCCGGTGATCTCGGCGTAGCGGAATCCGTGCAGGGTGAAGCGGGGTTCCCAGGTCAGGGGCCCTTTCCCGGAGAGGATCAGGGTGTCGACGGAGGTCGCCTCACGCAGGGGCCGGGTGGCCAGTTCGCCGTCCTGGAGGACTTCGGCGTGCCGCAGGGTGAGGGTGGTGCCGGCCGGGCCGTCGACGGTGACGCGGAGACGGCCGACGAGGTTCTGCCCGAAGTCGAGCAGGTGACGCCCGTCGCCGGTACGGGTGACGGTGACCGGGGCTGTCTCCTCGGTGCAGCGTACGGGCGGTCCGAGAGGGGCGACGAGGGTGGCGGGATCACGTACGCCCGTGCGGACCGGTGTCCAGTCCCCCGTACCGGCTGCGGACGGCGTGGCCCACGCGGGGTCGTGCAGGCGGGCGTCGAAGGTCTCCCCTTCGTACAGGCCACTGGTGAGGATCGGGCCGGATGCCGCTGTCCAGGTTCCGTCGGTGGCGACGACGTGGGTGGTGCCGTCGTCGTACTCCACCTCCAGCTGGGCGATGAGGGACTGGTCGGTGCCGTAGATGTTGCGGGTGCCGCCGTCGAAGCCGTACCTGCCGCGGTACCAGCCGTCGCCGAGCCAGGCACCGACGGTGTTCGCGCCCTCGGTGAGGTGGGCGGTGACGTCGTGGGTGCGGTACCGCAGCCGGTGCGGGTAGACGGTCCACCCCGGGGCGAGTGCCTCGTCGCCGACACGGCGGCCGTTGATCTCGGCCTCGTAGAGGCCGTGGGCGGTGACGTAGAGGCGGGCGCGGGCGACAGGGCGGCGGAGACGGAAGTCCTTGCGCACGCGGGCGGGGCGGCGCTCGCCCTCGGGGTCCTCGTCCCAGTCGGCGCCCACGGGCACGGCCTGCCAGTCGGCGGCGTCGAGGAGCCCGGCCTCGACGTATGCCGGCCTGCTCCACTCCGAGGGATCAGGGGCGTCGGGGGTCCAGACGCGGACGCGGACGGTGGCGCGTTCCCGGGACGTCAGCGGGTCGCCGGGCCACGGCACGAGGACCTGCTCGGCGCTGTCGAGGCGCCCGGTGCGGTGAGTGCCACCGCGGCGTTCGAGTTCCAGTTCGTACGCCGCCTGGCGGCCGGTGCCCGGGGGCAGGGTCCAGGTCAGGCGGGGGGAAGCGACTCCGATACCGAGTCCGTCCGGCAGGTGTTCGAAGCTGACCGGGGAGGGCTGAGGGGGGAGCAAGGGGTGCCCCTTCTTTCACGTGTGGTCACATGGGCGAGAGCGATACGGGTGTGCGCGGCGAGCCGTCCCCCAAGGAGAGGGCCGGGGAAGACGGCTTGCCCGGGCGAGGGCGGAGGTCAGCCCTTGAGCGCTCCCGAAGTGAGGCCCTTCATGACCTTCTGGTTGAGGAAGAGGTAGATCAGGAGGGTGCCGAAGACGTTGATGCAGATGGCCGCGAAGAGGGGGCCGTACTGGGTGGCGCCGAAGTCGCCGGTGAAGTTGAGCAGGCCGACCTGGATGGTGCGCAGGTCCTGGTTGTTGGTGAAGGTCAGCGCGATGAGCAGGTCGTTCCAGATGAAGAAGAACTGCACCAGGCCGACCGTGAGCAGGGCATTGCGCACCAGGGGGAGGCTGATGGTCCAGAAGGCGCGCAGGATGCCGGCGCCGTCGATGGTGGCGGCCTCGAACAGCTCGCGGGGGACCCCTCGGTAGTAGGTGGCCATCATGAAGACGGTCAGGGGCAGTCCCGTGCCGGTGTACGTGAGGATCAGGGGCCACAGGGTGCCGGACAGGCCGGTCTGGAAGTACACCGTGAACAGGGGCAGCAGGATCATCTGCGGCGGGACCATCATGCCCGCGAGGAACACGAGCAGGGTGAGGCTGCGGCCCTTCCACACCATGACCTGCAGGGCGAACCCGGCGGCGGTGCCCAGCAGCAGCATCAGCGCGAGTGCGGGGACGACGGCGAGCAGGCTGTTCTGGACGTAGAGGCCGATGTGGCCGGTGGTCCAGGCCTCGGTGTAGTTGCTCCATTCCCAGGTCGTGGGCAGGGACCAGGTGGAGTTGTTCAGGTAGTCGTCGTTGGACTTCAGGGAGGTGAGGAACATCCAGATCATCGGGTAGATCTCGACGACCAGCAGGAGGGCGACGACGATCCTGACCCAGAGGCGGCTTCCCCGACGGCCGCGCCGGGCCCGGGGAGCCCGCGCGGGCGCGTGCCCGGTGCCGCGCGCGGAGGTCTTCACGGGTGTGTCGATGGTGGCCATGTGTCTCAGCCCTCCGTGAGGTCGCGCCGCGAGCCGCGGTAGACGACCAGACTCACCAGCAGGCACACGACGGTCAGCAGCAGGGCGATGGTGCTGCCGTAGCCGTAGTCGCTGTAGGTGAACGACGTCTGGAACATGTACAGGGTCAGCGGCGTGGTGCCCGTGCCGGGGCCGCCGTTGGTCAGGGCGACGATCGAGTCGAAGACCTTGAGCGTGCCGTTGATGCTGAAGATCAGCGAGGACATCAGGACGGGCAGGGACAGCGGCAGCACGATGTGGCGCACCAGCCGCAAGCCGGTCGCTCCGTCGAGGCGGGCCGACTCCAGGACCTCGTCGGGGATGTCGACCAGGCCGGCGAAGAGCAGCACGGCGTAGAAACCCATGGAGCGCCAGATGTCCATGACGATCAGGACCCAGAAGGCGCTGCCGGCGCTGCCGAAGAAGTCGACGGAGTCGATGCCGACGGCGTTGAGGAGGGAGTTGACGGGGCCGGTCTGCGGGGCGACCTGGAAGAACTTCTGGAAGAGCAGGCCGACGGCGACGGTGGGCAGCACGACCGGGAAGAACACCAGGGTGCGGACGAGCGCCGAGGCACGCTTGAGGAAGAAGACGTAGAGCAGCGCCAGGAGGTACCCGGCGACCACCTGGCCGGCGGTGAC
Organism: Streptomyces sp. ISL-12; assembly: GCF_018614415.1. Taxonomy (GTDB): domain Bacteria; phylum Actinomycetota; class Actinomycetes; order Streptomycetales; family Streptomycetaceae; genus Streptomyces. Next base: position 4,304 of record NZ_JAGGOO010000169.1, read on the forward strand.
GACGACGGCGTACTCGAGGGTGAACCAGAGGGCGTCGTGGACGGCCGGGTCGTCGAGCAGGCGGGAGAAGTTGGCGACCCCGTTGCCGGTGAAGCCTTCGATGGTGTTGCCCTTGGTGAAGGAGTACCCGAGCGACCACACCATCGGGACCAGCATGATCAGGGAGTAGACGAGGAGGGCGGGACCGAGCAGGAGCGCGATCGCCCTGCGGTCACCGAGTACGCGGTGCATGGGTGGTGTCCACTTTCTTGGGAGGGACGGGAGCGGCTCGCGCGCGGCGGGGCAGGAAGGAGCGTGCGGGCCGCCCCCGGCCGGTCACTGGGCGGCCAGCGCGTCCTGCACGGTCTGCATGAACTGCTCGGGGCTGGTGCTGCCACTGACCAGGCCCGCCGCGTTCTGCTGGCTGACGGTGGTCGCCTTGGTGCTGAACAGGGCCTCGAACCAGAGCACGTTCTGCTTCGAGGAGCTGATGGTGTCGCGCACCTGGGTGGTGACCTCGTTGGCGTCCTTCACCTCGGTGTTCACCTTGAAGCCGGAGATGGAGCCGTGGTCCTTCAGCGCGGTGGAACCGTAGTTCTTCGCGATGCAGGAGACCCAGTCCCCGGTCTTCTTGTCGAAGGACTTCTCGGCGAGGGTGATGCCCAGGCCGACGTTGGACGGGTACTGGTCGACGGAGCCCTTGCCGCCGGTCACGGCCGGGAAGGGCATGAAGCCGGTGTTCTCCGCGCCGATCTTGTTCTGCTCGTCGTCGGAGATGTTCGCCAGTGCCCAGCTGCCCATGTAGAACATGGCGGCCTTGCCGGTGAGGAACTGGTTCATCGCGGTGTCGTAGTCGATGGAGCCGACGCCCTTGCCGAAGTAGCCCTTCTTGCCGAGGGCGGCGACCTCCTCGGCTGCCTTCACGTACTCCGGGTCGGTCAGCTTCGCCTCGCCGTCGGCCACCTTCCGCAGGGCGTCCGGGCCGAGGCTGCGGTAGAGGTAGCCGCTGATCAGACGGGTGAGCGGCCAGCCCTGCTGACCGGAGGCGGAGAACGGCTGGACGCCCTTCGACTCCAGTTTCGCCGCGGCCGAGACCAGTTCCTCCCAGGTGCCGGGCACCTTCAGGCCGTTGTCCGCGAAGAGCTTCTTGTTGTAGAAGATGCCCTCGATGTTGTACTCGTACGGCAGGACCTGGAGTTCGCCGCCGTACAGTGCCTTGACGGTGGAGACGGCGGCCGGCTCGAGCTGGTCGAGGACTCCCAGCTCCTTGAGCTTCGCCTCCAGGTCGGCGACCTTGCCGGACGTGGCCAGCTGCTGGGTGAGCGCGGGGGCGTTGCCGGCGGCGAACTGGACCGGCAGCGCGTCCTGGCCCGCCAGCAACTGGAGCTTCTGGTCCAGGCTCGCCTGCGGAACGGTCTCCACCTTCAGCGGCAGGGCGTCGTTCGCGGCCTTGCAGGCGCCCTTGGACATGGTGGTCAGGGCCGTCTTCACGGTGGTGTTCTCGGTGACGCTCAGGTAGTCGAAGTTCTCGGGGGCGGAGGAGGAGCCGCCGGTCCCGCTGCCGCCGCAGGCGGTGGCGAGCAGCGCGAACGAGGCGGTACCGGCTGTGAGCAGGCTCAGTCGCGCCCGACGGGCGCGGGAGGTACGAAAGGGCACGGGGAGACTCCCAAGGGTCATGACGAGAGGAGGAGGTGCGGGAAGGAGCGCCATGGGCGAAGAGCGGGCCGGACAGCACGGCGGGGCAGTCACACAGAGAAGGTTGTAAAACGTTATCCGCTCCGATCGGGCAACACCTTGCACCGCTCCTGCGCCACCGTCAAGACACAAGCGGGTAACACAACGTTGATACGCGGAGGACTTGACGGCCACCAGGGAGTAAGGTGTAGACCGTTATACTCAGACCTACACGATCCGGGATGTGGACCATGGACGGGGCTTCCGCAGCCAAGCCGAGCAAGCGTGTGACCATCACCGACGTCGCCCGGCACGCCGGCGTGTCCACGGCCGCCGTCTCCAAGGTGATGCGCAACGCCTACGGCGTGAGCGAGGCCATGCGGGAGAAGGTCCAGGCGGCCATCGCCGACCTGGGATACCGCCCGCACGCCGCGGCACGGGGGATGCGCGGCCGGACGTACACCATCGGCGTGCTGCTGGACAACGTACGCAACGCGTTCTTCGCCGACATCCTCGACGGCATCCGCGACGAGCTCCGCCACACCGACTACACGGTGCTGATCGGCGCGGCCGGCTTCGACCCGGAGGAACAGGCCAGGACCATCCGTTCCCTGGTCGACCGGCAGATGGACGGACTGATCCTCATCGCCCCGGGGACGCCTCGCGCGGAGGTGCTGGCCACGGCCGTGTCGACACCGACCGTGGTCATCGGGCACCACGACGCCTCGGACACCTACGACTCCGTCGTCGACGCCGACGATCTCGGCGCCGGCCTGGTGGTGGATCACCTGGTCTCGCTCGGTCACCGTGACATCGCCCTGGTCTCCGCCCCGGGCACCCGGGCCAACAAGTGGAAGCGCACACCGGAGGCCGTGTTGAGCGAGGGCTATCTCCGCGCGATGGAACGGCACGGCCTCGACCGGTTCGCGCGGGTCCACCACACCGCCTACTCCGACGACGGCGGCTTCAAAGCGGGCATGACGCTGCTGACGGCCGACCGTCCGCCGACCGCCGTGATGACCGGTGCGGACGTCGCCGCACTGGGCGTCTACCGCGCCGCGCACGAACTCGGCCTGCGCATCCCTCAGGACCTGTCGCTCGTCGGCTACAACAACACCGCGCTCGCCGCCCTGGCGCCCGTGCAACTGACCAGCGTGGACCAGGCGGGACACACCATGGGCTCCGCCGCCGCCCGGATGCTCGTCGAACGCGTCGAGAGCCGAAGGGACAGACCCATGCAGACCACGATGACCCCCCGTCTGGTGGTGCGCTCCACCACCGGCGCACCGCAAGGACGCTAGGCCGTGGACCGGCGGCCGACCGCCGCACCCACGGCACACCGCGAACGCGGCTCCGGCGGAGGAACAGCCGTGGCCGGACCCGTCGGCCGCACAGGTTCCCGGGTCGGCATCAAGGACGTGGCCCGGGAGGCCGGCGTCTCGCTCGGCACCGTCTCCAACGTCCTCAACCGGCCCGAGATCGTCGCCGAAGGAACGCGCTCGCGCGTCCTGGAGGTGATCGACGCCCTCGGCTACATCCGGGCCGAGGGCGCCCGGCAGTTGCGCGGGTGGGCCTCCCGGGTGATCGCCGTCATGGTGCTCGACATGGCCAACCCGTTCTTCACCGCGCTCGTGACGAAGGCGGTCTCCTCTCCGGGGCGGACGGTGGCGATCACGCGGGCGCCGCGGGCGGCTGCGAGCTGGACGGCCAGCGCGCCCGCACCACCGGTGGCTCCGGAGACCAGCACCGTCTCGCCCTGCTCCGGGGAGACGGTGTCCAGGCTGTTCAGGGCTGCGGTACCGGCCAGACCGAGCGCACCGGCGTCCCTGACGTCCAGACCCTCGGGGATGCGGGTGACACCGTAGGCGGCGTTGACGGTGACGTACTCGGCCAGCGCACCGCCGCCGAGGTACGGCTTCATCGCCACACCGTAGACAGCGTCGCCGATCGCGAAGCCGTCCACACCTGCGCCGAGGGCCTCGACGGTGCCGGCGAAGTCCATGCCCACCACGAGCGGGAACCGGTGTTCCATCATGCCCTGCAGGCGCCCGGACTTCCTCCGCAGCTTCCGAAACAGCCCCAAATCAGCGACCCGGAACGGGGCTGCGCGTCGACGCCGAACGGAACCGCGACCGCATCCTCGCCGCCGCCCGCCGCCTCTACGCCCGCGAGGGCCTCGGCGTCTCCATGGCCTCCGTCGCCCGTGAGGCCGGTGTCGGCAAGGCCACCCTCTCCCGCCGCTTCGCCACCCGGGAGGACCTGATCAACGCGGTCTTCGCCGACCGCATGGACGCCTACGCGTCAGCCGTCACCGTCGCCCTCGACGACCCCGACCCCTGGCACGGTTTCACCGGTTACCTCCACGCCATCTGCGCCATGCAGGCCGCCGACCGTGGCTTCGCCGACGTCCTGACCATGACCTTCCCCACCGCCAAGGCCCTGGAAGCCCGCCGCGCCGAGGCGTACAACGGCGTGCTGGAACTCATCTCCCGCGCCAAGGAGACGGGACACCTGCGCGAGGACATCACCGACCGCGACCTGCCCATCCTGCTCATGGCCAACGCCGGCGTCGTCAGCGCCGCGGGCGACGCCGCCCCCGACGCCTGGCGCCGCCTGGTCGCCCACATGATCCGCTCCTACGCCGTTCCCGGCGCCCCGATACCGCCCCTGCCGGACGCGCCGACCCCCAGCGCCCTCTACCGCGCCATGGTCCGCCTCGGCCGGACCGACTGACGCGAGGGCCCGGAGCCGGCCGATGACGCTCCGGCCGGCTGCCCCGGGTCAGGGACGCCCGACAGCCCGCAGGAACGCCTCGGCGAAGAACTCGACCGTTTCCTCCGTGGCGGGCAGGCCCGTGCCGCCCGGATGCCCGGCGACGGGGCGCAGGAGGAGGTGGAACACCAAGGGGCCGATCATCTGCTGGAGCAGGGGCACCACCGGCAGGTCACGGATGCGTCCGGCTTCGATCTCGCTGGTCAGCCAACGCCCGACACCGTCGAGCATGCGCGGGAAGTAGCGCTCGTGCAGCGCCTGGACCAGCGGGTCGCCGGGACGGGCGAGGGCGTCGGCGAGCATGGCCGGCAGCACCCGCGGTTCACGCTCAAGGGCGTCGGTCGTCAGGCGGTAAACGGTGCGGACGGTCTCCGGGAGATCCGCTTGCGGGCCGGAGAGCATGTTCTCGATGTCCAGCACAGGGCTGTAGCGCTCGTACACGGCGAACAGCAGCTCGTTACGGCCGCCGAAGACCGCGTACAGGCCCGGCATGGAGCACCGGGCCTCGGCGGCGACCCGTTCCAGCGTGGCGGCGGCGAGACCGTACGCGCTGATGAGCGTCGCCGCCGCCTCCACCGCCCGCTCAGGACCGGCCGTTGCCCGCCCGGGTCCACACCGGCGGCGCGCACCGCCTCGTCCAGCGCCTGGCGGGTGCCCCCAGGCGCCGCAGCAAGGTGCTCCGGGAGATGCCGGCCTCCGCGGCCACCACGCTCACGGGGATGTCGGCGACGGGCTCGCCTCGAGAAGGGGGCGGCGCAGTGGTCCGGTTCTCACGCGTGGCCCAGCCGCCGGTCGAGTGCGGCACCGACGCCGGGGCAGTTGTCGCGGACGATGTCGAGGAAGGCGCCCAGCGCCGGGGAGCGGTCCCGGTCGGCGAAGGACAGGACCAGGTCGGGCAGTGCCGTCCTGGGGGTCACCTCGCAGAACCGGATCCCCGGCCGTGGGGCCGACCGCATGCGCGAGGGCCCGAGGCCCACTCCGACCCCGCAGGCCGCCAGGCCCATGATCGTGTGCACGTCCCTGGCCACGGTGGCACCGTCCAGCGCGGCGGCGTCCTCGCCCAGCAGGACGCGCAGGCCGGTGGCGACGGCGGGCTCGTCCTCCCCGGCGGCCACGATCAGCGGCTGCCGTCGCAGCTGGTCCACGCTCACCGACGCCTGGCCCGCATAGGGGTGGGCGCTGCCGACCACGGCGATCAGACGGTCGTGCCCGACCGGGACGGACACCAGGTGCTCGGCCCCGGCGCCCCGAGGCGGTCCGAGGGTGACGGCCACGTCCAGTTCTCCGGCGACGAGCGCGGCGGTGCTGCGGCGGGACGCCATCTCGTGCAGTTCCAGCCGTACGTCGGGCCGCTCGCGGCAGAACCGGCCCAGGACGTCCGGGAGCGGGTCGAGCAGGGCGGAGGCGATGAACCCCAGCCGCAGCCGGCCCGTCTCGCCGCGTGCCGCCCGGCCGGCGTCGACCGCGGCCGCCGCCATCTCGTCCAGCGCCCGCCGGGCCCGGGCGAGGAACGCCTCACCCGCGGCAGTCGGCAGCACGCCCTGGCGCGTCCGGTCGAACAGCCGCGCCCCGGTCTCCCGCTCCAGGTCGGCGATCTGCTTGGACAGCGGGGGCTGCGCGATACCCAGCGCGCGGGCCGCCCGGCCGAAGTGTCCGTGCTCGGCGAGGGCGAGCGCGTACCGCAGATGCCGCGCTTCCATGCCGCTCCATCCATACCTGCGAAGTATCACCGCCCACCCTGCCATATCTTCCCCTGGATCGATCCGGCGCGGCCGATTGAGATGGGGCCATGAGTCCTTCCGGCCTGAACAACACCGTCTTCGTCCTGGTCCACGGCGCCTGGCACGGCTCCTGGCAGTGGGCGGCGACGCAGCGGGCGCTCGCCGGTCTCGGTGCCGCGAGCGTCGCCGTCGACCTGCCCGGGCACGGCTTCGGCGCTCCCCTGCCCAGCGGATACCTGCTGCCCGGCCGTCCCGGTCTGCCGACCGAGAGGTCCCGGCTCGCCGGCCTGACGATGGACGACTGCGCCGCCGCCGTCCTGGACACGCTGCGCCGGGTCCGCCGCTACGGCCGTGTCGTGCTCGTCGCGCACAGCGCGGGCGGCGGCCCCGCGTCGCTGGCCGCGGAGCGCGCGCCCGAACTGGTGGACCGCGTCGTCTACCTCTCCGCGTTCGTCCCCGCCGGCCGCCCCCGGTTCTTCGACTACCTGAGCACACCCGAGAACGCCACCGCACGGGGACAGGGCCTCCACCTCGGTGATCCCGAGGCACTGGGCGCCCTGCGGATCGACCCGCTCTCTCCGGACCCGGCCTACGTCGAGGAGCTGCGGCAGACCCACTACCACGACACGCCCGCCGACCGCTTCGACCGCTGGCGCTCCGCGCTGAGCCCCGATCTGCCGCTGGCCGTCCCGGCGACCCCCGTCGCCCTGACCGCGGCACGATGGGGCCGTGTCCCGCGTACGTTCGTGCGCTGCGCGGACGACCGGGCGCTGCCGGCGGCCGTGCAGGACCTGATGATCGCGGAGGCCGACCGGGCCGTGCCGGGCGAGCCGTTCACCGTCCGTACCCTGCCGGGCAGCCACAGCCCGTTCGCCGCCCGCCCGCAGGAACTCGCCGAGGCGCTGGTCCCGTGACGCACGGGCCGCTTCCGGTCCGGAGCCGCCTGCCCTGGCACACCCCGTGGGACCCCGGTGGTCTTCGACCGCCCGCCGCCCGGCTTTCCCGTCGGCTCCCCCGCCAACTGGCCCGTCCGCCAACGGAGATACATTCGCTCTCGCCGGTATCCACTTCTCGAAGCGACGAGGCCGTCATGACCGATGACACCCAGGGGCCAGGACTGAAGATCGACACGTCCAAGCCGCACCCGGCCCGGATGTACGACTACTACCTGGGCGGCAAGGACAACTACCCGGTCGACGCGGAGGCCGCCGAACGCGTCCTGCAAGGGCTCCCGCACGGCCGCGGCCCCGCCCTCGCCAACCGGGCGTTCATGCACCGCGCCGTCCGCTTCCTGGCCGCGGAGGCCGGCGTGCGGCAGTTCCTCGACATCGGCACCGGCATCCCCACCAGCCCGAACCTGCACGAGGTCGCGCAGCGGACCGACCCCGCGGCCCGCGTGGTCTACGTCGACAACGACCCGATCGTCCTCGCCCACGCCCAGGCCCTGCTCCGCAGCGCCCCCGAGGGCTCCACCGACTACGTCCAGGCCGACGCCCGCGACCCCGGGACCATCATCGAGGCGGCGGCCCGCACCCTGGACCTGTCCCGGCCCGTCGGACTGTCCCTGATCGCCCTGCTGCACTTCCTCCCCGACGACCACGCCTACGACACCGTCGACCGGCTCCTCGCGGCCCTCGCGCCCGGCAGCTACCTGGTGCTGTCCCACACCACCGCCGACTTCGACCCGGACAGCACCGCCCGCGCCCTCCAGGTCTACCGCGACCGCGGCGTGTTCCTCACCGTCCGCAGCCACGCCGAGATCAGCCGGTTCTTCGCCGGACTGGAGCTGGTCGACCCGGGCCTGGTCCCGGGCGTCCAGTGGCGGCCCGAACCCTCCCCGGCCCCGCCCAGCACCGGCCCCACGGACCTGTTCTACGCCGGCGTCGCCCGCAAGCCCTGACGAAGACGACGGGTGCGGCGGCTCGGGGGGGGTGCCTCTATGTTCTTCGTCA
>NZ_JAGGOO010000170.1 GCF_018614415.1 Streptomyces sp. ISL-12
CAAACGACAGGCCCTAGGCCGCGGCCCCGCTCTGCCTCCCCAACGCCTCGACGAGGTTGTCGTGGACCGGGATGTCCCGGCGCAGGCCGGAGAGTTCCAGGACCCGGCTGGGCACCCCCCGCGGGTCGGCGACCAGTCGCAGCCGGACCCCGCCGGGCAGCCGGTGGCGTACCTCGTCGAGCAGCCGGATGCCCTGGGAGTCCATGAAGACGGTCCCGGTCAGGTCCAGGACGAGCAGCCGCAGCGGTTCGTCCCGGGCGCCGGCCGCTTCGAGGATGAGGGGGAGCAGCCCCGAGGCATTGCAGAAGTCGATCTCGGGGGGCAGCGCGAGCACGGCGCAGCCCGGTGGCTCGTACGGCGCACCGGGTGGGGGGAGGAAAGTCACGTCGCTCACCTGACAGACGTCCGTCCGGCTTACGGAAAAGGGGTGGCCGCTTCCTGACCCGGCACCCATTCCACCATGCCGGGGTCCGGGCGCGGAAGGTGGCCGGGCGGACCGTCAGCCAGGCGTCACCTGTGTGCAACCGAGCAGCTAGAGTTCTGTCCGTCCTGTGCTCGCAGTCGGGAATGTGCTGCGGAGCTCTCCTGCGCACGGTCGTACGGCCGTGCATGCCGAAGAGGTTCGTGGTGACTGCGTCCGATTTTACCGATGTGCCGCGTTTTCCGGCTGGTTTCGAGCTGGCCGAGGTCCTGACCGCGGCGGCTCGGGAACTGCACGCGACCGTCACCCCCAACGGCACCCTGCGCACCGCGGTCAAACTGGCGGTGACCCTGGTGCCCGGAGCCGAGCAGGCGGGCATCTCGGTGGTCGAGCGCGGCAACCAGCGCCGCGTGCTGGCCTGGACCGACGAGGCCGTACGCACCGCGGAGTCCCGTCCCGGCGGCCGGGAACCGCATCCGCTCCTGGACCGCCTGTGGACGGTGCCCGTGGCCCGGCTGGCGGACAGCCTGGCGGAGGCGCCCGGCACCGCCCTGTCCGACTCCGGACTGCGGTCCGCGCTGTCGCTGCGGCTCCGCGCCGACCGGCGCAGTCTCACCGTGCTGACGGCCTACGCCAGCCGCCCCCGCGCCTTCGACGACGACGCCACCCGCGTCGGGCGGCTGTTCACCGCGCACGTCAGCCTGGCCCTGGACTCGGCGACCGAACGCGAGCAGCTCACCGAGGCGATGCGCACCCGGGACCTGATCGGCCAGGCCACCGGCATCCTGATGGAGCGCATGGAGACCGACGCCGCCGGTGCCTTCGAGAGCCTGGTCAAGGCGTCCCAGCGGGAGAACGTGAAGCTGCGCGACCTCGCCCGCCGCATCGTCGACGCCCACGACGTGCCCGGCGGCCGGGGCGCCGCCGAGCGCTAGCCTCGGTTCGCGGCTCGGTTCGCGGACCGGCTCGCGGGCCGACCGACGGCCCGGCCGGCGGCGAGGCGTCAACGGGCGGCGACGGGATATCCGTACGGTCATGACCGCCGAGACGCCCGACACGCTGGACCACGCCTTGGTGCGCAGCCAGGGCCTCGACACCCTGCTGCGCGATCTGACCGACCGCGCGGTGCGGGAGGTGCCCGGCGCCGTGGCGTGCAGCATCACCGTGCGCCGCGCCGACCGGCTGCTGACGCTGGCCGGCAGCCGGGGCCTGCCGCCCGGACTGGACCTGAGGCAGTACGAGAACGGCTCCGGCCCCTGCGTGGACGCCGCGGCGACGGGGAGCCCGCGCTACGTCCCCGATCTGGCCGCCGAGACCCGCTGGCCGACGTACACCGAGTACGCGCTCGCCACCGGGGTGCGCTGTGTGCTGGCGCTGCCGCTCGCCCTGGAGGGCGAGACGGGGGCCGCCCTCAACCTCTACGGCCTTCAGCCGCGCTCGCTGGCCGCGGGACGGGAGACGGCCCGCGCCTTCGCGGAGCGGGCCGCCGGTGCCGTCGACGCGGCGCTGCGCATCGAACGGCAGCGCTCCTCGGCCGCCGACGTGCGCACCGCCCTGCTGTCCCGCAGCGTCATCGACCAGGCGATCGGCATCCTGATGTCCCGGGAGCGGGTCGACGCCCGGGCCGCGCTGGACCGGCTGCGCCGCGTCTCCCAGAACCGCAACGTCAAGCTCCGGGACCTGTGCCAGGACCTGGTGGACCGGGTCGGCCGGGCGGGCCGCTCAGACGGCCGGCAGTGAGTCGCCCTGGACGGCCTGGATGTCCAGCTCCACCCGGAGCGTGGTGCCGATGGCGGCGATGCCGGCCTGGAGGACCTGGTTGTAGTTCATGGCGAAGTCCTCGCGCCGCAGCTCCGTGGTGGCCTTGAAGGCGGCCCGGGTGCCGCCCCACGGGTCGGCGCCGGTGCCCAGGTAGGACAGGTCCAGGTCGACCGGGCGGACCACGCCGTGCAGGCCCAGCTCGCCGTGGACGGTCCAGCGGTCCCGGCCGGCCTCCGCCACGCCCGTGGAGCGGAAGGTGATGTCCGGGAACCGCTCGACGTCCAGGAAGTCCGCCGACTTCAGGTGCGTGTCCCGCATGCCGTTGCCGGTGTCGATGGACGCGGCGCGGATGACCGCCTCCACCCGCGACTTGGTGACGTCGTCCGGGGCGATCTCCACCAGCCCACTGAACTCCGTGAACCGGCCGTGCACGCTGGAGATGCCCAGGTGCTGGGCGACCGCGCCGACGCTGGAGTGCGCCGGGTCGATGGTCCACGGTCCCGGCGGCGGCAGCTCGGTGCCGCCCTGCCGGGCCAGCGTCACCGTGCCGACCTCGGCCCGGCCGCTGGCGGTCACGATCGCGCTGGACGCGGCCGGCGCGTACCCGACCGCCGTGACGATCACGGTGTACGCCCCCGGCCGCAGCTCGGTGGTGTCCCGTACGGCCCCCTCGGCGTCCGCCTCGGCGCGCAGCACCTGCGTACCGGTCATGTCGGTCACCGTGACGACCGCGTGCGACACGGCCCATCCGTCCCGCGTTCGGATCTTCGCGGTCAGTCCCATCCCGTTTTCTCCCTGCAAAGGCGTAGAAAGTGCTGGTAAGTGGTCAAAAAAGAACCGGCCCGCGGTGGCGTGCGCACCTCCGCTCAGAGCGCGCACGCCACCACGGGCCGGGGTCTCGCTACTCGCCGGGGTGGGCGAGTTCGATGTCGTGGCCGTCGGCGCCCGGTCCGTTGACGGTCAGGGACGTCGCCACCGGCGGGTAGCCCGTCGCGATGACGGTGTACTCGCCGCTGTCCAGGTCGGTGAAGGCGTACGCCCCGTCCGAACCGGTGGTGGCGGTGCCGACCACGTTGCCGGCCGCGTCGACCAGCGTGACGCGGGCGTCGGCCAGCGGGCCGTGCGGCGCCTTGACGGTGCCCTGCACGCGGGCGCCGGCCTCCAGGTCGACCTCGACCCGGGTGACCCCGGTGCCGCCGACCTCGACGGGCAGCGCGCGCGGCCGGAACCCGGCGGCGTTGACCGCCACGGTCACCGTGCCCGGCACCAGCTCGGCGAGGGTGAAGTCGCCGCCCTCGCCGGTGGCGGCGGTGGCCAGCAGGTCGCCGCGGACGTCGGTCACGATGACCATGGCGTCCTTGACGGGCTGCCCGTTCGCCGCGGCCCGCACCAGACCGGTCAGGCCGCTGGTGCCGCTGAGCAGGACGTCGTAGGCGACCGGCTCGTCGTTGACCACGATCGTCGACGCCTGCGGCTGGTAGCCGTCGGCGGAGGCGATCAGGACGTAGGACCCGGCACCCGGCGCGTCCACGCCGTAGGAGCCGTCGGCCTGCGCGACCGAGCGGCCGAGCTGCCGTCCGCCGAGCGAGATCAGCGTGACCGCGGCCTGTGCCACGGGCGCGCTCTCGGCGCCGCGGACGAAGCCGCGGACCGGGATGCCGCCGGAGACGGGGGCCGGGGAGTCACCGGCACCGGTGGCCGCCGTGGCGACCGCGGCGAGCCGCTGGGTCTGGGCCGCACCGGGCTCGGAGACCGAGGCGGCGGCCACACCGGCCGGAACCGGCTCGGCGGCCGGGGCGGCGGCCTCGGCGGGGGCCGGGGCGGCCGGGGAAGCGGTCTGGCCGTTGGCCTCGGCGGCCTGCGCCAGGGCGCCGGAGGTGCGCAGCGGGACCTCCTTGATGAACAGCGTCACGAGGAAGCCGAGGAAGGCGATCGGCGCGACGATCAGGAAGATGTCGGCGATGCCGTGCCCGTAGGCGCTCTCCAGCCACTCGCGGATGCCCGGGGGCAGCAGGTCCATGTCCGGGATCGAGCTGCCGCCGGCCGCCTTGGCCGCCGCCGCCTGCTCCTGCGGGCTGAGCTGCCCGATGGTGTCGGAGGCGTAGTGGCTGATCCGGGTGGACATGATCGAGCCGAGCACGGAGACGCCGACCGCACCGCCGAGGGACCGGAAGAAGGTCACGGTGGAGGACGCGGCGCCCAGGTCGCTCGGGGCCACCTGGTTCTGGGTGCAGAGCACGAGGTTCTGCATCATCATGCCGACGCCGAGACCCATCAGCGCCATGAAGATCGCGATGTGCCAGTACGGGGTGTCGTACCGCATGCCGCCCAGCAGGCCGAGGCCCGCCGTCAGCAGCACGCCGCCGGCCAGCAGCCAGCCCTTCCACTTGCCGGTCTTGGTGATGATCTGACCGGAGACGGTGGAGGAGACGAACAGACCGCCGATCATCGGGATGGTCATGACGCCCGACATGGTCGGGGACTTGTCCCGGGCCAGCTGGAAGTACTGGCTGAAGTAGACGGTGCCCGCGAACATCGCGATACCGACGAACAGCGAGGCGATCGACGCCAGCGTGATGGTGCGGTTCTTGAACAGGCGCAGCGGGATGATCGGCTCGCTGGCCTTGGTCTCGACCAGGCAGAAGATCAGCGCCAGCACGATCGAGCCGCCGACCATGACGCCGGTCTGCCACGACATCCAGTCGTACTTGTCGTCGGCGAAGGTGACCCAGACGAGCAGCAGGCAGACGGCGGCGGTGATGAAGAAGGCACCGGCCCAGTCGACCTTGACCTTGCGCTTGACGACCGGCAGGTTCAGCGTCTTCTGCAGGACGAACAGCGCGATGAGCGCGAAGGGCACACCGACGTAGAGGCAGTAGCGCCAGCCGAGCCAGCTGGTGTCGGTGATGACACCGCCGAGCAGCGGACCGCCGACGGTGGCGACGGCGAAGGTCGCGCCCAGGTAGCCGGAGTAACGGCCGCGCTCACGCGGGGAGATCATCGCGGCCATGATGATCTGCGCCAGGGCGGACAGACCGCCGGCGCCCAGACCCTGGATGACACGCGCGCTGATCAGCATCGCCGGGTTCTGCGAGAGACCGGCGACGATCGAGCCGACGACGTAGACGATCAGGGCTATCTGGACCAGGGCCTTCTTGCTGACCAGGTCCGCGAGCTTGCCCCACAGGGGGGTGGAGGCGGTCATCGCCAGCAGCGAGGCCGTGACGACCCAGGTGTAGGCACTCTGACCGCCGCCCAGGTCACCGATGATCTCGGGCAGGGCGTTGGTGACGATGGTCGAGGACAGGATGGCGGCGAACATGCCGAGCAGCAGCCCGGACAGCGCCTCCATGATCTGCCGGTGCGTCATAGGAGCGCCTTCGGCGGAGCCTCCCCCGTGCTTGGCATGAGCCCGCACACCGGCTGGTGTGGTCGTTGCCATGGACTTCCTTTGCTTACGTGGTGATCGCGGGTGTACGGGTGGACTGCTCGGCCGCGGACGGCGCGGCGGGCCGCGGCGGTACCGCCGACCGGCAGTCGTCGAAACTCGCCCTGAGCCGGGCCATGAGCCCCGCGAGCTGGCCGACCTCGTCGTCGGTCCAGTCGCTCAGTCGGTGGGCGAGCAGCTGTGTGGTCCGTTCGGACAGCTCGTCGAGCTGCGTCTGGCCCTCGGGCGTCAGACGCAGGATGCGCGAGCGCTTGTCGGCCGGGTCGGGGGACCGTTCGATCCAACCCCGATCGGCGATGTGGGCGACATGGCGGCTGGTCACCGACATGTCCACGGCGAGCAGCTCCGCGAGCTTGCTCATGCGCATGTCGCCGTGGCGGCCGAGCAACGTCAGTACGGCGGCGGAGCCTCCGGGGCAGTCGGCCGGCAGGATGCGGCCCAGCTCCCGTTTCACGGCGCCGAAGGCGCTGAACTGGCGGATCAGCTCCTCGTACTGCGCCTTCTCGGCCATCTGCACCTCCTGATTTGTTGCTTAGGGCAACCATAAGAGCTGTTGGTTGCTGAAGGCAAATAAAGAAGGTAAGAGAGCACTAAAAGGTTGGCAAAGGCAAGTATTGCGAACGTAAACGTGCAGGTGGCGGCTGGACGGGCGGTGGCCGGGGGGTGGCGGCGTGGTGCTCGGGGGGTGGCCGCGTGGTGCTCGGGCGGTGGCGGCGTGGTGCTCGGGTGGTGGCCGACGGGTGATCGGCGGGGTGATCGGCAGGGGCGCCGGCCGGGGGATCAGCGGGGTGATCGGTGGGCGGGTCCGCCGGGTGGCGGTCCGCCCGGTGGACCCGCGCTTGGGACCTTCCGCCGGATTCGCTAATGTCTCGGCCCATGGCTAACACCCAGGGCCCCCAGGGCAATTACGACCCCGCTGGCAGCACCCAGATGTTCCGCGCGTTCGTCGACGAGGAGGGCCCGGGTACCCGGCAGACGGCGGCCGCCGGCTCGTCCGGCCCCCGCGTCGGCCTGATCATCGGCGTCGTGGTGGCCGTCGTGGTCGTCGCGGCCGTGGCCTGGCTCGCACTGAAGTAACCCGCCGCCGCGTTCCCGCTCAGCTCAGGCGCCGCCCCACCGTCTTCACGGGGGGCGGCGCTCGGTTTTCGGCGGGGTGGCGCGGCGGGGCGGCGCAGCAGGGCGCGCGACGGGGTGCCGCGGCGGGGCCTCGCGGCGGGGTGCGCGGTGGGGCGTCGCCCCGGCCGTCTTCTCCGTCGTCCCGCCGGAAGGGGCTGCTCAGTCGGAGATGAGGCCCTCGCGGAGCTGGGACAGGGTGCGGGTCAGCAGGCGTGAGACGTGCATCTGGGAGATGCCGACCTCCTCGCCGATCTGCGACTGGGTCATGTTGGCGAAGAAGCGGAGCATGATGATCCGCCGCTCCCGGGGCGGCAGCTTGGCCAGCAGCGGCTTGAGGGACTCCCGGTACTCCACGCCCTCCAGCGCCGTGTCCTCGTAGCCCAGGCGGTCCGCCAGCGAGCCCTCGCCGCCGTCGTCCTCGGGGGCCGGGGAGTCCAGCGAGGACGCCGTGTACGCGTTGCCGACCGCGAGGCCGTCGACGACGTCCTCCTCGGACACCCCGAGGACGGCGGCCAGCTCGGTGACCGTGGGCGAGCGGTCCAGCTTCTGGGACAGCTCGTCGGAGGCCTTGGTCAGGGCCAGGCGCAGTTCCTGGAGGCGGCGCGGGACGCGCACCGACCACGAGGTGTCCCGGAAGAACCGCTTGATCTCGCCGACGACGGTCGGCATCGCGAACGTCGGGAACTCCACGCCCCGTTCGCAGTCGAACCGGTCGATCGCCTTGATCAGGCCGATGGTGCCGACCTGGACGATGTCCTCCATCGGCTCGTTGCGGGAGCGGAACCGCGCGGCGGCGTACCGCACCAGCGGGAGGTTCAGCTCGATCAGCGTGTCCCGGACGTAGGCGCGCTCCGGGCTGTCCTCGTCGAGGGCGGCGAGCCGCAGGAACAGGGAGCGGGACAGGGTGCGGGTGTCGATGGCCTCCGTCACCGGGAGAGCCGGAAGAGGCTGGGC
Organism: Streptomyces sp. ISL-12; assembly: GCF_018614415.1. GTDB lineage: Bacteria > Actinomycetota > Actinomycetes > Streptomycetales > Streptomycetaceae > Streptomyces. Next base: position 7,701 of record NZ_JAGGOO010000170.1, read on the forward strand.
CGGCACTGCGTCGAGCGCAGAGGTCTCATCGATGGAGCCCAGCGCGTCGAGCGCGTCGGGCGCGGTCTCGCTCTCGGCGAGCGCGAGCACCTTCGAGCTGCCCTGGTCTGCGGACATGCCACCCCCTTTGGGTCGCGGGACGGTCGTGGCGTCGCGCTCCCACTTCAGGAGCGCAGCCCTCACCTGAATACCGGAGCCGGAGCCCCGGCAAACGCGTCTCACGCAGAATGTCACATGTCGGCAACACGCTGTAGTGACATGTCGACATGCGAGACGCGAAAACCCCCTGGAAACAGGGGGTCTGACGGCCTTTCGACCCCGAATCGCCCACAAAGGCCCTGGTGAGCGATTCGCTCTCCCTGGTTATAGCCCGCTCGTGCTTGCGATTACGCGTCGATCCGGTTCGCGGACCTCAAACGCTGGAAGCTACGCGCGAGTAGCCGCGAGACGTGCATCTGGGAGACGCCGAGTTCCGCGCTGATCTGCGACTGGGTCAGATTGCTGTAGTACCGCAGCAGCAGGATGCGCTGCTCCCGCTCGGGGAGCTGGACGAGGAGGTGGCGGACGAGGTCGCGGTGCTCGACACCGTCGAGGGCGGGGTCCTCGTAGCCGAGGCGGTCGAGGAGTCCCGGCAGGCCGTCGCCCTCCTGGGCGGCCTCCAGCGAGGTGGCGTGGTACGAGCGTCCCGCCTCGATGCAGGAGAGCACCTCCTCCTCGGTGATGCGCAGCCGCTCGGCGATCTCCGCGGTCGTCGGGGAGCGCCCGAAGGCGGTGGTGAGGTCCTCGGTCGCGCTGTTCACCTGGACCCACAGCTCGTGCAGCCGGCGCGGTACGTGGACGGTGCGGACGTTGTCGCGGAAGTACCGCTTGATCTCGCCGACGACGGTCGGCATCGCGAACGTCGGGAACTGCACGCCCCGGTCCGGGTCGAAGCGGTCGATGGCGTTGATGAGCCCGATCGTGCCGACCTGGACCACGTCCTCCATCGGCTCGTTGCGGGAGCGGAAGCGGGCGGCGGCGTAGCGCACGAGCGGGAGGTTGGCCTCGATGAGCGCCGCGCGCACGCGGGTGTGCTCCGGCGTGCCCGGGGCCAGGTTCTTCAGCTCGGCGAAGAGCACCTGGGTCAGCGCCCGGGTGTCGGCACCCCGGCTGCTGCGCTGGGGCGCGGGGGCGGGAGCGGTTTCCGGGGTGGGTTCCGGGGCGGTTTCCGGTGCGGGTTCCGGGGTCGTTTCCGGCGCGGGGGTGTCGGCGGCGTCCTGGGGTCCCTGCGGCGGTGCTTGAGGCGCAGTACTGGCCGGCACGGTCAACTCCACCTCATGATCTGTTCAAACGCATCCGTCAACTCATCCGTCAAAAGCGGTCATAGCATCACAAGACATGTGCACTGTGTGCAAGCACCGCATAAAGCCGTGTTGAGCGTTGAACGGGTGGTGAACGGCCCCTGTGACGCAGATCGGCCCCGCACCGGAGAGGTGCGGGGCCGGACGTGCCGTCGGGCGGGGGCTAGAACTCGTAGTCGGCCATCACCCAGGTGGCGAACTCACGCCACAGGGCGACGCCCGCCTGGTGCGCCGGGTGTTCCAGGTAGCGCCTGAGGGCGTCGGTGTCGTCCACGGCCGAGTTGATGGCGAAGTCGTAGGCGATGGGGCGGTCGCTGATGTTCCAGGCGCACTCCCAGAAGCGGAGTTCGTCGATCTGGTCGCCGAGGGCGCGGAACAGTTCGACGCCCTTGACCACGCGCGGGTCGTCGCGCTCGACGCCCTCGTTCAGCTTGAACAGGACCAGGTGCCGGATCATCGCCGTCCTCCGTTGTCCTTACTGTCCACCGTGGGCGACCCAGGACATGAAGTCGCCGATGGCCTTGGCGGCGTCGGAAATGCCCTCGAACCCTATCTGGACGTAGTCCGCCGCCTTGGCGGGGTCCGTGATGATCAGGTACAGCACGAAGACCACGACCACATAGACGGCGATCTTCTTCGCGTTCACCGCCACCGCGGCCTCCCCTGTCGCTGACGTCCCTGCCGGATGCCTCTGCTGTCCCGAGCGCTGCTCATGATCGCACGAAGGGCCCCGTCTTTCGACGGGGCCCTTGCGAAGAAGCGGTAGCGGAGGGATTTGAACCCTCGGTGACTTGCGCCACACTCGCTTTCGAGGCGAGCTCCTTCGGCCGCTCGGACACGCTACCGAGGGAGACCCTACCGCAAGGTGGGTCGTGCTCCGAAATCGATATCCGGGTCCGGTGTACGGGTCCGGTGTACGGGTCCGATATCCGGGTCCGGTGTACGGGTCCCGTGTCCGGGTCCCGTGTCCGGTTCGGCTCCGGGGCCTGTCTCGGCGTCCGGCCTTCAGCGGTGGCGGAAGAAGTCGGTGAGCAGCCCGGCGCACTCCTCGGCCAGGACGCCCCCGATCACCTCGGGCCGGTGGTTGAGCCGACGGTCGCGCACGACGTCCCACAGGGAGCCGGCCGCGCCCGCCTTCTCGTCGCGGGCGCCGTAGACCACCCGGTCCACCCGGGACTGCACGAGGGCGCCCGCGCACATCGTGCAGGGCTCCAGCGTGACGACGAGCGTGCAGCCGGTCAGCCGCCAGGCGCCGAGGCGTTCGGCGGCCCGCCGGATCGCGAGGACCTCGGCGTGCGCGGTCGGATCGCCGCCGGCCTCACGCTCGTTGTGCCCGGCCGCGAGGACCGTCGTGCCGTCCGGGGACAGCACGACGGCACCCACGGGGACGTCACCGCCCAGCGCGGCCCGGCGCGCCTCGTCCAGGGCGAGCCGCATCGGGGCCCGCCAGGGGTCGCGCACCGGGTCCGGAGCCGGTTGCGGAAGGTGCGGTGCGGTCAGCGGACGGTCTCCAGTACCTCCGAGGCGCCCAGCGACTCGGCGATCTCCATGAGCGCGTCCTCGGTCATCGAGCGCAGCTCCTTCTCGCTCACGCCGAGGTCGTCCAGGACCCCGGGGTCACCCACCGGCCCGTGCGGCACGTCGGCGGACGAGGTGTCCGCGGCGGCGTCGGGTTCGTCGTCGCCGGGCTCACCGTCCTCCGTGCCGTCGAGGTCGAGGGCGTCCAGGTCGGGGCCGTCGGCACCGGGGTCCCGGCCGAGCAGTTCATCGGTGAGCAGGATCTCGCCGTAGCTGCTGCGGGCAGCGGCGGCGGCGTCCGATACGTAGATGCGGGGGTCCTCCTCGCCGTCCACGCGGACGACACCGAACCACCCGCCCTCCTGCTCGATCAGGACGAGGACGGTGTCCTCGTCGGGAGAGGCTTCCCGGGCCAGGTCGGCCAGATCCGCCAGGGTCTCCACATCGTCGAGCTCCGTGTCGCTCGCTTCCCACCCGTCTTCGGTGCGCGCGAGCAGTGCGGCGAAGTACACCGTGACTCTCCCACTGGTCATAGGCGTGCCGGTTGGGGGTCCCCCCGGCGGAGGTCTCGGGCGGGCCAGGAGCGGGCTCCGAGCCCCACCCACTCGGAATCGTGGCAGAAACATGGCCGTCAGGGGACATCTTCGGCTCCCTGTGTCCGGCCGTTTTGATCGTGGGTCCGTCCGGGGCACGGTCCCGTCCGCAAGCACGCCGGAACCGCGTCACGAGGGGCCCACCAGCACAATCGTCGCCGCCACGTGCGGATCGTACGCGGCTTTTCCGTGCCGCCCGCGCACACCCGCACGGGAGCAACACCGGCGCGGCGCCCGATCTTCCCCGCGCCGCGCGCACTTTCCCGCACGGGCGGGCCTACCAGCGGAACGTGCGCATGCGCATCGCCCGCCGCAGCCGGGCGGTCCGGGCCCGGCGCGGCTGCACCCGGTCCCGCAACTCCCGGGCCTCGCGCAGCTCGCGAAGGAACCGCTCCCGGCGCCGCCGCCGCTCGGCGTCCGATTGCTCCGCCCGGCCCTGTTCCGCC
>NZ_JAGGOO010000171.1 GCF_018614415.1 Streptomyces sp. ISL-12
TCAGAGTGGGTTGTCTTCGCGACTGTTGGGCCGTTCCAACGTCTCAAACCTTAGCGGACCCGCTCCCTGTTGCCAAAATCGGAGTTCGGAATTGAATTCGGGCATGCCGAAATCGTTCCCGAGGGGAGGTCGTGCTGGTGGTGTGAGGTGCCGCTCGTGCGGCGAGAGTGTCACCGCAAAACCGTTACGGCGCTGCGGCAACCCGAAGAACCCTACGGATCGGGGAGGTGGCTGTCAAGCGTCCCCTGTCAACCGTTTTAGTCGAGGTCGCTGAGCCGGCCGCCGGCGTCCGGCTGGTCGTGCTCCACCCTGCGCAGGATGCGGGTGAGGACCTCACCGAGGGCGGTGCGCTCGTCGGGGGAGAGGTCCTGGAGGAGGTCCTCCTCGAAGACCGAGGCGAGGCGCATGGCCTCCAGCCACTTCTCGCGGCCGTCGGCCGTCAGCTCGACGATGACGCGGACCCGGTTGGACTCGTCGCGGTCCCGGGTGACGAGGCCCTCGGTGACCATGCGGTCGATGCGGTGGGTCATCGCGGCCGGGGTCAGGCCGAGCCGCTTGGCGAGGTCGCCGGGGCCCATCCGGTAGGGGGCGCCGGAGAGGACGAGGGCCTTGAGGACCTCGAAGTCGGCGTTGCTGACACCGAGGTCGGCGGTCTGGCGGCCGTAGGCGACGTTCATGCGGCGGTTCAGGCGGGACAGCGCCGACACGATCTTCTCGACCTGGGGGTCGAGGTCCTGGAACTCGCGCTGGTAGGCGGCGATCTGTTCCTCGAGTGTCGGCTCGCCGGCAGCTGCTGTGTCGCCCATGGGTCGCAGTATGGCACGGCTGAGCTTTGCCTTGAAGTCCTTCGGAATATACTCTTTAGCTTCGAAGTTTACTTTCGAAGTCTTCACTCCTAACTCGTGAGAGAGGTGAACGTGACCAGGGCGAGGGGCGCTGCGATGCGCCGGATCCATGTGGGCAACGCGCTCAGCGCGTTCGGGCTCGGTTTCACCGTCCCCTACCTGTACGTCTATGTGGCGCAGGTACGGGGGCTCGGCTCCGTGACGGCGGGGCTGGTGCTCGCCGTCTTCGCCGTGGCCGCGTTGATCGTGCTGCCGTTCGCCGGGCGGGCCATCGTCCGGCGGGGCCCGCTGCCGGTGCTGCTCGCCGCCCTGGTCGTGGCCGCCCTCGGCGCGCTGAGCCTGGGTGTGTCGGAGCAGGCGGCGACCGTGCTGCCGTCCGCCGCGCTGCTGGGGGCCGGGCAGGCCGTGATGCAGCCGGCGCTGGCGACGATGATCGTGGACTGCTCGACGGCCGATACGCGGTCGCGGGCGTTCGCCATGCAGTTCTTCCTGCAGAACCTCGGGCTCGGTATCGGCGGGCTGATCGGCGGGCATCTCGTCGACACCTCCAGCCCGGCCTCGTTCACCCTGTTGTTCGCCATCGAGGCGGCCATGTTCCTGCTGCTGGTCGCCGTGCTGGCCACGGTGCGGACGGAGCGGGCGCCCCGGGTCGCGGATGCTCCCGAGGGGGCCAAGGGGAGCTGGCGGCAGCTGCTCGGCAATCGGGCCATGGTGCAGTTGCTCGTACTGGGGTTCGTGCTGTTCTTCGCCTGCTACGGGCAGTTCGAGTCGGGGCTGAGCGCGTACGGCGTGGAGGCGGCCGGGATCTCGACGTCCGCGCTGGGGACGGCGCTGGCGGCCAACACGCTGATGATCGTGGTCGCGCAGTTCGCGGTGCTGCGGTTCGTGGAGCGGCGGAAGCGGTCGCGGGTGATCGCGTCCGTGGGGCTGATCTGGGCCGTGGCGTGGGCGATCGCCGGGTACGCCGGGCTCGGGCACGGCAGCCAGTCCATGGCGACGGCCGCGTTCATCTCGACGTACGCGCTGTTCGGGCTGGGTGAGTCGCTGTTGTCGCCGACGCTGGTGCCGCTGGTCGCGGATCTGGCGCCGGAGGGGATGGCGGGGCAGTACAACTCCGCGTTCGCCCTGGTGAAGCAGCTCGCGCTGGCGGTCGGGCCGGCGGTGGGCGGGCCGCTGGCGGCGGCGCTGCCCGGACCGTACATCGTGGTGTTCCTGCTGTTCTCGCTGGTGATGAGCGTGCTGGCGGTGCGGATGGGGCGGTCGCTCACTCAGGTGCAGGACCGGCCGTGGCTGCTGCGGGCCACCCGGGTGGTCCGGCAGGGCGGGGCGCCCGCCGAGTCGGCCGCGCCGGCCGAGGCGTAGCCGTCACGGGCGGGGCAGGGCGAACTCGCACCAGACCGCCTTGCCGCCGCCCGGGGTGCGCCGGCTGCCCCAGCCGGAGGCGATGGTCGCGACGATGGCGATGCCCCGGCCGGACTCGTCGGCCGGCTCCGCGCGGCGCCGTCTGGGCAGGTGGTCGTCGCCGTCGGTGACCTCGATGATCAGGCGGCGGTCGGTGCGGCGCAGGCGCAGCCGCATGGGGGGTGTGCCGTGCTGGAGGGAGTTGGCGACCAGTTCGCTGGCGGCCAGGACACCCAGGTCGTGCAGGTCGGTGGGGAAGCGCCAGCTGGTCAGGACGCCGGAGGCGAAGGCACGCGCGCGTGGGGCGGCCTCGACGCCGCCGAGAAGTTCCAGCGCGGCGTTGCGGAAGAGGTCGTGTTCGGGGCCGGTGCGCGCCGGGTGCTGGAGGACCAGGACGGCGACGTCGTCGTCGTGCTCGGGGGTCACGCCCGCCGAGCGGACCAGGCGGTCGCAGATGACCTGCGGGGTGCCGCGGGCGCCGGCCAGGGCGCGCTCCAGGGCGGCGATGCCCTCGTCGAGGTCCTGGTTGCGGCGCTCGACCAGACCGTCGGTGTAGAGGACGGCCGTGGATCCGGGGGCGAGGGGGACGGAGCCCGAGGCGTGCAGCCAGCCGCCGGTGCCCAGCGGCGGGCCGGTGGGTTCGTCGGCGCGGTGGACCGTGCCGCTCTCGTCGCGGACCAGGATCGGGAGGTGCCCGGCGGAGGCGTACACCAGGCGGCCCTCGTTGGGGTCGTGGATGGCGTACACACAGGTGGCGATCTGGTTGGCGTCGATCTCGGCGGCGAGGCCGTCGAGGAGCTGGAGGATCTCGTGCGGGGGCAGGTCGAGGCGGGCGTAGGCCCTGACCGCCGTACGGAGCTGGCCCATGACGGCGGCGGCGCGGACGCCGCGGCCCATGACGTCGCCGATGACCAGGGCGGTGCGGCCACCGCCGAGGGTGATCACGTCGTACCAGTCGCCGCCGACGGCGGCCTCGGTGCCGCCGGGGTGGTAGGTGGCGGCGATGCGGAGGTCGTCGGGCTGCTCCAGGTCCTGGGGGAGGAGGGAGCGCTGGAGGGTGACGGCGGTCTCGCGCTGGCTGCGTTCGCTGGCGCGCAGGCGCTCGGCGGCCTCGGCGTGGTCGGTGACGTCGGTGGCGAAGACCAGGACGCCGCTGTCCTCGCCCTCGGTGACAGGGGTGCAGGTGAAGGTGTAGGAGCGGCCGTCGGGGGCCTTGCGGGACTTGAGGGTGCGGGGCCGGTGGCTGCGCTGGACCTGGTCGAGGAGGGGGAAGAGGCCCAGTTCGGCCAGTTCGGGGAGGGCTTCTCTCGCCCGTTCACCCAGAGGGCGTACGCCGAAGGCCGCCGTATAGGCGTCGTTGACGTAGGCGATGCGGTGGTCGGGGCCGTGCACCAGGGCGACGAGGGCCGGGACGCGGTCGAGGACGTCGCGGACGGGGAGGTCGTCGACGGCCGGTACGGGAGGGGGTTCGTCGGTCAGCTGTTCGGTGCGGGCGGCGGGCACGGAGGTCTCCGACCGGCTCTCTCCCTGCCGGTCCGGGGAGACCGTGGTGTCGTTCCGCGCTGCCGCGCGGCGCTGCGTTCCGGGGAGCCGGGCGCTCCAGCGCGTGAAGTTCACGAATCCTTGCCTCGTGTCAGTCGTCGGCGGCCGGCACCGGAACCGGCCGGGGGCCCCGGGGGCCGCGCGGGGGTGGGCGGCGGCCCGCCCGTGGTGGTGTGGACCAGTCTGGCAGGGTGCCGACCGGGCCGACATCCGTCAGACGCCGGGCCGGGCGGTGGAGTTCCTCGGTCCGGTCAGGACTACCCCTTCGGGTTCTCCGGGGGCTCTTGAGGAGTGATTCCCCCGGCAGCCAGTTCGAACTCCGCTCGCGGGTGTTCCAGTGAACCCAGCGAGACGATCTCTCTCTTGAAGAGGCCGGAGAGTATCCATTCGGCCAGCACGCGCGCCTTGCGGTTGACGGTGGGGACGCGGCTGAGGTGGTAGGCGCGGTGCAGGAACCAGGCCGGATACCCCTTCAGCCGGTGTCCGTGGACCTGGGCGACGCCCTGGTGGAAGCCGAGGGAGGCGACCGAGCCGGCGGACTTGTGGGCGTACGTCTCCAGGGGTTCGCCGCGCAGGGCGTGGGCGATGTTGTCGCCGAGGACCCTGGCTTGGCGGAGCGCGTGCTGCGCGTTGGGGGCGCATTCCCGGCCGGGTGCGCCGGCGGTGACGTCGGGGACGGCGGCGGCGTCTCCGGCGGCCCACGCGTGCGTGACGCCCTCGACCGCCAGCTGGGGGGTGCATTTCAGCCGTCCGCGCTCGGTGCGGGGCAGGTCGGTGGCGGCGAGCACGGGGTGGGGTTTGACGCCGGCCGTCCAGACGACCGTACGGGTGGGGAAGCGGGAGCCGTCGCTGAGGACGGCGACGCGGTCGGCGCAGGACTCCAGGCGGGTGCCGAGCCGTACGTCGATGTTGCGGCGGCGCAGTTCGGTGACCGTGTGGCGGCCCAGTTCCTCGCCGACCTCCGGCAGGATCCGGTCGGTCGCCTCCACCAGGATCCACTTCATGTCGTCGGGGTCGACGTTGTGGTAGTAGCGCGCGGTGTAGCGGGCCATGTCCTCCAGCTCGCCGAGGGCCTCCACGCCCGCGTAGCCGCCACCGACGAAGACGAAGGTGAGGGCGGCGTCGCGGAGTGCGGGGTCGCGGGTGGAGGAGGCGATGTCCATCTGCTCGATGACGTGGTTGCGCAGGCCGATGGCCTCTTCGAGGGTCTTGAAGCCGATGCCGTGGTCGGCGAGGCCGGGAACGGGCAGCGTGCGGGAGACGGAGCCGGGGGCGAGGACGATCTCGTCGTAGCCGACGGGGCGCGCGCCCGCGCCCTCCTCCTCGGTGGCGAGGGTGGTGACGGCGGCGGTGCGGTGCGCGTGGTCGACGGACTCGGCCTCGCCGACGACGACCCGGCAGCGGCCGAGGACGCGGCGCAGGGGGACGACGACGTGCCGCGGGGAGATCGATCCGGCGGCGGCTTCGGGAAGGAACGGCTGGTACGTCATGTAGGGGGCGGGGGTGACGACGGTGATCTCGGCCTCGCCCCGTCGCAGTTCGCCCTTCAGCTTCCGCTGGAGCCGCAGGGCCGTGTACATCCCGACGTAGCCGCCGCCGACAACGAGAATGCGCGCGCGTTCCTTCACCATCCCATGACGCACCCGACGCTTGAGTTTGTCCACAGGCCCGGCAATTCGTATGACCGGTCGGCGGTGATGGACAGGGTTGGCCGATTCGTCGATGGCCGGGGAAGGAGCGCAGGTCAGCAGGGATGTGCTGAGGCCTTACCAGGGGGCCGTGGGGGGCGTATCGGGCCCGTACTCCGATCGGGGTGTGCTCCGTGCGGAACCTGCCCCTTCTGAATTGACTCCCACTCAACTATGTTCGTCCCGACGGAGTGTAGGGGGGATGCGCTCATCGGGTCCGCGACGGGCGGCCCGGACAGCGGCCTGTTCCGCACACGCTCCGGCTTCCGATGACGGGGAGTGTCTCCGGGGGGAGACGTCATTACCGGGGGATTGTCTATGCATGTTCAGAACTCTCATTGGCCGTCCGGCTCCGCTGTCGCCGCCGGCGGCACGATGAGCGCGACAACGGGTGCGGCGGGTGGCGGACGCGGGGACGGCGCGCGGTCGGCGCCGCTGCGCGTGGACGCTCAGCGCAATCTGGAACACGTGCTGCGCGCGGCACGTGAGGTGTTCGGCGAGCTGGGGTACGGCGCGCCGATGGAGGACGTGGCCCGGCGCGCGCGGGTCGGGGTCGGCACGGTGTACCGGCGGTTCCCCAGCAAGGACGTGCTGGTGCGCCGGATAGCCGAGGAGGAGACGACCCGGCTGACCGACCAGGCCCGGACGGCGCTGGGGCAGGAGGACGAGCCGTGGTCGGCGCTCTCCCGGTTCCTGCGGACGTCGGTGGCGTCCGGCGCGGGCCGGCTGCTGCCGCCGCAGGTGCTGCGGGTGGGCGTGGCGGACGAGCATCCCGAAGACGGCCCGGCCGGCCCGGCCGGTGAACCCCGGGTGCCGCAGCAGCGGATCCAGCCGGGCTCCGGTGAGCTGCGGCTGGTGCCGGAGCAGTCCGTGGACGCGGGGGCCGGGTCCCTGGAGGACGACGCGGGCGCCGCGGCGCTGCTGGAGGTCGTCGGCAGGCTCGTGGACCGGGCCCGCGCGGCCGGTGAGCTGCGGCCGGACGTGTCGGTGTCCGACGTCCTGCTGGTCATCGCCACGGCGGCACCCTCACTGCCGGACGCGGCGCAGCAGGCGGCGGCGTCGGCGCGGTTGCTGGACATCCTGCTGGAGGGGCTGCGGTCGCGGCCGGCGTAGCGTGCGGGTGCCGGCGTGTGCCGGCGGGTGCTTTCGGGTGGCGTGAGCTGCCGGGGAGTACCTGCCGACGCCGATCGGTGCCTGGCCGTATCCGTCGGAGGGGTGCGCCGTACCGCCTGTTTCCGGGGGCGCGGCCCGGCACCGACCGG
>NZ_JAGGOO010000172.1 GCF_018614415.1 Streptomyces sp. ISL-12
TATGGGCGTTTGACCGCCATACGACTCTAGGTTTGGGTCGGCTCCATAAGCCAGAACGATTGCAGTCAGCGCACCATGCAACCGGCATCCAGACTGCAACGCCGAATCCCCTTCAACTTCGATCGCGTGACCCAGTAGAGTAATCTCAAAACATTTCTCGTTTGGATCCGCTCCAGCGTCAAGGAGCACGGACAGTTCCTCATAGTCGCAATTTTCGACCGCCTGGTGGACCAACGTCCATGGTTCTACGTCCAAGAGAATTCCTTCCTTTAAACAGAAAGTCGATCGAGGTCCCCTTCGGTACCATCTGGACCGGAACCCCCGATGTCGCGCTCTACACCACAGCACCCGTCGGCGTGGTCATCCCCGCCGACACCGAAGCCGACTGGGGGCAGCCGCCTGAGACACGGGCTTCCGGTCGACGACACCGCCCTTCACCGTATCCGGCGGAAGGGGCGGAGTCGTGGGCAGCCAGTTGCTGAGGCGGGACTGGCCTGGGGCTTGACCGGCCTCTGGTCGCGGTCCCCCTTCTCTCCAGACGGCCGCCACACCGCTGTGTCCGGTCCGTCCCTAACGAGCTCGTGCACGGTAGGCGGTGAGACGCCGAGGATGGCGGCGGGGCTCGGTGTTCACCTCTGCCGTGTCGACGTCGACCGCCTCAGCGAGCGGCAGGACAACGGGCTCCGCAGCGGGCGCTGCCTGAACGACGGGAGCGAGGATCGTGAGGGCAGCCAGGACAGCGGCGAGGTGGCGAAGCACGCGGGTCCTTCCGTAGATCAGCGGTCGCGACCTACCGTCCAGTGAGCGGCCCGCAACGCGCCTGGGCACAGCGCGAACCCCACCTGATCGGGCGGAACTCCGAGGGACGACGAAGAGCCCACCACCGCACGCCTGCCGGGGCAGTCAGTTCGCCACGTCCGTCGGCGGTGAGCCGGTCATCTCGCTCGCCACGGTCGGCTTTGTCCTGGCGGACCCAGCCGCGCAGCGCCTCCTTGTGGATGCCCAGGTCCTTCGCGACGTGCACGATCGGGCGGCCGGTGCTGCGGACCTCGCGGATCGCGCGCTCCCGAAGTTCGTCCGGTACTTACGTGGCGCAGGCATGGTGCTCGTGGATCTCCTTCGCCAGGATCGTCACCCTGGCATCAGGGACCGGTGAGCGCGACGAGGAGCAGCGCGGCGGTCGTGATCGTGGTGGCGCGGGTGCGCAGGAGTCCCCCCAAGGCGGCGTGATCGGGTGTGGGCATGGTGGCATAGGGGACACACAAAGGCCCCGCCGGTACGGGGATGACCCGACGGGGCCCTGGCTGGTCATACGGGGTGGCGGTGCGGACGCGGTTCGTCGGGACCATCCCCGCAGGCGCGGGGAGCGCGCGATGCCGGACCAGAACTACCTGCTCGCTGCAGGACCATCCCCGTAGGCGCGGGGAGCACAACGACGGGCTGATGGCCCGGCACAAGCAGAAGGGACCATCCCTGCGGGCGCGGGGAGCACCCCGTACGGGCCCTGTGGCACGGCCTGATGCCGGGACCATCCCCGCGGGCGCGGGGAGCACGCACCTCCTCGGCCGGCGCCGAGCTGACCCCAGGGACCATCCCCGCGGGCGCGGGGAGCACACAGAGACGGTGTTTGTGCTGGTCGGAAGGGGGGACCATCCCCGCGGGCGCGGGGAGCACGGCGGCGCGATCGTCTGGAGGCCGGGCGACGCGGGACCATCCCCGCGGGCGCGGGGAGCACCCTCGGTCCGCGCGCGCTTTGGCGACGGATTCGGGACCATCCCCGCGGGCGCGGGGAGCACGATGCGGACCAGGTGCGCGGGGAGCACGATGCGGACCAGGTGGGCGTGACCCTGGAACAGGGACCATCCCCGCGGGCGCGGGGAGCACCCGGCGATGACGTAGGCGACTTCGCCGCCGGTGGGACCATCCCCGCGGGCGCGGGGAGCACCCCGCCTGGGGCAGCTCCCGGCCCGGCTACGCGGGACCATCCCCGCGGGCGCGGGGAGCACCTGGAACGCGTCCTGGCCACGTTCCTGCAGGCGGGACCATCCCCGCGGGCGCGGGGAGCACGCTCACCGTCCAGCGACCTCAGCCCGCCGGCCGGGACCATCCCCGCGGGCGCGGGGAGCACGCCCTGATCACCATCACCCTTGCCGTGGCCGTGGGACCATCCCGGCGGGCGCGGGGAGCACCGGCAGCGACTCCAGCGAGACGCCGTGAAGTCGGGACCATCCCGGCGGGCGCGGGGAGCACTGACGGCCGGAGGCCCTCTACCGGTAGTAGGGGGGACCATCCCGGCGGGCGCGGGGAGCACCGAGGGCGGGCGCTTCCACCGCCGGCACCTGCTGGACCATCCCGGCGGGCGCGGGGAGCACACTTCGCGACCTGCGGTGTTGTCACAGCGATTGGCGGTTCTGCATGACTTTCATCGAGTCCGATATACGCGACGAAGGCGACATTAAGGGCTTCATCTGCTTCCGTAGCGTCGCCGCTTGGCGGCGTTGCTCCAGCCCTTTTTGGGTGTAGTGGTGCCGGGTGTGGTCTGGGCGTTCGGGCGGTGGATGAGGGTGAGGCCTTCGTGGTCGGTGGGGTGCCAGGCGTGGTCGTGGGTGCGGAAGGTAAAGCCTTGCTCGTTGTCGGTGGTGTGGGCGAGGAGGGCGCGGCCCTGCCCGGCGTACTGCTGGACTTCGTTCCAGAGCAGGTCGCGGATGCGTGCGGAGGGGTTGCCGATGAAGACGCCTGCGGAGATTTCCAGGAGCCAGCGGGTGAGGAAGCCGCGCAGGCCGGCCGGGCAGTTGGTGAGGACGATGACGGTCACCAGGGCGTCTCCGGATCCGTGTACGGCTCGGGATTGGTCCCGTCGTCGGTGTCCGGGCTGTAGTTGCGGCCGGCGGGGAGGATGCGGCCGGCGTCGCTGTGCAGGCTGACGGTGTCCTGGTCCTCGTTGAGGTTCGCGGTAGGAGTCTGGGGCAGCAGAAGCCGTTTGATGTCATCGACGCATCGGTTGAGCAGGCCGGTCTCGTTGATGCGGTCGCGCAGGACCCGGCGGGTCCGGGGGCCGGGGTCTTCGTCGCTGTCGGCGGCGACATCGAAGGCGACCGGGATTGCGAGTTCGGTCTTGTACAGGTCGGCGATGTCCAGGACGAAGGACAGTTCGTGGCCGGAGTGGACGAAGCCGAGGGCGGGGCTGCAGCCGAGGGAGGTGACGACGGCGTGGGCGATGCCGTACATGCACTGGGCGGCGGCGGTGACGGCCTGGTTGACGGTGTCGCCGCTGGTGAAGTCGCCGGGGGTGTAGCGGCGGCCGTTCCATTTCACGCCGGTGCGGGCGGCCTGGGCGCGGTAGCAGTCCTTGACGCGTTGGCCTTCGCGGCCGAGGAGTTCCTGGCGGGTGAGGCCGGCGGGGTCTTCGTCGGGGAAGCGCAGCCGGTACATGGCTCGGGCGACGGCGAGCCGGCTGCGGGTGTTGGCCCACTGGGTGGCCTGGGCTTCGGCAAGGGCGGCGGATCGGGTCAGGGCGCGGCCGGATGCGTAGTAGCGCACGGCGTGTTCGCCGACCCAGCAGACGGCGGCTCCGGTTTCGCCGAGGACGCTCATGGCCTGGTGGGTGATGCGGGTGCCGGGGCCGAGGAGGAGGGTGTTGATGGTGGCGGAGGGGATGTGGGTGGTGCCGTCGGCGTCGGTGGCCGTGATGGCGTTGGCGTCGCGGTGGACGGTGCAGCGTTCGAGGTAGATGAAGGACAGGCGGTCGCCGGTGCGGGTGAGGTGGCGGGGGCTGAGCGCGGTGCGCTGGGAGATGCCGGTCACCGGGGCTCGCCGGTGAGGGGGGCGAGGGTGAGCAGGCCGCATCCGTAGGCCTTGGCTTTGCCGATGCCGCGCGTGAGGGTGCGGCGCATGAGGTCGGGGTCGGTGACTTCGAGGCGGCCGTCGAAGGTGACGGTGACCAGGGTGACCGGTCCGGTGCGGCGGCCTGCCGGAGGGCTGGGGTTGCGGGTTTTGTCGAAGGCGCGGTTGCGGTGGTCGTGGACGGTGAGGTGGTAGCGGTCGCCGTGGTGGGGCTTGCCGGTGTGGGTGGTGCCGGCGGGCAACAGGCGTTGGTCGTCCGGTTTTTCGGTGATGCGGAAGCCGCAGCGTTCCTGGCGGTCCAGGAGCCAGCCCATCTGATGAACGGGGGTGTGGTGGGCGGTGCGTTTGATGGGTTCGTCGTCTTTGCGGCGGATGTGATGGATGGGGTTGGCGGTCAGGCGGAACGCCCAGCGGCTGCCCGTGGCGAGCCGGTCGAGGAAGGGGGCGTAGGGGCGGGTTTCCCAGCCGGGTGCGTCCGGGCCGGCCGCGGCGGGCCATCCGGCCTGTTCGACCAGGTGGGTGAGGTCGGGGCGGTGGGGGCTGACGAGGTAGAGGAAGACGTCGGCACGCCCGGTGTGGTCCAGGCGCCACAGCACCCTCGGCCCGTCCGGCGGCGGGGTGTCGCCGGGCAGCAGCGCCGGGAAGGACGACATGACGGCGGCGTGCATCACCTGGGGTGAGGCCAGCAGGCGGCGGGCGCCCGGGCGCGCGGTGTTCACACGGAAGCGGGTGAGGAACATCAGGCGCTCTCCTCGTCCAGGGCGGCGAACGGTTCGTGCCGGGCCGGCAGGGTGCCGGCCTCGGGGTGGGGGATGCGTACGTGGTCGGTGATCACGGTGCGCAGGGCATGGCGGCGGTGTGCGGGGTGGAAGCTGACGGGCTGGTCGCGCAGGGTGTCGGCGGCCGGGTCGTCGGGGTCTGCTTCCCGCAGGACGGTGAGGTCGACCTCGTGCTGGCGGTGCTGGCGCTGGTGCCAGGGGGAGGCCTGCCAGGGCAGGGCGCGCAGGGCGTCCAGGGCGGTCGGGTCGTCGGTGAGCGCCAGGTCGACGGGCTGGGCGGGCGGGCAGGAGCGGCGGCCCAGGAACGGCGCGTACACGGGGTTCCGTACGGCGGTGTGCAGGTCGGCCAGGAGGCCGGGGTCGCCGTGGAGGGCGGCGACGAACACGGCGTCGGCGAGGTAGAAGCGGTCGGAGACCGGCATGGCCTTGCCGGTGACCGCGTGGTGGGCGGTGTGGAAGTCGCGCAGGCGGGTGCCGGGCTGGTCGATACGGACGGCGAAGCGCAGAGCGGCCAGCTCGGCGAGATGGGTGTCGTCGCCGCGTTCGAGGCCGGCCGCGGCGGCGAGCAGCCCGATGACGCCGCTCTTGGTCGGGGCGGATTCGGTGGTGCGGCGGGCGAAGCGGGAGGTGGCCCCCCAGGACTGCAGGGGGCCGGCCAGGCGCAGGGCGAGCACGCTCATGCGGGCTTCTCCAGGCGTTCGGTGACGGCCGCGCCGACCGCGGTGACGAGCTCGGTGAGCGTGTCGGTCTCGGTGCCCAGCGCGGCCAGCGCACGGGTGTTGGGACCGACACGCAGAACCCAGGTGCGGGCGTCGCCGGTCTGTCCGTAGGCACGTTCGAGGTCGGGTGCGTAGGAGGCGAGGCGCTCGCTGGCTTCGCGGACGAAGCCGCCGGTCTCGCCCCGGACGGGCTCTTCGAAGGCGGAGGCGTAGCTGACGGGCCGGGTGCTGCGCAGGGTGACGACGACGGCGTCGGGCAGGGTGTGGTGCCCGAACGTGTTGATTTTTCCGGTGGGCAGGGACGCGGCGAAGGCGTGGACGAAGGCCTCCACTGCCCGGCGGACCGGTTCGGTGACCGGCTCGTCCTCCCGCAGGCCCTGGCCGAGGGTGTGCGCGAGCTGGTGCACGCCGAGCGCGGCGTAGCGGTAGAGGGTGGCGGAGTTGAAGTCGACGGTGCCGATCATGCCGGCGCCGGTCTCCTCATCGCGGTTCTCATCGTCGACGGCCGTGTAGTAGTCGGACTCGTTGTCCACGCGGTGCACACTCAGGGCGTGGGCGACCTGCACGGCGGCGTCCACGCCGAAGTCGGCGACGTCGGCGACCATCCGGCCGAACAGGGCGATGTCGACGCTGTGCCGGGTGTCGGCGACCGCCTTGGCCGCGTCCCTGTTCTTCTTCTCCTTCAGGTACGCGGTGATGTCGCCGGCGCCGTCGACAGCGAGCCGGGCCAAGCCGTCCATCTGCCGGGAGCTGAGGAAGACCAGGTACTTGGCCTCCGGGGCCGGCTTCGGCTGCCCGTCCTTGACCTGGTCGGCCTTCCGCTTGGGCACCTCCGTCTTCAGACCGGTGGCCTTGATCGTCTCGTCGGCGATCCGCAGCGCCTGCTCACCCGCCAGCGCCGGATCCAGGGCGGTGATCCGCTCCGCGACCGCTTCCACAATCTTCTTGCTGCGCACCCCGAGTTCGCTCGGGTCGAGGAGATGCTCCTCCTTGAAGTAGGTGCGCATGGCCCGCTTCCACGCCTGGCTGGAGACCCGCGCCCGCGGCACTCCCCCGTACACGGCGCTCTTGGGGGCGCCGGTGTCATCGCGGTTGAGGTTGCTGGGCGGCACGGTCTGCAGAGCGTGCACGTCGAGGAAGATGCGGTTCACGAGGCGTCCTTGTCGAGGTCCGTACGGTCGTCGAAGTCAGTGCCGGTACTGGTTCCGGCAGCCGGGTCCGGGCCGGTGCCGGCCGGCGCGGTGGTGGTCTTGTCGTAGGCGTGGAAGGAGCGGCCCCACTCGACGCGGACCCGTTCCGGACCGCCGGGCTGCTGCCAGATGGACAGCTGGCCCGCGAGCAAGCCGTAATCGAGGGGAAGGTCCTGGCGGCGCAAGACGGTGACGATGTCCCGCAGCCGCACGGCCAGGCTCGCCAGATCAGCGGCCGTACCGGCGCGGACCAGGCGCTTGCGCGCCGGCTCGCTGATCTCGCCGGGCTTCATCAGGCGCCGCACCGCCGCCCCCAGACCACGGTCGGCGCCCGCCCGGCCGGTCTGGTGCATACCGGTGGGCCGGGACTGCTGGTGCAGCGCCCACACGGTGTAGGTCACGTGCAGGGCGTCCTCGGCCCGCGTGAGTTCCGCCTCGGACATCTTCCGTGCGTCTTCAGCGGGTTGGTGCAGCCGGCTGGTGTCGATCAGCTCCCACAGATCGGGCAGTTGCCCGGCCGGCCGGCCGGCGCCCCGGCGCAGCCGGGCCAGTACGGCGACCGCCCGTGCCTGGTCGGCGAGGTAGCCGCGCTGCCAGCCGGTGATCTGGGTGGCCGCCAGGGCGGCGACCTGCTCGCGTGCGCTCTTCAGAGCGGTGACGGTGGTGGTCATGCGGGTGCCTCCACGGAAGTCTCGGGCGCCGTGACCACAGAGGTGTCAGCGGCTTGGGTGCCGGGCCCGCCCAGCGACCGGTGCAGGGCGGAGCGGAACCACGTGCGGGCCAACGCCGTGTTCAGCCACTCCGTGCCCTTCTTCACCGCCACCGTCCGGCCCTGCCAGGCGGCATCGCCCGCCTCGGCGATCAGCCGGTCACCGAGCCGGCCGACGATCCCGTGGACGTCGCTGCGCCAGGCCAGACGCCGGTCGTAGGGGTCATCGGCCTCGGCGAGCCGGGCCAGCCACGTGCGGTAGGGGCCTTCCAGCAGTCCGTAGGCGAGATCCCGGGCCGTGGCCCGCTGCCCCTCACCGTCGCTGCCCACCGCCCGCGCCAGATTCGTGGCGAGGTCACCGACCGCGTTGACCGCGGCGTCGGCGTCCTCGACGGCCGCGACGGCCTGCTCCGCGTACCGGCGGTCCTGCCGGTGCAGCAACACCACGGCCATCGCCACCTGATCGTCGACGATCTCGTCGATGACGGACTGCTGCGTGCCGTACACCGACCCCACCAGGCGGGCCCGCAGCAGGTACTCCCGCTCCAGCTCCCCCTCCGTCACCAGCTGCGCGATCCACTCCAGGATCCCCGGCCGCAGATACGCGGCCGGTTCCGCACCGGCCACCGGCAGGGCCTGACCGGCCACCAGCGACGCGACCCCCCGCCACGCCGCACGCTCCGGGTCGTGCTCACGCGGCAGATACACCGGCACCGTGCCCAGCTTCTTCTCCTGCGCCGTGCTGCGCCGCCACGCCGACATCGGCTCCAGGGCGTGCCGGTTCCGGGGACTGAGGGGATCGCCGTAGCCCAGCACCACCCCGTACACGCCCGCCTCGTCGAAGCACAGCCGCAGACGCCGCGTCTGCCAGGTGTACAGATCCCGCACCCCCGTCGGCGCCCGCTCCGCCCCGCCCGGCCCGCACGCCGCACGACGCCACGCCGGCACATCACCGCCACCATCGGCGGGATCGGCGGCGACCAGGTTCAGCAGCAGCGTCTCGCGCAGGGTGGCCCCCTCCACGAAGACCCCGCCCAGACAGCCGGCCCAGCCCACCCCGAGCGGATACACCTTTCCCTTCTGCGCCCGCCCGTCGCCCACCACCCCGGTTTTGATCCCGGAGGTGTCGTAGGCGTGCGCGTGCACCACCCACCGGGCCGCCTCCGCGAACGACAGACGCTCCACAGCCGGCATCCGGGCGCTGAAGAACGGCTCACCGTTGGGCACGTCGGCCACGATCCGGTTCAGGGAGAACACCTCGTCCTTCGCCGTGTGCAGCCCGGCCGTCTGGAAGAACGGCACCTGGCCGTGCAGCAGATCGAACCGGTCCCGGTGGGCCTCCAGATAGTCGCCCACCGGCGCGAAGCAGGCCGGGTCCGCCCACAGCTCAGCCCAGGCGTCGGTGTCCTCCGGTCCGTCCAGGGCGTCGTGGGCGATCGCCAGCAGCAACCGGACCAGGGCGAACTCCTGGGTGGGGACATCCCCCACGAGGCGCCGCACGTCACCGGCCTGCGCGAACACCTCGCCGAGTGACAGCTCATCCATCCGGCCGTCGCGCCGCAGGACCGCAATCCACGGCCGGGCGGTCAAGTCGAACGCCAACTCGCCGTCGCCCACATCGTTTTCGGGCACAGATCACCTCAAGACCGTCGAGAACGCTGCCACGGGGGCAGAAGCCTGCCAGACACCACTGACAAGCGGGGCTGAACAGGAAAAACGGGGTGCAGCGCGGCGTTCGCGTGCTCGACAGCAGCGCGCTCCGGCCAGCTCACCGGTGCACGCCGCGCCCTGCCGAGCGACCGTCCCTGGTCCGATCGGATGGAGGCCCCTCGCCACACGGCCCGGGACCTGCCTTCCGCCACCGCCAGACATCTAACGTCGCCTACGCAACAGTTCAAAGGGAATGTGGCGATATCGAAAGGAGTGCGCTGCATGGGCGAATGGATGCGCTGGAGCCTGGTGACAGGAGCGACCACCGTCATCTTCTGCTCGGCTGTCTCCCTGGGCCATGAACTGCCCCTGGAAGACGCCAATCAGCGCGAAGACAACGGCGCTGCCGAACTGGCCGCCACAGTCACAGCCGTCACAGCGCTACCGCTGACTACCTGGGCAAGAAGAAACCGCCCGTCCGGAAGAACACCAGCCACACCCACCAAGGCACGCAACCAGAGCACAAGACGACGGCCCCGGACCCGTACTCGAAGAGCAGGCGCGCCCGGCAAGCGGCAGAAACCGGGCACGCACCAGCCACGGACCTAGCATGCGGGCGTCTGCTCCCGGACCCGATCCGGGATGGCCCCAGTTCCAAGGGCATCCACCAGTGGGTACGGCACTGCTCCCCGCGCACGCGGGGATACCCCACCGCGCACGCGGTCACTGATCCGCACGCCTCACCTCCAGGCCGTCGTGACGGCTGTAGCGGAGGGCGAAGCCCGCCAGTTGTCCCTCACCGTCTTCGCTGAGGGGGAGGATGAGCTGGCCGGCGAGCCACGGACTGTCCTTGACCTGCCACGCCTCCACGCACAGCTCCTCCAGCTCGGCGATCGTCCGGTCCAACACCTCCGGACTGCTGAACTGGATGGGCAGGCGCAGCCCGCAGGAAGCGGCCGTGCGGGCCGCCGCCGCGACCGGGACCTGATCAGTGGGCAACGGCAGGCCGGCGCGCCGGCGGCCCTTACGGTCCGGGGCCAGCCACGGCACCGTCGCCAGCGTCCCGTCCTGCCGCCGCTGCACGACGACGACCTCCAGGCTCTCGCGGCTGTCACGGACCTGCGCCCGGCCCTGCCGGGTGTCATCCGCATCACCGACACCGGCCGCGACCCACCCGAACAACGGCCGCCCCGGCCGGCCCACCGCACCCAGCCGGAACACCGCCGCCCGCTCCGCCTGGTCCGCCCGGTGCGCCTCGTGCCGGGCCCGGGCCTCCTCCCACTCCGTCTCCCACCCGGCGGGCGCTGCGACCGGGTCCGCGTAGGCGGCCTGCACCAGCACACTGATGTCGGCCGGCAACCGCACCGGGCGCTCCGGGCCGCCGTCAAGGTGAGGCACCAGCACCGCCGCGGACCGCAGCAGCGCGTACGCCCCGTACACCGCGACCGAACCGCGCACCGGCTGCGGCACCTCGCCGCTCCAGTCGACGCCGGTGACCAGACAGCGGGCCGTGCGCAGCAGGGCAGGCCGATCGGTCTGCCCGGTCCCGCCGCGCGGGTGCCGGTGGAGGCGGCCCATCCGCTGCAGCATCAGGTCGACTGGCGCCAGGTCGGTGACGAGGAGATCGAAATCGACGTCGAGGGACTGCTCGGCGACCTGGCTGGCCACCACGATGTGCGCCCCTTCCGGCCGGTCGGTGCCCTTGCCGGGCGGCCCGAACCGGGTGAGGAGAGCCGCGTCGTTGGCAGCCCGGTCGACATCGATGAAACAGGAGTGCGCCACGGTGACCTGCTCGGAACCGAATCGCTCCCGCAGCACCGATGCGGTCTCCAGCACCCGCCGCACCGTGTTGCGGACCACCAGCGCACAGCCACCACCGGCCAGTTCCTTCGCCAGACGCTCCGCCAGGACCTGCGGGCCGTCCTCCAGGCGCTCCACGCTCACCGACGCGCCCCGTCCGCAGACGCCCGGGCGGCGCAGCACGGGCTTCCCGCCCGGTGCGACGGCCGTCAGCAACGGATAGTCCTCCGCGTCGGCGACGGCATCGAACCCGTCCGCAGCTCCCGCAGCCACTGTCCGGCCGGCGTAGGCCACGACCAGCTCCCGGCGCCGCCCGGCGGGCAGCGTCGCCGACAGCACCACCACCGGCACCCGGTACTCCCCCAGCCACGACAGCACCCGGTCCAGATACACACTCATGTACGTGTCGTAGGCGTGCGCCTCGTCGATCACGATGACCTTGCCCGCCAGCGCAAGATGCCGCAGCGCCAGGTGACGGCTCTTGAGCCCGGCGAACAGCAGCTGGTCGATCGTGCCCGCCACGAACGACGACAGCATCGCCTTCTTCCGTCCCCGCAGCCAGGCATGCGCCACCAGCTCCGCCGGTGCCCGCCCCACACCACCGGCCACCGTCGGCGCCTGCCCCATCTCCCCGTCGAGGTCGACCGCCGCGATCCGACGGCCCCGCATCAGGTCGGTGAAGTCCTCGTTCAACGCGGCCTTCGAATGCGCCAACTGCACCGAATACCGCCCCTCGCTGGACGCCGGAAGCCGATCCAGCCACGTCAACAAACGGGGAAACATCGCGTTGCCGGTCACCATCGTCGGCAACGCAAAGAACACCCCGCCCGCCCCGGCCCGGGCCGCCAAAATCTCCGCCACGGCCAGCGCGGCCTCCGTCTTGCCCTCCCCCATCGGCGCCTCGATCACCATCAGGCCCGGCTCCTCCATCGACCGGGCCAGCTTCACCGCAGCCCCCTGCACCGGCCGCACCCGTGCTCCGGCCGGCAGATCGAACCGGGACGCGAACATCTCCCCCACCGGCCCGTCCGGAACCGACGGCTGCCACGGACCCGGCAGATCAAGCCCCCGCCACGCCGCCTCCAGACGCTCCGCGCCCGTACGGGGCACGTCCTCGGGAAAGTACGGAAACAGCTCCGGGTTACTGGCGATCCAGTCCGCGACGATCACCACAGCCGTCAACAGCACCTGCACCGGCTGCGGCAGCTTCACCCCACGCCACGCCGCAAGCCGCCCCCGCACCTCAAAAGCGTCCGCACAGGCATCCAGCAGCTCCGTCTGCACCCGCCGCCACAACGCCTCACTCGGCCCCGGCGTCCACAGCAGATGCGACCGCCCCTCCACCGCTGTGATCTGCCCATGCTCCGGCGGAACACCGTGGTGCCCGCCCACCACCACCGCGAACTGCCCCGCCTGCTTCACCACGAAGCCGAACCGCTCCTCCAGCCAGGCCCCGAGCAGCACCTGCCCCGCCAGCCCATGCGGAACCAGCCGCCGCTCCGCCCCCAGCGCCTCCCGCGACCGCATCTCCAGGCCACGCCCCCGCATCACCTGCGCCAGCCCCTCGACCTGGCAGGCGAACGCCGGCGTCGCCTTCCCGATGTCGTGAACGCCCGCCAGCCACACAACCAGCCGCCGCCCGTCCCTTTCCCCCTCCGGTAGCACATCACCGATAAACCGGCGCACCGAGGACGGCAGCCACTCGTCCCACAACCGTCCCGCTACCGCGGCACTGTCCTCCATGTGCCGCCACAACGGCAGCCACCCATCCCCGTCTCGGTCATGCTTCGCCCACACCGACAACACCGGCCCGGCAAGCCGCGCCCTCAGCCCCGCAGGGGCCGTCTCCTCCAACGCCATACAAGATCAGTACACGCAAGACGCTTTCCGGAATGGCCAGTTGAAGAAAGTGGACGAGACGAAGCAGCAGGACGGGTATGGGCGGACCGGGACCCTGTCCGAACGCGCCCAGGCAGACCTGCGCCTCCCGCATGGAGCGCATCTATACTCACAAGACGGTGCCGCCGGGAACGCCCAGCCCTGCTGCAGATGCTCCTGCGAACCGGGCACCCAGAGGCCGAGCCAGAGTCTCTGACATCAGGTAACTTGCCCTGGACTCCACACTGTCCACGACTCAGCGAGGATGACCCGATATGTCGGCTTCAGTGAAAGTCAGTGGAAACAGCACATCGCGGCCCTAAAACCGCAGGTCGGGAAGTCTGCTCCCCGCGCCCGCGGGGATGGTCCCCATGTATTTCGTGGTTGCGAGTTACGTGTACTCTGCTCCCCGCGCCCGCGGGGATGGTCCCCGTCCGCGTCTGCTCTTCGGCCTCGGCGAACACTGCTCCCCGCGCCCGCGGGGATGGTCCCCTCCGTCCGTTGGCGCGGCGAGGTGTGCCACTCTGCTCCCCGCGCCCGCGGGGATGGTCCCGACCCGCGCCTCGCGGGTGCGACGATCTACAGCTGCTCCCCGCGCCCGCGGGGATGGTCCCACGGTCACGCCGGTGGTGGTGCTGTTCGCGCGCTGCTCCCCGCGCCCGCGGGGATGGTCCCGAGTCCAACCTCAACAAGGTCCTCATCTACCGCTGCTCCCCGCGCCCGCGGGGATGGTCCCCAGACCGTCCCCGCCGCCGCCTGACCCGGCCACTGCTCCCCGCGCCCGCGGGGATGGTCCCATCTACGCACCTCGTCTTCTGAACCCCCCCGACTGCTCCCCGCGCCCGCGGGGATGGTCCCGCCGTGTCCTCCCACCCTGGCGCGAGGTGGCCCTGCTCCCCGCGCCCGCGGGGATGGTCCCGGAGTGCTGAGATCAGGAGGCGAGCGGGAGGCCTGCTCCCCGCGCCCGCGGGGATGGTCCCAACTTGATGCCGACGGGGAGTTCGATGACGAACTGCTCCCCGCGCCCGCGGGGATGGTCCCAGCCTGCCGGACTGGAAGGGCCCGGCCAGCAACTGCTCCCCGCGCCCGCGGGGATGGTCCTTCCGGGTGGGTGTCTGACGGTTCGTCAGGTGACTGCTCCCCGCGCCCGCGGGGATGGTCCCCCACCACCGGGCACGACTGCGGCGAAGCGCTCCTGCTCCCCGCGCCCGCGGGGATGGTCCGTTCCAGCGGGCAGTTGGGGGTGTGAGCTGGGGCTGCTCCCCGCGCCCGCGGGGATGGTCCCATGGCTTGCCATACTGAAAGCACGAGCACAAACTGCTCCCCGCGCCCGCGGGGATGGTCCTGACCGACTCACGCGCGGCCCGGACGGTCCCTGCTGCTCCCCGCGCCCGCGGGGATGGTCCCTGCTCGCGGATCTCAGCGACGCTCGGCAGCGACTGCTCCCCGCGCCCGCGGGGATGGTCCCGAGGGCGATCGAGTACAGGGCGACAATCAGGCCTGCTCCCCGCGCCCGCGGGGATGGTCCCACCTGGCCGTCCTGCTCGACGCCGCCCGCGAGCTGCTCCCCGCGCCCGCGGGGATGGTCCCGATATAGCGTCCTCCGGCTCCTGTGCCTTTATCTGCTCCCCGCGCCCGCGGGGATGGTCCCCGGATGGCCAGGACGGGCTTCCGGTCGGCGCCCTGCTCCCCGCGCCCGCGGGGATGGTCCCTTGACGACGATGGGCGGGTGCGCAGGGAGGAACTGCTCCCCGCGCCCGCGGGGATGGTCCCGCTCCGTGTCTGGGCCGCCATCGCTGAGACGACTGCTCCCCGCGCCCGCGGGGATGGTCCCCGCAGCGTCTGCTCCGACGCCGCAGTGTTCTCCTGCTCCCCGCGCCCGCGGGGATGGTCCCGCCTTGAGCGCCCCGTCGTCCTGGACCAGGTGCTGCTCCCCGCGCCCGCGGGGATGGTCCCTCGATCTGCTCAGCCGTCCAGCGCGGAGCCTCCTGCTCCCCGCGCCCGCGGGGATGGTCCTCCCGGTCGGGGAGCTGCCACCCGATCTCGGTGCTGCTCCCCGCGCCCGCGGGGATGGTCCCGTCCAGCGCGCTCACCAGCAGGTCAGCCGGGCCTGCTCCCCGCGCCCGCGGGGATGGTCCCGGGCCGTCCTGTTCGTGGGGCCGGTACATCACCTGCTCCCCGCGCCCGCGGGGATGGTCCCCCGAGGCCGAGTCATAGTCCAGCCCGACGTCGCTGCTCCCCGCGCCCGCGGGATGGTCCCTTCTGACGGCACCGCTCGATCCGGGCGGTCGTCTGCTCCCCGCGCCCGCGGGGATGGTCCCCGCCCCGCCCCCGAGTAGTTCGGTGACGTCGACTGCTCCCCGCGCCCGCGGGGATGGTCCCGCTTCGTAAGAGTTGATCAACAGGCTGTTGCACTGCTCCCCGCGCCCGCGGGGATGGTCCCATGCCGTGGGTGATCAACGACGGCCGCGTGCGCTGCTCCCCGCGCCCGCGGGGATGGTCCCCGCACCACGCCGGCCGTGGCGGCGCCCGCTCCCTGCTCCCCGCGCCCGCGGGGATGGTCCCTCGCTGTCGCCCG
>NZ_JAGGOO010000173.1 GCF_018614415.1 Streptomyces sp. ISL-12
GTCGGCGAGTGACGACAACGCCGCAGATGCGCGTGCCAGACCCCGCGTCTGCGGCGTGATCCAAACGACAGGCCCTAGTCCCAGCCCTTCCCGGAGCGCCCCCGCTTGGTCTGGGCGCGCTGCTTCTTCTCCCGCAGCCGGCGCTCGTTGATGCCGCGCGGGACGCGGGTCGGGCGGCGGGGCCTGGGCGGCGGCGCGGTCGCCTCGGCCAGCAGGGCCGCGAGGCGTACGGCGGCGGCCTCGCGGTTGCGCCACTGGGAGCGGTGCTCGGAGGCGCGGACGGTGACGACGCCGTCGGTCAGCCGCCCGGCCAGCCGCTCCAGCGCCCGCTGCTTCCACACCTCGGGCAGCGCCTGGGTGCGGGCGAGGTCGAACCGCAGCTCGACCTGGGTGTCGGTGGTGTTGACGTGCTGCCCGCCGGGCCCGGACGACCGCGAGAAACGCCAGATCAGCTCGGCCTCCGGGAGGGAGACGGAGCCTCGGACGACATGCGGGCCGGACATCGGGGACATGCGGTCCATGGTCCCGCCCCCGCGGGGTCCGCGTCACCCGATTATCCGAGTAAAGAAAGTAAAGCGAGCTGGAACCTTGCGTACCCCCCTCGTCGTTCTTGGGGGTAGCTGTAACTTTCTTGCCGTACGCACACGAGGGAAGGGACTCCCAACAATGGCTGTAAGCCTGTCCAAGGGTGGCAACGTCTCGCTCACCAAGGAGGCTCCGGGCCTGACCGCCGTCACCGTGGGCCTCGGCTGGGACGTCCGTACCACCACCGGCACCGACTTCGACCTGGACGCCTCCGCGATCGCGGTCAACACCCAGGGCAAGGTCTACTCGGACGCCCACTTCGTCTTCTTCAACAACAAGCAGACGCCGGACCAGTCCATCGTCCACACCGGCGACAACCGCACGGGCGAGGGCGCGGGCGACGACGAGGCGATCAACGTCAACCTGGCCGCCCTGCCGGCCGACATCGACAAGATCGTCTTCCCGGTCTCGATCTACGACGCGGAGAACCGCTCGCAGAACTTCGGCCAGGTCCGCAACGCCTACATCCGCATCGTCAACCAGGCCGGCGGCGCGGAGATCGCCCGCTACGACCTGTCGGAGGACGCGGCGACCGAGACCGCCATGGTCTTCGGCGAGCTGTACCGCAACGGTGCGGAGTGGAAGTTCCGCGCGGTCGGCCAGGGCTACGCCTCGGGCCTCGTGGGCATCGCCCAGGACTTCGGCGTGAACGTCTGACGCCGCCCGTCCTTTCCGCCCTCGGCCCCGTTGAGCCACGGCTCGGCGGGGCCGAGGGCTGTGTCACGCCCGGTTCGGGGCGCCCACCTCGAACCACAGCAGCTTCCCGGTGCCGGGCCTGCCGGGCAGCACGTCCCCGAGCGACCAGGCACCCCATGTCTCGGCGTACTCCCGTACGAGGTGCAGTCCGCGTCCGCCGGGTGCATCGGGCGGCACGGTGCGCCTCCCGTTCGCTGCCGCGTCGGCTGCCGTGTCGGTGAAGGGCGCGGGGATGTGCGGGTGGCCGTCCCAGACGCCGACCCTCAGCCGCCCGTCGCGGAGGGCGGTGAGCCGCAGGGAGCAGGGTCCTCCGGCGTGCCGGTAGGCGTTGGTGACCAGCTCGGACGCCAACAGTTCGACGTCGTCGACGAGTTCATGCCGTCCGTGGCCGCTCAGCGCGGCCCGCACGGTCATACGTGCGACGCGTGCGGCTCTGGGGTCATGCGGCAGGCGGAGGGCGTACGCCCAGGTGTCGGGCGGGGATACGGTGCGCATGGAGGTCTCCGGAGTGAAGGGGGGTACGGCTCGCCCAATGGCCGCGCGCTTGCCGGTGGCAGTGCCTGGGGAGGTGCGCTTCCGATTTGCGGGGCGGGGCGTTGAGCGGTACTCAGACCGTAGGGCAGATGGTTAGATCCTTCTAACTAAATCCACTGAAAGCATCCATGTCTCACTCGTGTGAGGGACCGCGACGCCGCGACGCCGCCAGGGAGGAAACGCCGTGCCGCCCACCAACAGCCCCACGCTCCGACAGCGAAGGCTGGGCACAGAGCTGCGCAAACTCCGGGACCGCGCCGGGCTCACCGCAACCGCTGCCGCCGGACTTCTCGGCGTCAACCAGGCGCGCGTCAGCATGATCGAAACCGGCCGCACACCCATCAGCGCCGACTGGCTCCGATCCATGGCGCACGCCTACGACTGCAACGACGAGGAGCTGATCGACGCCCTCACGGCGATGACAGGCCGACGCACACGTGGTTGGTGGGAGGAGTATCGCGACCACGTACCGGTCGCCCTGGTCGATCTAGCTGAGCTGGAGCACCACGCCCACGGTTTCCGAGTAGCACTCCTGATTCACATCCCGGCACTTCTCCAGACGACAGATCACGCCCGTGCCCTTTTTCGCGCGGTGGTCCCACCGATGCGTCAGTACGAGATCGAGCACCGCCTCACTCATCGCATGAAACGGCAAGGCATCCTGCACCGGGCGAACCCGCCTCACTACACTGCGATCGTCCATGAAGCAGCACTTCGCATGGCCTTTGGCGGCCCGGCCGTCGCTCGTGGCCAGCTCAAGCATCTGCTCGACATGAGCGAACTTCCCCATGTCACAGTCCGGGTGATCCCCTTCGGTGCGGACAACTTCCCAACCTCTGGTCAGTCCTTCGACTACATCGAGGGTTCTGTCGCACAGCTCGACACGGTCCAGTTGGACTCACATCACGGGGCGTGCGAATTCCTTGACGCGGACGCCCAGTTGATCAAGTACCGCGCTGTGCTGGACCGCATGGAGTCCTGCTCCTTTGACCCCGCCCGGACACGCGACTTCATCCACCACCGCATTCAGGACGTATGAAGGAATCAACCATGCGAACCCATGCCTGGCAGAAGTCAACGTACAGCGGCGACGGCTCGAACTGTGTCGAGATAGCCGCCACCCCGACCGTGATCCTGGTCCGCGACTCCAAGGCCCTCCCGGGGCCGCACCTCACCTTCCCGCCTTCCGCGTGGGCGGACTTCCTGTCACACGCGGCGAAGTCGAACCGCTGAGCATTCGTCCGCACCCTGTTTCCGCCAGGAACAAGGCGGGCCGGTCACGCCTGAGGGCGTGACCGGCCTGGGATCCGGCGACGGGTTGCCGACCAGGGTGTGGGTCAGCCGGGCAGGTCGCCGGTGTAGCGGTAGATGTTGCCGGCGGAGTTGACGCCCCAGACCGTGCCGTCCGCAGCCGCCCCGATGTCCGCCAGTCCGCCGGGAATCTGCACCCACGGACTGGCGTCGTTGTTGGTGTAGCGGTAGATGTTCCCGCCCGCGTTCACCCCCCAGACCGAGGTGCGGGAGCCTGCCGAAATCGCTTTGAGCGCGCCGCCGATCTGCTTCCAGTGGCCGCTCTCCTGGTCGCCGGTGTAGCGGTAGATGTTGCCGGCGGAGTTGACACCCCAAACGGTGCCGTCCGCACCCGCCCCGATGTCCGTCAGCGCCCCGGGAATCTGCACCCACGGGTTGGCGTCGTTGCCGGTGTAGCGGTAGATGTTCCCGCCCGCGTTGACACCCCACACGTTGGTCCTGGACCCGGCCGAGATCCGCACGAGCGCGCCGCTGATCTGCTTCCAGTGGCCGCTTTCCTGGTCTCCCGTGTAGCGGTAGATGTTGCCGGCGGAGTTGACGCCCCAGACCGTGCCGTCCGCAGCCGCCCCGATGTCCGCCAGTCCGCCGGGAATCTGCACCCACGGACTGGCGTCGTTGTTGGTGTAGCGGTAGATGTTCCCGCCCGCGTTGACACCCCAGACATTGGTCCTGGACCCGGCCGAGATCCGGACGAGCGCACCGCCGATCTGCTTCCATTCGGCCATTTCGCCGGCTCCTTTTCGTCGGGAATCGCTCCACGGAGACGCTCCCGTGAAGGAACGATTCAGCAATCGAACGAACGTGGGGCGTGTTCTTGTTTTTGTCTGAAAAGTCGCGTTTACCGGGCGCGTCGCATGTCCGGGCCGGGGCAGTACGCCTCAGAGGTACGCCGAAGGGTGACCTGAACAGAGGTCCCTGATGTGGGTTACTCACGGGCACCCCGTTGACGCCGGGTCTACGCTGCTGTGCCATGCGGGAGACGCGTCTCGACACTGCGCGGATCCGGGCGGCTCGCCGGGTGATCGACCCGGTCTTTCTCGACACTCCGCTGTACCGCTGCGAGGCGTTGGGGGCCGGTCTCGGGTGCGCGGTGAGCATCAAACTCGAAACGGCCAACCCGGTCCGCAGTTTCAAGGGCCGTGGCACCGAGCTGGTCGCGAGCCGGCTCGCCGACGAGGGGCCGCGCGCCGTGGTGTGCGCCAGTGCGGGCAATCTCGGTCAGGCCCTCGCCTGGTCCGGTCGCGTCCGGGGGCTCGACGTCACCGTCGTGGCGTCGCGCTTCGCGACCGCGGCCAAGCTCGACCGCATCCGCGCGCTGGGCGCCAGGCTGGAGCTCGTGGACGGTGACCACGAGGTGGCGCGTGAGCGGGCGGCGGCCATCGCGCGCGGCGCGGGGGTCCGGCTGCTGGAGGACAGTCTGGACATCGAGACCTGTGAGGGCGCGGCGACCATCGGGCTGGAACTGGTCGACTCGGGGGTCGCGTTCGACGCCGTACTCGTCGCTCTCGGGGGCGGGGCACTGGCCACCGGCGTGGGGCATGTGGTGAAGGCACTGGCGCCCGGGGCCGAGGTGATCTGCGTCCAGCCGCTGGGCGCCCCGGCGATGACGCTCTCCTGGCGCGGGCGGCGCGTCGTCACCACCGACTCGACCGACACGATCGCCGACGGCGTCGCCGGCCGGCGTCCCGTCCCGGCCGTGCTGGACGACCTGCTCCTGGTCGCCGACGACGCCGTCCTGGTCCGGGAGGCGTCGATCATCGCCGGTATGCGGATGCTCCTCGACCACGCCGGCCTCGTCGTCGAACCGTCGGCCGCGCTCGGTGTCGCGGCGATCCTCGAAGACCGCGCCCGCTTCGCCGGCCGGCACGTGGTCACCGTAGTGTGCGGCGGCAATGTCGACATGGACGCCTATCACCGCTGGGTCGAGGCGGCTCCCGGCCAGCCCTGAGTCCCGACACCGACCGAACCCACCCCCTGAAAACCGTGAACAGTTATGCGTACAACTGCTCACGGCTTTCAGGGCCGACACCGGGCGGCTCGCGGTGGTGCGCGGCGGTGGCTACGGCGAGACCCCCCGGCTGGTGCTCGGGGGGTCTGCGTCGGGTGGGGCCGCCGGGGGCCGGGGGTGTCACCTCGGGTCGGTGTTGAACTTCGCGGCCGACCAGAAGTAGCCGAGGACCGCCAGGCCGACGCACCAGGCGAGGGCGAGCCAGCCGTTGGGGCCGATCTCCGTGCCGAGGAGGAGGCCGCGCAGGGTCTCGATGGCCGGGGTGAAGGGCTGGTACTCGGCGACCGGGCGGAACCAGCCCGGCATCGAGTCCAGCGGGACGAAGGCGCTGGAGAGGAGGGGCAGGAGGATCAGGGGCATGGCGTTGTTGCTCGCCGCCTCGGCGTTGGGGCTGACCAGGCCCATGCCGACGGCGATCCAGGTGAGGGCCAGGGCGAAGAGGACGAGGAGTCCGAAGGCCGCCAGCCACTCCAGGGCGGTGGCGTCCGTGGAGCGGAAGCCGATGGCCACGGCGACCGCGCCGACCAGGACCACGCCGGCCACCGACTGGAGCACGCTGCCGACGACGTGCCCGACCAGGACCGACCCGCGGTGGATGGCCATCGTGCGGAAGCGGGCGATGATGCCCTCGGTCATGTCGTTGGAGACGGAGACCGCGGTGCCGATCGTGGTGGAGCCGATGGTCATCAGCAGCAGGCCGGGGACCAGGTAGGCGATGTAGGCGGAGCGGTCCGCCTCCCCGCCGCCGATGCCCGCGCTCATCACGTCGCCGAAGACGTAGACGAAGAGCAGGAGCAGCATGATCGGGGTGAGCAGGAGGTTGAGGGTGAGGGAGGGATAGCGGCGGGCGTGCAGGAGGTTGCGGCGCAGCATCGTGGACGAGTCGCGCACGGCGAGGGCCAGGGGGGTGCTCATCGGACGGTCTCCTCGGTGTGGGTGGCGGGGCCGCTGGTCAGGGCGAAGAACACGTCGTCGAGGTCGGGGGTGTGCACGGTCAGCTCGTCGGCCGCGACGCCGGCCGAGTCCAGGCGGTCGAGGACGGCGCGCAGGTCGCGCTGGCCGCCGTCGCTGGGCAGGTGCAGGGCGAGGGCCTGGTCGTCCCGGGCGGTGCCGGGCAGGGCGTCGGCGGCCCTCGCGTACGCCACCGGGTCGGTGAAGCGGAGCCGTACGTGGCCGCCGGGGACGAGCCGCTTCAGTTCGTCCGCGGTGCCCTCGGCGGCGATCCTGCCGTCGTTCAGCACGGCGATGCGGTCGGCGAGCTGGTCGGCCTCCTCCAGGTACTGCGTGGTGAGGAAGACGGTCACACCGCCCGTGACCAGCTCGCGGATGATCTGCCACATGGTGTGGCGGGAGCGGGGGTCGAGGCCGGTGGTCGGTTCGTCGAGGAAGATGATCCGCGGGCTGCCGACCAGGGTCATGGCGATGTCCAGGCGGCGCTTCATGCCGCCGGAGTAGGTGGAGGCGGGCTTCTTCGCCGCGTCGGTGAGGTCGAAGCGGGCCAGGAGTTCCGCGGCCACCCGCCGGCCCTCCCCCTTGGGCAGGTGGTGCAGGTCGGCCATCAGGAGCATGTTCTCCTCGCCGGTGATCAGTCCGTCCACGGCGGAGAACTGGCCGGTGACGCCGATCGCGGCGCGTACCGCCCGCGGGTCGGCGGCCGGGTCGTGCCCGCCGATCCGCAGCTCTCCGGCGTCGGCGCCGATCAGGGTGGAGAGGATCTTGACGGCGGTGGTCTTGCCGGCGCCGTTCGCGCCGAGCAGGGAGAAGACCGTGCCTTCCGGGACGGCGAGGTCGACACCGTCGAGGACGGTCTTGTCGCCGTAGGACTTGCGCAGCCCGTTCGCCGCGATGGCCAAGCTGGTCATGAGTGGTCCCCCAGAGCAGGTCGGGTCACAGGCTGCGAGCGGTGATGTCGCCGTGACCGGTGGTGGCGTGGATGGTCAGGCCGGCGGCGGCGCCGTCGGTGTTCTGGAGCGCGTTGTGGATACGGCCGTGGCCGGTGCCGGCGTCCAGGGAGGCGGAGACGCCGCGGGCGGCGCCGACCTCGATCCCGCCGGACTCGGTGCGCAGCGTGACCGTGCCGCGTACGGCCTCGGTGACGCGCAGGTCGCCCCGCTGGGTGCTGATCTCGGCGGGACCGCCGAGGCGGCCGACGGTGACGTCGCCGTCGAGGACGGTGAGGCGGGCGCTCGCGGTCTCGTCCAGCTTGACCGGGCCCCGCGCGCCCTCGATGGTGACGTCGCCGAGCCGTCCGACGCCCCGGAACTCGGAGGCGGCGGCCGTCGCCTCGACGTGGGAGCCGGCGGGCAGCTGGACGGTCACCTCGACGGCGCCGGAGGGGCCGAAGGCGCGGTTCGTCGCCGGGGCGGCCGCGATGCGCAGGACGCCGTCGCCGTACTCGACCGTGGTCTCCTCGGCCGCCTTCACGTCGCGGCCCTTCGAGGCGTCCGCCGGGAGGACCTCGACCGTGGTGTCGGCGCGGTCGGCGGCGATGAAGCGGACGCGGCCCGCGGGGATGTCCAGGACGGCGGAGACCGGGGCGGGGGTGGCGAACGTCTGCATGGTGTTCTCCTTCGGTGCGTTCCTTGTTTCCGACATTGGAAAAGCTACGTTGCGTTCATAGATTGCGCAACATACTCGTTGCACGTATTCATTGTTTACGCTGGTCAGAGCAGCCATTTCATTGCAACGAAGGGGTGAGTAACGCAACGGCAGCTCCTTCTCTTCGTTGCAATGAGGTGAAGCTGAAGCTATGGTGGGGCGCACCACGGACCACGAAGGAGACGCCCGATGCCGGGAGGCAGGCTCACTCAGCAGGAACGCCAGCAGATCGCGCTGGGGCTGGCCGACGGCCTCGCCTACGCCGAGATCGCCCGGCGTCTGGACCGGCCGACCTCGACCGTCACCCGCGAGGTGATGCGCAACGGCGGCCCGGCCGGCTACCGCGCCGACCTGGCCCACCGCGCCACCGAGCACCGCACCCAGCGGCGCCGGCGGGCCGCGCCCCGGGGGACGGAGGCGGTGCCGCAGCCGCACGGGCGCGACGGCGAGGCGGTGCGCGCGTACGAGGAGATGTTCACCACCGTCCTCATGCAGGCGGGCACGCCCAAGATGATGGCGCGGGTGCAGGCCGCCCTGTACATGACCGACACCGGCAGTCTCACCGCGGCCGAGCTGGCCCAGCGGCTCGGCGTCAGCCCGGCGTCCGTCTCCAAGGCGATCGCGTTCCTGGAGGGCCAGGGTCTGGTGCGCCGGGAGAAGGACGAGCGGCGCCGGGACCGTTATGTCGTGGACGACGACATCTGGTACCAGGCGATGATCGCCAGCGCCCGGTCCCTCGTCCAGGTCATCGAGGTCTCACGGCAGGGCGTCGGCGTCCTGGGCCCCGGCACCCCGGCCGCCGTCCGCCTGGAGAACATCGCCCGCTTCCTCGACTTCGTCGGCGAGAGCATCACCCGCGCCGCCGAGCAGGGCCGCGAAGTGCTCCACACCAAGCCCGCGGCCACCCCCTGACCGGCCGATTCCCGCAGGCCGTCCCCCCACCTGCTCCCCATAGGCTCACGACGTGCGCACACCTTGCCCCCGCCCGCTCGTCGTGGCCGCCGTCCTCTCCCTCACCGCGCTCACCGCGTGCGGCGGGGTGCACGGCAGGCCCGGCGGCAGCGGTGTGCGCGACCCGTACTTCCCCAAGGCGGGCAACGGCGGCTACGACGTCACCCACTACGGCCTCGACCTCGCCTACGACCCCGACGACCACCACCTCACCGGTACCGCGACGGTCACCGCGCGGGCGACCGCGGACCTGTCGGCGTTCAACCTCGACCTCGACGGGCTGCGGGTCGGCACGGTCGAGGTCGACGGCCGGGACGCCCGCTTCCAGCGCGCCGGGCAGGAGCTGACCGTCCGGCCGCCGGAGGAACTGGACGACGGCGACACCTTCCGGGTGACCGTGCGCTACGACGGCGAGCCGGAGACGATCACCGATCCCGACGGTTCGAAGGAGGGCTGGCTGCGCACCGCCGACGGCGCGCTGGCGCTGGGCCAGCCCGTGGGGTCGATGGCGTGGTTCCCGGGCAACCACCACCCCTCCGACAAGGCGGCCTACGACATCGCGGTGACCGTGCCCGAGGGGCTGCGCGCCGTCTCCAACGGCGAACCGGCCGGCGAGCGGACCGCGGACGGGCGGACCACCTCCACCTGGCGGACCAGCGAGCCGATGGCGAGCTACCTGGCCACCGTGGCCGTCGGCGAGTGGCGCGTCGACCGTTCCCGCACCGCGGACGGGCTGCCGGTGTTCACGGCCGTCGACCCGACGCAGGCGGCGGCGAGCGAGGACGTGCTCGAGCGGATTCCCGAGGTCCTGGACTGGGCCGGCGACCTCTTCGGCCCGTACCCGTTCTCCTCCGCCGGCGCGATCGTCGACCGCCCGTCCGACGTCACGTACGCCCTGGAGACCCAGAACCGGCCCGTCTTCCCCGGTGCCCCGGGCATCGTCCTGCTCGTCCACGAACTCGCCCACCAGTGGTACGGCGACTCCGTCACCCCGAAGACCTGGCGGGACATGTGGCTCAACGAGGGCTTCGCGACGTACGCGGAGTGGCTGTGGCAGGAGGACCACGGCGGTGACACGGCACAGGAGACCTTCGACGCGCTGTACGCCGGGCGCTACTTCGCCGGTACGGAGGCCAATGCCGCGATCTGGGCGTTCCCGCCCGCCGATCCGCCGGACGCGGCGCGGATCTCCGGCGCCCCCGTCTACCAGCGCGGCGCGATGGTCCTGCACAAGATCCGGCAGCGGGCCGGCGACACCGCCTTCCGCGCCCTGCTGCGCGGCTGGGCGGCGGAGCACCGGCACGGCAACGCGGACACCGGCGACTTCACGGCGTACGTGGAGCGACGGCTGCCGGACGAGGACTTCACGGAGGTCTGGGAGGAGTGGCTGCACGGGGACGGCAAGCCGGACCGGCCGTGACCGGCGATGCGGCGTGCCGTGTCACCAGCAGCGCCGTGACACCATCAGGGCGTGCTCGACATCGGCTACGCCCTCTCCCACCGCTTCCCCGACCCGCCGCAGACCGACTACCGGCGGGCGGATGTGCGCGCGCTGCGGCACGACCTGTTCAGCGGGGACGTGTACCTCGCCGACACCAAGGCCGACCGGGAGATCTCCACAGCCTGGGGATGGGTGCCGGTGCTGGACTTCGCCTGGGCGCTGTGCGACATCGCGGAGCGGATCGACCGGGACCCTGCGGGCTCCCGGGCGGCCCGGCCGCAGCGGGCGGAGCTGGACTTCACCGAGTCCAGCGACCGACTGCTGTTCGAACGCCGGTTCGGCTGGGTCGACATCGAGGCGGAGTGGCTGCCGGTCAGCGAACCCCCGCTGTCCTTCTCCCACGCCGAACTGCGCCGGGAGGCCCGGGACTTCCTGCACGACCTGATCGCCGACCTGACCGACATGCACGAGGACCTGGCGGACAATCCGGCCGTCTGGACACTCCAGGCCCGGTTCCCCCGCGTCTAGGGCCTGTCGTTTG
>NZ_JAGGOO010000174.1 GCF_018614415.1 Streptomyces sp. ISL-12
CTCAACAAGGCGTCCGACTAGCCCTGACCCGGGCAAACCGACCGGTCCTAACCGCGCAGGCATAAATAAATCCTGCAACGATCACTCCAATCCGAAACAATCACTACAGTCGCAGATCAGCGGATCGCCCGAGCATCTCTGCCATATAAATTCCCTGTTCAAGACAACGTCACGCCGCGGCACGGTATCCCGAAACGATCACTACATTCACAGGCCAGAACACTGTCAACTCAGTGATCAACAACGTATTTGTCACAGCGCGGCGGCCGCGAGCCAGGGGATCCGGACCGTGGCCAGCACCACCAGCGTCATGGCGAAGACGGCCGCCCCCACGGCGAGGATGCCGTTGGCGCCGAGCGCGCGCCGGATCGCCGGGAGCGCGAAGGCGCCGCCCACCGCGCCGATGCCCACCACGCCGAGCAGCAGTCCGTACCCGCCCGAGCCGAGCCCCAGGGAGCGGCTGGCGACCAGCGGGAGCAGCGACCACATGGCGGCCCCGCCGGGAATGAACAGGGCCGTGCGCAGCAGGACCCGCCGGACGCCCGGGGCGTGCCGGACGTAGCGGCGGCCGGCCTGCACGGCCGCCAGCAGCCCTTCGCCCCGGCCGGCGGGCCGGGGTGTGACGGGACGTCGCCACAGCAGCAGGACGGCCGCGATGCCGAGGTAGGACAGGGCGTTGAAGGCGAAGACCCAGCCCGTGCCCGCCGCCGCGACCACCAGGCCACCGACGGCGGGGCCCACCGCGCGGGCCAGGTTCATGTTCACGGCGCCCAGCGCGGCCGCCTGCCCGAGTTGCTCGCGCTCCACCAGTTCCGGCTGGATCGCCTGCCAGGCCGGGCCCATCAGCGCGGTGCCGCAGCCCAGCAGGAAGGTGAGGGCGAGCAGGAGGTACGGGGTGAGGACCTCCTGGAACGCGAGCACCGTCAGCACGCCGGACGCGGCGAGCATGGCGAACTGCGCCGCCAGGAGCACCGTACGGCGGTCGTAGCGGTCGGCCAGCACCCCGGAGGGCAGGGCCAGGAGCACGACCGGGAGGCTGGAGGCGGTCTGCACGAGGGTCACCAGCGAGGCGCTGTGTCCGACCAGGAGCCACTGGGCGCCGACCGTCTGCATCCAGCTGCCGGTGTTCGAGACCAGTTGCGCGATCCACAGGGCACGGAAGACACGTGCAGCCAGCGGCGCCCACGCCGAGGTGTCCGGCGCCCTCATGACCGCGGCCCCGTCCAGGCGGGCCCGGCGGGCGGCAGCCGGCCGGCGGCCGGAGACGTCCCCACGAGCAGCACGGCCAGGGCCGACATGGCGGGGCCGGTCGGGACGAGGCCGCGGCGGACGGCGATCGCCCCGGCCTGCGGAAGGCGGGGATCGCCGGTGTGGGTCTCGGCGTTGCGGACGACCAGGTCCGCCGCGTCGTCGGTGGCGCGGGGCATCAGCCCGCCGACCGGCATCGTGGACACCTTTCGACAACCTCCTGCGGGGTGTACGGCGTGGCAGTCGCGTGCGGGCCGCGTCCGCACGCGGATCCGGCTCGGGGTCCGAGTCCTGCGAAGTGGCGCGCCGCGGTCACTTCGCCGTCACGCTAGGCCGCCCCGTTCATCCCCGGTCTCCCCTCAGCGCACCGGATCTTGTCCCGCAGCGCATCGTGCGCCGCCGTCCGCTGTTCCACCCGACCGCGTGCCGCTTGTCGGGGAGTGTGACATCGCCACCTGCTCCGGGCGTCAGCGTCATGCCAGGTGGACGAGGCGGCTTCCGTCAGCGACGATCACGGCCTGTACCCGGTCGCGGAGTCCGAGCTTGTGCAGGATCCGCCCCAGATGGGACTTCACGGTCGCCCCCGCGAGGTGCAGGGCGGCCGCGGTCTCGGTGTTGGTCAGGCCGCGGCCCACCTGGACGAGTACCTCGCGCTCGCGGACGCTGAGCCGGCTCAGCCGTTCGTCGTGGGCGGCGCCGCTGCCGTCGGGGATGTGCGGGCAGAGGTTCTCCAGCAGGCGGCGGGTGATCCGCGGGGAGACCGCCGTGTCGCCCGCGGCAACGCGGCGGATGACGGTGAGCAGTTCCCCGGGCCGGGTGTTCTTCAGCAGGAAGCCCGAGGCGCCGGCCTTGAGTCCGGCGAAGGCGTATGCGTCGAGGTCGAAGGTGGTGAGGATCAGCGCTCTGCTCCGCGGGGAGATCCGGACGACCTGTCGGGTCGCCTCGATCCCGTCGGTTCCGGGCATCCGGACGTCCATGAGGACGACATCGGGGCGCATCGCCCGGACGAGGCGGACGGCCTCCTCGCCGTCCGCGGCCTCGCCGACCGGTGCCATGTCGGGCTGGGCCTCCAGGACCGCGCTGAAGGCCATGCGGAGCAGCGCTTCGTCGTCGGCGATCAGGATGCGGATCGTCATGCGGACACCTCCCGCCGCTGCCGAGGTCGAGACGGGTACGGACTCCCCAGCCGCCGCCCGGGAACGGTCCGGCCCGCGGCTCTCCTCCGTAGGCGGCCGCGCGCTCGCGCATGCCGGGGATGCCGTGGCCGGACGGCGTGGTGCCGGGGAGGGGCGGACAGGGGCCGCTGTCGGTGACGTCCACTGTCACGGTTCGGGCCGAGCACCGCACCCGGACCTCCGCGTGTGTGCCGGGGGGTGTGTGTTTGAGGGTGTTGGTCAAGGCTTCCCGCACCAGGCGGTAGACGGTCAGTTGCGCGGTGGCGGGGATGTGGGTGTGCCCGCCCTGGACCTCCAGACGGGTCGGCAGCCCGGCAACAACGCACATCTGGCCGGCCAGGGAGCGCGGTTGGGCGATGCCGGGCAGCGGGTGGCGCTCCGCGTCCGGTTCGTCGGTCCGCAGGATTCCCAGGGCGCGCCGTGTGTCGGTCAGTGCCTGCCGGCCTGTCTCGGAGATCTGGAGCATCACGGTGGTCGCCTTGTCGGGTGCCCGGTGCTGCGCGTGGGCGGCGGCGTCGGTGGGCGCGACCTTGACGGACAGGGTGTGGGTGACGATGTCGTGCATCTCCCGGGTGATACATGCCCTTTCCTCGGCGGCGGCCAGCCGCGCCTGCTGGTCCTGCTCCCGCTCCAGGCGTGCGGCCAGTTCCGCCAGAGCCGCGAGGCAGACGCCCTTGGTCCGCACGTTCACACCCAGGACGGCGGCGGCGACCACCGCGGTCGCCGCGACGAACGTGTTCGGAAACGCTTGGACGCCCCCCTGTACCTGCCGCCGGTGCCCTCGATCGTCGGGTCCCTCGGCCGTACCGAGAGCGTGCGCGTCGTCGCCGCGACCACTCTCGCCTTCCTGAACAGCGCTCTGCGGCACAGACCCGGTGGGCTGGCCGGCGTTCTGTCGGCCTGCGGCGACCTCGACGTCCACCGCCCAGGCGACAGCCACTGATCAGCCGCGCCGCGGCGGCCGACGGCAGGGCCGTTCCCCTCCCCCGCCGGAGTGCCGTACGCGGTGTACCCCGCCGCGTACGGCACAGTTCAGGAACGGCCCACCCTCCAGACGTCGCCTGTCGTCAGGCAGCCTTCGTGGGCCCCGGCCGCTCGATCACCTCCATCGCCGGGCCGGTGGAAGGTCTGGGCCTTCCAGTTCGGGTGAGTCCTCCACTGGAGTGAACCCGGACGCAAGCCGCCCCCGACCGCCGCAGTCACCCCGTATCAGTAGAGCGTGATGACCAACCTGATGCGTGCCGCGGCCGCCGCCGCTCTCACGCTTGCGCCCCTGGCCGTTCCGGCGTCCGCCTCCGGCGAAGAACGCCACTCGACGCACATCGCGATCGACTGTCCCTCCGGCTACGTCTGCGTCTACCCCGAGATCAACTTCGGCGGGCAGCCCTGGGTACGCCGCGCCGTCGACGGCAGCGTGAAGGACCTGCCCTCATCGATCCGCAACCGCGGCAGCTCCATCCGCAACAACTCCGACCGCACCGCCCGCGTCTACGAGAGGCGTGACTACGCCGGCCGGTGGGTGTGCGTCACCCGCAGCGGTGGCTCCATCCACGACCTGCGCGGCTACAACCTCAACGACCAGACCCGCTCCCTGAAGATCAACCGGAACAACTGCGGCTGATCCCGCACCGTCCCGTCTCGTCGGCGGGCAGGCGACATGACCGTCAGGGTGGTCGTGGCAGCACGGCACCCCGGGTCAGTCCGACCTGCCCGGCCCGACGGCGCACCGGTCCACGGCACGCCCCCCTTCCGGTCGAGGGGGCCTCTCCTGTCCTGCTGAGCGGCCGAGTTCCGGTCGCGGTGCGGCTCGGTGTTCCCGTTTGCGAGATGCACCGGACGGGTGAAGAGTGGATCTGTATCGGCTTGGGCATTCCTCTGGCTCCGACGTCTTCTGGAGCCGCCGTCAGCGGTTGTTGTCACCACGGACGGAACAGCCCGGCGTCCAGCGCATCGGGAACCATCATGGCCACAACTCCCGGAGTTCCCCGGAGACACATCGTTCATGCGGCCAATGCGTCCCTTCTCGCCGCAGCGCTCGCGCTGCCGGCCGGTCTGACGATTTCCTCGGCGGACGCTCAGAGCGCGAACGGTGACCGAGCCGGGGCAGTGGCTCAGACCACGGACCCTCCGCAGCCTCCTCCCTCTGAGCCGAGCGGACCGGCGGAAGGCGAAACGCCCCCTCCCCCACCGCCGGACTCCGATCCCGCCGGTCCGACGGATACCACGACGTCTCCTCCCTCCACGCCGAGCGGGACGCCTGACACCACTGAACCGCCGGACCCCGGAGACACGGACGGACAGGCGTCCGAACCCCCGCCGGAGCAGGAGGAGGAAATCGACGAGGCGACGACGGCCCTGAACGAGGAGAAGGAACGAGTCCCCGAAGAACTCGTGTCGACCGTGGAAACACTGATCACCCTCGTCGGCACGGTCGAGGACCCCCGGACGAAGCCACAGGACAGGCAGGGAGTCGTTGAGAGTGCGAAGAACCTGTCCACCGCCCTGGCAGCCATCAGCAACCCCAGGACGCCTCCCGAACTGCGTAAGGATTTGACCACGACCGTGGAACAGGTGACTTCGGCACTCGAGAAGGTCAGCGAGCCCCGAGTCCCGACCGAGAAGAGGTCCACGCTCATCCTGGTGGTCAAGCGAGCCACCTCCACCCTGGACATGATCTGCGATCCCCGGACGCCGCGGGGCCTGCAGGGTCAGATGGTCACGACAATGAAGAACACGGCCTACGTCGTGGAGCGGAGCAACGGGCCGGAGGCCACACCGGCTCTCGTGCCGGTGGGATCGTCTCAGGACATCATGCACGCCCCGAGGACACCGTCGAGGGAACGAGAACAGCTCTCGGACATCACTCAGCAGGTCAGTTCGCTGCTGAGGAAGATCAGCGACCCTGGGACGTCGCAGGAGGAGCGGTCCGAAGCCGCGAAAGAGCTGGACGAGAAAACCGCTCGCATGAAGAAACAGCAAGAACGAGCTGCCTCCGCTCAGGAACGCCCGAAGGAATCTCTCGGCAAGGCCGCCGCGTTCTGCAGCAGCGCGGTTTTCGAGTCCATGCCCGAGTCCGACCTCGTGCAAGGGCTGAAGAAACTGGTGCCCGCGCAGTGGGAGGAGGAAGGGGTCAAGGACTTCTGGAAGGCGGAGGAAAAGAGCAACGACACGCTCGACGTCCTCGCCCAGTTGAGGAACAACGAGCACACCCACGGCCCGTTCAAGGTCGTACCGCTCATCACCGAACTCGCGGAGCTCGTGCCGCACGACAGGCTGTTCGGGACCCTGGGAGCCGCGGCCCTGTCCTGCGAGCAGACTGCCACATACCTGGAGGAGGAGTTCGGGGTCACGGTGGGCAGTTGGCTCACGAAGGGCGGCGAGTGACCGGTCAGCCGGCCGACCTCAGCAGTTCGGCCACGGCGATCTCCGCATCAGCCCGGGCCCTCGCAGCTCCGTATCTCTCCAGCTCTCTTCTTTCTTCGGCATAGTCACCGAGCACGGAGAAACTGAAAGGAAAGGAAGAAATAGAAGAGATGAACCGGCCTCTGGGGGACCAGACAGCAGTCACATAACGCGGCTTGCGCGTCACATTGATGAGATTGTTATTGTGTCGTACTCTTGCGCGGTATATGAGCTGGCTTCCGCACATCGCCGGCTCGCAATAATAGGATCGATCACGTTCGTTCCACGACGGATGAGCGGACCTGAACTCCTTCACATCGATCTTCCCGCGATCCTTCCTCATGTACGAGATCTGCAGCTCAACACTTACGGTGTCGTACTCGACATCCCTGGGAAGCTGGAATACACGCGTCAGAACGTACTCCTGCCCGACGTCGAGCGAATTACCGGACTCAGAGAACCTCCCACTGCTTATGGTGGTGTAGGTGAGCTGGTCGACATAGAGTTCGGCCTCCCCCTCGCGCGTCCCCTGTTTCCCGACACTCTCCCTCCACTCGGCGATCAGATCCGCCTCCCCCAGAGAATAAGAGGCTCCCCTGCCACGGACTGTGTAGATGTCATTCAGGATGTACACCGGGATTCCTCCGGTGTTTTTCATGTGCAGTGTCAGCGGAACGTGCACGAAGGGTAGCCTCTTGTCCTCCCGGGCCTTCCCGAACTCCGCTTTCAGGGTGAAGTGCATGGGGGCGGCCGCAGGCTGGTACATGGTGGAGTAAGCAAGACTGACGGCCGTCAGGAGCGCTGTGACGACCACCCCGGCCGCGAACTTCTTGGGCTGCGGCACCCCTTTCCATGATTTTTGGCGCACAAGAACCCAGAGTGCCCATATCGACCAGCAGAAAGCGGGCAGACAGACCAGCAGATGGCGCGTGTACTCCTTTTCCTCGAACCAGAGGAGAAGGAGGAGGCCGTCAGTGGCCAGTACAACGAACGCGCCGAGCAGGACAATCGCCCCGGATGCCTGGAACTGCCGCCTTCCCCAATAGTCGAGCGCCGATACAGCCGAGATTCCCAGCAGCACGCCCGAGAGGACGAACAGCACGCCGGTGATCCGTTGCGCGAACGTCAGGGCACCCGACGCATCCGGCCATCCGATGACCACGTTGAAAACCATGGACACGAGCAGCCCGGCCACCATGAGTGACATGATCGAGCGCCGTCTCCAGGGTCGGTCCGGCCAGTCTCCGCTGTCACCCCCGCGCCAGTACACGGATGCCGGATCGTCCAGGTCGACGTTCTCCGCGTAACCCTGGCGGCGGAGCACTCTGGCCAGCTCGGCCCGTGACCATGCGCTGCCGGCCAGCTGTCCGTCGATGGTGACGCGGCGCAGACCACGACTGTCCGGCGGCTCCACGACGACCCATGGACGGATGTTCATGACCACAGATTCGAACCTGGTCCGGCACCGTGCACGCGGAGCTACCCCGTTCGCCTTCACGCACCGAGGTCCGCAGTCCCCTGCCTCGGCGGTCCGCAGGGGCTGCGACGCGGCAGCCGCAGGCTGGTGAGAGCCGAGCACCCCGGCAGCGCGGGAGCAGACCGACACCGCCCCGCGGTCCGCCCCGCCAGGCGTGACACAGTTCACCGCGAAAGCGGCTTGATCTTGGAATGTCCGTTGCCTCGTCACCGCTGCACTCCGAGGGGCTCGGGCCGATCAGGTGTGCCGGATGGCGGCGGTGCTTGACGAAACCGCCCGCGCCCCCGTCCCCGTACCGCAATCCCCGAAAGGTCGCCCGCACCATGCCCCTGGCCCTGCTGGCCCTCGCCGTCGTCGCGTTCGGCATCGGCACGACCGAGTTCGCCACGATGGGGCTGTTGCCCCAGATAGCCGACGGCGTCGGTGTCTC
Organism: Streptomyces sp. ISL-12; assembly: GCF_018614415.1. GTDB lineage: Bacteria > Actinomycetota > Actinomycetes > Streptomycetales > Streptomycetaceae > Streptomyces. The sequence continues at coordinate 7,733 of NZ_JAGGOO010000174.1, forward strand.
CGTACCGCAGGCCGGGAACCTCGTCTCGGCCTACGCGCTCGGTGTCGTCGTGGGCGCCCCCGTCCTCACGGGCATCGGAGCGCGCATACCTCACAAGCGGCTGCTGTTGCTCCTGACCGGACTGTTCGTGGTCGGCAACGTCGCCTCCGCCGTCGCTCCGGGCTTCGGCTCGCTCTTCGCCGCGCGGTTCCTGGCGGGGCTGCCGCACGGCGCGCTCTTCGGTGTCGGCGCCGTGGTGGCCTCCCGGCTGGTGGCGCCCGAGCGCGCGGCACGGGCCGTCTCCAAGATGTTCCTCGGGCTCACCGTCGCCAACATCGTCGGCGTCCCGGCCGGCACCGCCCTCGGACAGCAGCTGGGCTGGCGGTTCGCCTACGGCGCGGTCGCCGTCATCGGCCTGGTCGCCCTGGCCTCGCTGGCCCTCTTCGTTCCGCACCAGCCGCGCGGCGGGCAGTCCGGCGTCCGGCACGAACTGCGGGCGATGGGCAACCGGCAGGTCGCGATCGGCCTGGCCACGGCCGTCGTGGGGTTCGGCGGATTCTTCGCCGTGTACAGCTATCTCGTGCCCATGCTGACCAATCTGACGGGCATCTCCGACTCCTCGACCACCCTGGTCCTCGCCCTCTACGGCGTCGGAATGACGCTCGGCACGCTGATCGCGGGCCCGTTCACCGACCGCGCGCTGCGGCCGACCCTGTACGTGGGGCTCGTCCTGCTCGCCGCGGCGCTGGTGACGTTCTACTTCACGGTGCACAGCACGGTGCCCGCGCTCCTGACCATCGCCTTCCTCGGGGCGATGGGGTCCTTCATCACGACGCCCGTGCAGATGCTCCTCATGGCCAAGGCCAAGGACGCTCCGACGATGGCGGCGGCCTCCAACCACTCCGCCTTCAACCTGGCCAACGCGGGCGGTGCGTGGCTCGGCGGCCTGACCATCTCGGCCGGCTGGGGCTGGGCCTCGCCCAACCTGGTCGGTGCGGCACTCGCCCTGGCGGGCCTCGGACTCGCCTTCACCGGGGGCCTCATCGACCGGGGCGGCAGGCACTCCGACGTGATCCCGGCTCCCGGCCGGGAGGCGCCGACCGCAGCAGGGGACGCCTCGGCCCACCGGCGCGAGGAGGAGTCCGCTGCCTCGCTCCTGCCTGCCGCCGCCCCTGGTGAGCGCGGCTAGGGCCTGTCGTTTGGATCACGCCGCAGACGCGGGGTCTGGCACGCGCATCTGCGGCGTTGTCGTCACTCGCCGAC
>NZ_JAGGOO010000175.1 GCF_018614415.1 Streptomyces sp. ISL-12
CCCGGACGCGGGCGAGCCGGCTCACTGAGTGCGGGTTCGATCGAGGTTTCCGGTAGCGGTGGCCTGTCGGGAACTCCCGGAAATTCGCGCTCGCCGAAACGCAACGAAGGGCCCCGCCGTGACGGCAGGGCCCTTCTTGGCCGACCGGCCATGGGTCGGGGCCAGGACGGAGATTCCACCGGGAAGCCAACCATGCCATCCGTACGTCGACGCCCCGGCCCGCCTCGCGACGCCATGGACGTCGGCCCCGGCGACCTCATCCGACGCCCGCCCGCCCGATAGCGTCCAGGTCGGTCACCGGCTCGACGTCGAGCAGCTCGATGACCTCCCGGGCCGCGAGGACCCAGCGGAGGCCGGCGTCGTCGGTGTAGGCGACGCGCGCCAGCTCCTCCGGGTACTTCGGGTCCGGACCGGGCAGCGCCACCAGGGAGCCGGGCGCGTACCGGATGCCGGCCACGCCCCACGCCGGAGTGCCTGTGACGAGGGCGGCGGCCCAGCCTGTGCGGAGGTGCGGGCAGTGGCGGACAGCTTGGCGGGCGCATTCGGGGTGGATCGGGGGGACCGCCGTCGTCTCGCCCTCCTGGATCGGCCGTCCGTCGCGGGCGGCGAGGAGGAACAGGAACCGTCCGCCGAGGTGGGCGGGCTCGGCGCAGATCTGGCAGAGGTCGTGCATGACGGCCTGCCGCTGACGCCACGCGTGCACCCCTGGGAAGTACGGGCGGCCAGCGCCTTGGGCGTAGGCCACGCGTACCCAGAGCACGCCGTCGTGCCGGTCGTAAGGGCCCTCGTGTTCGTAGGCGAGGCGGCCGTGGCGGATGGTGAGGGGTGCGCTGGTGACGGCCTCGGCGCTCCACGGGGTGATGTAGGGGACGGGCACGCTGCCCCAGCGGTGCGTGGTCATCACGAACGTGCCTCCCCTCGGAGCAGCCGGCGGTGAACCAGCTCCAGTTGCTCGGCTGTCTCGCACGGGTCCCGTTCGGACGCTGGGCGGTGGTCGTCCGGCCAGCAGACGGAGCACGCCATGCAGTGGTCGGCGAGATGGACGAGCGCCTGCTGTGCGGGGGTTCGCTCGGTGGGCGCCGTCATGTGATCCTCCCGACCGGAGACCCGAACGCCGCGTCGATGGCGTCGGCCAGGGCGCGCGGGTCGGTGAGCCATCCGCTTGTTCCGGGGCGCGTCCGCCAGTGTGGGCCTGGTCCGGCGGTGCGACGGATGGGCGGCAGCGGCACGGACACGGCGTCCGCCAGCGCCTCGGTGTTCTCGACGTCCCACGCTGCTGCGGTTCCGGCGGGAACGAAGAAGATGAGCGACGCGCGTGACGGGTCGTCGACGACCGCCCCGGCCCGGGCGCCGAGGATGCCGAGCGCGGCCAGCCCGAGCTGCCGCGGTACGCGAACAGCGTCCCACTGCCCGGCAACGGTGCGGGCGGACCCGGTCATCGGACACCCGCCGTGGTGCGGCAGCCGCAGGACATGATGGTCCACACACGGGCGCCGACCGCGCGCTGTACCCGGCCGGCCACGCGGAGGCTCCGGGAGACGGCGCCGCAGTACCAGCAGGCCCGGCCGTGCAGGCGCGCGAAGCTGACCGGCCCGTTAACGACGAGTAAGTGCCTCGTGCGCTGGCTCATTGCGGCTCCCATCTGCCTGTCTGTTGTGGACAGTCAGATCATGGGCTGCTGCAAGGGGCGCAAGGGATACAGCCTGTATCCCCTCTCAGACGGCGCCGATCCACTCCGCGAAGCTCGTCAGTGACTCGGCGTCCGCACGCTTCAACCGGCGGACCGTGGCTGCGGCCTCCCGAGCCCACGGGTGTTCCCGGGTGTGTTGCGGCGCGATGGAGCGGGCCACCTTCAGCGACTCGAATGCGTCGTCCGGCCGCCCGGCCCATACCTGCGCGCGGGCCAGCTCGATCCAGAAACCCGACTGCCGCTCGGCCGGCATGTGCTCAGGCGGCTCCCACTCCTCCGCCACGTCGAACGCTCGCTGCAAGTGGTCTTGACCTAGGCTCACGGCTACGGACACCTCGTGCGCGCGGACGGAGTCGGGCCCGAACTGGGTGCCCACGTAGGCGTCCTCCGGCAGAGCATCGCCAAGATGGCGGGCTGCGGCCAGATGCAGGGCGGCGGCGTCGGCCCGGGCGGCGCGTCCAGCGATGACCGCGGCCCGCATGTGCAGGGCGCCCCGTACGGCCGTCGCCTCGCGGCCGAGCGGGGCGGGGCTGGCGTCGAGGGCCTGCTCCAGCGCAGTCAAGCCCTGCGCGTGTGCGCGGGCGGCGAAGAAGGTCTCTGTGCGCACGTAGGCGGCGGTGGCCCGGGCGATGGGGTCCTCGGTCTGGTCGGCGGCCCACCGCATCAGGTCGACCAGCCTGGCCGACAGGTCGTGGGCGCCGAACTTGAAGGCCGCGGCGTCGGCGGACCTTGTCACCGTGGCGAGGATGTGCGCGGCGTGCAGGCGGTCGGCGCCGGCCGCCTGGTGCAGCGCGTCGAGGGCATCGGCCAGGAGCCCGGAGGCGCGTTCGGCGATGCGTGCGTACTGGGCTCCGAGCCGCCACTGTGCAAGGACGGTGGCGTCCGCGTCGAGGTCGGCCAGCGGCCGGGGCCGGACGTCGGCTGGGATGTCGTAGGCGGCGATCGCTGCGGAGATCGCGGGGAGGGCGGCGTGGACACGGGAGTCGGTGCGCGTCGATCCGGTGACGATGTTGCTGGGGTCGACGGACAGGGCGGCGGCGATGGCGTCGAGGGTGTCGTCGCTGGGTGAGCGTTCGCCCCGCTCGATCTTCTTGATCGTCACGCGGGCGACGAAGGCGGCGCGGGCGAGTTGCTCCTGCGTCATCCTTCGGGTGCGGCGGATGGTGGCGATGCGCTGGCCTACCTCGCGCGGGGTGGGGCTGGGCATACGGGCTCCGTTCGGTACGTCCGCTCCGAACCGTAGCCGCGCGCGCACTGCGTGGGGATACGAACGGCCCCGTCCGGTCCGCGCCGAGACGGGGCCGTCACGGGCGGATGAGCGCGGCCAGTTCGGTCAGGCTGTCGATCCGCCAGTCCGCGGTCGCCGCGACGTCCGGGTCATCAGCCCACAGATGTCCCCACGGTCCGCGCCGCAGGTGAGCGGTGCGCAGCCCGGCAGCCGCCGCAGGCATCACGTCGTTGGCGGGATGATCACCGACATATAGCGTCTCGCCTGGCGCAGCCTGGCCTGCCTCGACCGCCCGCTGGAAGAACTCCGGCTGGGGCTTGGCCACGCCCCACTCCCCAGACGTCGCCACGACGTCGGCCGGCAAATCGAGGCTGCGCAGTAGCTCACCCGCGCGGGTGGTCTGGTTCCCGGCGATGACCACCCGAACGTCGAGGGCGCGCAGGGCGGCGAGAGCGGGGCGGACGTCGTCGTACAGGTCGCTGTCGTCGAGCTGCTCGCCGCGGCCGGCGGCCTCGCGGGCGGCGTACTCGGCGGGGATGTCGATGCCGGGGCGGACCAGTCGGAGCGCGTCAGCGTTGTCCTGGCCGCGGGCGACGACGGCGCCGACGAGGGCGGAGACGGTGTGCCGGGGGATGTCGAGCCAGTCGGCCCAGGTGGCCCAGTAGCGGTCGTCGCGGGTGAGGGTTTCGCCGACGTCGAAGATCACTGCGCGAATCATGCGGGCAGCGTACCCAGGCACGACGGAACGGCCCGGCGCCCGCCCGCACGGGGCAGACGGCAAGGGCCGTATGGCTGTCGGAGTCAGTGCCCCGTTGCCTGCCGCAGGACGACGCCGAGCCCTCCGGCCGCGACGAGGACCGCCGCCGACGACAGCGGCCACCGCGACCGCTCCAGCGTGTCGAGCCGCCTCTCGTGGTCGTCGAGTGTCTTGTCGACCCGCGCCCGGACGCGGGCGAGCCGGCCCACCAGGACCGCCGTCCATCGGCCTCCGTAGCCGTCCGGTAGCGGACTGTCAGTGCTTGCCCCTAGGCTTGTCGGCATGTTCCCCGATGCCCCGATCCTCGATTCCGTGTGCTCCGCCGCCGAGTTGAACGAGCGGATCCGCGCCCTGTGGCAGCGCGCGGGCGGGTCGCTGTCGGCCCAGGAGCGCGAGGAGTACGAGCTGCTGGTGGTGGAGTGGGCGGCGGCGATGCGCGGTGAGGTGATCGAGGCGGCGTGAGGGCGGGGCCGATGCCTTCCCGGCCGTATGCACCGCCACCGTCGGCGCATACGGCCGGTCCCCTGATGGAACGGCTCAGCGTCCGCCCGCCACCCGCAGCACCGCGCCCGTCGTGTACGAGGCGTCCGGCGACAGCAGCCAGGCGATGGCCGCGGCGATCTCCTCCGTCCGCCCGGCCCGGCGCAGCGGGATGCCCGGGGCCATCTGCCGGACCCGGTCCGGGGCGCCCATCGCGGCGTGCATGTCGGTGTCGACGAGGCCGGGCGCGACCGCGTTGACACGGATGCCCTCCGGGCCCAGCTCCTTGGACAGGCCCATCGTCAGGGCGTCGACGCCGGCCTTGCTCGCCGCGTAGTGCACGTACTCCCCCGGGCTGCCGAGGGTCGCGGCGCCGGAGGAGACGTTCACGATCGCGCCGCCGCCCCGGGCGGACATCAGCTGCGCCGCGCGCCGCGCGCACAGCAGGGTGCCCAGCAGGTTGACGTCGAGGACCCGGCGCAGATCGGCGGTGTCGCTGTCGGCGAGGCGGCCCAGGGGGCCGGTCACCGCCGCGTTGTTGACCAGTCCCGTCACCGGTCCGAGCCGCGTCTCGGCCTCGGCGAAGAGCCGTTCGACGTCCGCCTCCTCCGAGGTGTCCGCCCGCACGGTGACGGCCCGCCCGCCGGCCTCCCGCACCCCGTCCGCCACCGCCTCGGCGGCGGCCGGGTCACGGACGTAGCCCACGGCCACGTCGTGCCCGTCCGCCGCCAGCCGCAGACAGGTCGCCGCGCCGATGCCCCGGCTGCCGCCGGTGACCACCGTGATGGGACGCGCCACGAGTACCTCCTACCGAGAGATTTGATCGATCATCGATCATCCTACTGACGGACAGCGGTCGCGGCCCCGGTGTGATCAACTGAACGAGTCTCCCGCTGACCGGTTCACCGCGACGGCGCACACTGGAGACACCGCGGGGTAGGGAGGCGCCCATGAAGACCCTCGGCCACTGGCTCACCGCCCCCTGGCGCCGCTCCCTCGTCGCGGCGCTCGCGGGCGCCCTGCCGGTCCTCGCCTTCCCCGCGCCGTCGCTGTGGTGGTGGGCCTGGTTCGCGCTGGTCCCCTGGCTGCTGCTGGTGCGCGCGGCGCCGACCGGGCGGCGGGCGGCGTACGACGGCTGGTGCGGCGGGTTCGGGTTCATGCTGGCGATGCACCACTGGCTGCTGCCGAACCTGCACGTGTTCACCTTCGTCATCGCCGCGCTGCTCGGCGCGCTGTGGGCCCCGTGGGGACGGCTCGTGCGCCGGCTGCTGGGCGGGACACCCGGACCGGGCCGGGTGGCGGCGGCGCTCGTGGTGGTGCCGTCGGGGTGGCTGGCGATCGAGCTGGTCCGTTCCTGGCAGGGCCTCGGCGGGCCGTGGGGCGTGCTCGGCGCGAGCCAGTGGCAGGTCGCGCCGGCGCTGCGGCTGGCCTCGGTCGGCGGGGTGTGGCTGGTCAGCTTCCTGATCGTGGCCGTCAACGCCGCCGTCGTCGTGCTGGTCGCCGTGCGGCGGGCCCGGGTGACCGCCGTGGCCGGGCTCCTCGCCACGGCCGCCGCCGGCTCCGCCGCCTGGGTGTGGTCGCCGCCGCCCGCCTCCTCGTCGGGCGCCGACGGCCGGGTGCGGATCGGCGTCGTGCAGGCCGGGGTGGTGGCCGGCACCGGCAGCCCCGCCCGCCGCTTCGACCGCGAGGAGGAGCTGACCCGCCGCCTGGCCGGGCAGGACGTCGACCTGGTGGTGTGGGGCGAGAGCAGCGTCGGCTTCGACCTGGGCGAGCGGCCCGACCTGGCCCGGCGGCTCGCGGCGCTCTCCAGGCAGACCGGTGCCGACGTCCTGGTCAACGTGGACGCTCGGCGTTCGGACCGGCCCGGCATCTTCAAGAGTTCCGTGCTGGTCGGCCCGGACGGACCGACCGGCACGCGCTACGACAAGATGCGGCTCGTCCCGTTCGGCGAGTACGTCCCGGCCCGCTCGCTGCTCGGCTGGGCCACCTCCGTCGGCGAGGCGGCGGGCGAGGACCGCAGGCGGGGCACGGCGCAGGTCGTGATGGAGGCCGGGGACGGCCTGCGGGTCGGCCCGATGGTCTGCTTCGAGAGCGCGTTCCCGGACATGAGCCGGCATCTCGCCGAGGACGGTGCCGGGGTGCTGCTCGCCCAGTCGTCGACGTCGACGTTCCAGCAGAGCTGGGCGCCCGCGCAGCACGCGTCGCTGGCCGCGCTGCGCGCCGCCGAGACCGGGCGCCCGATGGTGCACGCCACCCTCACCGGGGTCTCCGCCGTGTACGACGCGAGCGGCGCGCGGACCGGGCCGCGGCTCGGCACCGACACGAGCGGCGCCCTGGTCTACGACGTGCCGCTCGCGCACGGCACCACGCCCTACGTCCGCTTCGGCGACTGGCCGCCGTACGCCGCGCTCGCCGTCCTCGTCGTCTGGGGTGCCGTCGAGGGCGTACGGACGCTGCGGTTCAGGCGGAGCGCTCCTGGACCTCGCGTACCACCCGCTCGCACAGCTCATGGGTCAGCAGCGCGTCCCGGGCGCTGAGCACCTTGCCCGCGCGGACCGCGTCGAGGAAGGCGAGCACCGCCTGCTCGATGCCGCGCTGCCGGGCGACCGGCACCCAGTCGCCGCGCCGCCGCACCGTTGGCTGGCCCTTGTGGTCGATCACCTCGGCGAGGTTGACCACCTGGCGCTTGGTGTCCTGTCCGGAGACTTCGAGGATCTCCTCGGCGGAGCCGCTGAGCCGGTTCATGACGCCGAGCGCGGTGAAGCCGTCGCCGGCGAGCTGCAGCACGACGTGGTGGAGCAGGCCGTCCCGGACGCGGGCCCGCACGGTGATGTCGTCGACCTCGCCCGGGACGAGGAAGCGCAGGGTGTCGACGACGTGGATGAAGTCGTCGAGGATCATCGTGCGCGGCTCCTCCGGCAGCCCTATACGGTTCTTCTGCAGGAGGATCAGCTCGCGGGGGTGCTCGGCGCACTGGGTGTAGCCGGGGGCGTGGCGCCGGTTGAAGCCGACGGCGAGACTGGTGTTCCGTTCCTCGGCGAGGGTCACCAGCCGCTCGGAGTCGGCCAGTTCGTAGGCGAGGGGCTTGTCGACGTAGGTCGGGACGCCGGCCCGGAGGAGCCGGGTCACGATCTCGGGGTGGACCTCGGTCGGGGCGTGCACGAACGCGGCGTCGAGGTCCTGGGCGAGCAGCGCGTCGAGGTCGGCGTGGCGCTGGGCCGGCGGAACACGCAGTCCGTCGGCGACGCGGGTGAGGGTCGCCGGCGTCCGGGTGTGCAGGTGCGGTTCGATGCCGGGCTGGAAGGCGAGCACGGGGAGGTACGCCTTGCGCGCGATGTCACCGAGTCCGATGCAGCCGACCTTCACGGGCGTTCTCCTCAAGAGGGTTCTTCTGGTGGTCGCCCCGTGGTCGCCGACCCGGGTGCGCTCGGCAGCATACGGGGGCGGCG
>NZ_JAGGOO010000176.1 GCF_018614415.1 Streptomyces sp. ISL-12
GGGTTCTGGGGCGGGGCCGCGAGGGGGGACAGGGGGGCAGGTGCGGGGCGGGAGTGGACCGGACGTGTGACACAGGTCACGACATATTGCCGTGGGCGGGGAAATAACCGGGGATCGTTTCCCCGTTTAGACCTGTGTCCGCGCGAAACGGGGACTGGTTCCCCGGTTCGCTACCGAGCACTCGCCACGAGCACTCGCCGCGAGTGTCAGCCACACGCCACGAAGGAGTACGCCGTGCAGACCGCGACCCCCGCGCAGCGCAAGGTGGCCCGGCCGCGCGCCGACGCCCTGCGCAACCGGGAGCGGATCCTCACCGCCGCCCAGGAGATGTTCGTCGAGCACGGCCCCGACGTGCCGCTCGACGAGGTCGCCCGCCGGGCCGGTGTCGGCAACGCCACGGTGTACCGCAACTTCCCCGACCGCGACGCCCTCGTCCGCGAGGTCGTCTGCTCGGTCATGGACCGCATGGCGGGGGCGGCCGAGGTCGCGCTCGCCCGGGGCGGTGACGCCTTCGAGGCGCTGGAGCGCTTCGTGCACGTCGCCGCCGACCAGCGGATCAGCGCCCTGTGCCCGATGGTCTCCGCCACGTTCGACCGGTACCACCCCGACCTGGAAGCGGCTCGCCGACGGGTCGAGGGGCTCGTCGGCCAGATGATGGACCGGGCCAGGGCGGCCGGTCAGCTACGGGGCGACGTGGGCGTCGGCGACCTGCTGGTGGCCGTGGCCCAGCTCAGCCGGCCGCCGGCCGGTACGCGGTGCCTGGGCGGCGACCGCTTCACCCACCGTCATCTCCAGCTGTTCCTGGACGGGTTGCGGGCTCCCGCCCGTTCCGCCCTGCCGGGCACGGCCGTCACCGTGGAGGATCTGCGCCGGCCCTGCGAATAGTCCCGTACGCGTCGCCTCATCCGTCCGAGTACTTCCGCACCTCCGTCCGAGAGCACCTCTCACCGGTCCGGCGTCCGGTTCCGAACCCGGTCCGGGCACCGGCTCCGAAGGCCGGCCGGTCGTGAGCGTGGACGGGCCGTGATCCGGCCCTGCCCGCTGCCGCCCCGGCGTTTCTCATCAGCGTCGACACCGGTGTCGATGTCACCGTCGATGTCGTCACCGACTCAGCCTTTCCGTATTCGTTCCGTTTTCCGTTCCGTTTTCCGTTTCGTTTTTTCCGTCACGACGTCCCGAAGTGGGTACCTCCATGTCCGAAGCAGCCGTCAAGGCTCCCGGCGTCCCTGACGCCAATCGCTGGAAAGCGCTCGTCTTCATCGCGCTCGCCCAGCTGATGGTCGTTCTCGACTCGACCATCGTGAACATCGCCCTGCCCTCCGCCCAGCAGGACCTCGGCATCTCCGACGGCAACCGTCAGTGGGTCGTCACGGCCTACGCGCTCGCCTTCGGCGGACTGCTGCTGTTCGGCGGCCGGATAGCCGACCTGTGGGGCCGCAAGCGCACCTTCGTGGTCGGGCTGATCGGCTTCGCGCTGGCCTCAGCGCTGGGCGGCGCCGCCACCAACGAGGCGATGATGTTCGGCGCCCGCGCGCTCCAGGGTGCCTTCGGCGCGCTGCTCGCGCCCGCCGCGCTCTCCCTGCTCGCCGTGACCTTCACGGACGCCAAGGAGCGCGCCAAGGCGTTCGGCATCTACGGTGCCATCGCCGGTGGTGGCGCGGCCGTCGGTCTGATCCTCGGCGGGTTCCTCACCGAGTACCTGGACTGGCGCTGGACGTTCTTCGTCAACATCCCGTTCGCGGTGGTCGCCGCGGCCGGTGCCTGGTTGGTCGTCCACGAGCCGGCGGGCAGCCGCAACCGCTCGACGCTCGACGTCCCCGGCGTCATCCTGTCCACCCTGGGCCTGGTCGCGCTGGTCTACGGCTTCACCCGCGCCGAGTCCGAGGGCTGGAGCGAGGCCACGACGGTCGGCATGTTCGTCGCCGCCGCCGTCCTGCTGATCGCCTTCGTGCTCGTCGAGTCCAAGGTGAAGGCCCCGCTGCTGCCGCTGCGCGTGGTCGCCGACCGCACCCGCGGCGGTATCTACCTCTCCCTCGGCCTCGCCATCATCGGCATGTTCGGCCTGTTCCTGTTCCTCACCTACTACCTCCAGATCGTCAAGGGCTACTCGCCGGTCAAGACCGGCTTCGCCTTCATGCCGATGGTCGTGGGCATGATCACGGGCTCCACCCAGATCGGCACCCGGCTGATGACCCGGGTCGCGCCCCGGTTCCTGATGGGCCCCGGCTTCCTGGTCGGCGCGGTCGGCATGCTGCTGCTGACCCAGCTGGAGATCGACACGTCCTACGCCGCGGTGCTGCTGCCCGGCATGCTGCTCCTGGGCCTCGGCATGGGTACGGCGTTCATGCCGGCCATGTCCATGGCCACCCAGGGCGTGCGGCCGCAGGACGCCGGTGTCGCCTCCGCGATGGTCAACACCTCCCAGCAGGTGGGCGGCGCGATCGGTACGGCCCTGCTGAACACGATCGCCGCCTCGGCCACCACCACCTACGTCGCCGACCACATCGGCGGCGCCTCCGGCCGGGCCCAGCAGCAGCTGGTCCAGCTCCAGGGGCAGGTGCAGGGGTACACCAGCGCGATCTGGTTCGCCGTCGGCATCCTGGTCGCGGCGGGCGTGATCGCCCTGACCTTCGTCAACGCGGGCCGTCCGGGCGGCGGCGCGGTCGCCTCCTCCGGTGAGGGCGCCGAGGACGAGCTGCCGGTCCCGGTCATCGCCCACTGACACCTGGACGCCGTACCCCTTCGGGCACCACCCGGCACCACCCGTACGGACGGGGAGGGGACGCCTCGTACGTACGGTCCCGGCGGACCTGTCCCGGCCGCGCGCTCAGCGCAGCCAGGGCAGGTCCGCACCCGCTTCGGCGGGCTGGAGTCCCTCGGCGACGATCCGCATGATCTCGCCGAGGGACTCCTGCTGTTCGGGGGTGAGCCGGTCGAACACGGCCTGGCGGACGGCGGCCACATGCCCCGGCGCGGTCCGCTCCAGTACCGCGTACCCCTCGTCGGTGAGCACCGCGAACTGGCCCCGCTTGTCGGAGGGGCAGTCCTCGCGGCGCACCCAGCCGTTCTTCTCCAGCCGCGCCACCGCGTGCGAGAGCCGGGACCGGGTGATCTTCGCGGACCGGGCCAGCTCCGTCATCCGCAGCCGCCGTCGCGGCGACTCGGCGAGCTTGACCAGCAGCCCGTAGTACACGTGCGGCATCCCCGCGTCCCGCTGGAGCTGGCGGTCGAGATGGTCCTCCAGGAGGGTGGCCGCCTCGATGTACGAACGCCAGACGAGCTGCTCTCCGGGGCCGAGCCAGCGCGGTTCGCCGGCGGATGCGGGGGTGGATGCCGTGTTCATGGGTCCACTGTACGAGCCTGCTTCTTGAAGGTTAAACAAATGGGACGTAGTCTTTCCTGTGAACAAGCTTGATATTTCAAGTATGTGTGAGGGAGCCGCCGCCATGTCCGCCGCCACCCGGGAGCGCATGCCCGCCCTCTACCTCAGCCACGGCGCCCCGCCCCTCGCCGACGACCCCGTCTGGCCCGGCCAGCTGGCCGCCTGGTCCGCCGCGCTGCCGCGCCCGAAGGCGATCCTGGTCGTCTCCGCCCACTGGGAGGAGGCCCCGCTCGCCCTCGGCGCGGTCGAGACCGTCCCCCTCGTCTACGACTTCTGGGGCTTCCCCGAGCACTACTACCAGGTGCGTTACGCCGCTCCGGGCGCCCCCGCGCTCGCCGAGTCCGTCCGCAAGCTGCTGCGCGCCCCCGGCACGCCCGTGCAGGACGTCCCGGACCGGGGCCTGGACCACGGCGCCTACGTCCCGCTCGTCGAGATGTACCCGGACGCCGACCTGCCCGTCCTCCAGGTCTCCCTGCCGACCCTCGACCCGGCCCGGCTGATGGAGATCGGGCGGCGGCTGGCGCCCCTGCGCGACGAGAGCGTGCTGATCCTCGGCTCCGGGTTCTTCACCCACAACCTGGCCGCCCTGCGGCAGGCCGGCACCCCGGCCTGGTCCGCCGAGTTCGACGACTGGGGGCGGCGCGCGCTGGACGCGGGTGACGTGGACGCCCTGCTCGACTTCGGTCACAAGTCCCCGGCGGGCCGGCTCGCCCACCCGCGCACCGAGCACTTCGCCCCGCTGTTCGTGACGCTGGGCGCGGCGGACGCGGCCGGCGAGCTGGGTGCCCAGCGGTCGGTGATCGACGGGTTCTGGATGGGGCTGGCGAAGCGGTCGGTTCAGTTCGGCTGACCGGCCGGCCCCTGGAGTTCCTTCTCGTACCAGGCCACGTCCCAGTACCGCCCGAACTTGCGGCCCACCTCCCGGTACGTGCCGACGTGCCGGAAGCCGAAGCGTCGGTGCAGCCGGGCCGACGCCTCGTTGGGCTGGGCGATGCCCGCGTAGGCACGGTGCACGTCCTCGCCGGCCAGGGCCTCGAAGAGGCTCCGGTAGAGCAGGGTGCCGATGCCCCGGCGCCCGGCCCCCGGCGCCACGTACACCGTGGTCTCCACGGAGGTGGCGTACGCGGGCTTGGGGCGCAGGGGGCTCGATGTGGCGTACCCCAGGATCCGCTGTGAGTCCGTGTCCGTGGCAACCATCAGGCGATGCGGTCCGTCTACAGGGTGGGAGAGCAGCCACGGGAGGCGCTCCTGAGGGGTGAAGACCCGGGTGTCGAAGGTGACGGCCGTCTCACTCACGTAGTGGTTGTAGAGATCGGTGAGGGCTCCGAGGTCCCCCTCGAACCCCGGCCTGACCTGGACCTCCGCACCCTCTGACGGCATCGCGCCTCCTCGTGTGGCGGCACAGGGTACTGCATGATCAGAAAAATGGGGTGACGGGTTGGGAATTCTGTCCGGATTCCAGTCGTTGTTTCCATCGGATGCAGGGCACCCGACCAGAGTCCGGAAGCACCACCGAGCCGGCCCGGGAGGGCGCCCGGAGTCCTGAGAACCACCCGCTGACCCCACCATCGCAAGGGAGCACGCATGGCAACCCGTGCCGTCGCCCGTCGTAAGTCCGCCAACGGCGAGACGAGCGACGCGGCAACCAGCGTCCGCGCCAACGGCGGCGAGCTCGCCGACCGCGATCTGGTCGGCATGTACCTCGACGAGATCGCGCGGACACCGCTGCTCGACGCCGCCAAGGAGGTCGAGCTGTCCCAGACCATCGAAGCGGGTGTGTTCGCACGACAGGTTCTTGAAGGCTACGAGGAGACCGGGGCGGACGCCAGTCGTGCGGAGCTCCAGGCGCTGGTCGACGAGGGCGAGCGGGCGAAGGACGTCTTCATCCGGTCCAACCTCCGCCTGGTCGTCGCCGTCGCCCGCCGCTACCCCCGCAGCGGGCTGCCGCTCCTCGACCTGATCCAGGAGGGCAACGCCGGCCTGGTCCGCGCGGTGGAGAAGTTCGACTACCGCAAGGGCTTCAAGTTCTCCACGTACGCCACGTGGTGGATCCGGCAGGCCATCACCCGGTCGATCGCCGACCAGTCCCGCACCATCCGGCTCCCCGTCCACCTGGTGGAGGAGCTGGGCCGCATCCGCCGCGTGCAGCGCGAGTTCGCCCGTGAGCACGGCCGCGAGCCGGAGCACGCCGAGATCGCCGCCGAGCTGGGCTCCACGCCGGAGCGCGTGACCGACGTGCTCGACTGGGCCCGCGACCCGGTCTCGCTGAACATGCCGGTGGACGACGAGGGCGAGACCCAGTTCGGCGACCTGCTGGAGGACTCCTCCGCCGTGTCGCCCGAGCAGTCCGTGATGACCCTGCTGCGCAGCGAGGAGCTGGACGACCTGATCGGCCGCCTCGACCCGCGCACGGCCTCCATCATCAAGATGCGGTACGGCATCGAGGACGGCCGGGAACGTACGCTGACCGAGGTCGGCAAGGAGCACGGACTGACCCGGGAGCGGATCCGGCAGATCGAGAAGCACGCGCTGCTGGAGCTGAAGAAGCTGGCCCGTGACACCGGCTTCGAGGCGGCGGCGTAAACCCGGCGTACGCCGGGTGGTGCGAGGCCGCGCGAAGGCGGCGAAGATGGCTGTGTAACGCTGCTTCAAACGACAGGTCCTGGGAACAAGCATTCAGGGGCTAGTAGTTCGGGCCCGCTGTGTACCCAGTCGTGCCAGTACGTACCCAGTTCGTACCTATCGGTCCAGACCTTTGGTCAGGGCCAGGCCGGTAACCAGGGCCGGTTCTCCGGCCCCCGAGACCACGTCCCGCCGCACTCCCCCCGGCGCCGGGACGTCCCCAGCCGGGCTCGGCGCTCTCCCCCCGGGCGTCCGAGCCCGGCTCTTCGCTGTCCCGGCCCGCCGGACACGCCTGGAAGGCGGGGCACCCCGGACCTGAACCCCGGGGTGGCCCGCCGGATGGCAGATTCTGCCACAGAGGCATAAATTGACGAAGGTGAGCAGCACCACCTCCGATCCCCGCCGGCCCGCCGGCCCCGTGCCGGCCGCCGTTCCCGCCCCCGCCCCCGGTTCCGCCCCTGCTACCGGGTCCGCCCCCGCTGCCGGTTCCGCCCCTGCTACCGGGTCCACCCCGGCCGCCCTGTCGCTGACCGAGCGGCGCAAGGCCGAGACGCGGATGGAGATCGCGCGGGCCGCCGCCCGGCTCTTCGTACGGCAGGGGCTGCGCGCCACCCGCGCCGAGGACATCGCCCAGGCCGCCGGGGTCGCGCCGCGCACCTTCTACCGCTACTTCGCCACCAAGGAGGAGGCCGTGGCCCCGCTCTACGCGGCGGGCGCCCACCTCTGGGCGGAGGCGGTACGGGACGCCCCCGCGGAACTGTCCCCGCCCGAGGCCCTCGATCACGCGACACGGCACATGCTGACGCCCGGCACCGAGGTGTCGGCCGCCTCCTGGGAGTGGACGCGCGCGCTGATCCGGCTGGCCGGGACCAGCCCGGCCCTGCGGAAGGTGTGGGCGGAGGTCTGCCACACCTCGGAATGCCCTCTCGCCCAGGTGCTGGCCGTCCGCGTGGCCCGCGGTGACGACAACGTTGCCGCGCGTCTGGTGGCCTCGCACCGGCTGAGGTTCCCGGCCGCCGTGGCAGTGGCGGCCGTACGGGTGGCCGTGGAGCGGTGGGCCGCCGACGAACAGCCGGGGAACGCCGGCCGAAGCCCCCTCGACGTGGCGCTGCGCCATCTGGAGACGCTGCACGGCTTCCCGTGGGAGACGCTCACCGAGACGGCCGGCTGAACGGGGGAGGGGCGGGCGGACGGCATTCGGTGCGGGTGGTGCCGGTGGTGCCGGTGGTGCCGGTGGTGCCGGTGGTGCCGGTGGTGCCGGTGGTGCCGGTGGTGCCAGTGGTGCCAGTGGTCGCGGTAGTCGCGCTGGTCTCGGTGGTCCAGCGTCCCTGACTGGCCAAGAGTCATGCCCGTTCATGCCCGTTCATGCCCGGTCGTGCCCGAACCTGTTTACTTTCCGGATCGCCAGACATAACCTTCCCTCCGAAACAACACGTTCGGGCAGGAACGGAGGCACACGGACATGTACGCACCGGAGCGGCAGCAGGAGATCCTCCGGCTCGCCCGGGACGGCGGCCGGGTGGACGTGGTGTCGCTGGCGGAGGAGTTCCAGGTCACGGCGGAGACCATCCGCCGGGACCTGAAGGCCCTGGACCGGGCCGGACTGCTCCGCCGGGTGCACGGCGGCGCGATCCCCGCCGGACGCCTCGACTTCGAACCGGACCTCGCCGAGCGCGAGACCACCGCCGCCGACGAGAAGGACCGCATCGCGGAGGCCGCCCTCGCGGAACTGCCGGCCGACGGCACCGTGATCCTGGACGCCGGTTCCACGGTGGCCCGGCTGGCCGCCGCCGTACCGCCCGAGGCGTCGCTCACCGTCGTCACGCACAGCCTGCCCACCGCCGCCCGCCTCGCCGACCACCCCGGCATCCAGCTCCACCTGGTCGGCGGACGCGTCCGGCACCGCACCCGCGCCGCCGTCGACGCCTGGGCGCTGCGCGCGTACGGCGAGATCCGCGCCGACGTCGCCCTGGTCGCCGCCAACGGCTTCTCCGCCGAGCACGGCCTGACCACGCCCGACCTCGCCGAGGCCGCCGTCAAGCGGGCCGCCGTCGCCGCCGCCCGCCGCGTGGTGCTGCTCGCCGACTCCACCAAGTACGGGCAGGAGCACTTCGCCCGCTTCGGCGGCCTGCCGGACGTGGACCTGCTGATCACCGACAGCGGGCTCAGCCCGGACGACGCCGCCGCCATCGAACGCGGCGGCACGGAAGTGGTACGCGCATGATCCTCACCGTCACCCCCAACCCGTCCCTGGACCGCACCTACGAGGTCCCCTCCCTCGACCGGGGCGAGGTCGTCCGCGCCACCGGCGAACGCGTCGACCCCGGCGGCAAGGGCGTCAACGTCTCCCGCGCGGTCACCGCCGCCGGCCGCCGCACCGTCGCCGTCCTGCCGCTCGGCGGGGCACCCGGCGCCCTCGTCGCCGACCTGCTGCACGCGCAGGGCATCGAGGTCGCCGCCGTACCGGTCGCCGGGGCCACCCGCTCCAACATCGCCCTCGCCGAGGCGGACGGCGTCCTCACCAAGATCAACGCGCCCGGCCCCGAACTCACGGACGCCGAACGCGAACTCCTCCTGGAGACCGTACGGAGCCAGTCCCGCCACGCCGACTGGATCGCCTGCTGCGGCAGCCTGCCGCGCGGCCTCTCCCCCTCCTGGTACGCCGAACTGGTCGCCCGCGCCCACACCGCCGGCGTCCGGATCGCCCTGGACACCTCCGGGCCGGCGCTGCTGCGCGCCCTGCCCGAGCGGCCCGACGTGGTCAAGCCCAACGCCGGGGAACTGTCCCAGGCCGTCGGCCGCCCGCTGGCCACCGTCGGGGACGCGGTCAAGGCCGCCGAGGAACTGCGCGGGCTGGGCGCCCGGGCCGTACTGGCGAGCCTCGGCGCCGACGGCCAGCTGCTCGTGTCCGAGGAGGGCACCTGGTTCGGCGCCGCCCCGGTGGCCGCCGTCCGCAGCAACGTCGGCGCCGGTGACGCCTCGCTCGCCGGGTTCCTGACCGCGGGCGGCACCGGCCCCGAGGCGCTGGCCTCGGCGGTCGCGCACGGCGCGGCGGCCGTCGGCCTGCCCGGCAGCGTGATGCCGGCCCCGGCCGACCTGGACCCGGCGGCCGTCACGGTCACGGCCGACGTGCCGGTGGACCGCCCCCTGAAGGAACCGGTGTCATGACACCCGCGAAGGAGCCCGTGATGAGCGACCTGATCAACGCCGACCTGGTCGACCTCGACCTGGACCGGTCCGCCGACAGCAAGGAAGCGGCGGCCCGCTCGCTCGCCGAGCGGATGGCGGCGCTGGGCCGGGTGACCGACCTGGACGGCTTCCTCGCCGACGTGGCCGCCCGTGAAGCCCAGATGCCGACCGGCCTCGACGGCGGCATCGGCATCCCGCACTGCCGCAGCGCGCACGTCACCGAGCCGACGCTCGCCTTCGGGCGCAGCGCCCGGGGCATCGACTTCGGGGCGCCGGACGGACCGGCCGACCTGATCTTCCTGATCGCCGCGCCGGCCGGTGCCGACGACGCCCACCTGACGATCCTGTCCTCGCTCGCCCGGCAGCTGATGAACACCGAGTTCACGGACGCCCTGCGGGCGGCACGGGACGCGGGCGCGGCGGTGGCGCTGATCCGGGGGGAGGAGACACCGCAGGCCTCCGCACCCGAAGCGCCCTCCGCACCGGCAGCGCCCACCGCGACACCGACGGCCGAGGCCCCGTTCCGTATCGTCGCCGTCACCTCCTGCCCCACCGGCATCGCCCACACCTACATGGCGGCCGAGGCGCTGGAGAACGCGGCCCGCGACGCCGGTGTCGAACTCGTCGTCGAGACCCAGGGCTCGGCCGGTTTCACCCGCCTCGACCCCGCGCTGATCGAGGCCGCGGACGGCGTCATCCTCGCCCACGACGTGGCCGTACGCGACAAGGCCCGGTTCGCCGGGAAGGCCACCGTCGACACCGGCGTCAAGGCGGCCGTCAACCGGCCCGCCGAACTGATCGCCGAGGTCCGCGCCAAGGCCGCCCGCGGCGAGGTCACGTCGGGCGCGACACCCGTCGAACGCACTGGCGACTCCCGCGAAGGCTACGGCAGCAAGCTCCGCAAGTGGCTGATGTCCGGCGTCAGTTACATGGTCCCGTTCGTCGCCGCCGGCGGCCTCCTCATCGCCCTCGGCTTCGCGCTCGGCGGCTACGAGATCAACAAGGCCCCCTCGGTCATGGACCACTTCCTGTGGACCCAGGCCGACAGCTGGGCGGCGCTGCTGTTCCAGATCGGCAACGTGGCCTTCGGCTTCCTCGTCCCCGTACTCGCCGGATACATCGCCTACGGCATGGCCGACCGGCCCGGTCTCGTCCCCGGCTTCGTCGGCGGTTCCATCGCGCTGACCATCGAGGCGGGCTTCCTCGGCGGACTGGCGGCCGGACTGCTCTCCGGCGCCGTCGTCCTGGCGATCCAGCGGGTACGCATCCCGGCCCCGCTGCGCGGCATCATGCCGGTCGTGGTCATCCCGCTGATCTCCTCCGCGGTCGTCGGGTTCCTGATGTTCGTGGTGATCGGCAAGCCCATCGCCTCCGCGCAGCAGGCGATGACCGACTGGCTCGGCGGACTGTCCGGCACCAACGCCGTCCTGCTGGGCGCCCTGCTCGGCCTGATGATGTGCTTCGACCTCGGAGGCCCCGTCAACAAGGTCGCCTACACCTTCGCCACCGCCGGCATCGCGGTCGCCGACCCCAGCGACTCCGCGATGAAGATCATGGCGGCGGCGATGGCGGCCGGCATGGTCCCGCCGCTGGCGATGGCCCTGGCGACGACCGTGCGCGGCAAGCTCTTCGACGCCACCGAGCGGGAGAACGGCAAGGCCGCCTGGGTGCTGGGCGCGTCCTTCATCTCCGAGGGCGCCATCCCGTTCGCCGCCGCCGACCCGCTGCGGGTCATCCCGTCCTCCATGGTGGGCGGCGCGCTCACCGGCGCCCTGTCGATGACCTTCGACGCCACCCTGCGCGCCCCGCACGGCGGCATCTTCGTGGTCCCGCTGATCGGCAGCCCGCTGCTGTACCTGGTCGCGGTCGCGGCGGGCGTCTGCGTCACCACCGCCCTGGTGGTCCTGCTGAAGGGCCTGCGCACCCGGACACCGGGCGCGCGGGCCGCCGGGGCCCCCGACGGCACCGCGCCCTCGGCACCGGCACCGGCGGCGGAGGCGAAGACGACGGAGGCGCCGGTGCGGGCGTAGGGGTACTCCACCACGAGTACGCGGCAGATTTACCGGGCGGGCGGTGCCGACGAGGACACCGCCCGCCCGGCCGGCGTCAGGACAGCCGCGCCGCCCGCCGCTCCATCGCACGCCGGGCGGCGTCCTCGCTGACGTACACCTCGCACATGTGCCGCCCGTCGGGCGTCGCCGTGTGCTCGACCTCCCACAGGGAGACCTCCTCACCGCCCCGCAGCAGGAACGCGTGCTCGTAGAGCGAGAACGGCAGCCCGGCGCGGCCCGCGCGGCTGGGGCGGCCGAACGCCTGCGTGATCCGGTGCGCGCACGCCGTCGCCAGCCGCTCGGCGATGTCGGCGCCGGGCCGGTCCGCGTTCTCCGCACGGCGCAGCAACCGGCGCGCGTGGTCCGCCGACCCCTCGGACAGATAGCCGAGCCGCGGAACGGGCACCGGGGACAGCTCGACCTGCACCACCACCGGCAGCTCGAACTCCGCCGTGTCCGGCGGCAGCGGGAGCCGGGCGGTGGCGGTGCGCAGCTCCTCCTCGTCGACGTAGACCTCGTGCTGCGCCGCACCGCCCGGGGTGGTGTTGTGGACCAGCTCCCAGAGGGTGAGCGCCGAACCGTCGGCGAGCAGCCAGGTGTGCCGGTACGTCTCACGGTGCAGCCCCGCGCTGTGGTGCGCGGAGTGCAGCGAGGCGTCGTGCGCCAGCGCGCACTCCAGTGCGCCGAGCGTGTCGTCGGGCAGCTCGAACGAGTTCAGGGCGCGGCCGAGCAGTCGCGCGAGGTGCTCCTGAGGAGACTCGGGCGACTCGGGTGGTTCGTACGCTGCGGTCTCGTACGGAACGCTCAAGGTCTCTCCCGGCGTTGCTGCATGTCACCTGGTGAGTGCATACCGTAGCCCCTCGGTCGGACATCGTGTCCAGGAACCGGGAAAACGTACGCATGAAAAACACGCGGCCCGCGCGAAAAGTTCCCGCGCGGGGCCGCGTACGCTCAAAATCCGCTGCTCAGACGGCACTTCCGGCGACCCACTCGCTCCACGCCATGTTCCAGCCGTTGAGTCCGTTGTCCGGCGCGACCGTCTTGTCCGCCGAGTTCTTGACGATCACGACGTCCCCGAGGAGCGAGTTGTCGTAGAACCACGCGGCCTCGGTGTCGCCCTGCGCGCCCTGTACGTCGGCCAGGCCGACGCAGCCGTGACTGGTGCCCTGGCTGCCGAAGGGCGGATTGCTCTTGCTGTACCAGTAGTTGCCGTGGACGAAGGTCCCGGAGGTCGTCAGCCGCATCGCGTGCGGCACGTCCGGGATGTTGTACTCGTTGCCCAGCCCGACCGTCTGGCTGTCCATCTGGGTCTCCTCGAACTTCTCGGAGATCACCATCTGCCCGTTGTAGGTGGTGTGTTCCGGGCTGCCCGCCGAGATCGGGACCGTCCTGACGGTGCTGCCGTCGCGCACGACCGTCATGGTCTGGGTGGCGGCGTCGACCGTGGAGACCTGGGAGCGGCCGACGGTGAAGGTGAACGTCTTCTTCTGCACCCCCTGGATGCCGTCGGCGCCCTCGACCCCGTCCAGGTCGATCTTGGTCGTCACCTTCGAGCCGGCCTTCCAGTACTCCTCGGGCCGGAAGTCGAGCCGCTGCGAGTTGAACCAGTGCCCGACCACCTTCTGCCCGCTGCTGGAGGTGACCTCGATGCCCGACTGCACGGCCTTCTTGTCGGTGATCGCCTTGTCGAACGTGAACGACACCGGCATGCCGACGCCCACCGTCGCCCCGCCGTCCGGCGTGTACGTGCCGATGAAGCTGTTCTCCTCGGAGACGGTGGTGAAGGCCGAGTCGGCGGACAGCTTCTTGCCGTCGTCCGCCTTCGCCGTCGCCGTGATCCGGTACTTCGTCCCGCGCTCCAACTGCTCCTTCGGCTTCCAGCTCGCCCCGTCCCCGGCCACGGCCCCCGGCACCTCCGCACCCGACTCCACCGCCGTCATCCGTACGCCGGTCAGCGTGCCGTCGCTGACCTCGACGCCGGTGCTGTTGATCGACGCGCCGGTCGAGCCGTCCTTCGCCGAGATGGCGATCCCGGCGCTCGCCTTCTTGGCGTCGGTGTCGGTGTCGGCGCTGGCGTCGCCGCCGCAGGCGGTGAGGGCGAGAGCGCCGACCATCAGGACGGCACTGGCCCCCAGTGCGCGCCGCCGCGTTGCTATGTCCGGCGTTGTCACGGGCTGCTCCAGGTTCGTGGGAAGTACGCGATCCGTTCCAGTACGTGGAGGAGGAGCGAACCCGGTGCCGGTCGGGTTCCCGCCGTTCCCGACGGAGGTCACCGCGTGACAGAACCGCGACAATGTGGCGGAGCCGACGCCCCGGCGAGGCGGACACCGACCGTCGCGCGCCGACGAGTTCGCGCCCAGGACCTTCCCCGGGGCTCTGCCGGGGGCCGCTCGTGGCCGCTCGTCCGCCCGTCAGAACCCCGGCCGCCTCACGGAGCCGGCGGGGCGAGACCGGCGGGGGACGCCGCGCCGGAGAGATACCGCTCCAGCATTTCGCGCCGGTCGGCCAGTTGCCGTTCCTGACGTGCCAGTTGGTCACGGACCTGCCGGACACGGGCGACCAGCGCGTCGCAGTCGCCCCCGGACGACTCCGGCGCGGTACACGGAATGATGTCCCGGATCAGCTGGGAGGACAGGCCGGCACGGTAGAGATCCTGGATGAAGGCGACCTGACGGACCGCCCGCTCGTCGTACTCCCGGTACCCGTTGGCCGTCCGCTCGGCGGGCAGCAGGCCCTGGGCCTCGTAATAGCGCAGCGAACGAGTACTGACCCCGGTGACTCTGGCGAGCTCCCCGATCCGCACGCGTGCCCCCTTTCGACCGCCCCCGGCCGCTCGCGCGGTGGGACTTGACATTGACGTCAATGTCAAACTTTAGCGTAACGGTCATGACAGCGACCCAACCGAACAGACAGCGAACCACCGCCCAGGGCACCGCACTGGTCACCGGCGCGGGCACGGGCATCGGAGCCGCCGTCACCCGGCGCCTGGCCGCACAGGGCAGGAACCTGGTCATGGTCGCGCGTGACGGCGCCCGCCTGGAAGACACGGCACAAAGGCTGCGCGCCGAGCACGGGACCGATGTACTGACCGTGCCGCTGGACCTGTCGCGTGAGGACGGCCCCGCCCGCTTGGCCGAGCGGCTGAAGAGCGCGGGAGTCGAAGTGGACACCCTGGTCAACAACGCCGGTGCCGCCCTGGTCGGACCGGTCGCCGAGGCAGACCCGGAGAAGCTGCGCGCGCTGGTCGGCTTGAACGCCACGGCCGTAGCGGAACTGACCGCGCTCTTCCTGCCCGCCATGGTGAGCCGCGGCCGAGGAGCGATCGTGAACATCGCCAGCACCGCCGCCTACGCGCCCGCGCCCTACAACGCCGCTTACGCGGCGTCCAAGGCCTTCGTGCTCTCCTTCACCCAGGCGCTCTGGCAGGAGACCCGAGGCACCGGAGTACGGGTGGTCGCGGTCAGCCCCGGCGCGGTCGAGACACCGATGAACCGCAGCCGGGTCCCCGGGAAACGGCAGCCCGAGCAGGTCGCGGACACCGTCATGACCGCTCTGCGCGGCCGTGCCCCCACGGTGGTCGACGGGCGGGCCTTCGCCCTCCAGGCCCTCGTGTTCCACCGCTTCCTCCCGACCCGGACAGCGGCCCGCATCACCGGCAAGTTCTTCGGCGGGGCGGCCCGAGCAGGACGCGCCCGGAACGGCTGACCCACGGGTGGGGGCCT
>NZ_JAGGOO010000177.1 GCF_018614415.1 Streptomyces sp. ISL-12
ACCTAGGGCCTGTCGTTTGGATCAGGACGCAGGACATCGGCGGGACTTGTCCATGCCGGTGAGCGGGGTCTGGTGCGTGCAGCTGCAAGGCGGAGGAGGGAGTCGACGCGATGGGGGTCCCCCCGCGCGAGCGCAGCCGAGCGTGGGGGAGTCGGCGAGTGACGACAACGCCGCAGATGCGCGTGCCAGACCCCGCGTCTGCGGCGTGATCCAAACGACAGGCCCTAGCGTTGACGTCATGACGACACCTGCTGACGTGCAGGACGTACGCGACCCCGAGCTGCCCGGCCGGCTGCTGGCCGTCGAGCGGGACGCGCTGGTGCCGCTGCTGCGGTCCCGGGCCGACGAGGACTGGGGGCTGCCGGTGGCGGCGTGTCCCGGCTGGAGCGTGCGGGACGTGCTGGCGCACTGCTCGGCCGCGCTGGCCCGGGTGGTGGAGAACCGTTTCGAGAAGGGCGTCTTCTCGCCCGAGTCGAACGAGCGGGACATCGCGGAGCGGGCCGAGTGGCCGTCCGTCCGGATCGTCGACGAGCTGGAGCGCGGCATGACGGACGCCGGGCCGGTGATCGCGCGGGCCGGCGGGGCGCTGGACAAGATCGCGTTGGGGGTGGGGGTCCCCCCACGCCTTTAAGGCAGTGGGGGAGGGTGCACGCGGGTGACGTGCGCGTCGCCCTCGGGGAGCCGGGGGCGTACGCCGGGCGCGGGCTGCCGTACGCCCTGGCGCTGCTCGCCTCGGTCACCGCCGCTGTCGGCCATGTGCCGCTCCACGCCGACCTGGACGACGCGGACGAGCCGCTGAAGCTGGGGGAGGCGAGCGGCGCGCGCCCGCCGGGGCGTTTCATCGGCGACGCGGCGACCCTCGTACGGCTCTACGCGGGACGGCCGGTCGACGGCGCGGCCTATGAACTGGCCGGGGTGGAGGAGCGGGAACTGGTCATCTTCGGGTGAGGTGAGCGGCGTGCGCCGGGGGCGCGCGGGCTCGGGGCGCTAATCTGTCCGGTGATTGGACTAGACCTGTAGCCGCGCCGGTGGACGCCGGTGGACGCCGACGAATGGGGCCCCATGAGCAAGCGTGCAGTCCTGGAGGTGATCGCCCTCGACGTCGAGGACGCGGTCGCCGCCCGGGCCGGAGGCGCGGACCGCCTCGAACTGGTCACCGACATGGCGGCCGACGGACTCACCCCGTCGGCCGCGACCGTCGCCGCGGTCCGCGCCGCCGTCGACATCGACGTACGCGTGATGCTGCGGCTCGCGGACGGCTTCGCCGCCGGGTCCGCCGAGGACGTGGCGCGGCTGGTGCGGGTCGCGGGGGAACTGCGGGAGGCGGGGGCCGACCAGTTCGTGCTGGGGTTCCTCGACGCGGACGGGGACGTGGACCTGGCGGCGGTGGAGCGGCTGGCGGCGGTCCTCGAAGGGTGCCGGTGGACGTTCCACCGCGCCATCGACCGGGCCGCCGACCGGGCCGCCCTGCGCAAGCGGCTCGCGGACTTCCCCGGCCTGGACACGTATCTGACGGCCGGGGCGGCCGGCGGGGTCGACGAGGGACGGGACGTGCTGGTCGCCGAGGCGCGGCGGCAGGGCGAGCCCGGCTACGAGCAGCAGCTCCTGGTCGGGGGCGGGCTGCGGCTGGACCACGTGCCGCGGCTGCTCGACGCCGGGATCGACGGCTTCCACATCGGCGGGGCGGCCCGGCCCTCCGGGTGGGACGGGCCGGTCTCGGCGGAGGCGGTCGCTCAGTGGCGGGCGGTACTGGGGGCGTGATCCGCGGGCAGTCGTGCCTCCCCCAGTGCCTGAACGGCCTGGGAGGTACCCCCAGGGACGATGGGGGTCCCCCCGCTCGAGCGAGGCCGAGGGTGGGGGAGGGTGGGCGCGGCGGCACCCCGTCAGCGCCGGGCCGCGCCACCCACCCCCGGTCCGGCGCGACGCCGGGCCACTGTTGCCGACGGTCACGTCAACTGCCGCGGCAGCGGACCCGTATGCGTCACGATCAGCCCCGACACCGCCCGCGTGAGGCACACGTACAGCCGCCGCAGCCCCGTCCGCTCGTCCGGCTCCCCGTCCACCACCGCCCGTGGCTCGTCGAGGACCACGTAGTCGTACTCCAGGCCCTTGGCCAGCGAGGCCGGGACCAGGGTCAGCCGGGCGCCCTCCGTGGTCTCCTCGCCCGGCGCGAGATGCCCGAGGCCCGCCTCCGCCAGCTCCCGCGCCAGCTCGGGGACCCGTACGTCGCCGGCGATGAGCCCGACCGACCCCTCCCGGCGCAGCAGCTCGCGGCAGGCCGCCACCACGTCGGCCGTACCGCCGGCGTCCCGGATCTCGAAGAGGCCGGGGTTCTCCCGGACCGACGCCACCGGCGTCAGCCCCGGCGCGATGTGCGGCAGCAGCCGTGAGGCGTACGCGATCACGTCCGTCGGCACCCGGAAACCGGCCGTCAGCTCCTCCACCACCGCCCCCTCCTTGCCCAGGTGGGCCAGCGCCTCCCGCCAGCTCCGGGTCGCCCACGGCGTGGTGCCCTGCGCCAGGTCGCCGAGGACGGTCGCGGAACCGGTGGTGCAGCGCCGGCCCACCGCCCGGTACTGCATGGGGGAGAGGTCCTGCGCCTCGTCCAGGACGACGTGCCCGAGGGAGTGCGTGCGCTCGATCAGATCCACCGCCTCGTCGATCAGCACCGCGTCCGCCGCCGACCACGTGGCGGTCTTCACCGACCGGGCCGGCTTCGCCCACAGCACCGCCTTCTGCTCGTCCTCCGTGAGCAGCCCCTCGGCGTGTTCGGCGAGGAACTCCGGCTCCGACAGCAGCCGCAGCACCAGCTTCGCCGGGTCCACGGCCGGCCACACCGCCTTCACGCACGCCTTGACCGCCGCGTTCCGCGCCACCGCGTTCTGCACCCGGTCGTCCGGCGCCTCGCCGGCCCGCTCCATCTGCACCAGCACGGCGTGCGCGATGCGCTGCGGCAGGGCCTCGCGGGCCGCCCCGTACCGGATGTCCCGGTCCAGCAACTCCCGTACCAGCTCCTCCACTTCGTACGCCGCCACCCGCCAGCGCCGCGAGCCGCGCACGACGACGACCGGCTCGACGGGCATCGAGACGTGCGAGTACAGCGCCCGGCGCAGCACCTCCGCCATCCGCGCGTCGCCCTTGACCACCGCCGTCGCCGCCTCGTCGGTGCCGCGCACCTCGACGTGGGCCACCAGGTCGTCGACGGTGGCCTGCCGGACGGTCAGCTCGCCGAGCGCGGGCAGCACCTGCTCGATGTAGTGCAGGAAGGACCTGTTCGGCCCGATGACGAGGGTGCCGGTGCGGGCGAGCCGCTCGCGGTGCGCGTACAGCAGGTACGCCACCCGGTGCAGGCCGACGGCGGTCTTCCCGGTGCCGGGACCGCCCTGCACGCAGACCGAGCCGGACAGTCCGGCGCGCACGATCTCGTCCTGCTCGGGCTGGATGGTGGCGACGATGTCCCGCATCGGACCGACGCGGGGCCGCTCGATCTCCCGCTGGAGCAGCTTGCTGGTGGCCGCCGCCTCGGCCGGGTCGGTCAGCCGCTCGTCCTCGTACGCGGTGATCTCGCCGCCGGTGTAACCGAACCGTCGGCGCAGTTCGACGTCCTTCGGGTCCTTCTTGGATGCCTGGTAGAACGGCTGCGAGACGGGCGCCCGCCAGTCGATGACCATCGGGTCGCCGTCCGCGTCGTGGACGTGCCGCCGCCCGATGTAGAAGCGCTCCCCTTCCGCCCCCTCGGCCCGCTCCGCCCCCGGCGCGTGCGCGTAGTCGAGCCGGCCGAAGAACAGCGGGGTGTCGCTGAGGTCGGCCAGGGCCTTGACGCGGTCCTCGATCTGCCGTTCCAGGACGGCGGCGTTGACCCAGTTCGCGGTGACGTCGCTGATGTCGAGGGACTCGACGTCGGCCCGCATGGCGCGCAGGGCCGCACGGGACGCGGCCAGGTGGGCGCGCTCCCGGGCGAGGGGACCGGTCAGGGGGCCGGAGAGAGGGTCGGACAGAGGGTCGTCGTGGACGGGCGTGGACAAGGGGGTGCCTCCGGCGGACCTGGGGTGGTGAGTGCGGATGCCGACCGGTTTCCGTCCGGACGGCGGCGCTCCGTGAGGGAGGCGGGAAGAGCGGAGATTGTAGAGGAGCGCTCAGGTCGGGGGCCAACGGATTTCCCGCGCCCCAGGGGGATCGCCCCTGAGGGACCGCCCCTGAGAGAGACCCCCTGCGCCCCGGAGGGGCCGGGTCCTCCCGCAGACGTACGGGAGGAGGAGACGGGTGGGTCGCAGGGTGGAGGCGACGGGCGGCGGGGTTCGGCCGGAGGGCCGATGCCACCGGCGGCCCACCACCGCACCATGGGTACATGAGCGCAGCAACCATCTCCCCGACGACAGTCCCGGCACCGGGCCGCACGTCCGCTGCCCCGCACCCGGCCGCCGTCCACCGCCTGACCTACGCCCTGCGCGCCGCCAGGACCTTCGCGGGCGCCGCCTTCGACGTCGTGATCCTCGGCGCGTACGACGACGAGGAGGCGGGCGTCCGCCGCCGGCGGTGAGCGCCGGCCTTCTTCGGGCGGCGCCCTCTCCTCACTCCCCCGCCAGCAGCTCGTCCGCGTCCATGATCCGGTACGCGTACCCCTGTTCCGCCAGGAACCGCTGCCGGTGGGCGGCGAAGTCCTGGTCGAGGGTGTCGCGGGCGACCACCGAGTAGAAGTGGGCCTGATGGCCGTCGGCCTTCGGGCGGAGCACCCGGCCCAGCCGCTGCGCCTCCTCCTGCCGCGACCCGAACGTCCCCGACACCTGCACGGCGACCGTCGCCTCCGGCAGGTCGATGGAGAAGTTCGCGACCTTCGACACCACCAGGACGTTGATCTCGCCCTGCCGGAACGCCTCGAACAGCTTCTCCCGCTGCGCGTTCGACGTCTCGCCCTTGATCACCGGGGCGCCCAGGTGCTCGCCCAGCTCGTCCAGCTGGTCGATGTACTGACCGATGACCAGGATCTGCTGCCCGGCGAACCGGCGCACGATCGCCTCGGTCACCTTCCGCTTGGTGGCCGTGGTGGCGCAGAAGCGGTACTTCTCCTCCGTCTCGGCGGTCGCGTACGCCAGCCGCTCCGACTCGGTCAGGTTGACCCGTACCTCCACGCAGTCGGCGGGCGCGATGTACCCCTGCGCCTCGATCTCCTTCCACGGGGCGTCGAACCGCTTCGGCCCGATGAGGGAGAACACGTCCGACTCGCGGCCGTCCTCGCGGACGAGGGTCGCGGTCAGGCCGAGGCGGCGCCGCGCCTGGAGGTCCGCGGTGAACTTGAAGACCGGCGCCGGCAGCAGGTGCACCTCGTCGTAGACGATCAGCCCCCAGTCCCGGGAGTCGAACAGCTCCAGGTGCGGGTAGACGCCCTTCCGCCGGGTCGTCAGCACCTGGTACGTGGCGATGGTGACCGGCCGGATCTCCTTCTTCGTCCCGCTGTACTCGCCGATCTCGTCCTCGGTCAGCGAGGTGCGCTTGACCAGCTCGTGCTTCCACTGCCGGGCGGAGACCGTGTTGGTGACCAGGATCAGCGTGGTCGACTTCGCCTGCGCCATCGAACCGGCGCCGACCAGCGTCTTCCCCGCGCCGCACGGCAGCACCACGACCCCGCTGCCGCCGTGCCAGAAGTTCTCCACCGCCTGCTTCTGGTACGGGCGCAGCGCCCAGCCGTCCTCGGCCAGCTCGATCGGGTGCGCCTCGCCGTCGACGTACCCGGCGAGGTCCTCGGCGGGCCAGCCCAGCTTCAGCAGCGTCTGCTTGATCTGCCCGCGCTCGGAGGGGTGCACGGCGACCGTGTCGGGGTCGATGCGGGCGCCGACCAGCGGGGCGATCCGCTTCGACTTCAGCACCTCCTCCAGGACCGGCCGGTCGGTGGTGGTCAGCACCAGCCCGTGCGCCGGGTGCTTGGACAGGGTGAGGCGCCCGTAGCGGTCCATCGTCTCGGCGATGTCCACGAGCAGCGCGTGCGGCACCGGGTAGCGGCTGTACTCGACCAGGGCGTCGACGACCTGCTCGGCGTCGTGGCCCGCCGCCCGCGCGTTCCACAGGCCCAGCGGCGTCACCCGGTAGGTGTGGATGTGCTCCGGGGCCCGCTCCAGTTCGGCGAAGGGGGCGATGGCACGACGGCAGTCGCCGGCCAGCTCGTGGTCGACTTCCAGGAGCAGAGTCTTGTCGGACTGGACGATGAGTGGACCATTCACGGGCGGCACCCTTTCGCGCGCGTACGGCCGACGGCGACGGAACGGATCGGCCAAACGTCCAGTGTGCCTGATCGGCCCGGGTGTGCGAGGGGCCGGCGGGACGGGCGGAGGGGGCGGCCACGGGTTCACGGGGTCGGGCGGGCGTCCCGTCCTACTGAATGTCTTTTCATTCCAACGTGTGGTGTGAATTCCCCTTGCCCCGGACGGCCCAGGAAAATAAGCGACCGTGCCCCCTGTGCAGAACACCCCGATGCCGACGCTCGGCTACGCCCTTTTCGCCACCCGCTGGCTACAGGCTCCCCTGTATTTCGGCCTGGTCGCCGCGCAGGGCGTGTACGTCTACAAGTTCTTCAACGAACTGTGGGCCTTACTCCTGCGCTGCGTGAGCGGGCAGGCCACCGAGACGTACGTCATGCTCGCCGTGCTCAAGCTGGTCGACGTCGTCATGATCGCCAACCTGTTGATCATGGTCATCGTCGGCGGTTACGAGACCTTCGTCTCGCGTATCGGCCTCCAGGGCCACCGGGACCAGCCGGAATGGCTGTCGCACGTCAATTCCAATGTGCTGAAGGTGAAACTGGCCACCGCCATCGTGGGCATTTCCTCCGTCCACCTTCTCCAGATGTTCGTGGACGTCCACCACACCTCCCGGCACGCGCTGCTGTGGGGCACGGTCATCCACATGGCGTTCATCGTCTCGGCGGCGATCCTGGCGTACATGTCGGGCCCGATGACCCGGCAGGCGGAACGCGCGCACCTGACCGAACGGCGGCAGGAGCGGACCCCGGCGGACACGCCGTCGCCCGAAACGCACATCGCCCAGATCTCCGCGCCCCCGGCTCCCGCTCCCGTACCCGCTCCCGTTCCCGCCCCCTTCCCGGCCCAGCGGCAGGCCGCCGAGGTGCCGCCCGCGCGTGCGGCGGCCGGGGCCGAGGACCGGATCGGGGAGGCCGGTTTCCCGGGGCGCAAGCTGCTGGAGGACTTCGACGAGAGCCACCCCCTCGCCTTCGACCGGGAGACCGTGGCCCGGCTCGGCAAGCTGGACTTCGTCACCGCCCGGCAGAACGTGGTGTTCGCCGGCCCGCCCGGCACCGGCAAGACGCATCTGGCCGTCGGGCTCGGGGTGCGCGCCTGCCAGGCCGGGCACCGGGTGCTGTTCGCGACCGCCGCCGAGTGGGCCGCCCGGCTCACCGAGGCCCGCACGGCCGGCCGGCTCACCGAGGAACTGACCGCCCTCGACGCCTACCCCCTGCTGATCGTCGACGAGGTCGGCTACACCCCCTTCGACCCGGCGACCACGTCCCTCTTCTTCCGGCTCGTCGCCCACCGCTACGAACGCGGCTCGCTGATCGTGACCGGGGACCGTCCGCCCGCCCGCTGGGACGAGGTCTTCGGCGGCCCGTCCGTCCCGGCGATGGTGGACCGCCTGGTCCACCACGCCGAGCTGGTGCGCCTCGAAGGGGAGAGCTACCGCACCCGCCGCGCTACCGCAGCGTGGACAGATTGATGGTGTTCACCAGCGGCCCCTCCACGGAGATCAGCTCCCCGTTGGCCAGCGTCTGGCCGCCCGTGCCCGCCAGCGGGAGCGGCAGTGCGGCGGCCTCGGGGACCAGCGCGGCGATCAATGCGGCGGCGGTGACCAGGGCGGAGAGGGAGACGGCGACGGCGGAACGGACGGAGACGGTGGAACGGACGGAGACGGTGGAACGGACGGAGACGGGGAGCTTGGAACCCATGGACTTCCGGCCTTTCACGGGAGCGGACGGGGTCGAGTACGGAGCGCGGTGAGCGGGCCGGCCCAGGGGTGGGACCGGCCCGCGGAGGGAGGGACGGGACGGGTCAGAGGGTGAGCCCGCCGCCCAGATCGATACCGATCGCGGCGGCCTCGGCGGCGAACGCGGTGAGGAGCGCGGCGGTGGTGGTCAGGACGGCGGCGATACGACGAACGGCACCCATCGGGACTTCCTTTCGGTCTGGTTCAGGACACCCGGTGGCTGCCCGAGCCGGAACCGCCCGATGCGGTTTATGAAAAAAGCTCCCTCCGGGGTGGGAAAACCCCGGCGTTGCGCGCATGAACCGCCGCGTACACCCGAACGTGCGCAAAAAGACGGGGCCGGACGCCCGGCCGCGTAAAACGGGAGGGAGTCACCCCGCGTCGTCGGCGAGTTCGGCGACCCCCGTGATCCGGTGCAGCGCGAAGGTGCGGACCTCGTCCGCGGTGTGGTCGTACGCCGTCACGAACCCGCCCTCCACCCGCACCGGGGCGATCACCCGCTGACTGGCGGCGCCCTCGGCGTTCACGTACCCGATCCACACCGCCTCGCCGGTCAGCACGGCCGCCTGCACGGTGGCCAGCGTCTCGGCGGAACCGGTACGGGGCGGCTCCCCGCCGGCCGGCGTCGTACCGGCGTCCGGCTTGCGCGGCGCGGTGGCGGCCAGGTCACCGGCCCGGATGGCCCGGATCGCGGCCGTCAGCAGCGCGTCGTCCGGCACCGGCGGCCCCTCCGGGACCGGCTCGGGCGCCGTGCGCGGCGGGGTGCGGCGGGCGTCGGCGCGGGCGATCAGCACATCGCCCCCGGCGGACTCGGCGGCCGGCGCGAACCCCATCGCGCGCAGCCCCTCCAGCAGCCCCGCCGGGTCGGTCCGCGCGGCCAGCACGGTCGGCGCCAGGCGCCGCAGCCCGAGGTTCGCGGCCCGTTTGTCGGCGAGGATCTCGTCCAGCGTCGCGTCGTCGTCGCAGCGGACGTACGCGGAGGCCGCCCCGACCCGCAGCCGCCCGTGCCGGCGGGCCACGTCGTCGATCAGGTACGTCAGCGGCTGCGGCACCGGCGTGCGGGAGTACCGCGCGAGGAAGGAGTGCAGGTCGGCGGCGGTCCGTCCGGCGTCCAGGGCCCGGCGCACCGAACCGGGCGTGAACCGGTAGACGGTCGCCCCGCCCTTGGACTCCACGTCCGCGACCACGTCGAGCAGTTCGGCGAGCGGCCGTCGCAGCGGGCCGGGCGCCACCGCCGTCAGGTCGGCCTGGAGCAGGACGTGGTCCAGCGGCTCGGGCAGCAGCGGCGCGAGCACCCGGGCGGCGGCGGCCGTCGCGGCGGCCTGCTCGGTGGGCGGCAGCGGCTCGGGCGGGGGCGGCGTGCGGTGCTGGAGGTGATGGACGGGAAGCTTGTCACCGGGCCCGCCGTCACCGCTCTCCTGCGCACGCGACTGCGACTGCGACTGCGAGTGCGCGTGCGGCTGCGGCTGAGACTCGGGCGCGGGTACTCCGATCAGCGCCCGCCCCGGCCCCGCCAGCGCCCCCCGCCCGGTCACCCCCAGCAGCTCCGCCTCGGCCAGCGTCCACCGGGCGAGCCGGGCCCGCAGGTCCTCCGTGGAACCCTCGGTCCGCTCGGCCCGTTCGTCCCGCCGCGGCCCCCGCAGCGGACGCTCCCAGCGCAGCCGGGCCAGCACCGACTCCGGGTCCGGCGCGGCCCCCTCGGGCAACCGGGCCAGCAGCGCCAGCACCCGGTGCCGTACCTCCGGCGCCGCCGACCGGTCGAGCCCCGCGCCCAGCGCCGACAGGGCGCGGTCCTTGGCGTCCCGGCTGCCGACCAGGCCGCTGGTGCGGGTCGCGAGCAGCCACGCCTCGGCCAGCCGCGCCCAGCGCTCGGCCGGAGGCAGCTCCCGCCACTCGTCGTAGGCCGGGGTCGCCGCGTACCGCTCGTCGGCCTCGCCGTCGGAGGCCAGCAGCCCGGCCGCGTAGGCCAGTTCGATCCAGAAGGCGGCGACCGGCTCGGGGACGTCCAGGGCGACCGCCGTCCGCTTCAGGTCGCGCACGCTCAGCCCGCCCGCCCGCAGCACGGCCGGGCCGCCCTCGTCCCAGTCCTTCAGCAGTTCCTCGACGGTGGCGAGCGCCGCCAGCGCCTGCCCGGCGGCGGCGCCGTCCACCACCTGCGGACGGTACGTGGCGGCGGGCGTCACCGGCGGCGGCAGCGGCTCGGGCGTGCGGTGCGCCCGCCCGGACCGCAGCCGCAGGGCGACCTCGCGGGGCAGCACGACGGTGCCCGGCGCGGTCGGCAGCAGCAGACCCCGGTCGAGGAGCCAGCGCAGATGGGGCGCCGGGTCATGGGTGACCTGCCCGTACGGCGGCCCCCACACCAGCCGCTCCAGCACCTGGACGGACTCCGCCGGGGCACCGGCGAGCAGCGCCGCCATCGCGTCCCGGTCGGTGAACAGCCCGGTCAGCGCGTCCACCGCGGACACTGGATCGTGCGTCGAGGGCAGTCCGACGGCGCCGAGGATCTCCTGCAACCGCCCCGGCGACATTCCCGCCGTGGCCTCCCGCACCGTCGGCCCCAGCCCGGTCGGCGACGGATGCTGCGGCGAGGGCACCAGCAGTTCCCGGGCGGTACGCACCAGCCGCAGCCGGTCGTCACCGCCCCACACCAGCGCCTGCTCCCGCAGCACGGCCAGCGCGCGCGGCAGCGCGGCGGCGACGCCGGGGTCACCGTCGTCCCCGGCCATCAGCCCGGACAGCTCCTCGTACGTCGCCGGATCGGCCGCCACGGCCAGCGCCTCGGCCGTCTGCAGCGTGAACCGGTCCAGCCGCTCCAGCGCCCGCACCACCGAGGCACGGGTGCCCGCCCGGGTGGCGAGCTGGGTGAGATCGGTGGGGACGGGGGTGACGAGGTCGGGGCGGCTGCGCAGGAGGGCGGCCAGGGAAGCGTCGTCCCTGCCGCGAAGGGCCTCCGCGAGGGACCGGGGTGGAGCGGGCTTCTCCTCGGTGCTCATCCGCCCCACGGTAGCGGGTCGCCCCCGGCCCGCCGAGCCGTTCCCGGACGCCCGCCCGGGGCGCGTCCCGTCCCGTTCCCGGGGGTTTCGCCGCCGGTGGGGGCGATTTCGCACCGCGACAACGGGTACGGTCGACCGACGGGGTATCACCAACGCACCGCCCCGGAGGGGTTGTGGGGATCGAGAGCGACCAGGTCGTCTACGAGTATCTGAGCCGCGTCGGGGACGTGGCTCAGCAGCAGCAGTTGCCGTCGGCCACGCGCATGCGTCTCGTCGCCGAGCTGCGCAACGAGATCGACAAGCGCCGGTCCCGGACCGTCGTCGACTCCCCGGCGGCCGTCCGCCGCATCCTGGACCGGCTCGGCAGCCCCGACGAGGTGGTCGAGGCGGCCGGCGGCGACCACCGGACCGCGTCCTGGGAACCGCCGCCCGCCGTGCCCGTCCAGCCGGACGGCGAGACCCCGCGCGAGGAGCGACCCAGGGAGCGCCTCAAGGAGCGTCCCAAGCGGAGCCCCAGGCAGGGCCCCAGGCAGAGCCCCAAGCAGAGCCCCGAGCAGGTCCCCAAGGAGCGCCCGAAGGGCCTGCGCCGGGTGGTCCCGCGCCCCCGCCCCGCCGCCCCGCCG
>NZ_JAGGOO010000178.1 GCF_018614415.1 Streptomyces sp. ISL-12
CGCGGGGGGCGTTGGAGGTGGCGTTGGCGGGCGTGGTCGTGGTCGTGGTTGTGGTGAGGGGGCCCGCGTCGCTCGCGCTGTAGTGGTTGCGTCCCGTGTAGTACAGCTCCATCGCCGGCACGGTGGCGTCGGTCCGGCCGTACGGCAGCTCGATGCCCCGGGGACCGCCGGTCGGGGTGAGGGCGGTGGCGTCCGACACCGGCTGGAAGACGTGGATCGGCACACCGAGGGTGTCGGCGAGCAGCGGCAGGAAGGCGTCGCCGACCGGGTTGTCCCACTCGTCAGACCAGTCGCGCACCGCCCGTTCGAGGGCGTCGGCCTCGGCCGTGGCCAGCGGTGCGGTGCTGCCGTGGTAGCGCGCGACGAGCAGGTGCCGGCGCTCGTCCGGTGACATGGTGGCGAGCGTCGGCAGCGCGTTGAGCGAGCGCAGGTAGCCGTACATCTGGCGGTTGCTCGGCGGAGTGCCGGACGGGCCCGGCGGCGCTCCCGGCGCGGACACCGCCCGGAGGTAGCGGGACTGGAGGTCGTCCGGGTCCATGTCCTCGGCGCGGGTCACGCCCTGGATGCCGAACTGGGACAGCCGCGCGTCGACCCAGCCGATGGGCGCGGTCCACGCCTGCGCCGCGAACTGTCCCACCAGGACGCCCCGGAGCTGGCCGAGCACCTGGGGCGACAGCGGGGTGCCGCCCCCGCGGGCCGCCGCCAGCCGGGCCAGCACCAGGTCCTGCACACGCCGGCGCGTGGCGCGCAGATGTCCGGTGCCCGGGTCGGTGGCCGCGGGGTTCACCGCGAGCGCCGTCAGCGTGCGCCGTACCTGGTCCGGACGGGCCAGCCAGGCGGCGGTCCCCGGATCGAGGGCGGGGCCGGCCTGCGTCAGGCGGTTGCCCACCACCTGGGGCGCGCTGCCGATGACCGCGTACAGCAGGCAGTAGCCGTCCCCGGGCGTCTGGATCTGGGCGCCGCGCGGGGCGACGTACGGCGAGGAGGCGGGCGGTGCCGGAGGTGTGGTGAGGGCTGTCGGGGGCTTCGGCGGTGCGAGCGGGGCCTTGCCCTTGGTGTCGGGCTTCGGTTTCGGCTTCGTTTTCGGGGCTGGCTTCGGCTTCGGCGTCGTCGTGTCCACCGGCGCCTTCGCGGGTGCCGCGCCCGGCGTGTGCGTCTGGCCGCCGGCCGGGAGGGGGGCGGGGCGGCCGTCGGGGTCGGGCCAGCGGGGCGGGACGGTGGCGAAGGTGGTGCGCAGCGACTGCTCGGGCGCGGGGGCGTCGTCCCGCACGGCACCGGCCAGGTCCGGCAGCGCGGCGGTGGCCGCCATCAGGTCGGCGGCGGCCCGGTGCTGCGCGGCGACGGTGGCGGCGAGCTGTCCCTCGCGGCGGGTGACCTTGCGCCCGGTGCGCTGTGCCCGCAGCCCCGCGCGGTTCTCCCGGAGCTGGGCCACGCGCAGGTTCTCGGCGCGCCGGACCACGGCGGCGGCGTCCTTACGGGCCGCGTTCTCGGCCCGGTCGCGGGCCTCTTCGGCGGCGCGGATGCCGGCCGGTGCGATCTCTATGACGCGCCGCGCCTCCGTCAGCGCCTCGCGGTCGGCCGTCAGCCGGTCGGTGGCCTGCTGGACGGCGGTCTCGGCGGCGGTGATCGCCGGGAGGGCCGCCTGTACCCGGGGGTCGTCGGCTACGTCGGCGGCCGGTCGGCTGGAGCGCGGCGTCGTGGTGGAGGCGGTGGCCCGCGGGCCGGGCGTGTCCTTCCCAACGGCCTTCCCAACGGCTTTCCCGGCTTCCTTCCCGGCGGCCTTCGCGCGGTCCGCGCGCACCGCGTTCTCCGCCTCGGTCAGCCGGGCCAGCGCCGCCCGCAGATCCGTGCGTCCCCGCGTCTCCGCGCGCTCGTTCGCGGCGATGACCGACGGCAGGGTGGCCGCCGCGCGCTGGGCGTCGGCGTACGACTTCTTCCGCCGGTCGACGAGGTTCTGGGCGTCCCGCGCGGCCCGCGCCGAGGTGACGGCCCCGGTCCGCGCCCGCTGCAGTGCCCGCGTCGCCCCCGTCACGGCGTCCCGCGCCCGCCCGTCCGCGTCGAGGGCGTCGGAGTGGGCGCGGTTGGCGTGCTGGAGGGAGGCGGTGAGGCGGGCCAGCCGGGCGGGGGTGTCGGCGAGGGTGTCGGCGGCGGCGTGCAGCCGCTCGGCCTCGGCGTGGAAGGGCGTCCACGCGGCCGTGAGCGCGGCGTCGGCGGTGACGAGGGCGCCGTCGGGGGTGAACTCCCAGCGGCGCACGCCCGCGGCGTCCCGGGTCATCAGCTCGACCGGGCGGTTGCCCAGGACGGCGGCGCGGGAGGCGCCGTAGAGGGCCTGGCCCAGCCGGGTGCCGTCCGGGTCGGCGCCGAGGGCCACCCAGAGCTGCACGCCCTGGTGACCCGGCGTGAGCGCGGAGGTGAGGCGCTCGGCCAGGGCGTGCGGCTCGGCGGTGGCCCAGTCGGGGACGAGCGCGGGCAGGTCGCGGACGGCGTCCGGGGACTCGTCCGGGGCGATGAGGCCGTGGCCGAGCAGGTCGCGTTCCTCGACGCGGAGGGTGACGGTGCCGGTGACGTGGCGGGTGCCCGCGGGCCCCTCGACGAGCAGGTGCACGTCGGCGTCGACGGCGTAACTGCGGGTGCCGCGGGCGCCGCTCGCGGGCGCGGAGGTGGAGCCGGACTTCAGCCAGTCGCGGCGGCTGCCGGTGGTGGTGCCGCCGAACGCGGACGGCTGGGTCGGGCGCTGGGCGAGCGGCACCGTGAACCCGGCCAGGTGGTGGTTGGCGTCGTCGGCGCTGAGCAGTTCGGTGAAGGCGGTGGCGAGGGAGTGGTCGGCGCCGGCCGAGGTGCTCACCGTGTCGGTGGTGTTGTGCAGCTGGTCGAGGGTGACGTCGTCGGCGTGGGTGGCGCGGCGCGGGTTGTAGAGGGTGATCTCGATGGACGGCGCGTGCGCGGGCGCGCCCTCGAAGGGGCGGGTGCCGGGCATCCGCCGGGTGAGGTCGGCGGCCAGCCGGGTGCGGTCCAGGGAGATGCGGCCCGCCTGGACGAGCTGGCCGAGCCGGACCGCGCGGCCCTCCGCCGACACCGAGGTCAGCTGCGAGTGCCAGCGGCCGTCGGTCAGCGGCGCCACCTCGTTCAGCGCGGTCTCCAGATGCCCCCAGCCGTCGAAGGCGAACGCCGGGGTCGGCCCCGCCGGGTGGAACATCTGGGCGTCGGCCAGGTACGGGGTGGCCGTCGGACCGGTCCCGCGCACCCGGTTGCGCGGGTCGGTGGTGGACAGGGCGGACGGCGCGGTCACCGACGCCGGGGAGGTACGCGCGCCGGTCTCGGTGCCGGTGAAGCGCAGGGACAGCACGACCGGCACGCTGCGGGTGCGCGGCTGCCCGCGCCGCAGCAGCTCGTCCATCCAGCGGCGTACGTCGCCGTCCGCGTCGGACCAGGCGATGACGCCGTTCTGCACGAGGCCGCCGAGCACGTTGGGCGGCCAGTCGGCGACCAGCGCCGAGCGTATGGAGACGACGTAGTCGTACTCCAGGCCGTCGAAGTCGGCGCCGTTGTCGGTGCGCAGCCAGAAGCGGTTGTCGGCGGTGGCCGCCCGCCGGGCCGACCTGCTGGTGGCCGCCTGCGGGGTGAACACCGGCGCCGCCCGGTCCACCTTGCCGCCGTCCGCGTTCTGGCCGGGGCGGAGGTAGCGGGTGGTGAGGCTGGCGGCGAGCTGCTTCTGCCGCACCGACGCCCGGGTCGTGGTGCGGCCCGAGGAGGTGTGCGACTGCCACTGCTCCAGGCCCGAGCCGGGGCGCGAGGCGCCGCGCACGCCGGTCAGGTCCTGGGTGCGCCGCGGCACCGCCGTCAGCGTCACCTCTACGAGGCGCTCACCGCCGTACCCGTGGTGACGGAAGTGGAAGCGGGTGGTGGCCCGCCGGGGCGTGCCGTCCGGTCCGCGGCCGGGCAGCGCACGCAGGCCGCCGGTGGAGGCGAGCTGGGCGATCCGGGTGTGCACGCCGGGCTGGTAGCCGGGGTGCCCGGGGGTGGTCGAGCCGGGCGCCTCCCGCTCCACCAGGTCGAGCAGCGCCCGCCGCACCTGGCCGCGCCGCTCCCGGGGCCGGACCGGGCCGAGCGGGACGGCGCCGCTGTTCGGCCCGGACGACGGCACCGGCGCGGCGGTCGGTGTCTCGTACTCGACGACGGACGTGACACCGCCGAGGCCGAGCTGCCGGTCGCGGACGTACGACGACGGCAGCGGCGCCGTCAGCGCCGGGGCGGGCGCGGGGGCCAGCCCCGCCACCGAGCCCATCCAGCGGGCGTCCCGCGCGAGCTGGCCCTGCGTCATCAGGAACTGGAGCCCGTCCGGCACGTCCACGGCGTACGTGACCGGGTCGACGGTGCCGGGCTCGCCGGGGACGCCGCCCAGGACGTTGCGGGAACCCGCCCGGACCGTGACGAGGTAGGTGACGTCCGCGACGATCCGGTACAGCTGACCGCTCTCGGTGGGGGTGCGGTTGACGCCGGTGCTGGAGGCCAGGGTGTCCGCGGTGTCCGTGCGGGCGATGTAGCCGAGGCGCCCGGACGGGTTGAACAGCCCCTTGTACGACGTGCCGGTGGTGCCGGTGGAGGAGGCGGAGCCCTCGGTCTCGGGGCTGGTGTGGCCGGCCGCGTTGTCCGGTCCCGCGGGCACCGTCGGCGGGTTCTGCGTGAGCGTGCCCACGCCGCCGAACTGGTGCGACTTGCCGAGCGACTTGAGCTGCTGCGCGCTGTCGGTCGCGGAGACGCCGGTCTCCAGATACTGCTTGGTGGTGTCGAGCAGCCGGGGCCGGTGGGCGACGGCCTGGATCTCCACCGAGTACTGGCCGTCCGCGACCGTCCCCGGCAGCGACAGGCCCTCCACGACGTAGGAACTCTTGAAGAGGGCGTGCCCGTGCGCGACCAGGCTGCCCGGGGTGAGCGCGGCGTGCCGGATCTCGGCGGCCCGGGTGCGGGTGTCGGCGAGACCGTGCCCGGCGAGGGGGGAGAGGCGGACGCCGGACGGGGTGGCGGCGGTGCCGGCCGCTGCGGGGGTGGTCGCCGTGCCCGGGTTCGGGGCCGTCACCGGCAGGATCGGTCCGCCGGCCGGCGCGGCCGCCGGCGCTGTGGTCGCCGTTTCGCGGCGGATGTCGCCGGCTCCCCGCTGGAAGGCCGACTCGATGGCGGCGGAGCCGCGCACCGTGTCGATCAGCGCGTCGTCGGGGACGCGCACCAGCTCCGGACGGGGAGTGCCGGCCGCGTCCGTGCCGTCCAGGCGGGCGTGGTCGGTGGCGTCGGGGAGGCGCGGCACACCGTCCCGGCGCGGCGCGGGCGACGCCGGTGCGCCCGGGGACGGCGCGTGGGTGCGGCCGTGGGGCACCGCCAGCCGCAGCGTCCCGGCGACCGTCGGCGGATTGGGGGCCGGCGGCGCGGGCGGCGCTCCGGGCGCGGGCGGTGCCGGAGCGGGCGCGGGATCCTGCCCGAACCGCTCCGTCGGCCGGGTGCCGTCGTCCGCGTACAGGTCCAGGCCCAGCCGCACCGGCACCTCGAACTCGTGGCTGTCCTGCCCGGTGCCGATGTAGAACTGGTCGTGCCCGGTGGCCCCGCCCACGGTGTCCCCGTGCGTGACCTGGTGTCCGTACTGGTAGTCGCCGCCGAATCCGATCGAGCCCCAGCCGCCCAGCGGAGCGGTGACGCTGCCCGTCGGGCCGAGCGCGCCGCCGTAGGACTCGCCGCGCTGCTCGGTGTCGCTGCCGGCCGCCTGGGCCAGGCCCATGGTCTGGATGCCGGGCAGCACCCGGCGGTGGACGGCCGCCCGGGGGGTGTCCCGCTCGGCGGTGAGCAGCAGCCGGACCCGGCGGACGCCGGTGTCCGTGCTGTTGGGCACCTCGAAGTGCAGGGCGTGCCCGCCGTCGACCATGGCGTCGGTCGCGGCCCGCCGCCCGGTGCGGGAGCGCGCCTCGCGCAGCCGGCGCAGGT
Organism: Streptomyces sp. ISL-12; assembly: GCF_018614415.1. Classification (GTDB taxonomy): domain Bacteria; phylum Actinomycetota; class Actinomycetes; order Streptomycetales; family Streptomycetaceae; genus Streptomyces. Next base: position 5,971 of record NZ_JAGGOO010000178.1, read on the forward strand.
TGTTGAGCTGGGCGTGCAACCGGATCTGGTGCTCCGGCTCGTGGTCCCGGACCGCCTGCTTCAGCCGCCCGCCGAGCCCGCCCGGCCCGTCGGCCGTCGCCGGGGCGGGCGGCAGGAAGCCCTCGCGGCGCAGCCACCGCTCGGCGCGGTCGAACAGCACGTCCGTGCCGGTGACGTCGAGCGGCGCCGCGCTCAGGCCGATGCCGTCCAGCCGCTCCAGCGCGTCCGGCAGCTCCCGCACCTCGTCCGCGGCCGGCGGGTGCCCGGTGGCGTCCGCCTTGCTGAGCACCCGGAGGTCCATGCCGTGTCCGTGGGCGAGCGGCGGCGCCGCGGTCTCGGTGCCGTCGGGCCGGATCAGGGTGACCTGGTAGGTGACGGCGGCCGGGGCGAGGAGATGGCTGCGGTTGGTGCGGATGGCGTGCATCGTGCCCGAGGCGGAGCCCGCGCCGTAGGTGTTGGTCACGGCCGCCGTGGCCTGGCCGCGCAGGCCGAGGTTGCCGCCGATCACCCGTGAGGCGTCCGGGTGGCCCTGCCGGTGGTCGGCGGTGAGTGCCGCGGCCCCGGAGCCGGTGAGGGCGACGCCGCTGGTGTACTTCGAGGACAGGTCCACCTTCGAGGTGTTGACCAGGTGGCTTTCGAGGTTGATCTGACCCGCGGTGCTCTGCCGCTGCGGGGTGCCGACCGTGGGTGTGGTGACGAGGTGCAGCATGCCGACGGCGTTGCCGGAGGCGTCGGTCAGGACAGGCGAGTAGAGCCCGCCCTCCAGCTGCATCGGCAGCGTGCCGCGCAGCACCTGCTCGGAGAGGAAGTCGGCGACCTGCCCGGCGGCGGCCTCGTCGAGGTCGGCCTGGAAGGAGCGGTGCACGTGCTCGTACAGGGCGCGCGGGTCGATCACCGCGTCGACGCCGTACAGCGGCAGGTCGGCCGGCGCCGCCGGGGCGGGCAGCGAGCCGGGCGCCGGGTCGGCGGTGGTGAGGTGGCGCGGGAACCAGATGGTCGTCGGCCCGTGCGTACGCGGGGTGCCCCAGCCGTCCGGAGCGGGCGCGGTCGTGGCGGTGGCCGGCGCGGTGACCGCGGGGGCGTCGACGCGGACCCGCCAGACGGTCGTGAACTCCACCGGGTCGGAGGGCTCGTTGGAGCGCTGGGCGGAGGTCGTCTGCACGATGTGCGTGACGGTGGTGGAGTCCGACGCCTGGTTGTGGGTGACCGCGCCCGACAGCGTACCGTCCACGGCCCGTACCGGCGTCGGCGCGCCGACCGGCGCGGAGGCGATCCACGGCACCGTGAACGTCCGGTAGGTGCCCGACGGCTGCCCGGAGAAGTTCTCCCGGGTGCCGATGCCGCGCCGCTCCACGTGCTTG
>NZ_JAGGOO010000017.1:2500-5321 GCF_018614415.1 Streptomyces sp. ISL-12
GATCTCTCTTTCACGGTCTGCCGGCCGTGGGACGAGTGAGAAACCGTTGATGTAGGCGAAGGACATGCGAAAGGTCCGGCGTAGAGGGTAAGACCCCCGTAGTCGAAACGTCAGCGGCTCGTTTGAGAGACACCCAAGTAGCACGGGGCCCGAGAAATCCCGTGTGAATCTGGCGGGACCACCCGCTAAGCCTAAATATTCCCTGGTGACCGATAGCGGATAGTACCGTGAGGGAATGGTGAAAAGTACCGCGGGAGCGGAGTGAAATAGTACCTGAAACCGTGTGCCTACAAGCCGTGGGAGCGTCGGACAAGCACTTGTGTTTGTCTCGTGACTGCGTGCCTTTTGAAGAATGAGCCTGCGAGTTTGCGGTGTGTTGCGAGGTTAACCCGGGTGGGGTAGCCGTAGCGAAAGCGAGTCCGAACAGGGCGATTTTAGTAGCACGCTCAAGACCCGAAGCGGAGTGATCTAGCCATGGGCAGGTTGAAGCGGAGGTAAGACTTCGTGGAGGACCGAACCCACCAGGGTTGAAAACCTGGGGGATGACCTGTGGTTAGGGGTGAAAGGCCAATCAAACTCCGTGATAGCTGGTTCTCCCCGAAATGCATTTAGGTGCAGCGTCGTGTGTTTCTTGCCGGAGGTAGAGCACTGGATAGGCGATGGGCCCTACCGGGTTACTGACCTTAGCCAAACTCCGAATGCCGGTAAGTGAGAGCGCGGCAGTGAGACTGTGGGGGATAAGCTCCATGGTCGAGAGGGAAACAGCCCAGAGCATCGACTAAGGCCCCTAAGCGTACGCTAAGTGGGAAAGGATGTGGAGTCGCAGAGACAACCAGGAGGTTGGCTTAGAAGCAGCCACCCTTGAAAGAGTGCGTAATAGCTCACTGGTCTAGTGATTCCGCGCCGACAATGTAGCGGGGCTCAAGCGTACCGCCGAAGTCGTGTCATTGCAGCTATAGGGCCAACGCCTGCTGTGATGGGTAGGGGAGCGTCGTCTGCCGGGTGAAGCAGCCGTGTAAGCGAGTTGTGGACGGTTGACGAGTGAGAATGCAGGCATGAGTAGCGATACACACGTGGGAAACGTGTGCGCCGATTGACTAAGGGTTCCTGGGTCAAGCTGATCTGCCCAGGGTAAGTCGGGACCTAAGGCGAGGCCGACAGGCGTAGTCGATGGATAACCGGTTGATATTCCGGTACCCGCTGTGGAGCGTCAAACATCGAGCATCGTGATGCTAAGGCCGTGAAGCCGTTCCGGACCCTTCGGGGAATGGAAAGTGGTGGAGCCGCCGGCCCAAGCGGTTAGTAGGTGAGTGATGGGGTGACGCAGGAAGGTAGTCCATCCCGGGCGGTGGTTGTCCCGGGGTAAGGGTGTAGGCCGTGCGGTAGGTAAATCCGTCGCACATAAGGCTGAGACCTGATGCCGAGCCGATTGTGGTGAAGTGGATGATCCTATGCTGTCGAGAAAAGCCTCTAGCGAGTTTCATGGCGGCCCGTACCCTAAACCGACTCAGGTGGTCAGGTAGAGAATACCGAGGCGTTCGGGTGAACTATGGTTAAGGAACTCGGCAAAATGCCCCCGTAACTTCGGGAGAAGGGGGGCCACACCTGGTGATCGGATTTACTCCGTGAGCTGGGGGTGGCCGCAGAGACCAGCGAGAAGCGACTGTTTACTAAAAACACAGGTCCGTGCGAAGCCGTAAGGCGATGTATACGGACTGACGCCTGCCCGGTGCTGGAACGTTAAGGGGACCGGTTAGCTCCATTTCGGTGGGGCGAAGCTGAGAACTTAAGCGCCAGTAAACGGCGGTGGTAACTATAACCATCCTAAGGTAGCGAAATTCCTTGTCGGGTAAGTTCCGACCTGCACGAATGGCGTAACGACTTCTCGACTGTCTCAACCATAGGCCCGGTGAAATTGCACTACGAGTAAAGATGCTCGTTTCGCGCAGCAGGACGGAAAGACCCCGGGACCTTTACTACAGTTTGATATTGGTGTTCGGTTCGGCTTGTGTAGGATAGCTGGGAGACTTTGAAGCGGCCACGCCAGTGGTTGTGGAGTCGTCGTTGAAATACCAGTCTGGTCGTGCTGGATGTCTAACCTGGGTCCGTGATCCGGATCAGGGACAGTGTCTGATGGGTAGTTTAACTGGGGCGGTTGCCTCCTAAAGGGTAACGGAGGCGCCCAAAGGTTCCCTCAGCCTGGTTGGCAATCAGGTGTTGAGTGTAAGTGCACAAGGGAGCTTGACTGTGAGACCGACGGGTCGAGCAGGGACGAAAGTCGGGACTAGTGATCCGGCGGTGGCTTGTGGAAGCGCCGTCGCTCAACGGATAAAAGGTACCCCGGGGATAACAGGCTGATCTTCCCCAAGAGTCCATATCGACGGGATGGTTTGGCACCTCGATGTCGGCTCGTCGCATCCTGGGGCTGGAGTCGGTCCCAAGGGTTGGGCTGTTCGCCCATTAAAGCGGTACGCGAGCTGGGTTTAGAACGTCGTGAGACAGTTCGGTCCCTATCCGCTGTGCGCGTAGGAGTCTTGAGAAGGGCTGTCCCTAGTACGAGAGGACCGGGACGGACGAACCTCTGGTGTGCCAGTTGTTCTGCCAAGGGCATGGCTGGTTGGCTACGTTCGGGAGGGATAACCGCTGAAAGCATCTAAGCGGGAAGCCTGCTTCGAGATGAGGGCTCCCACCTCCTTGAGAGGGTAAGGCTCCCAGTAGACGACTGGGTTGATAGGCCAGATATGGAAGCCTGGTAACGGGTGGAGTTGACTGGTACTAATAGGCCGAGGGCTTGTCCTCAGTTGCTCGCGTCCACTGTGTT